>BOLA01000001.1 GCA_016861265.1 Patescibacteria group bacterium
TACCCATGGGAGCTCCTGCTTTTAAATACAAAGAAGAGTTTGATAGACACGAAATACATGTATTCTCGGCAAATTTTACATTGTATGGAGATATCTCAGGACGGGTAATGCGAATCTTACAGTCGTTTGTTCCAAACATTGAAATATATTCAATTGATGAAGCATTCCTAAATTTAAAGGATTTTAAGTTTAATTTAACAGACTATTGCAAATCTATTCGATCTCAGGTTTTAAAGTCTACGGGTGTACCTATGTCTATAGGTATTGCTCCTACTAAAACACTTGCGAAAATATGCAATCATTACGCTAAGGATAATAAAGAAACAGGAGGAGTTTTTTTATGGAGTGATTTGCCCGATAAGGATGAATTTCTAAAAAAACTCCCCGTAGAAAGAATTTGGAATATAGGCTATAGAGGCTCTGCTAAGTTAAATGTGAACGGTATATATAATGCTTATCAATTAAAGAACGCAAACCAAACTTGGATCAGGAATCAATTTTCCGTAACGGGTTTAAGAACGGTAACGGAATTAAACGAAATACCTTGTTTTAAGATGATTAATAATGACGATCCTCGTAAAGGAATTACCAGCTCAAGGTCTTTTGGTAGATCGGTAAGTAAATTGGAAGATCTAGAAGAAGCGGTGGCAAGTTATATTACAAGAGCCTGGGAAAAGTTAATGGAGCAGGAATCTGCGTGTTCTCATGTTTATGTTTCAATTGTTACAAACCGACACAAAGATACTCCTCAATACTACAACTCCATTGTGCTGCCATTAACAGTTTCTACGTGGTATTTACCAGATTTAATTGCAGCAGCATTAAGGGCTCTAAGATTAATCTATAGGAAGGGATATCAATATAAAAAGGCAACCACAATGCTGCTGGGTATTAGACAACGTGATGCAGTTAATTTAAGTTTAGTAAAACCGGATTATGATTTTAATAAATACAATAACTTAATGAAGGCCATTGAGAAAATAAACAAAGCTCAGGGGAGTGAATTTATAAGGTATGCCTCTACGGGAATAAAACAACCATGGAGAATGAAGAGTGAATTAAAATCCCAAAGATTTACTACAAGTTGGAATGAATTGCTTACTGTTCACTAATTAAGTACAAAAAAATTCTACCAATTACAAATGAAGTGATAGAATGATAAAAATACCTAGTTTATTATGCCTCAACAATGGAAACAGTAGCAAAAATAGAAGAAATTTCAAAGTTATTAAGATACTATATACTTACTTCTACCACCGAAGCGGGTTCGGGTCATCCAACATCCTCTTTATCTGCTGTTGAGTTAATGGCTACTTTATACTTTGGCGGCTACTTAAAATACAACATTCAAGATCCTGATTACATAAACAACGATAGAATAATCTTTTCTAAAGGACATGCTTCACCACTGTACTATTCCTTATGGGCTGCTGCAAAGGCTATAGATCCGTCAGAATTAATGAATTTAAGAAAATTTAATAGCAATCTTGAAGGTCATCCTACTTCAAATTTTAAGTATACAGATGCAGCTACCGGATCATTAGGACAAGGGTTATCTGTAGGGGTTGGTTTGGCAATAAATGCAAAATATTTGGATAAGGCAAACTATAAAACTTATGTACTACTAGGTGATGGTGAATTAAGTGAAGGTAGTGTCTGGGAAGCCGCAAATATAGCAAGCAGATACAACTTAAATAATTTAATAGCAATTGTTGATTGTAATCGTTTAGAGCAGGCTTCTGAAACAATTTTGGAGTGGGATTTGAATGCATATAAGGCAAGATTCGAAAGCTTTGGATGGTATGTAATAACAATTAAGGATGGACATGATGTGCAAAGCATAATAACAGCCTTTGAACAGATCAAGAATTCCCCAGATAAACCGATTTGTATTATAGCCAAAACAATAAAAGGAAAAGGCATAAAAATGTTGGAGAATAAACTTGATTGGCATGGGAAAGCCCTTAAGCGTGAGGAACTAGAAAATGCAATGCACGATCTGGGAAAAGTTAACTTTAATATTGAGTGCAATATAGCGGAGCCAGAGAATGGGAAAGAATTGGAACATACAAGCGGAAACTTTAACTGGACGGAATACAGTCCGGGAGAATTTGTCGCTACAAGAAAGGCATATGGACAAGCCCTAGTGGCGTTAGCAGAAAAATACCCAAACCTTGTGTCCTTAGACGGAGGAACCCAGAATTCTACTCACTCTGAAACCTTTCAAACAAAGTATCCGGAAAGATTCTTTGACATGTACATTGCAGAACAGAATATGGTTAGTGCAGCCCTTGGCTTGTCCAGAATGAATAAGATTCCATTTGTATCAACTTTTGCCGCATTCTTTACCAGAGCATTCGATCAAATAAGAATGAGTCAGTATTCAAACTCAAATATAAAATTTGTAGGTTCTCATGCAGGAGTATCCATTGGCGAAGATGGACCTTCGCAAATGGCTTTAGAGGACATAGCAATGTTTAGATCTGTACCAGATTGTGCAGTTTTATATCCATCAGATGCAGTATCTATGGAGCGTGCAGTTTACTTGGCATCCGAACACTACGGGAATGTTTATATTAGATCTACCAGAATGGATACCCCGGTTTTATATGCTAACGATAACTCGTTTAAAATTGGAGGAAGTAAAATTATTAGAGAAAGTGTTTATGATTCAATTACCGTAGTAGGTGCTGGTATTACATTACACGAAGCATTAAAAGCCTACGAGGTCTTAAAAGAGAAGAATATCTTTATTAGGGTTGTAGACTTATTCTCTGTTAAGCCTATTGATTACAATACACTAAGTAAATGTATTAGAGAAACAAAGGCAGTTTTGATTGTAGAAGACCATTATGCGGAAGGCGGAATAGCAGAAGCAATTAGAAGCGAATTAGCTAACGTTAAGACTAAAATATTTTCTTTGAGTGTTAGTAAACCCCCAAGATCCGGAAAACCTTTGGAGCTCTTAGACTACGAGGAAATATCTTCTAAATTTATTGTAGAAAAGGTAAAGGAAATAATTAATTCATTTTGAAGTTATGCAAATAAGCAAGTTTGATTTTTTATTAATATTTGGTGCCACTGGTGATTTAGTATCAAGAAAAGTAATACCCTCGATTTACCATTTATTTAGCACAAAACAAATTAATACTAATAACTTTAGAGTCTTTGCTTTTGCTAGAAGAGATTTTACAGATGGCAAATATAAAGAGGTTATAGATACTTCTTTACGCAATCACTTTAAAGATGAATCGTTTACAGCTGAAGAAGATTTTTTACGAATATTTGAATACGTTCAGGGGAACTTAGATAGTAGAGACTGCTTTGTAGAATTAAATCAAAAGGTTTTAAAACTTGAACAGGAACTTGATATTTGCGCTAATAAGTTATTTTATTTGGCAATTCCCCCTTCTCTATACGACGAAGTTGTTGTTCACATAAAGGAAACACAATTTAATCAAATGTGTAAAGGCGCGGAAGTAAAGGTAGTCTTAGAAAAACCATTCGGTCACGATATTAATACATCTATAGAAACAGATAAAATTTTACTGGAAGTTTTTAAAGAAGATCAAATATACAGACTAGACCACTACCTTGGAAAAGACATTCTAAGGGATATTCCTACTGCAAGAAAAAAGCTTGAGAGTATATGGAATACAGAAAATATTGAAAGAGTCTTTATTAGTACCACAGAAACTCTTGGTGTAGAAAAACGTGGTGAATTTTTTGATTCTGTAGGTTCTTTAAGAGATGTTGGCCAAAATCATTTATTAGAAATTCTTGCATTAATTACAATGGAAATTCCCGATGAACATAGTGCGTTTAATTATAGAAAGGCAAGGTTTGATATTTTGAGTAAACTTGTAAAGTATTCTAATAATGATGCTGGTAAATTTACATTTAGGGCCCAATATAAAGGTTATAAAGAAATCGAGAATGTAAAACCTAACTCTAATACAGAAACTTACTTTAAAATAGCAGCATTTATAGACGATCCTAAATGGAAGTATACAAAGTTTGTTTTAGAGGCCGGTAAAAGAACCGGACAGTCTAGAAGCTTCGTAGAAATTGATTTTAAGAACAAGGATAAATTATTTATAAACTTTACCAGAGATAATCCCTTTATAAGATTGTTTAAAGGTGCTAACTATACAGAGATTTTAAGGTCAGAGAAATCTGAAACTCAATACGTGGAAGAATATGCAACACTAATTAAAGAGGCATTATTGGGCGATTTAACTTATTTTGTTGATCAACAGGAGGTAAGGGCTCAGTGGGAATTTATTGATCCAATAGTTAAGTCTTGGCAAGAAAATGCAGTTCCGTTATTCACTTATATGCCAGACGATATCACTATATTATCTATATCAAAAATATGAACAAACAAATCGGTTTAATTGGTTTAGGGAAAATGGGAACTGGACTAGCATTAAACTTAAAGGATAAAGGCTGGGATGTTATTGTATACAATAGGACTTACTCCAAAGTACAAGAACTTGAAAAGTATGGAATAAAAGGTGCAAAGGATTTAAAGGAGTTAGTTTCAATGCTTAATGGACCTAGGGTTATTTGGACAATGCTGACAGCAGGTGAAGCTACTAGAGCTATACTATTAGAACCTGGTGGGCTTAAAGAACTATTATCTAAAGGTGACTATGTTATTGAAGGTGGAAATTCAAAATATTACGAGGATAAATTTAACTCAGAACAATTAGAAGAAAGGGGAATTAACTATATGGATGTTGGAGTTTCTGGTGGTCCGAGTGGAGCCAGAAATGGTGCTTGTCTAATGATTGGTGGTAAAAAGAATTATTATGATTACCTAGAAGAGCTTTTCAGAGATGTTTCTATTGAAAATGGCTATAAATTTTTTGAAGGTATAGGGGCAGGTCATTTTGTAAAAATGGTACACAATGGAATTGAATACGGAATGATGCAGTCAATTGCTGAAGGTTTTAATTTAATGAAGACTTCAGAATACAACTTAAACTTAGAAGAAGTTGCAGATATTTACAACAATGGTAGCGTTATCGAGTCTAGATTAACCAAGTGGTTGCAGGAAGGATTTAAACTTTACGGACAGAATTTGGAAAGTGTTTCTGGAAGCGTCGATGCATTGGGAGAAGGTGCATGGACAGTTGAAACTGCAGAAAAATTGAACGTTTCAGTTCCTGTAATAAAAACATCTGTTAATTTTAGAACTGAATCTAAAATAAATCCTAGTTATACAGGAAAGATTCTTTCGATGTTACGAAACATGTTTGGTGGACATTCAATTGATAATACAAATAAACCGTTAAATTAAATTTATGAGACCAGTAGCTTTACATTCGAAGATATTCTTAGATAGCGCAGATTCTATAGAAACTGAACTTACTTTAAAGTCGCTAGGATTTTTAGACGGACAAACTACAAATCCTACTCTACTTTCTAAAAATCCTTTAATACAAGAATATTTAAATGAGGGCAAAAAATACAAACGAGAATTATTAATAGATAAATACAAAGAAATAGTTCAATCCATTAAAGCTATAATGCCTCAAGGTGCAATCTCTATTGAAGTTTATGCTGACAATAATACTAAGGCTGCAGACATGGTTTCCCAAGGTGAGGAAATGGATACCTGGGTTGAAAATGCTTACATAAAATTACCAATTACTAGAGAGGGTTTAAAGGCTGCAAATACACTTACAAAAAATGGAATTAATGTAAACATGACTCTTTGCTTTACTCAAGAACAAGCAGCAGCTGTGTATGCAGCAACAATCGATGCTCAGGCGGATGTCTTAATATCCCCATTTCAAGGAAGACTTGATGAAAATTGCAAGGATGGAACAGATTTAATAATGAATATTCAAAGAATGTACTCTCATTCCGACAAGCATGTAAAGGTTCTCACCTCAAGTATTAGGGACTATAAACACTTCTTGTATGCGTTGTTTGTTAAGACTGACTATGTAACGGCACCTTACAAGATTTTAGAAGAATGGGCAGTAAATGGTTTGCAGGTGCCAGGTGTAGATATTAATGAAGACTTATTTGAAGACAAGGCAGACTATTTTAGAGACATTAATAATGCATGTATTACAGGTATTACGTATAAAGATATAGATTTAAATCTTGAATGGAGCGAGTATAATATAAGCAGCGATCTAACTATTCAGGGAATTCAAAAATTCTCAGAAGATTGGAATAATTTAGTTAAGAATTAATTATGAAAGTAAATTTCAATTTTGAAAATTCAGGTATTCTTGAAGATAAAATTGAAACTGAAGAATCCAAGCTAAGGGATTACACTGAACATCTAAAAGGTGTTCTAAACGATAACTCATATTTATTAGATGAGGCATCTTTGTATCTTCCTTTCGAAACTAAATTCTTGGCAGAATCCTCTCACTTAGCTGAGCATTTTAAAAATGAAAAACTAAAATATATTCTTCTTGTAGGAATTGGTGGTTCTAATCTAGGAACCATGGCAGTGTATAACGCAATATATGGAAGTCTAGATTGTTTAAACTCCAACAAAAGATTCCCAAAAATTATATTTGTTGAAACTACTTCTGCAAAATATTTAGATTCGGTATTTAAACTAATAGATACATTTAATTCCAAAGAGGATTTTGTTTTAAACATATTAAGCAAATCTGGAGGAACAACAGAAACAATTGCTTTGGCTGAATTATTAATACGCAAGCTCGAAGAAAGATTTATTAATATTGAAGATAGAATAGTTGTTACTACTGAGGAAAACTCAAAGTTACATACTATTGCCCAAAAAAATAACTATTCAGTATTAACTCAACCTCCAAAAGTGGGTGGTAGGTACTCAATATTTTCGAACATAGGGTTATTTCCACTCGCTCTGGCAGGAATAGATATAGAAAGGCTACTCGAAGGAGCAAAAGTAGCGTTAGTAGATTTAGTTAATACCTACGGGTCAAACCCTTCACTCAGATCTGCAGTTGTAAGATACATTGCTAGACAAGAAGGAATTGTAATCAATAATCAGTTCTACTTTAATCCGGAAATGGAGTTCTGTGGAAAATGGTACAGACAACTAATGGGAGAAAGTATAGGTAAGGAAAATGATATTAATGGTAATAAAATTAACAATGGAATATGCCCTATTGTATCTATTGGCTCAACCGATTTGCATTCAATGGCCCAGCTTTATATAGGAGGCCCTAGAAACATTTTAACTTACTTTGTTTACTCGGCCGATAGTCAAATTAACCAAAGACTACCAGAGAATCTAAGCCTTGATGGGCTTGTAAATTCAATAGAAAATAAATCTACCGTTGAATTGATGAATGCGATTATTGACGGCACCAAAGCTGCCTATACAAAGAATAACCTTGCCTATATAGAAGTAGATATGCCCATAATTGATGAATATACAATTGGAATGTATTTGCAATACCAAATGCTTGAAATTATGTACTTAGCTAAACTTATGAATGTAAATGCATTCGATCAGCCAAATGTAGAAGATTACAAACTCGAGACAAAGAGAATACTCCAGGGCTAAAACTTGTACAAAACTCTCTAATTTACTAAACAGCCTTGCCATATATTGTATAATTCATTTTAGTTAAATTTATAAAATGAATACTAAGAAAATATTGGTTGCGGCGGCCTGGCCCTATGTTAATGGAGATATACACATTGGTCATCTAGCTGGATATTTTATACCTGCAGACATTTTTACACGATATTCAAGACTTAAGGGAATAGATACAGTTTTTGTATCTGGATCCGATTGTCATGGAACCCCTATTACAGTAGAAGCAGATAAACGAGGAATAAGCGCAAAGGAGCTAGTAAACGAGTATATTCCTAAAGTTCATGAGATTATAAATCAGTACGGTATATCTTATTCTCTATTTACTTCAACAATTACTGAAAACCATAAAAAAGTAACTCAAGATGTATTCCTAAATTTGTTTAAAAATGGCTATATCTTAAAGAAGAAAAGTTTACAATACTTTTCAGATACTGATAATAAATTCCTTCCAGATAGGTATGTTGAAGGCGAATGTCCGCATTGTCATTCCCAGGGTCAAAGGTCTGATCAATGCGAAAACTGTGGTAGATCTCTTGGGTTTGGTGAATTAATAAATCCATATTCCAAATTGACAAAGGCACCTGTTACTTTAAAGGAAACAGAACATTATTTTATTGACTATCCTAAACTTGAGGGTCAAATAAAAGAATATGTTTTGAATCATGAGGGTACCTGGAAGGATTGGGTATTTAAAGAAACAATAGGCTTTATAAACGAAGGCTTGCAGGAAAGAGCTATAACAAGAGACCTAGACTGGGGTGTAGAAATTCCAGTTAATGACTTGCCAGAAGAAGAAAGAATTGAATTTGCAGACACTAAAAGATTTTATGTGTGGTTTGACGCAGTAATAGGTTATTTATCGGCAACAATTGAATATTGCAATGCTAATGGTTTGGATTACAGGGATTACTGGAATAATAAGGATGCTAAACATTACTACTTTATGGGTCAAGACAACTTAACTTTTCATACCATTTTCTGGCCAGGTCAATTAATTGGGCAAAACCTAAACTACAACCTGCCTTACTTTCCTAGCATCGTAAAGTTCCTTAATGCTAACGGTCAAAAGCTTTCTAAAAGCAGGGGTAATATTATAGATGCGAAAAAAGTTGCGGATCATTTCGGAGCAGACCTAATAAGATTTTATATTACTTCAATTTTACCGGAGAACAAAGAAGGAAATTGGGACTGGAATGACTTTAAAAACTCAGTTAATTCGGAATTAGGGGGCAATATTGGTAACTTTATACATAGAGTATTAACTTTCTATAAGAACAAGCTTAACGCAGATAAGTTTGATTTTGAAATTGATTCCGAACTTAGGAATAAAATTGAACTTGCATTTACAAATGTTGGTGACTTTCTCGAAAACGGGCAGTTTATTTCAGCTTTAAACGAAATCAAGAAGCTCTCCACAACCGGTAATCAATACTTTGACTACAACAAGCCATGGGAGAAATTAAAAACCGATATTCCTGAAGCTCAGAGAATAATATTCAATTGTATACAATTAGTTAACGCATTAAGAATATTAATAAATCCATTTATTCCTGCCGCCAGCAATAAATTAAGTGAGAATTTGGGGCTTAATATATTGGAATCAGAAATTGACCATGATCAGTTCAAATTCACAAAGCTAAGTCTAGCGGGAATTACAGTAGTTGAACAGCTTCAGCCACTGTTTAAGAAAATTGAAGATGAACACATAACTGCATTTAATGCTTAACTGATAATCCTATTCTAATTCGGTTGCTATCACCTACCATAATCTTTATTATATGGTAGGTGATTTTTTTAATATGAATTTAAGGGTACAAAAAGCATTAATAAACGACATAAATTTTAGGTTTTTTGGAGTAGATTTAAAGAAGCTATACTATTCTTCCGGAACTCTTATTAGCAATAAACTAATAGAGCTTTTTGGAGAAAAAAACACGTATAGTCTTGTCTGTGGCTTGGGAGGAAACGCCGCCGATGGTCTTGCAGTTGCAATAGAATTAGCAAAACGGAAGATACCGGTAAATGTTTATATTGTTGGCAGAGTTAGCTATTCGCCATCAACTATATTTAAAGATTTATTCTCTGAGCTAGAAGAACTAAAGCCATTCTATAAAAACTTACACATAAAGCAAGAATGTTATGCCGAGGATATTCAGCAAACCGACATTACAATCGAGTGTTTAGTGGGTACTGGGCTAGATGGTTTAAAACTGAATAAGCGTTTTCATGATTGCATAAGTAGAATATCTCATTTCAAATCGAAATTAATTGCAATCGATATTCCAGCTCCATCTTATAACCCAGATTTAGTAATTTCCTTGAATTATCCTAAAATTGACACGGCTATAACTGTAGAAATTCCCGAAACAAAAGATGCATCATATTTGTGCGGCCCAGGTGAAGTTAAATTCTTGTTTAACTCAAAACAGAAGACTCATAAAACAAAGAATGGAAAAATACTTTACATATCTTCAACTGAAAGAAAAGACGAATTTGATGGAATCTTCAACGCAGCTAAGAATTATTCCTGTGATTTAAGTATATATAACTTTAATACAAGCTTAAAATCACTAAAAGGATTTGATTTTGTAGACGATATGGATATAGAAAGATATTATCTTGAATCAGATGCAATTATAATTGGTTCAATAGACGAGAACTCGCTAATCAACAAAAATCTGGTTAAACATTTAGTAAATCTAGATAAAGGCAAAAAAATTGTAACAATGTGGCATACGGTAGAACTGCTTAATTCATTTAAAGACATGGAAATGCTAAGGGATGGAATTTTAATATTAAATAGATCTACAATCGATTCTGCTCTTAAGGATTACGGAGTAAGTGAAAGAAGCCTCAGTCAGGTTACGCAAACCAATATTTTCTTTGGAGGATTTCAGAATACACTTTATTCAAAAGATGGAGATTCAAAATTAAATATTAATCCAAAACTAACAAAAGAAGATTCAGCTAAGATACTTGCCAATATTTGTGCTGTATTATTAACTAAAAATGATGCATGGCTAACACTAAGATCAAGTGTATTCTTATTTGAAGTTGCTTCTAAATTAGCCCTAGAAAATAAAAACAGTGTGGAAGAGAACTTAAGAGATGCTATAAATTTGTGTAAAGAGTTTTAGAATCTTGATTTAATGCCTCCATCTCCTTTATAAACATTGCTACAGCTTCTGCAACTGGTTTGTCAATTATTCCCCCTCCGGCATTTCTATGACCATTTGCAACAAAACCAACTCTTCTTAAAACAGGCATCACCTCTACTATACTTAGAGCGGAACATCTCCAGCTGACTCTAGTCTTACCATCATCCTTCCCTTCTTTAAATATAAGTCCATACGGAAACCCTTCTACCATGTGTAAAAAAATATTCTCGTAATATTTGCTTAGACTATTATTTTCCCAATTTTTCCCGAATGTTTCGGTTAATGTTTCTCTTACTTTGTTATCGATAGCAAGAACGCTACATTGAGCGTCGGAATAGTAGGTTGTATTTTGAATTGCCCAAGCTGTAAAATCCATCATTTCTTTTGTGACAGTAAATTCTACAGCCTTATAATGATCAACTCCTTTTTCCAGAAGCATTTGTGCATAGCTGAAGGTGTCTTTATAGATTTCGAATTTAAATATGCCTGTATCCCCTGTTAATGACATGTAGAGCCATGTAGCTACCTCTGTAGTAATTTCTAAACCCGAATCTTTTATAAATAAGTCGTAGAATATTTTACTCGTACAGGAATCTTTAAGTCTAATTGTGTGTTCTGGAATATATTCCCCTATTGGACCTGCCTCATGGTGGTCAATACTCCAAAGATTTTCCTTGCTAACCAATGCTGAATACTGCTCAAATTTTGCGGTGAAGAATTGCCTTAAAGCATTGCCATCTTCTAAGATTACTAAATCGTAACTTGCAAAATCTACTTTATCCGGGTGCTTTTGATTAATATTGCCTTCGTAGCCAGGGAATTTCTTAGCAGAATCCAATACATTGGCAAAAAGATAAATTGTACTTTCTTTATTATACTTTTGTTTTATATACCATTTTATAGTTAATGCCGTACCCATACAGTCGTAGTCTACAGGTGTAGATGCAATAATCAGAATTCTGTCTGATTGGGAAATTTTTGAATCTAGTGCTAGAGCTTTAGCTTTAATATCATCCATTATTCAACGATAATTGTTTTTTCCTTTGTATAAGACTTTCCGTTAAAGAAGACTGTAACTTTAAGTGTTGTTTGCCCTGCAGACAATTTCTTAATTATAGTGCTAGGGTTTGTGTAGCTTTTTCCTACTTCATCTTCTGTAGATACTGTCGTTCCGTTACTAATAGTCCAGTAAACATTGAATTTATTAGTGTCATTGGCACCCCAGGCTATTCCACCTAATACTGGTGTTACCGATAATCTATATTCTCTTGGCGTATTTCCGGTTAACTCTGCATTAATACTTAGAATAACTTCTACATCGGCATTTGTTTGTTCAACTTGAACAGGCTGATTAGAAGAATAGTAAACTAAACCTAAGGTTCCAACTGCGAAGGTACTCATTAAAATTACAGCTAATGGCTTACCAAGAAACCCATATCTAGGTCTTAAACTATTGATCTGTTTCTGCTGGTTAATTACTATAACTACAAGTAAAACAATAACTATTATTAAAACAACACCAATTATTGTTATGTAGCTGCTAATGTCTGAATCCATTTATATCGCGTAATGTGTACTTTTTTTAGTATAGCGTAAAATTAACAGAAGTTTAAATATTAACTATTCCCTAAACAAAATTTTGCAATATTATTGCGTTTAAAATAGTCTTTAAGAACCAATGAACCTAGGAATAATGAGAATTTTTCTTCATTGAAATGATATTTTATTCTAACGTTATCATGAATAGTTTTGTTAAGCTTATCTAGATATTCTTCCCATTTCTTAAATTCTATATCCTGTTCTTCTGAGTTATTCTTCAAGTTAAACCAAGGAAATTTCTTATCAGCAATTTTTCTATTTTCTGTAACCAATCTTGTATAAGATGAAGACAGCTTTAATAGTTTTACGAAGGGAAAAGTATTTATATAAATAAAAAATGTCAAAAATCCCAAGATAATCGCAACAAGAATAATTTGATATTGTGTTAAAACAATCTTATTAGCTTCTAATACTGGTGATATTAATACTAATTCTACTGAACCGACTAGAAAACATTTAAGACTTGTTGTATTAAATTTAAGGACCATATATTTATGATTGTTTTTTTAGCTTTTTTACTTCTGCAGCTGTTAAGTACCGCCACTGACCAACTTTAATTCCATCCTTGGTTAAATCGGCAAATTTAACTCTATCTAACTTTTGTACAACATAGCCTACATGCTCAAATATTCTTCTTACTATTCTATTTCTTCCACTGTGGATTTGAATAGAAACTATTGCCTTATTGTTTCTATCTACATAATTTAATTTATCAGGAGTAATCGTACAGTCTTCAAGTCTAACTCCGCCTAAGATTTTGTTAAATTTTTCTTCTGTTAGAGGTTTGTTTAAAATAGCAACATAAGTTTTCCTAACCTCGTATTTGGGGTGAGCTAATCTTTGGGTTAAATCACCATCGTTTGTTAGTAGCAGTACTCCCGTAGTTTCGTAGTCTAGTCTTCCTACAGGGTAGACCTTTTCCTTTGTAGCTTTTTTTATTAAATCGGTCACTTTCTTTCGCTTTTCAGGATCGTTTGTAGTAGTAATAACGTTAACAGGCTTGTTCAAAAGAATGTAAACATGCTCTGTTTTAGGTCTCATAGCTCTGCCGTTTACTGCAACTCTATCGGTGGTTTCCACCCTAACGCCTGGCTCTGTAATCTTAATTCCATTTACCGTTACTCTGCCCTGTTTTACTAGTTCTGCTGCATCTCTTCTTGAACAGTATCCGGAGTGAGAAATAAACTTATTTAAAGGCATTCCATCTAATTTTGTTTCTGCTATTTTGTTCATTATTTTAAAGATTCCTTATAATCAATAAGAATTTTAAGGGACATTGGTGTTAGTTTGTTAGGTTCATTTAATATATTGTCTAACCTATCAAATACTATAGAGCTTCCTTCGTGCAGCACAAGTTTTCTGTCATCAATGTCTTTAATTATGTAAATATGTATAGTTTTATCTCGACCATCTTTGTCTAGTGTAAGTTTGTAGGTTTTGAAAAATTCAACCTGAGCACCCTTAAATACAAGTTCAAGTTCTTCAAATAATTCTCTTCTTAATCCACTCCACTTAGTTTCACCTTGCTTTAATGAACCCCCAAATAGTCCTATTTTCCCTGGAGAAAGTATATTAGGATTATTGTCTCTTTGTTGGAGAATCAATTCGTTATATCTAGAAAGTAGAATAGCGTTTACAGCTTCTTTTGTTTCTTCAGCTTCGATCATATTTAAAATGGAGATAAGGAGAATCGAACTCCTGCCCCACCCATGCCATGGGTGTATTCTACCGCTGAACTATATCCCCTTAAAATTAATATAGAGATTATAAGGCTTTTTAGGCTTTTATTATAGAGATTACTTAAAGTTTATTGATTTAACAAAATCCTCGAATTTTGTTACTGCTGCCATATTACCTTGTTTTTCAGCAATTGGGAAAATGCCCGATCCAACACATACCCCACTCTTAATACAGCCATAAACCTGTGTAGTTAAGGCCTGATCTGCTAATATGTCGCCATTCTCGTTAACTACATTTAAATAGGAGTATTTTAAAGAAACAGTTCCTGAAGCTCCATCAATTTGCTTAATCTCAGTATTTGAAGTTGTTATACCTACATCGGCAATAGGTTCAAATGAAGTAGATAAGTAATAAGTATCTTGTCCATCAGTAATTGCGTTTATTATGCATGCAGACGTAGATGAATTAACATCACCGCATTTAATGCCAGAGACCGACTTTGTTTGCATGATTGTATTCACAATATAACTATCGTTAAATGTTAATACCGAATCGGAGAGCTTAACTTCCTTTAGATTCTCTACAGGAAAAACGGTAATTCCTGCAGCTTCGGATGATTCCGGATAAGAAGCCGTATTAGTATCAAAGTTTAAATTGTTGGAGTTACCCTTTTGAGTTAAAAGATATATAACTCCTAAAATAATAACCAGTAATATTACTACTGGAATTCCTATCTTTTTTATATTTATTAAATTTGTATTCATATTTAAAGTATATTTAATTTAACAAATCATGTAAATAAATCTTAATGATATACTAGCGTATATGGAAAGTTTTACAATAGCTGAAGCCAATATAAATGATTTTAACTCTGTTAAGAATCTAATGTTAAAGGCTCTACAAACTGATCCCACTGCTTTTAGTTCTGACCATTCGGATTATGCTAACAATTCAGATTCATGGTGGCAAAACTATTTGTATGGTTATTTAAATCAGTTTTACTCAAAATTATTTTTAGCAAAACAGGATAATAAAGTAATTGGTATGGTGGGCATTCTATTGGATAGCAAGAATAGAAGGAAACATGTTGCATCCGTAGTATGGTTTTATATAGATCCTGAATATAGAAAATTCGGATTGGGGCGAGAATTATTAAAGAATCTAATTGAATTTGCTAAGACAAATAAAGCTATAAAAAAACTAACTTTACTGGTTAACGCACCACAACACAAGGCAATAGCAATATATAAAGAGTTCGGATTTAGCATTTCTGGTACTTTGCAGAAGGAATTATTAATTAATAATGAATTTATTGATGAATATATTATGGAATTGTTTTTATGAACAAGACGATTGGCGATAGATTAAAAGAAAAAAGACTTAAACTTGGTTATTCAATTGAAAAAGTCTCTAATGAACTGAAGATTAGACCTGAATTTATAAAAGCATTGGAATCAGATAATTATTCGGTTTTCTCATCAGATTTATATGCCAAGGGATTTATTAAGAATTATTCCAAATACTTAGAATTAGACCCTGAAAACTTTAGTGCAGTATATAGAAGGGACATACAAAGTAATAAACTCCAAGTAAAGAAGTTTAATAATACTAATAGCACTGAAAATGTAAAAAAAACATTTTCCTTTAGCAGACGCAATTTTAAGTTTGTACTATTATTTTGCTTTATTCTAGTTGTCGGGGTTATAGTTTTATCCATCCTGAATAAAACCTTTGAGCCTCCCGTACTGGAGCTGACTTCGCCAGTAACATTAAGTGCCGGGACTACTACATCTTCCGATTATTACGATAAAACTGTTAGACTCATTGGATTAACTTCAACGAATACAGTTATAAAGGTCAATGGCGTAGTTTTACCTACAAAAACAGATAATACATTTGAGAGTGAGTTATATGCGGTAACTCAAGAATCAAATAAATTTGTAATTGAGGCGATTAGTAATGTGAATGTTATTAGCAGAATAGACTTAACCCTAAATAAAAGAAATTCATTTATTGAAGAGAGTCAGGGCATTACAGGAGCTATTCAAATAATTAAGGACAATTCCTTAATTAAAGTTATTGTTGACGACAAAGAAGTTGTTAATGGTATTTATTTTGAAAATGACTCTATTCCCATTATTGGCGAAACTAATGTAAGCATACAGGCAGATAAACCTGACAATATAAAAATAGTTTTAAATGGTGAGGAATTTAAAATTACAGAACAAATTTTAAAAATTGGACTTACTAATGGTAGACTAATAGAAGTAAATTAGCTTTTAAATTTTCCATATGAGTGTAATTCTTGACGAATTCTACGTACCTCAAGATTTGAGTATTCTTGACGTTTTAAAAGAAAGTCCAGACGCCAGGGAAATTTATCAGCTAACTTTGAGAGATTTCCTGGAAGATATTAGATCGATATTAGAATTAATTAGATCTCCAATTGAGGAAATTTCAATTAAGTTTGAAGATGTAAAAAGGTACTTAGAAACTCAAGATCCTACACTTGCTAATAGTACAGGAGAATTTCAACAATTAGTTTCAAAGAAAAAAAATGAACTCGAACCTATTTTTGACAGATTATCTCAGAATTCTGTTAGAAGCTTTTCTGGATATAATTTGAACCGTGATCAAGAGATCAAATTAAGAAATTATTTATCAAGCTTTAGGAGCAGAATGGTATCGATGATAACTCATAGACTAAGAACACCTTATGCTGTATTAGGAACAAGTTCATACCTAATTGACAAAATATTAAGCTTGCAGCCAGATAACTTTAATGACTCAAGGCTTATGGGCAAGACCCAAGTGATTAGTTCGGCGCTTGGTGAATATCAAGAAATATTTGTTGAAATTGAAAAGTTTTACAATATTTGTTTTGGATTAGATAGAAATAGTGTAAATGTAGAATGGGTTCCATCTGAAAATTTACCTTACTTATTTCTAGATTTACTTGACGAGCCAACTTTCCAAGGTTTGAACCTATCGGTTAACAACGAAAGTGAGGCTACAGGTATTAAAATTGATGTAGAGCATATTAAAGAAGCAGTAAGACAAATACTAATTAACTCAATTGATTTTTCTAATAGAGGTTCCGATTTAGCAATCTTAGTTAATATAAGAACAGTAAATCAGGAACAAAAAAGATTAGTTATCGAAATTACGGACAATGGGGCAGGTATAAAACCCCAAGAATTACAAAATGTCTTTGAGCCATTTTATACACAAGATATGGTAGGTATAGATTTTGCAAATCTACCGGGTACAGGTTGTGGTCTAGGACTATCAATTGCTAAAGGGTTAGTAGAAAGGTATGGAGAGATAGGTATTTCAAGTGTTCTAAATCAAGGAACAACTGTTGTATTAGATTTTAAAGCTAGGGACTAGATGTCATTCACACATTTACATGTTCACACAGAATATTCTTTACTAGACGGAGTTAACAAAATTCCTAAACTTTACGAACGCGTAAAGGAACTGGGCATGAATTCCATAGCTATTTCTGACCATGGAGTAATGTATGGAGTTGCTGAATTCTGGAAAAAATCCAAGGAATACGAAGTAAAACCCATCATAGGCTGCGAAATTTATGTAGCTCCTACTTCTAGAGAATTAAAAGAAGCTGTTAATGGTGTTAAGTATTATCACTTATTACTTCTTGCAAAAAACTTTCAAGGGTATCAGAACCTATTAAAAATTGTAAGTATTGGCCAACTTGAGGGTATGTACTACAAGCCTAGGGTTGATAAGGAAACTCTTCAAAAATATTCTGAAGGATTAGTTTGTACTTCAGCTTGCATGGCAGGCCCCCTATCTAGGCATATTTTAAGAAAAGAGTACGATAAGGCTGATGAATGGCTTAAGTTCTTAAAGGGTACATTTAATGAAAACTTTTATATAGAACTACAAAGACATGGTTACGATGGAAGTGATGCATTTACAGATGGATTTTCTGAAGGTTTTATTCACGATACCTTAGATTCTGCAAGTGGCGAGGAATCTATAGATAACATTAACTTACAGAAATTTTCTAATATAAAACTTAGAGAATTTGCTGATAAATATAAAATTCCATTGGTAGCTACAACAGATGCTCACTATTTAAAAAAGGAAGATAAAGACGTACAAACCGTTTTATTTGCAGTTAAAGATGGCAAATTGATTGATGAACCAGACTGCAGACACGGTTACGAAGGCACGTACTTGTTGTCCCCGGAAGAAATGGAGGTTAAATTTTCCGATTGTAAGGAAGCCTTGGACAATACCCAAAGAATTGACGAGCAAATTGAACCATTTTCAATAACATTCGATAGAATTCAACCAAGATTCTGGAATGTTCCAGAAGGAGAAACGGCAGGTAGTGAATTAAAACGACAAACTTTTGAAGGTGCACTAAGAAAATATAAAAAATTAGATAAGGTTGATCCAACTAAGTACCAATCAATTCAAAAAGATTTAAAGAAGAATGACTATAACAGCACTAAGAATACACTGGGAGACGAACTATTCGATAGAATTCAATACGAACTGGAAGTTATTCATGATAAAGGCTACGATGACTACTTTTTAGTGGTATCTGATATTATGAAGTTTGCCGCAAGATCAGGAATTCTTATGGGTGTTAGGGGATCTGTTGCTGGTTCTGCTGCTGCTCATTGCTTAGACATTGTGGAAGTAGATCCTATTAAGTGGGAACTTTATTTCGAAAGATTTCTAAATCCTGAAAGACCTTCCCCTCCTGACATAGACATGGACATTCAAGACGACCGAAGAGACGAAATTATTAGGTATGTTGAAGAAAAATACGGAAAGGATGCTGTAGCTGCGATTATTGCAATTGGTAGACTAAAGACTAAGGCAGCAATAAGAGACGTAGCAAGAGTAATGGGAATTGACCTAAAGGTAGCGGACCGATTATCAAAAATGGTTCATGTTTTGTTTGGTAAGGTATATACAATCGACAAAATGATGAAGGAAGATGAAGAGTTTAAAAAGTTGGTAGAATCAGACCCCAAGCTAATGGAACTTTCTAAAGTTGTTCAAAAAATTGAAAACATGGCAAGACATTCCAGTGTACATGCTTGTGGTCACTTAATTACTCCGGGACCAATTGTTAATTATGCCCCACTTCAATTGGAATCGGGTGGTGGAGGCAGAACAGTTGTTCAATTCGAAGGTCCATGGCTTGAAGAGCTGGGTTTAATGAAGTTCGATTTTTTAGGATTAAGGACTTTAACTATAGTAAAAAGAACAATTGAAATTATTCAAAAAAAATATGGTGTAAATATTGATTTTTATAACATACCAGAAACTGATAAAAAAACATTCGAATTATTTTCAAGAGGCGAGACAATTGGAGTATTTCAGTTTGAGTCTCCCCCAATGCAACAATACTTGAAGGAATTAAAACCATCGACTCAGGAAGATATCTGCTTCATGGTTGCGGCCTATAGACCAGGAGCCATGAAGTACATCCCAGACTACATTAAAGTTAAGAACGGGCAAAAGGAACCTACTTTTTTAATTCCAGAGCTAGAACCGATATTAGGAGTTACGAATGGCTACATGGTTTACCAGGAGCAATTAATGAGGTTATCTGTTGATATAGCCGGCTATAATATGGGACAAGCGGATTCGTTAAGAAAAGCTGTAGGTAAAAAGAAACTAGATGTAATGCAGAAGGAAGAACCTAAGCTTAAGGAAGGAGTTTTGGTTAAGGGTTATTCTCAAGAAATTGCTGATAAATTATGGGAAATGCTCTTACCGTTTGCCGATTATGGATTTAACAAGGCTCATGCAGCAGGTTATGCAGTATTGGCGTATAAATGTGCTTACTTGAAGGCACACTACCCTTTAGAATTTATTACTGCATTAATTCATTCAGATTTGCAAAATCTAGATAGAGTTACAATTGATATTCAAGAAGCAAGAAGAATGGGATACGAGGTCTTATCACCAAGCATTAATAAATCAGATATTTATTTTATACCTGAAGGTGAAAGCTCAATTAGATTTGGAATAGGAGCTATAAAGAATGTAGGTGTAAAGGTATGTGAACAGATTATTAACGAAAGAATAAACGGAGAGTTTCTTAATTTAGATGATCTTGTTTTTAGAGTTGGTACAGAGTTTATAAATAAAAGAGCGTTAGAAGCACTAATTAAGTCTGGGGCTCTAGATGAGTTTGGTGATAGGAACGCTCTATTAAAAGTAATGCCAGAAGTGTTAGCGAAGGCAAACGTTAAGGTGAAGAAAAGAGATGAGAACCAAACTGACCTTTTTGGGGATATACTAGACGAAATAGTTCAACCTCAGAAAATGTATTTTGATGCTACCATTTTACCTCAGGTGGAACCTGCAACTGATCACGACAAAATGAACTGGGAAAAGGAATATATGGGTTTGTTTATTTCTACTCATCCATTACATAAATTCGGTTGGGTTGAAATATTCCCAGACTATGTTTCTGCTAGCAAGATAGACGAAACAAAACCCGGAAAAAATGTGAAAATGCTTTGCATGCTTACTTCTTTTAAGTTTGTTTATACTAAAAAAGATAACTCAAAAATGGCCATTCTAACTCTTGAAGATATGACCGGTAAAGTTGATGCTGTTATGTTTCCGAGAACATTCGAAAATTATAAACAATATTTAAACGAATCTTCTCCACTAATTTTACGAGGTTTAATTAACGAAAGGGATGATAGAAAATCGATAATTATTAATAGTATTGAACACGCAAACATATTATCCGAACCAAAGAAAATAACTGTAGACATAAGGGGAGTGACAGATAAAGATGAGTTGGCCTGTCTTAAAGATGTATTGGGTGCTGATAAAAATGAAGAAACTGCCGAAGTTAAAATAATTTATGGAACAAAGAGTGAGAGTAAAACTTTTATTAAATATACAAATCTAAAAGAACAGAAAAATCGTGACTGTTTAAAAAAATGGGTTATAATCGAATAAATGAATAACGGAGATATTCTAAAATTTACTCCTGAAAATTCTGAAAACATTTCGGAAAAAATAACTCTCCTAGCTGAAAAATACAGCAAGCAAATTACACAAATATTAAACCCAGAAATTAGAAGAATATTCACATTCTTTATAAGCGATCTAAAAATGGCAGGTATTCTATTAGAATCTGGAGAACCCATTACATACAAAGATTACATAAGAATTAAGGGTGATTGTTCAATGTTCTACGATCATCTGTCTGCCGAAGATACTGCTATAGTTGACCAAATTATTATTGCATTAGGTAAACTGCCAATTATTGATTTTAACTTAAGATCTTTGGATCAAACAGAAGATAAACAAGATTCAGTAGCTGCATAATTATTAATCGTATTATATGTCACGAAAATGGAATGAATACCCTGTAGAAAACGGGCAAATTATTTATGATCAAAATCTGGATAAAAACCGACAAATCGGTTTTGCATCTTTAGCCCTGTACAGACAAATGATTAACCTTGCTAGAGAGCAATATGCCGACACTTATCTTTTTGAAGAAATAAAGACCATTGCAACTCAAATGAGATACTTTATAGTAGGCAATAATAATGCATCCCTAAGTGTATTGAACTTTTCATTGTCAAAGGTTAAACAGTATAAAGTAGAACAGGAATTAGGATATTTAATAGATTTGTGCTTGGAAATTGTTAAAGCAATTATTGGCAATAAGGAGTATGTAGAAATTCTGCTTAATGGAACAGAACTTGCTGGAATTTATACTATTGAACAAACAAAGGATATAATTGAAGCCGAGTTAGAACCCTAAAAAAGGCTCCTTTTTGGAGCCTTTTTTATTATTAATTATTCAACAACTTCGCCTTCTATAGGTTCGTCCTTCTTCTTTTCAGTGTTTGCTGCTGCTTCTCCTGTTGGCTGCATTCCTGCCGCATTTGGATCTTCAGCATAAATTTTAGCCCCTGCATCTTGAGACTTTTGAACTAATTCGTCGTATGCGCTTTTTACTTCATCAATATTAAAGTCATCTTTACTTACCATTTCCTTTAAAGCTGTCGACTTATCTGTAAGCTCCTTAGCGGAGTCTTCACCTATTTTATCCTTATAGTCTTTAACAAGCTTTTCAGTTTGATAGACTAAGGATTCCGCATCGTTCTTAGTTTTTAATCTTGTTACAACTTCTTCATCTTTTGCCTTGTTTTCCTCTGCCTCTCTAACTCTTTTGTCAATTTCTTCCTGCTCCATATGTGTGGATGCAGTAATCGTAATACTCTGTTCTTTATTTGTTTTTACGTCCTTAGCTTTAACATTCAATATTCCATTTGCATCTAATTTAAATGTTATTGCAAATCTTGGTGTTCCCCTTGGTGCTGGTGGAATGTCTTCTAGTCTGAAACTTCCCAATACTTTATTATCTTTGGCAAGTGGTCTTTCCCCTTGTAGTACCTTTACATCAATTGCAGGTTGATTATCTACTGCAGTTGTAAACATGTCTTCAGTTTTTTCTGTAGGAATAGTTGTATTTCTAGGGATAATCACATGCATTTCCCCAGCGTTAACTTCAAGTCCAAGGGACAATGGAGTTACATCAAGTAATGTAATATCCTGAACGCTTGAATCACCTGCTAGTACAGCTGCCTGTAGTGCGGCTCCAACAGCAACAACTTCATCAGGGTTAACTGATTGGTTACCCTTTTTTCCAAAAAATTCTTCAACTTTTCTTAGTACTAATGGCATTCTTGTCATACCACCAACCATAATTACTTCATGAACATCAGATTTTTCTAGGCCAGCATCAGATAATGCCTTTTTAACAGAGTCAAATGTTTTATCGACTAAGTCGCCTACAATATTTTCAAACTGTGCTCTGGTTAATTGTAATCTAAAGTGTTTTGGTCCTTTTGCATCCGCAGTTATATATGGAAGATTAACGTCTGCCACCTCGCTACTGGATAGTGTAATTTTAGCCTTTTCAGCAGCTTCCTTTAGTCTTTGTAATGCTGCAGCATCTTCCTTTAAATCAATACCTTGTTCCTTCTTAAACTCACTAATAAAGTGGTCGATTAATCTTTGATCAAAATCGTCTCCTCCTAAATGAGTATCTCCTGCAGTTGATCTAACTTCGTAAACACCGTCTCCGATATCCAAAATTGATACATCGAATGTTCCTCCTCCTAAGTCGTAGACTGCAATTGTAGAGTCACCTTTTTTATCTAAACCGTAGGCAATTGCTGCGGCAGTAGGTTCATTAATAATTCTTTTTACATCAAAACCTGCAATTTTACCTGCATTTTTTGTAGCCTGTCTTTGAGAATCATCAAAATAAGCAGGAACTGTAATCACAGCTTCTGTAATAGTTTCTCCTAGATATGCCTCCGCATCAGTTTTAATCTTTGCCAAAACCTTAGCTGAGATAACTTCTGGAGCAACCCATTCATTACCGAATCTTATCTCAACACCGCCCTTATCTGATTTTCTGATTTCAAAGGGTAAGAGTTCGATGTCTTTTTGAACAGCTGCATCATCGTATCTTCTACCGATTAGTCTTTTTATAGAATAAAATGTTTGCTCAGGATTTGTTACCATCTGGTTTTTTGCGGTAATTCCTACAATTTCGCTTGTATTATCAATTGCCACAACAGATGGAATTAATCTTGAACCTTCCTTACTTGTTATAACCTCAGGTTTTCCTGCCTGTACAAAAGCTACAGCAGAGTTTGTGGTACCTAAGTCTATTCCTACTACTTTTGCCATATATTAAATGTTAATGATTAAAATCTAGTTAAATTTTCTTAAATTAGCACTCTAATTCTATACCTGCTAATTTAAGATTGTCAAATAAATTTCCTGATTATTTCCCTACTACAACCTTTGCTGGCTTAAGTATGAATTCTTTATCTTTATATTTATAAGCACTAGATATAACAGCAATTACTTTACCTTTCTGTTCCTCACCTGCAGCAACTGTTGATACTGCTTCCATTTTTTCTTTATTAAAATCATCTCCAACTTTTACATCTATTACTTCCACTCCTGTAGCTGTAACAGCTAACACTAATTTATCCTGAGCTGATTTTAAAGACACCTTGGCATGATCTAAAGATAAGTTTTCATCATTTAATGCGAGATGTAAATCGTCGTAGACTTCGAGCATTTCTCTTATTAAACCCATATTCGAAACTGCACCCCAGGTAGCCTTTTCTTGTTCAACTCTTCTTTGATAGTTCTGAAAGTCGGCCATAACTTGTATTCTCTTCATTTGTTCTTCTTGAAGTTGAGATTGAAGTCTTTCTGTATCCTTTTCCTGATCGGTCTTCTTTAAAGCTGCTTCTATATCTTCTACGGCAGGTTCAGTAATTGGGACGATACTTAAAACTACTTCAGAGTTTGTTTCAAGAAGTTCTAGTTTGTTAGGAAGAACTTCCTTAATTACATTGTTATCCGAAATACTATTAAATTCTTTACTAAAGTCATCAAAATTTTCAACTTTTAAATAAACAATATACTTATGATTATAGTGACTGTGTACATTAGGTTTGGCAACCTTGAAAAATGCTAAAACACATTCACCATTTATTATTTCTTTATTTAGTTTATACATTGTTCCTCTTTCATCCTCGTTTTCTACTGTACCTAATTTTTCTGCTGAAAGCTTACTTTCCAGATATTGTTGATTATCGTAGGTGAATAATGTGGCATGATCAATATCCACTTCAAAATCTGGAAAATACTTATTCTTTGTTTCTAAAGCCTTACTTAGAATGCTCTCTAGGTCTGATTGTTCTAATATCATGTTAATTACTTAATAAATATCTAATTGTGTCTGTAATATACTTTACAGAAGGAATTATTTGTAGATAATCCATTCTATTTGGACCAATAACTGCAATGTAACCTTTCTTTAATTTTAGTACTCTAATTTCGGAAAAAATCACTGCGTAGTCTTTAAACAGTGAGTTTTCTGCTTCCTCTCCTATAATTATATTAATATCTTCGTCTGAAGTGCCTTTATTCAGGATCTCAGAAAGTGAATAATAATCTTCCATAAGTAGTAGTATTTTTCTTAGGTTTTCATGCTCTTTAAATTCAGGAATATT
Source organism: Patescibacteria group bacterium (assembly GCA_016861265.1). Classification (GTDB taxonomy): domain Bacteria; phylum Patescibacteriota; class Dojkabacteria; order J137; family J137; genus Brojett037. The sequence goes on from BOLA01000001.1 coordinate 25,077, forward strand.
TATCATTTCGCTTAATCCTGCATAGTAGAATTCATTTTCAATAATGGCTACAGCTGGGTTTAGTGTAAGTCTGGATAACTCAAAAATTGCCTTTCTAATTAAATCCTTACTATTTGGTCTTAAACCGTATAGTTCATCTTTAATTTTGGACTTAGTCAGATCATCAATCTTGTTGAGCTCTTCTTCTCCTAAAGATTCAATAAAAAATCTCCAGCCTTTTGTAGTAGGAATTCTTCCCCCACTGTTATGTTTTTGGAATAAGTAGCCCAGTTCCACCAATACCGACATTTCGTTTCTTATTGTTGCAGGGCTCAAATCGAAGTTATATTTGCTTTGTAAACTTATCGAACCAACAGCCTCTGCTGTCTTTATGAATTCCCGTACTATACTTAATAATAGGTTTTGCTGTCTTTCTGTTAAATCCATAAATAAACTTTTTTAAAAGCAAAACAAGTTTACCATACAATTGGCAATCTTGGCTAAGAGCTGCTAAATATAGCTTGTCTCACAAAAGCTTTGAGTGTTATTATTTTTATAATTAAAAACAATTTATGACAACACCATATTTAGATAGCTACTTAATAGGTCCTAAGGGAATTAATAACTTTGGTACCGATTCATTGGCTGTTTTAAAGGCCTTACTTGAAGTTGAAAACAATGAAACTATTGAAGCAGACAGAGAATTTATAGAAAGAATAATTGAATTCTTTGGCAACCACGATAATATTTGGGCTAAAAGAAATGGTGTATATATTAATAACGATCCTGCAATTATTGAGGCAAGAAATAGAAGGATTTCCGAAATTGCCTTTATAGTAGGCTTTGATGAAGCCAGAATTGATTCTTTAATTACAAGAATATACAACGCTTTTAAGAGGCATTTCTATAAAGGTACATGCTTTAATGCTGCACTTGCTTACAGTGAGAAAAGATTAAAAAAGGTAATTGAAGATATTGAAGCGGAAGCCTAGATTAGTCCTAATTGTTCGGGATGAATGGCTTTCGGCTTTTTAACCTTTGCTTTAGAGGATGCATTTGAACTTTTGCTTACGGTTTTTTCCACGGAGTTTTCCTGTTCAAATGCCTTAAGTATACTGTCTGCCTTTACTAATACATCTTTAGGGATTCCTGCAAGTTTTGCCACATGTACGCCATAACTTCTATTCGTTCCACCTTTTACAATTTTATGTTTAAACATTATTTCCTCTTTTACTTCAAGTACCTCTACATTGTAATTTACTATTCCTTTGTACTGAGATTCTAGATTTATTAATTCATGGTAATGTGTTGCAAACAGTGTTTTTGAATTAAGCTTTTCAAATATAAACTCTATTATTGACCATGCAATCGCAACTCCATCGTAGGTGCTGGTTCCCCTGCCGACTTCGTCTAACATAATTAAACTATCTTTAGTTGCGTTGTTAAGTATATTTGCGGTCTCGTTCATTTCTACCATGAAGGTAGACTCTCCTTTACTTAAATTATCTGTTGCACCAACTCTTGTAAAAATTCTATCTACAATGTTCCATCTCATTTTATTTGCAGGTACAAAACTTCCAATTTGCGCCATTAATGTAATTAAGGCCACTTGCCTTATATAAGTCGATTTACCCGACATATTCGGTCCTGTTAGAATATGGATAAGATTTTGTGCATTAAATTCCACCGAATTCGGAACAAACTCATTTACAATTCTTTCAATGACTGGATGTCGTGAGTGTTCAATTTCAAGAATGTTATCTTGTACTATTTCAGGTTTAACATACCTGTTATCTTTTGCTACTTTAGCAAAGCTAATATAACAATCAATTTCCGCAACTATTTCTGCTGCTTCAAGTATTTCAGTAATATACTCAGCAATTTTATTTCTAATCTCAACAAACAATGATTGTTCTAGTTTTATTAACTTATCTTCAGAAGAAAGGATCTTTTCTTCCAATACTTTTAACTCAGGAGTTATGTAACGTTCTGCGTTTGCCAGAGTCTGTTTTCTAATATATGTATCCGGCACCTTGCTAATGTGTGTCTTTGTTACTTCTATGTAATAGCCAAAGACAGAATTAAACGAAATCTTGAGTGAAGTGATTCCTGTTTTAGTAATTTCATCGGCTTGCATTTTTGTAAGTATTTGCTTTGAGTTTTGTCTTAATTCTCTAATTTCATCTACTTGAGCGTTAAAACCTTTTTTTATAATTCCTACTTCGCTTAAGTTTGCAGAAGGTTCGTTATCAATTGACTCATCGATAATACTAATTACTTTATCGGTGCATTGTTTTAAACTTGATTCACTTTCCCTAAATTTTTGAATTAAAGCCTTTAATCTTGCCGATAATTTCTTGTGTGTATCTAATATATCAATTATCTTGTTTATATTTTCAAGACTAAGTTTTAGGGCAATTAAATCTCTTGGATTAGCAGATGCAGTTCCAATCCTGCCGGATATTCTTTCTATATCCGAAATTTTATCTAGTATTGACTCAATGTCGTTTACTAGAATAGGATTTTCAAAGAAATTTTTAACACTATCGAGCCTATCGGTTAATTTATCTTTGTTTATTAATGGATATACAATCCATCTCCTTAAATTTCGTTTTCCCATAGAAGTAGAACTTCTATTCAAAACATTGTACAAAGTATTTTGATCATTTCCGCTTGATGAATATATTAATTCTAGATTCTTAATTGTTTCGGAATCTAGTTGCATATAATCAGAATAAGTATATTTTTTTAGGGACTTTATGTGTTTAAGTTCACCCTTTTGGCACTCCTTTAAATAGTTCACCAGAACCCCTGCCACAATTACTAATGGATCGTTATCCTCTAGACCAAAACCCTGAACACTTAATACACCAAGCTGTGATAATAAACATTCGAGTGCGTAATTTATTTCAAATCTGTTATCAGGTACTGTTTCAACAATTTTCGTAGAAAGAGATTTAACCCATTCAAAATCCTTTTGTGAGGTAAGGATTTCCGATGGATTAATTTTATTAATCTCAAGTTTTAATTGATTTAAATGTTGGGTGTTGAATACGTACAGTGCTCCAGTAGATAAATCACTATAGGCAAAAAGATATTCACTTTTTAATTTATAAATGCAGGCAATATAATTATTCTTAGATGAATCTAATGAATTTTCATCCATTATAGTTCCTGGGGTAATTACTTTTGTAACCTTTCTTTCTACAAGTTTTCCAGGAATGGGTTCTTCCATTTGCTCAGCAATTACAACCTTTAGTCCTGCATCAACTATTTTTGGCATGTAGTTAGGCAAGGCGTGATATGGAATTCCTGCTAGAGGAGTCTTGTTTGCATCCTTACCTCTGCTCGTAAGGGTTATGCCCAGTACTTTAGATATTTGAATAGCATCCTCGTTAAAAGTTTCGTAAAAGTCCCCAAGTCTAAAAAGGATAATAAAATCCTGATAGTCATTTTTAATCTTTTGGTATTGTTCCTGCATTGGAGTCATATACAGGGATTATACATTAATCTAATTGTTCTTATCTCTAAATTCAGCATCTACGAATTCTGTTGAAGATTTAGCAGTTTTCTTTGATTTTGTATTTACGTTTTTGGCAGCCTTAAAAGCTCTTGAAAAATCTTTGAATAAGTCTACTGCAGTTTTTATTAAACTCATTGCCAATAAAGCAGATCTTACTCTAGCTGAACCAAGTATATAAAAAACAAAGGCTATTAATATAATTAGAAAACTGCAAAGGCAGCAAACTAGAACAAAGAAAAATGTCATTATATCAGTTGAAAAAGTATTCATTTTTATATTATATCAAATCAACTTTTGCAAATTTTATCTATTTTGGATGATAAAATGAAATACATGAAAAAAATAAAGGAACTTGCTAATTTTAATAAAATTATTCTTTTACTAGGTCTCCTGGTTATTTTCTTTTATCAAATCAAAGGAGGATACAACTATTTTAACTTCTCTCCCGAAGGGCAATTAATTGTATTAAGAGTGCAAGATTTTATTACTCTTGTTTTAAGTATTATTGTAGAGGCATTTCCTTTTGTAATACTAGGCGTTTCGATATCGACTTTAATTGGAATAAATTTTTTTGGCTGGCTAAAGAAAACAACATATAACAATAAGAAGGTACTACTGCCATTATATCTGCTCTATTTTTACTCTTCAAAGATAGATAGTAAGCTTAAAAAGAACAGGATTTATTCTCATGTTAAGGTTTCATTGTTGGGAGTTTTCTTGCCTGTGTGTGAATGTGGAAATGTTCCTGTAGCAAGAAGATTGCTCATGGGTGGCTTTACAGTATCACAGTCAATTACTTTTTTATTAGCAGCACCAATACTAAACCCTGTCACGTTTCTGACAACACTCGAGGCGTTCAATTACGATAAATCTATAGTAATTATTAGATTATTATCAGGCTTTTTAATAGCGAACTTTATTGGAATAATATTAAGCTTTAAAAAACCGCAAAACGAATTCCTTAATTTAGATTTCTATCAGGAAATTTGTGAAATTAACGAGCATGGTCATTCAAAAAATACCTTAAAAGAAGCTTTAAATATATTTAATCGTGAATTTATTGAGATGTTTAAAGTTCTTATTATTGGTGCAGCCCTTGCTGCAGCTTCGCAAACATTTATTCCAAGAGATATTATCATTACAATTGGTCAGAATCCTGTACTTTCAATATTAGCTATGATTTTACTTGCGTTCGTAATATCGATTTGTTCAAATGTGGACGCATTCTTTGCCCTTTCTTATGTAAATAGTTTTACTATTGGTTCTGTTTTAGGTTTTCTTATATTTGGACCAATGATAGATATAAAATTACTTACAATGCTAAGAACAACTTACAAGGCAAAGTTATTGGCAATTGTTACTCTGTTTGTATTCCTTTTCAGCTTTCTTATTGCTTTACTAGTTAATTTTATTAAATGAACAAATTAATAAGCTCAGTAACATTAATGGGAATGGGATTATATGGAATACTACTATTTAACGCTAACAAACTTGGTTTGTATATTCACCCACGTTTTTTTGAGGAATCATATATTGCAAGCATAGTTGCATTTATTATTGGCATAATCAGCTTAGTTTACTTTATATACACTGAAAAAAATAAGTTAATAATTCAAATAAAACAAATTGTTAATAATAGAATCTTAATGATCGCTGTTTTGTTAGGACTTTCATTTTTTATTAATTCAATATTCTTAATAGTTGCTGCCTTAGTTGTATTAATGCCTAACAAGAACGGTATTCCAAAAGAATTTGCTTCGGCACTACTAACCCTTGGTATTATATCTATAGGACTCTTTTTACCTGCTAAAGGTCTTAGTTCTATTACAGCATCTCAAAGATCAATTGATTTAAATTCCATTAACTTAACTCAAGATACAATATCGGCAGTTCAAAACTTTAGTAAGAGTACTACAAATTTTTCTTTAGGGGATTGGATTGCAATGCAAAATTTTAATCCTGATCCGGAATTCTATGTAGATAAAGAAGTTAAGGTTTCTGGTTTTTTGTATAAACCTACTAACTTAAATTTAAATACAGAAACTGCAGTTGTAGCCCGATTCATTATTACCTGCTGCGCTGTAGATGCAAGACCTGTAGGCTTGCGAATGCAACTTATTGAAGACTCTGATTTAAAACCCGATGATTGGATTGAGGTTATAGGCAAATTTGGACTAGATAAAAATAATGAGTTAATCATATTAGCTGAAAATATTAATAAGATATCAGAACCTACAAATCCCTATATTTACTAATGAGAAAGGTTACTAAATTTCACAAAATTACCGCTTTAAGTATTAGTCTATTAATTACTTTAATAGTTCTATTTTTATTATTAAATACATTTGTTCATCCAAAAGTGACTTCGGTAATAATAAAAGGAGGACAAGATTCAGCACTAATTAGAAATCAGCAAATCAGACTAGAATTTAATAGACCAATAAAGCGAGATAATATTGCTGATTATATAAAAATAAATCCTTCTATTGAATTTAGAACAATATGGTCCGGCAATTCACTGGTGGTAATACCTAATCAGGTGCTCGATTCAGATACAAACTATAATTTAAGTATCAGCAGGGAACTAGAAGATATTTATAATGAAAAATTTATAGAAGATTTTGAATTTATATTTAAGACTGAGCAACCAAAAATAGCTTTAATTGAAAAACCTTTAAATTCAAATCAGGAAATACTTGCAATTTACAATTCTGATTTAACAAACCGACAGCAAATTCTTGTACGCGAAAATATAAAATACTTTGGAATAAACGAAAACTTTGCAGTTATAGTAACAGAAAATAATTACTCAAATAATATTGAAATACTGAATCGAAGAACAAACGAAGTCAGAAGTCTTGACCTTGTAAATCAAAGAGTTAGTGCATTTTCGTTTTCCAGCTCCACAACAAGGAACGAATTTGCGTATACAAAACAAGACATTGAAGTAAAGGCAAATTATTATCTACCCAAATCAAAGTCCAAGATTTACATTTATAGTCTGGATTCTTATTCACAAAATGAATTTAATCCACAGGGTACTGCAGAAGATGTTACATCGTTAGAATATTCAAATAAGGGTGAATCGTTACTCTATAGGACTGGGGATTCATTTTATAGCATTGCTGAAAGTCAAAATCCTGAAAACTATACAGGAATCGGTAGATTTTTATCGGAAGGAAATTTTAGCAAAGATGACGATGATATTGTATTTATAGCATTCGATCCACTTAACACTTACGATAGTATTCAATTCTTAAGTGTTTTTAATTCAAACAGAGAAACTACGAAAATTGAGTCGAATAATATTCCTGTGTTAGATCCAAAGTTTAAAAATAAAACAGACAATATTGTTTATGCAGAAAGAATGAATGAACTGATAACAACTAAAGGAATATATAAAATAATGGAAACAGATTTAAAAGGCAATAAAAAGGAACTATTAGCATCGGCAGAAAACAAAAGCCTTGAGTTACCTGTGCTTAGTTTTGATGATAGATATATTGCCATTGAGCAATACACAGCTGAACAGCTTAAAGATTATCAGAATTCAAGGAATTTGGGTTTTCAAACCAAACCGCATGCAGGAAATATAATTATATTCGATACCGTTCTTAATAAAATATACGATAATAACGTCTTAGGCTCAAGTGTACAGTGGTTATAATAATTGACTTAGGTTTCAAAAATGATTAACTATCTTGAATACTTTTATTAATATATCCTAGATGAAGAAAAGATTTGTTGTATTAACCTCCATCTCATTCCTAGTGGCTGCTGCCTTTATTATCTTTAACCCTTTAAATGCTGCCGGTATAACAAATATTACCGTAGTTCCTGTTTCTCAAAACCAATCAACAGCTACAGATGTTGTAATAACATTTACACCATCTACGGCAATTACAAATTCAACAATACTTATCTACTCTTACGATCCGGCTTTTACAGGTGGTGCGGCTCTAACAGATACAGATATTGCAATTTTAGGAACTAATATAACAAGTAAAGCGTGTAGTGATTTTGTAGCGGGTTACTTTACTTGTACTTTAACAACATCGGCATCTGTTACTACACCAGTAACAACAACAATTGGTGATACTAATCAGTTAACAACTCCATCAAGTGCGGGTAACTATAGTTTTTCAGTAACAGCTGATATAGGTGGCTTAGGAAGTACAATAGATAGCGGTGCCGGTTTGGCCTACATTTCAACAGATACTGTAAAAGAAAATGAAGTTCAAGTGACTGCTTACGTTCCGCCTAATCTTTCTTTAGAAGTATACCAAGAAGGTACTAATACAAAACTTGTAGATCCAAATAACTGCGCAATGGGGGTATTGTCTATTAATACTGTTAAAACTTGTGCCTACGATGTAGGAGTTGGTACCAATAATGCAACAGGTGCAAGTGTTACAGTTTCTTCCGACGGGAAGTTAAGAGACAGTGCGACCGACTTTACAGATACAACGGGAGTGATTACAGCAGGTACAGAAGCTTATGGGTTTTATATTTCTACTCAAGGAACTAGGTTTAGTGCAGCCGGTTTTTTTAATACTTCTTATCAGGCTGTACCTCAATCGGGAACTCAGTTTGCTACTTCAAGTAACACTAGTGATTTACTAAATACTGCCCAACATGACCATAACTCATGCAGCCAGCATTAGTTCAGTTACACAAGTTGGTAATTATGCTCATAAGTTAACATATAGGGCATATACAAATTAAATGATAACTAAGGGAAAACTCTACAGAGCAATTTTATTTATAGTCGCATTTAGTTTGACAGGCAACTTTCTTGCTTTAGTACTTAAAGCTGCTGTTATAAGTCCCGATAAATACTACCTAGAAACTGAAAGTTCAAATCTTGATAATCAAAAATTAGTCATATACTCTACTCCAAATCAGGAGAAGCCATTAACATACAAAATAAAACCAATTGGAGTAAAGAAAGTTGGAGAGAATAATGAGAGAATTTTCTATGAGCCCGATGCCACTAACAATCTAGATGCTGCAAATTGGATTAAAATAATTGATGATCAAGTTACTGTAAATCCAGGGGAAACAATTGAAGTAAAATGGAATTTAACACTACCTCAAAATTCGTCTTGTGATACAAAGCTTGCAGGAATTGCGGTGTCTGAAGTTGCATCTGATAACGCAGCAGATAGTGGATCGAATGTATCCGTAAATAATGAGGTAATCAGTCAAGTACATATTAATACAACAAGAGAAAACAACGAAAGCTGTAAGTATTATGAAGATCTTTTACTTCAAGAATTTTCAGCTACTCAGACTATACCAGTTTTCAATTACGATAATATAGAATTCACTACTTTAATAGAAAATAGATCCGATTATTTATCAAGAAACATTAAAGGTTGGTTATATAGAACTTATTGGTCTTGGAAAAAAAGAAGTAATTGAGTTTAATGATTCAAATCTTGATATCTACCCCAACTCATTAAGACGATTTAATAGTGTTTGGGTAGACAAAGACTATCCTAGGGGAGATTTTTTACAAGAAATTATTTACGAAGTTTCTCACTTTAGATTTGGACAATACGAAGCAAGATTAGGTGTAACATTTAATGTTAGTCCTAAGATAGTATCTTCTGTGTATGTATGGATTATTCCGTGGAAAATTGTGACTGTAGTTGCAATTATATTAGCTATAGTTATTCTAGTGGTAATTAGAGACAGGAAAATCTAGAGAACTTAAAGCGCTAAAAAGAATCTCTAAGAAAAATTAATGCTTTTAGAAAAATTTAAACTAAAATTTTTAGCCTTGATATTACTGGCCCTATTATTCTTTGTACCAAGTGTAAAAATAGAAGCCTCAAGACTTGTAGGTATATACAATAATCTAGGCAGAATTGCTGCAAATGTGAATTCAATGCATAGTGTTTACTTTGTATTGACCGATCCTATAAATGCTGGAGAGGCCTTTACAGTAACATTTCCATCGGCTTTTACCTTCGGATCACTTTATGACCACACAGATATGAGCTTGGATGAGGGCTCAACTAATATCTGCGGCATAGCTACGTTTACCAATAAACCACTTGGAGCTAGCCCATCTGGTTCTACTTGGGGAGTAAATAAGAGTGGTAATACAGTATTTACTATTACTTCGGGTACAGGCACTTTAGCTACTGGCATATGTATTCGAGTGAATTTTTACACTAATGGTGCAAATCATACTGTCACTAATCCTAACGTTACCACAAATACCGTCTATAATATGACTGTCGATACCGCAACAGAGTCAGGACAACTATCTGTAATCATTTTAGGCGATTCAAGTTCAGCAAACGTAGACCAGGTTTCTTTAGAAGCAAATGTATCTACTAGTATACTAATGGGAATTGATACAGTTACATCTGATTGTAATAACAATACTCAAACCACTCCTGCAAATCAGACAGTAAACTTTGGTCAGTTGTACCCGGGAGTACCCGTTATTAGTGGGAACTCAATTCCTTTTGTATGTATTGAAGCGGGTACTAATTCGGTTAATGGTTTTAGAATTCTGGTACAAAGTTCAAGAGGAGATTCTATAGGCGGGCTTGTATCGGGTAGCGGAGATATTCTATCTGCAACAGCAAACCTAAATTTGTTAGGCACTACTACAGGTTATGGATTAAGAGTTTCATCGTTAGGTACAGCAACTCTGGGTAGCTTTACGGCAACATCACCCTTTAATTCAAGTACTCCGGGAGATATAGGACAAGTAAGTGGCAGCTCCGGTACAGCATCCCAAATTGTTAATTCAACTGCTCCAGTTAGATCGGGAAATACGGCAAGAATTGCAATAGAATTAGGAGCAAAATCGAGTACAGCTACACCTGCTGACACTTATTCAGATGTATTAACATTCACTGCATTCACAAACTTATGAGGTTAAATGGTAAGTATTTAAAAGTTCTGGTAATAATTACTTTAATAATAAGTGTGTTCGCACAACCTCTTATAATCCCAATATATGCTCAATCCGAAACTCAGAGTAATGGTAACGGAATTTCGGTGAGTCCTGTTAAGATTCAGAGAAACTTTAAAGGAAACGATAAGGACACTTTAAATTTTACACTCCTTAACAACGAGGACCAAGATATTAAACTCTCTGTTACACTGAAGAGTTTTAAACTACTAAATAACAATCAAGAAATATCCTTTGATACAACTATAGACGAAACGGTATTAAACTGGATTAGGAACTTTAAGAATTCTGTAGTTTTAAAACCGAAGGAAAAAACGGAATATAAATTAGAGCTTAATATTCCTGGAGATACTAAACCAGGAGGATATTTGTTCGGTATATTCTTTGAAACTCAAGGAAAATTTTCTGGTGTTTCTATAAAGTCCGAAACTATAATTAAGCAAAGCATAGGTGTTCCTGTTATTGTAAACATTGCTGGTGTAGAAGGTATAAGTTATGGACAGATTACTTTAGATTCCTACGATGTTAGCTATAATATAATTACTAATTCAGTAGATTTCTCTGTAGTAATCTTGAATAATAGTAATCAGATTATTACACCTACTGGTGTCATTACTATAAAAAAGGTATTTGGAACTGGACCTGAAGAATTAACATCATCATTTAATTCGGATGGTAAACTAGTAAATGCATTTTCGCTAAGGAGTTTTACAAAAGAAGTACTATTAAATAGATTCACATTTGGAAGATTCGAAGCAAAATTGGATTTTTTATATGGATTAGAAAATAATGTGTATAGTCAAACTGTGAGTATATATATTATTCCAATCGGTATTCCAGTTATTATTCTTGTAGTAATACTTTTAATTATATTTAAATTAAGAGCAAGAAAACTATCAAGTGAAGATTAAAGTTCTAAGTCTAATAATTTTTTTTGTAGCATTATTACCATATGCTTTAGTTAAAGCCGATGTTAATCAAGGCATTACACTAGCTCCCATATCTGCCGATATAAAACTAAAGGTGGAACAAGAATATAAGGGGTCTTTTACAATAAGAAATAACGAGCAAAACAATTTAAATATAGAATTTAAAGAAGCGGATCTTAATGATGGTCAGGTTACCAACGAAAGTAATCTCTACTGGTTTAGTATAGATTCAACTAAACATATTCTTGATGCAAACTCTGATTTACAGGTTGAATATACCGTAAAAATCCCTACAGACACCACTCCGGGTCGGTATTCAAAAGCAATTCTAATTAAATTGGTTAACACCTCTGAAGGAGAATCAACTTTTAACTTAAGCTTAACCTACGCAGTTAGTATATATGTAGAATCCTTATTTAATAATGAGTTAGGCACTAGAATTAAGGAATTCTACTCAGATTCCAAATTAATTTTCGAGAATAAGGTGAATTTAAACCTTAACGTGGAGAACGCATCGGGGTTCTCTAAACCACTAATTAATCTAAATATAATCAACCCAAGCGGTAAGATTGTTTATACAACTGTACTTAACGAATCGCTTCAGACATTAAGAGAACAAAAAACTTATAAAGTTACAGCATCTTGGCCTAATATTAATTTATTTGATATTGGACCATATACAGCTCAAGCATTGGTAACAGATACACTTACTGGTAAAACTTCGGTTAATAGAATAACCTTTTTTAACTTAAACTGGCTTTATTTTGGAATAATCTTACTAGTATTTGTTGGAGGGGTGTTCTTTTTAAGATTTGTTAGGGGGTTAATTAAAATTATAAAAATAAACAGAGATGTTAACTCTTCAGAAAATTTACTGGGAGTAAAAAAAGACTCTAGAAAAAGAGGAGCAAAATAGATTACAGATTAGAATCTTCAGTACTTATTTGTTGATAAACAGAATCTGGCACCTGAAAGTAATATTCTGAGTTTTGTTTATGAACGTAATAATTCCCTTCTAGTATATAAAATTCAAATTTGTACTCGTTATTTATAGATACATCTAAAACAGGTGTTGTGTTTACCAGTAAATTAGTGATTTGTTGCGAGGCAATAGATGTCCCTTCTATGTTAGATATGTAGTATAGAATATTCTTGAGTTGTTCGAATTCCACTGTCTTACTATTTTTAAACCATACTGAATATACCAATTTATATTTATTCTCGTTAATATTAAACTCAGTTATTGAATTAGGGTCAATTCTAGTTATAGTCTTATCTCTATAAAAGTCTTCCTCATAGTCGAATATTGATTCAATACTTGTGTCTGTACTTAGAACCTTGCTAGTGTTAAAAAATCTTATAAAGTTTTCATCGTCAGAATTAACTTTACCCACTAATATTTTTACTGACGAATACTTGGTGGAGATTATTAAATAACTGGCAGAGTCATCTACCTGGTAATTAGCGTATGTATTTGAATCAGAAGTTACTAGGGAGTTTATATTTATCTGTAGTAATTTTGAAAGAGTAATCTCAACTATTCGGTTAGATGCTGCTTTACTATTAATACTCCAATTATGACTATTTTTAGAAAAAAACAGAAGCGCATTGTTAGTTTTATATTCAACGCTCTGAATATCATCCAGTTTTATATTTTCAAACAATGGTTCAGTAATATAGGCGCTATCTTTCTTTTTAGCCCATAAATCTATTAGTGATACACCTAAAATTAATACTGCTGCACAAGCAAAAAATATTAGCTTTTTTGGTACAGCAGTATTTTTTATCATTAAATTGAATAATTTCTATTTACTATTCGCCTCCTATTTACCGTTACTATCCCAAAGATTAAACCACATATTAATACAGGAATGCCCATGCTAACCGCAACAAATGTTAGTTGTTGTGAATTATTTAAATTTAATGGTTTAGCTGAATTCGTCTTGGCTTTAATGCTACCAATAAGACTATCCCGAACCAACCATGAAATTGAATTTAGTGTAAAAGATATAACTTCTTTATTCTGTTCCTGTCTCTGGGCTAGGGCTTCTAATATATTGTCTGTAATAAAGTCCGTATCCGAAATTATTACTCCTCTTCCACCTTTAGAATTTTCAATTGCAACCCCTACAGTTTGTTTAGCATCAGTACTTTTTGCATTCCAATTTTGTTCAAATGAAGTATTAAATTCCTCTTCTGTTTGTACATTTGAATTACTTCCAGTCTCAAGTAAAGGATAAATCGTTTGGCCTTCTTTTTGCGTAGTCGTAATTGAAGAAGCCCAAAGAAGTGATACAGCAGATACATCCTTGTTTATATTCGTATTATTTTCAATTGGCTTTGATACAATCCACTGAGGGAAATTAAATATAACAGGTGAGAATATGGATTGTAGAGCAATAATATTATTATTTTCTAGATCATAAACAATATCGTTGTTAACTTTTATACCCGCATCCTCGAATAAAGTGGCTAAAGAGTTAGGATTAACAGTGGGTGTCTCCGAATTAGTATCTACGGCATCAGTAAGTAAGAATACACTACCTCCATTATTATAGTAGTTTTTTAATGCTTGTATGGATTGTTCATCGAATGGTTGATTTGCACCAGGTATTATTACTGCATCTATATCGCTAGATATTAGAGCTGAATCGTTAGAAAGATCAAGTTGCTGGACATCAAATAAATCAACAAGTTCTGAATATAGCTGAGTTAGGTCACTGTTTGTAGAATGCATTACATTGTTACTTACAAACGCAATCTGCTTTTTTTCAGTTTCTGCCAACTTCTTAATTTTTTTTGTAACCTGGTACTCTAAATCTGTTAAAACAGCTGTATTAAAATTTAATACCTCATTTTTATCTTGATATTTTAGAATTATTCCAAAGTAACCAACAACAACTTGGGATGAATCCTGAGAGTTAACTGAAAATTGAATAGGCGTTATACCGGCTGATTCGGCTTGGTTTTTTACGCTTTCATCTTTATCTGGTTCTTTAGTGCTTACATTTATTTTTCCTGCAGATGCCTTGGAATAATCTGTGAGTAAATCGCTTACTCGTCTCAATTCATTTTGAAATTGAATAGGTAAATTCGATGACACATAGTAATCAATGTATAAAGGGTCCTTTATATTATTTACCACTGCTGTGGTTGCCGGAGAAAGCGTATATCTTTGATCAGATGTAAAATCTAATCTTCCCGGTATTACTTGTCCTAACGTACCTACTAGCCCAGCAATAATCACCAACAATACAGTAACTATTCTACTATTCCTTAAATATTTATGATTACTTGGGTATTTATCTTTAATTAGTAGATAATATGCAATTGATAGGAATAGAAATATGAAAGCTACAAAGTAAAATAAGTCTCTTAAATCAAGGACTCCCCTTGATATTGATTGAAAATGAGACAAAAGACTTATTTTTTCTAGTAAAGTCGAAACTCCAGATGGAAGCGTAGACACAAAACTTGACCCTGCCACAATTAGTAATGCAACAATAACTGCAGTTGTAAGAAAGGACGCTACTTCAGTCTTAAATAAAGTGGACACAGCAATTCCTACGCTAACAATTGCGATGGCAAGCACAATTGCACCTAAGTACTGCATAAATACTTGTCCAAAGTCTACACCCGCATAATTTGCCGTAATTATTGTAAATGGTAATGTTAAAAGTATTAATGCCGTGGATAAGATGGAGTATGATACAAATTTTGAGAATAGCAACTCAAGTTCGGAAATTGGTTTTGATAACAAATATTCAATAGTGCCATTATTTTTTTCCTTCGATACTGATCCCATTACAAGAGCTGGTATTGCAATAGCCATTGCAAAAACCATGTAAGAGAAAACCTGAGTTAAATCGTTGGTCCCGAATTTTAAAAACTGACCAATCCCAAACACAAGTATTCCAACTACTAATATAAATAGCAGACCCACAATAAGTCCTGTGGTCGAAAATATTACCGATTTTAATTCTCTAGCAATTAAAGATAGTATTGCTTTATTAAATTTAAATTTCTTTTTTTTCATATTAATTATTTAATGTTAGTGATCTAAATACTTCTTCAAGGTTTTGATTTACAATTTTTAATTCATAAATTTGCCAGTTATTCTCTTTAGCTCTGGTATTGATTTCTTCAATTATTTTTTCAACGTTACCACCTTTTATTTCAAATTGATGTTTACTATCTTTCGAGCCAATAAGTTTAACTTGAGTAGCGTTTATATTAATTGTTGGCTTCGATTTAGATTTTATGACTAATTCAATTGTAGTGTTTTTAAGCTGATCCTTGGCAAAATCTTCCTTGGATCCATCCTTGACCACTTCACCTTTATTAATAATTACAATTCTATTACACATTAACTCTACTTCTTGAAGAACGTGTGTAGAAATTATCACTGTTTTGTTCTTACCAAGCTCCATAATTAAGTTTCGAATTTCACCTCTTTGATTTGGATCTAAACCTTCTGTAGGTTCGTCTAATATTAGAATCTCTGGGTCAGAAACTAAAACTTGCGCTAATCCAACTCTTTGCTTATATCCTTTAGATAATTCCGATATTGGTTTGTAGAATACTTTTTCTAGACCTGTTGCTTTAACAACATAATCAATTCTTTCCTTATATTTATCCTTACTAACATTGTTTAGACTCAGTGAATACTCAATTGCTTCCTTAACAAGCATTTCTTTATATAGCGGATTGCTTTCAGGCATAAAACCAATTCTTTTTTTCCCATAAGCAGGAAAATCTCTAATACTTTTGCCATTTATCAGTACGTCACCTTCGTCGGGAATTATTAGACCGGTGATTATCTTCATGGTAGTACTCTTTCCGGCCCCATTCGGACCTAGTAAGCCTACAATTTGTCCCTTGTCTATATTTAAACTGAGATTATTTACTGCAGTATTTTGGTTATATTTTTTAGTTATATTTTTAATTTCGACCATATATTTTGTTTAATATAATTCAGTATAAATAAATTTAATTACAGTACTTTTACAAAGTCATAAAACTATTTTATATCTGGTTATTCAATTTGTGCAAATAATATATACTTCCTTCAATTTATTTACTCTTTAATTGCTTAGCCCGATTAATTAAATCTTCTATTTCCTTTAACCCATTGTCCCAGAACTCTTTTTTAGTAATATCAATTCCTAGATCAAGAAAAATATCTTTAGGTGATTTGCTTGTACCCGCACTCAAGAATTCTTTAACTTTTATAATAAACTTTGGATCTTTTTTTACACTATTCTGTAATGATTTTGAAATTAGAAGACCGCTTGCGTAAGAATAAACATAAAAGTAAGTTCTAATATGGGTCCAACTTACCCATTTATATTTTGTAGGTTTGTAATCAATTGCATCTCCGTATAAAGGAGCGAATGAGTTAAGGAAGATTTCGCTAATGTCCTCTTTGGATAAGTAACCATGTTCTCTAAATTTACTGTGTAAATTCTGTTCAAACATATAGCATGCTACCTGCATAAATATTGTTCCAATGTCGTCTTCAATTTTCTGCATTAGTAGAATAAACTTTTGTTCATCGTTAGAGTCTTTATAAATTTTCTGCCAGACAAAGTCTTCCATGAACGTACTGGCAACTTCTGCAGTAGAAAGAACTGTGCCATAATTAATCTCATTTTGTACTCTCATTAATTCATCGTTTATTCCGTGTCCCATTTCATGTGCCAGTGTTAAACAGTCTTGAATCTTTCCTGTAAAATTTAAAAGAATATAAACTGGGAGGTTCTTACTTACACTTGCACAGAATGCACCGTTCACTTTACCTTTTGCTGGATATACATCTACTCTTCCATCCTCAAAAAATTTTCTGTAGATTTGCTCGAATTCAGGGTCTAAATTCTTCATTACGTCTGCCACTAAATCAACTGCTTGGTCAAGTGTATACTCTTTAACATTATTTGGATCAACATTCTCATCTAAATATTCTAAACCCAATAATGCTTCGTGTGCCTTGAGTTGTTTTTTGTTAACAAGACCGGCTTTAAATCTAAAATAATCTTGAACCAGACCAAATTTCGAACTAACACTTTCTACCATAGCATTTACAACCTCGGTATCGATATCATCGGCTAAATGTCTGCTCGCTTCCGGTATTTCGTAACTTCTTAATTGATCAGAATTTCTTTTGTATTCCAAAATTGAATTAATTTCATTTTCCGCAAGAGGAGCCCATCTTTCTCTAATTTTCAACAATGCTTCAAAAGCCGAATCTCTTACTGCTACGTTTCTAGTGTCTATCATTGGGCCAATTAACGAAACGGGTCTTTTTTCTATATTACCTTCTTCTGTAAGGACCTCTTCAGAATCATTTGCAATAAAAGATTCAACCATTTGACTCCAATTATACTTTGCTGGCTTGGACAGTAACGCAACAACCTTCTCTTGTTCTTCAGTAAGTAGATACTTAGACTCTTTGAATAGTCTTTCTAAGAAATGCTTATATTCAGCAAGTACGGGGGCATCTAGAAATGTATTCTGTGCAGATAACTCAATTTTTGAGAGCCTATGGGTAAAAAATTGAAGGTCATTTGCTAAATTTGTTGCAAATTCATCAATCTTATTAATGTGGGCTTTTATTGAAGGATCACCTTGTTGTAAGGCATCTTTTAGTTCAAAATAGAAACTTAGGCCTGAGTCAATTCCATACTTCTCACTTAGTGTAGAATACTCATCCAATGCCTTTTTAAGTGTATCAGGACTAGTTAAATACTCTGTATTGCTTAACCATTTTTCTATAAACTCCTGCCAAGCATTACGAACCTGTTTTTTTAAAGATTCTATATATTCAGGGTCCTCAGAAGTTAAAAGCAGTTGTAAATTCCATTTGGTGTTCATAGCTAGTTTTAAAAAATACTATAAATATTACCATAGGAATGCTTTATTGACTTATGGGCTACTTTTGATATACTCTATGTGCTTTAGTATTGACGCGGGTATAGTATATCGGTCATTATGTCAGTTTTCCAAACTGAAGAGGCGGGTTCGATTCCCGCTACCCGCTTTTTTCTTCAAATATCCTTTCTGTGTACTTATAGTCGTTAGTATTGGTCTGATTGAATATATAAGGATTAGTGTATAATTTAGAAATGCAAATTACTGAACTTTTTCCAAGATTTGATAATCTTCACAAAATACATGGTAGTAAAAACTTAACTTCTATATACGGTGCTGGTGAAATAAATAATCCAAATATTTGTCTTATTTTCATGAATCCTACTGCTAAGAATATAGCCTCCAGTCCTAATTGGCAGGGAATAAAAGCACCTTGGTTAGGAACAAAGAATGTATGGCGATTATTTAATAAGTTAGGGTTGTTTAAGGATGCTCAAATTTTAAAACAAATTGAAACAATTAAACCTAGTGAATGGACAAACGATTTTGCAGAAGAAGTTTACAATGAAGTTGCAAAGCAATCTATCTATATAACAAATATTGCCAAATGCACACAAGACGATGCTAAACACTTATCAGATTCTATCTATAAAGAATATTTACCACTAATGATTGAAGAAATAACCTATATAAAACCCAAACTAATTCTTGCACTGGGAAACCAAGTTAACTCAGTATTATTGGGCAGACCCGTATCAGTATCAAAATATACAACTGACGAATTTGAATATCTACCTATACCCAGTGGGGATCAAGTAAAAGTATATCCTTCTTATTATCCTGTAGGACAAGGCATGCGTAATATGTCGAAGGCAATATATAGAATTAATAAAGTTTTAGAGATAAGTAAAAATAGTTCCAACTCTACTCCCTAAACTGCGTTATTGCTTTATTGTAGCCTCTCTAAGACTCCTCTTTTTTTAACAATATTTTTATAATCCCACTGTATTTCTGAAGCCTTTTTAAGCCATCGCTTCAGATCCGATTCGTTAATTTGACTAATATCTGTATACCTTATTTGTGCAGCCTTAAAAGTACCTTCTGCCTTTAAGTTCTCTTCGTTAAATGACTGTCCGCTTCAAAATAATAATTGAACGGAATCTTTTAAATTTGCATATCCTACAACGGGATTACCATCTATGAACCATACAGGGTTTCTATGCCAAATTTTACTTTCTGTAGATTTAAGGTTTTTATCAATGAATGTTGCTAAAAAAGTACATATTGATTTTCTATCTTCTGCAAGCAAATTATTATATTCTTGTATATTATTCATAATGTAAGTGATCTTTTAATTAATTCTTTCAGTACTTCAACATTAACATCGCTTAGTCGTTTAATGTACAAACACCCCTTGCCGCAGCTATGAAGACCCATTTGATCCAATAAATCTTTATAATTTTCTTCACCTCCCCTTAGTACATACAAGGTTAGATTTTGTTTTCTAGGCGAAAACCCTATTTTCATCCAATCGAGTTCCCTTCCACTTTCATAAACTAAGTGTTCATTGCCGTACACTATAATTGAAGTTCCCCACATTACAGCTTTTTCACCCGTTAACTGTTGCATTATTTTATCTAGTTTTTTTGAATCATTTTTTTTGTTTTCATCTGTAATTGACTCCAGAAAATCATCTACATTTAGTAAAGTCGCTTTTGTCTTTAGTTCTGCAGTAGCCATGGTGTTAACTTTTAGAATTTAAGTATCGTCTTAAATATTATAACAACAACATAACAACCATTGTCATGGAATTAAATAAATTTTATTAATTAAGAATGCCCAGGTATACGATGATTTATCACTTATTCCATAACTTTAGCGTTCTAAATTCTGTTAAATTCTTTAATTAAATTTTATATACTGAAATATGGATTTCTATGTCTAAATTAAAGCAACTGTTATGTAAATTTAGAAAAATGTGAATATAAATTATAGAAAAAAGATTAAAAGCAATATCTTGAACTTAATTAAAATAAAAACTAAGTTGTTTTATTATCGATTCTTGATTGGAACAAGTCTTGATTTATTTTTTGAAAAAGAGGAACAGAAAGCCTTCGAATTTGAACACAATGTAGTTTCCTACTTTGCAGATGAAATAAGGCCTACAAAAGCATCTAGAATAGTCAGATTCTTGGCAACGTTTCTTATAGCTGTACAGTTTTTAGTAGTGAGTGGTCTTTTATAAGCACCACTATCCGTAAATGCAGCAGCTAAAACATGGGATGGAGGTGGAGTTGATAATAACTGGAGCACTTGTGCAAATTGGAATCTAGATACTTGTCCGGAAAGCTTTATAAAAACAAAGATAAAAAAGGATGAACAAATTAGCATTGCAATCCCTTTAGATCCTTCTAAAGATTCAGTACACAAATCTTTCTTAAATTAACAATATTCAATTTTAAAAGTCTGTGATAAATTAATACCGCAACCTATTAAATTTTTTCATTTGTTTATGTTAGATCTTCAAACACTAGATTCAATTTTTGCGAGTAGAGAAATTCCACCGTCAATAAGAATTAAAATTGAGGAATTAAGATCCTCTGAATATTTTAGTCTGTTCGATTCATCAGGTTACCAAGCATTATTAAGCATTATCTTATACGCGCTGGAAAATAGTTGGACCGAAGAACAAATTAATAAACTTCTATTTAATCCAGTTAAACCTAGTAAGGATCAAGTTGAAATATTCAGACAAAGGCACGAAGCAATTTACGCTGAACAAGCTCTAGGCCTAGCTCAAGATGTTGATCAATCCGCAGGACAATTTTTCTCAATTACAAGCGCAATGTATGCTGGGAAATCAACATTAGCTGCCGAAGTTTGCTCTAATCTTTCAGAGTTGGGCTACAGAGTAATTCCAATTGTTCCTAGTTTCATGGTGGAATCTGACGAAGAAGACGAAGAATCAGGTGACTCCGATGGAATAGTAGAAAAGAAAGCCTTTATTACACTTAGAGGGCGAAAAGAACGAGAAGGCGAAATAGTTGGACCGGATGGCTTTACACGAATAGAAGCCTTGCCCTACTCAACAGAAAACTATTTAGCCTTCTTTGAAAGCTTAAATATTTCCCCTACAGAGAAGATTGTTATTCATTTTGATGAATTCTCGTTTATGGGAACTGAAGATATTTTAATTTTTAGGAATTATGTTCAACAAAACTATCCTAATGTAAAAGTATTGTTTGTGGGACTGAATAAAAATGCTTTGGGACAGGATTTGGCTGGCTATTTAGCTGTTCAAAATAATGTAGAAAGAGAAATACCCTGTCGATCTTTCGTTCCAAACATTCTTCAAGATATTGATGAACTTTGTGAGCCGACAGGAACATATACATCCAGGTATGTTGTATTGCCAAGTGGTATGCATGTTTTAGATTGTGGATTTCTACCGGTTGTTGTTACAAAAGAATTTGCTAGACTTGTTTACTATACACCAAGTAATATGGAACATCACATGCACTATATTCTTCAGCAGATAGACCAAGATGCACTACTTGATTCAATTGTTAATCCTTCTGAAGACCAGCAAAGTATTAGAAGTAATTTATTCCATACACTAAGGAGTGCGCCTGTTACTGCCGAAGCTTAAATAGTAAAATATACTATTAGATTTTATTATATCTTATGGCATATAATTCACTAACAAAAGAAGAGGAAGATGTAATTGTTAACAAAGGTACTGAGTACCCTTTTACAGGTGAATACGATAACTTTTATCTGCCAGGAACATTCATTTGTAGAAGATGCAATCTGCCGCTTTTTTCCTCAAAATCTAAATTTGATGCTCACTGCGGTTGGCCAGCCTTTGATGATAATTTTCCAAATGCATTAAAAAGACTTCCAGATCCCGATGGAGTTAGAACAGAAATAGAATGTAGTAATTGTGGAGCGCATTTAGGCCATGAATTTATTGGAGAAAACTTAACAGATAAGAATGTACGTGAATGTGTAAATTCAGTTTCTATTAAATTTATACCCCAGTCCCAGGATTTACCACAAGTACTTACCGCTTAATTTAACTGAGTACCGTCAGGGCAAAGTTTAAACTGACAATTTCTAGAGGATTCTCTTCCTACTTCTGTACCATCTGAGCATGTTTTTACTTCTTGAGTACAGACTGTTGAGTCAGATGTTTCAGAAGTATTAGTACTATCTGTAGGGCATTCGTAGAAATCACATCCATTTGTTGTGTCTCTCACCACTATGTTTCCATCAGGGCATATTTTTGTATCTAGCTCACAAGTAACCACTTCAGAGAAGTCACTAACTTGAATTAAGTCAGTTCGAACTGGATTCATAGACTGAATAAGTGCATAGGCACCCACACCTAAAGCTACCAAAATTAATATACCTGCTACGATTAAAATATTTCTTCTACTCATCTATGAATTATTAATAATTACTTAAAGTTATTATATACAATTACAAAACGGATTTGTACAAATTTTTATATAGTACTAATCCCCATAAGTACTAATGCCCCTACAATACTTAATATTAACCCTAAGATCATATTGTATAAAGATATTCGTTTGTTTCTATAAACAAAAAATGGAATTGATAGTGCAACTAAAATTAAAATTGATAGTATTAAAAAAGGAATAAAATTACTGCTATTAGTCGATAAATATGGAAGCAATTGTATTAACGAAATAATACTTTCAGTAATAATAATTACCATTGGTACTGTTACAGCTATCATTCTCTTTTTAATATCTCTAGAGTGTTTTGCTATCATTCCAGATAGCCCACACAATGCACCTACAAATAATGCAATAAACATCCAGCTTAATGAAGTCGCAACCAGTGTAATTACTGGAACCTCACTTCTATCTCCCCAAAAATAACCAAAAATATAATATCCAAGAATTGAAAGTACTAAAAAACTTATGGGTACTATAATGGCATATCTTCTTGATTTAAAGTTAGTTCCCACGGCAAATGCGGATAGACACCACACTGAAGCAGTATTAAGAAATCCACCTACTATAAAAAATGCGCTTCCGAATGGTAGTATATCCCCTATCGACGAAGTTATTCCCAGGAATAACCCAAGGGCTAATATTATTAATACTTTTGAATGCCTCTTATTCATAATTCTAATTTAATATATTTGATTATACATAAATATATCTAAGAATTAACTCGGAATCAGTAACCAATAGCCAATTTTATTCGAATAAGGTTAATGCAAACATAATTGCAACACCAACAATGAATGCAGTTATTTCAATAACATATTTTTTTACCCCAGCCTTTTTATGTATAACCGGTAGTAAGTCTGCCAATGCAATATATATAAATTGACCAATTGCCAATGGTATTAAAAATTTCTCAATGGAGCTGTCTAAACTTCTTAGTATAAATACCAAAATCACCCCTATAATTGAGGTTAGTGCTGTTATAAAGTTTACTAATAGAATCTTGGATTTTGACCAACCTGAGTAGGCCATAACAGAAACATCTGCAAGTTCTTGGGGTATTTCATGGAGAATCACAGCTATTGTTGTGGCAATTCCAACTTCTGGACTTATTAAAAAGCTTGCACCTATTGCTAGGCCATCTAAAAGATTGTGTATTGCATCTCCAAAGGTGTTTAATTTACCCAGATGAGAATGTCCCTTATGACTATGGGTATTTTCGTTTGCAATAACCTCAATTTCTTGTTCTGAATCGTGGCTGCAGTGTAAATAAGCTTCTACTACAAACATAATAATTATGCCTATTATTATTCCCGCAATTGTGCTCATATCGTATCCATAGTTTTCTATATGATCTGGCAGCATATGTATAAATACATCTCCAATAAGTGTTCCAGCAGCAAATGAGATTAATGAGGTAATAAAAAAGCCTTTATATATTTTATCTACTAAAATAATAATTCCTATAAAGGATATTAGACTAACTGCAATTGATGCAATTATGGGCAGGACAAATTCCATAGCTAGACTTAAAAATTAGATATAGGATTTTAAACTACTTAATTGACTAATGCAACAGTGTCGCATTATAATTTGTTTAATAATGAGAAAAAGTCAAAAAAGAGAAAAAATTCTGGAGGTGTTTAAAGATGGCGATCTTCTAACTGCTCATCAGGTAACTGAACGCCTTCCAGACATAGATAGGGCAACTATATACAGAAATATAGCTTTATATGTTGAACAAGGAATATTAAGAGAAGTAAATGTTCAAAAAAATGTATCTAGCTACGAAATAAACAAAGAACACGACTATCATCAGCATTTTATTTGCAATAACTGTAACAAAATAATTCCAGTAGATATAAACCCGGAGGATATAAAAAAGATAATTCCAAAGTTCTTAGTAGTAAAGGATTTTGAACTTAACATAAAAGGTTTATGTAAAAATTGTGATTAATTAGTCTTGCTAAATAAAAAATTAGTAATACAATTAATGCATGCTTACCCTACTTTATAAGAATATTTTTAAACCAATCGCGTTTAAATTTGATCCTGAATTTGTTCATGACCAGATTACACTAACAGGTATATTTTTGGGTAAGTTTAAAATTACCCGAAGATTTACAAAGTTATTACTCTCTTATTCTTCTAATAATCTTGTTCAAACTGTGGATGGAGTAAAGTATTTAAATCCTGTTGGATTATCTGCTGGTTTCGATAAGAATGCTAAGCTCTTAAACATTTTGCCTTCTGTAGGTTTCAGTTTTGAAGAAGTAGGTTCTGTTACATTAGAAGAATACGAAGGTAATCCAAAGCCAAGACTATATCGCTTAAAAAAATCAAAAGCTCTTGTTGTATATTACGGATTAATGAATAAAGGCGTTAAAGTTATATCACAAAAAATAAAGAATGCATTAAAAACAGATATGGTAATAGGAGTATCTGTTGCAAAAACTAACTGCACACGTACTTCGGATGAACAAGCTGGAATAGAAGACTACTATGAATGTCTTAAGTATCTAGTTGATAATAATATTGGAGATTACTATACAATAAATATTTCCTGTCCTAATACATTTGGTGGCGAGCCATATACTACAGAAGATAAGTTGGAAAAATTATTGAATAAACTTACTCAAATTAGAGTAAATAAACCTATTTACGTAAAAATGCCAATTAATTTACCGATTCAAGAATTCGATAAATTAATACAAGTAATAGTTAAGTATAAAATGAATGGAGTAATTATAGGTAATCTTACCAAAGTAAGAGATCCTCAATTAATTAAAGATAGTATTCCAGAAAATGTAAAGGGTGGAATAAGCGGCATTCCAACACAGGAACTATCAAACAATTTAATTACACATACCCATAGAAAATACGGAGACAAGTTAACGATTATAGGTGTGGGAGGTATTTTCTCTGCAGCAGATGCATACGAAAAAATAAAAAGAGGTGCAACATTAGTACAATTAATTACAGGAATGATTTTTGAGGGACCGGAATTAATAAAACAAATAAATTCAGGTCTTGATAAATATTTAAAAATGGACGGATATACTAATATTTCGGAAGCTATAGGTGCCTATAATAGATAGTTAATCGTCACTTCCCACTACAAAAAAGTTAGCAATCCAGGCCACAAATAAAAATGTAGCCATATACACATTTCGAATCATATACTCTACCCTTTTTATTAAAATAAGCTAAGGATTTTACCAATAAAACCCTGCATGTCAATTACATACTTTGTAAATAATATGTAAATACTTGCTCAGGTTTAAATTGTTCAATCTGGATTTAATCATGTATTTTTGTTAAAATAACCCGATTAACTTGAATAATCTATAAATTCGCCATATAGCATATTTAATGAGTATATAGATAATTCGGGTTAACAACTTTAAATTTTATGGTTGAGCTATGGCAGCAACATCTGAGTTATACAGGGGAATGATCATTGAATTCAATGGCGAGCCTCACATTCTAATAGAAAAAGAATTTAGAGCAATGGGAAAAGGCTCTGCATTCAATAGAGTTAAGCTAAAGAGTATTAAAACCGGAAAATTTGTAAACCAGGTTTATAAATCTGGTGAGAAGGTAGAAGAATTAGAAGTTTCTACTAGAAACATGCAATTTTTGTACGCAGATTCGGAAAATGCATATTTTATGAATCCTGAAACTTTTGATCAAGTTACTGTATCATTAGATTTAATCCCTGGAGGAACAGATTATTTACAACCTGACGCAAAATATGTAATGAGTTTCTATAACGATGAAGTTATTTACGTTCAATTGCCTGGAAAAATCGCATTAAAAATAATCGAAGCTCCTGATGCAGTTAGGGGAGATACCGCTAACAATGCAACAAAGGAAGTAACAGTTGAAACTGGTTTAAAAGTAAAAGTACCATTGTTTATTAAGAATGGTGAAAAAATCTTGATTAATACGGAAACAAACGAATATTATTCGAAAGCTAACGAATAAATACCAATCCCCAAGAAATTGGGGATTTTTTATGTTAGTTTAAATAAGTTAATTCTATTTGCAGTACAAAACTGAATTTGATTATGAATGATAATTTAAAAACTTGGCAAAAATTAAAATCAAATCCTACACTATTTCAAAGGTACTTTATTAAAGAATACTTAATAAAGGCATGCAGAAGATTCTTTGAGAATAAAAATTACCATGAGCTTGAAAGCCCAATAATAACAAATGCTTTACCACAGGAACGATATCTTGATGTTTTAACTACCAAAATTGAGCTAAAAGGCAATAAGTCTAGGATAGGCTACATTACACCCACAACAGAAACATACAATAAAAAGATTTTAGCGGCAGGGCTTGGTGAACATTTTGTTATTACAAAGGTATTAAGAGGTTTGGAAGAAATTAGCGATAATCATTCACCTGAGTTTACTATGCTTGAGTGGTATCACTTAAACGCAACTTATAAAGACCTAATGACTGATTGTGAGCAGCTATTTGCTTATATTTTTAAATATATAAAAGAAAGCTTAGAAAACGAACAGAAATTAGGCAGATTTCCAATAGACCTTACCCCATTTCAAAACGATAATAAGATTAATTATCAAGGACTAGAGATTGATTTAGCAGCACCATGGCATAGAATTTCGATCCCACAAGCGCTTATGCAATATGCAGGAATTGATTTAGAAAGAATTCAAGCTGATAAACAGTTTAGAGAAGTAGCAATAGAAAAAGGCTACAACGTTGGCCAAGAGGATGATTGGCAAAGAATTTTTGAGTGGGTGTGGGAAAAAGAAGTTGAGCCAAATCTACCGAAGGACAAGCCAGTGTTTGTTTACGATTTTCCAAAACAAATATGCGTTTTAACTAAAGTTAACATAGAAAATCCATTAGTCTGTGAACGAATTGAAATTTATCTTGCGGGAAAAGAAATTGGTAACGGATACACTGAACTTATAGATGCAGAGTACCAGAATCAAAAGTTTATAGAGGAAGCAGAAGCACGAAAAAAGCTTGGTCTTCAAGAAGTAGCATTTGACCATGATTTAATTAATGCAATAAGAAGCGGAATGCCTAATGTTGCTGGAATTGGTGTGGGACTAGATAGAATTGCCATGATTTTAGCCAACGCTAAATATATTTCGGATATAAACTATTTTCCAGTTAGTGAGTGGGACTAAGATGAATCCTAATAATATAACTTCTAAATACTACAATCTTGTGAGTTCACCGCTTAAGGGTATTGATGTTACCGACGAAGAAATTGGTCTTATTAATAGATTAGTACCTAATGGCAGTAACATTTTAGATGTAGGCGCCGGAACAGGCAGACATTCTTTAATATTAAGTAAGTTAGGCTTTAATGTTACTGCCATTGATTCAAGTAGACCAATGTTAAATGAATTAAAAATTAGAGATGATAAAAAACTAATAAATGTAATCAATAAAAACATTTATAAATTTAATACTACAGATAAGTTTGACCTTATAACCCTATTCTGGAATTCATTTAACGAAATAGCATTAACAAAGAACAATGCATTGCTACTGCTTAAGAACTTAAAACGTCTCCTAAAACCAAATGGACAAATCCTTATAAACATTGATGATTCAAGTTCTATAGACCCTGCTGCATTCAATTTTGAGACTATAAAGTTTGACGGCGAATTAAAATACAAAATGAAGTGGACCACATCAAAATATTTTGCAAAGACTAATACCTCGGTTTCCAGAGAAGAAGTGGAAATTTACAAAGGAGATAAATTGCTTGATTCAAGAGTAACATTTATTAAGCAAAGATATTGGTCTTTCTCAGAGATAGAATTGTTATGCCAAATTTGCAATTTGAAGGTAGAAAATTACAGTCTAAAGACTTCAAATGAACTGTACCTGGTTTTAACTACTTTGAGTAAATAAAGTGCATTAAACCAGTAATTACAATTGCTGCGGTTTCTGCTCGCAGTACTGGAGCATCAAAATGCACAAATTCTAACTTCCATTTTTTTGCCCACTCGTGCTCCCTGGGTGAAAATCCTCCTTCAGGACCTACAACAAAAGCAATTTTCTTGCTTTTAGAATTTGCTTTGATCTTTGTTAAAGACTTAACTTCTAGTGACTCTGGTATTTTTTTTCTTGGAATGGTAAAGAAGTATACTCTATCGTAGTTCTTAAGTTCTGCACCCAATTCTTTGAATACTATTCCATTTTCAATTACAGGAACATCTATTCTTTCACTTTGCTTTGCTGCAGACATTGCAAGTTTATTCCATCTATCAAGCTTTCTTTCTACTACATCAACTTTTGTTTGAGAAAAATCACATTCCACCGGAATAATACTACTAACTCCTAGTTCTGTGGTTTTTTCAATAATGGTATCGAATTTGCCGGCCTTTAATAATCCCTGGAATAAAGTAAATCTTAATTTATCCGAATCCTCAAAGGTTTCTTTTAATAATTCTTCAAGTTTAACTAACACAACTTCCTTAGTAACAAGGGTTAAGATAGCAGAATATTCCCTTTCGCCATTGAACACTAAAATTCTATCACCTTTTTTAAGTCTTAGCACTTTTCTAATATGAATAATATCTGTATCAGGCAGCTTCACTGAGCTGCCTATTCTTAGGTTTTTTCTTTCGGTAAAAAATCGATTTAATCTCATATACTATTTATTTTGATTAGCCTCTGCTTGTTTTATATAGGCATCAATTTTAGCATCGAAATCATCGTATGTTGTCATTTTAAATAGTTTTCCATAAAAGAATACAGAAGGTGTAGATGGTGCTCCCATTATCTTTAAAGCATCTTCCTTTTGTTTTCTCATTTCTGCCTTAACCTCATCGCTAACTCTATCCTGGCTAAATTTAGTTAGGTCTAGTCCTAGGAACTCTGCTAATCCATCAACACGTACTGCAGAAGATGCGAATAGAGCTTTCTCGTCTTCTGAATATGTAAATACATTATTGTTTGGAGATTTTGCAAAGGTAACCCATTTAAATAAACCTTCAGCGTACTCGTTACCCTTACCCTGTTTTGCTGCGGCTATTTGAGCGTAAGAATATTCAACAGAGGTATCCGGTGTTTGTCCTGAAGTTAAAAACGGAAGGTTCTTTAATTGAATATTGGCCTTTTCTCCATATTTTTCTCTTGCAGCTTTTACAGTAGGCTCAAAATCAGCACAGTGCGGACAGTTGAAATCCATATATACTTCTACCTGCACAGGTAGGGTTGCATCCGCCATGGACTGCGCATTCTTATTATTAGCAAGAAAAGCCAAAAAGCCAACACCTAGTACTACTACTAGAATCACCCAAACAAACGAAGGAATCTTCATATTTAATTTTTTAAAATTTAAATTTTTTGAATATTAATAATTTTACTAGCAAATTACCTTTTACAAAACTCTTTTATACTCCGAAATTAATAGGTCAATTACTGTAACCCATTTGTAATCGAAACTTTTAGCAATGCCATTTTTTCCTAATTTTATATATTTGTCTTTATTCAATTTAATCTCTTTAATATGCTCACTCCATTTATCAAACTCAAGTGGATCAATAATTTTACCAAAATCGTTATTTATAATTTCGGGTGCGCCACCTTTATTTGTAGCTACTATATATTTGCCTTGGGTCATTGCTTCGACAAGAGTAATTCCAAAGGGTTCATACACACTAGGCAGTAAAAAGATATCTATAAAAGCATAAAAGCCCATTGAATTTTTCACATTAATGTATTTTTCGGTAAATAATACATTGTTGCAGTCTTTATATATTTCCTTCAGGTGCTCCAGATAACCACCATCTCCACCTGCAAATATAAATAAGCAGTCTTTATTATCCTCTGCAGACTTTAAAAGGTTTTGAATTCCCTTTACATAATCCATTCTGCAAAGACACCCTAAAACCAACTTGTAGTCAGATTTATTTAATTTAAACTCCTTAATAAATATATTATCTGAATCCAATTCTTCAACCTGTTCAAAGTAATCATCCCTTATACCGTTTGGAATTACAGTTATTCTTTCAGGTTTTATATTTAAATATTCGCTTACAAATTCCTTTTCTGAGTTTAAAAGAGCAATGTACGAATCAACCGCAAAGGAAAAGATTCTTAAAATTGAATCAAAGAACTTAACTCCTTTACTCAATCTTGCCTTTCGCTTGGAATCATCAACTACATAGGGATTATGCCCTGTAATCACAAGTTTCTTACCTCTAAGTAGCTTAATAAATATTACGGGCAGCAGATGTGCATCGTGTGAATTATGTACATGAATTACATCAAATTTTGCTGTAAGCAAGTTAAGCACTAACAACGGCGAGAACCGAAAGAAATATCCAAATCCAAATAAGTACCTAAAGCGTTTTACATTTTTCTCCTTAGATGCGTTAAGTCTTTTAGTACTCCCATGAGAAGCATCTGTTGTATAGACTTCTACATTAACCCCTCTTTTTGTTAAGTTGGTAAAAATTTCTTCTACCTGCCTTTCTACACCTCCAACAGAAGGTTTATAGAATGTTGAAAGCAAAATTATTTTCATTTAAGAATATAGTTGTTGTGAATATAATTTATTAGCAACGTAATAATTACTAGAATTGCTATCGAAGTATACATAAAAAACCTATATTTTTTAAATAATCCGTATTGATTAAGTTTGTAAAAATATGGCAGCAACAAAAATGGATACACAGGAATTATAAATCTTAGGCCTAATATTACATCGGATAACTTACCTGGAAAGCTTTCATTCTTAAAAAGTGTATAAAAACAAAGTACACCCAGAACCGTTAAAATAAATAATAAACGTCTTTTTATTTGGGTTCTAAAAAGTATTATTAACGAAAAAGGATAAAACATGTTTAATAACACAAAATATTTAAAGAAGATTGCGGGTATCTGTTCCCAAATAATTGAACCTTCTTCCGAAGAAAAATAATACCCCGATCTAAACATACCTCCATAATATATATAATTAAATATTAAAATGCTTACTATCCCCAATAAAAAGGTAATATGTACTATCCAAAATCTCTTCAAAAACACAGAAAGCCTTTCACCTTTTTGGTACTCATAAATAAAGTACATTCCAATGACTCCTATTGGAATAATATTCGTATAACGCACATAAAGAGCCAGTGTAATTAGTAGTCCAACTATAACTTTATAAGACCAGTTTCTGGATATATTTAAGAAACAGTAGAAAATTGATAATAATAAGACCATTGAATACATTTCTGATAATACCGTTCTACTAAAGAACGTAAATGCAGGAAACAAAGCAAAAAAATAAATAAATCTTTTATCAATCCCATAAATTACAATTATTCTGTAAAAGATTATTATTCCTATAATAAATACAGTTAATGTTATAAATGCTGCCAATTCTAAGGTCGTTAATGCTGCGGGTATAAGAAAAAATGATGTTCCTACATTATATTTAGATATGCAGTAACCAAGGTTAGTAGGCCACTGTCCAGGAATATTAAGACTACAATCAGTTTTTAAGTCAGAAGTTACTATTAGTTGGGCATTATATAAGTAGTCATGTTCGTCAATTGTGACAAAGGTTCTTGGGTAAAATGCTAGAAAAGCCGGCAATACACACAATATAGAAAATATAAGGTGTTTTGCCGGCTTTAAGTAATTTATTATTTTTTGCATTTTAGTCACTTTCCTCTATTGGGAAAAGCACTGTACCAGTAGATTTTTCAATTATTTTAATGGCAAAAACAGGGCAAGATTGTGCACTCGCTAAGATAACCTCGTCTTCATCAAAATCATCAACATCGTTTCTTAACTCTGCCTTATTTTCTTCATTCATAAAAAAGGTTAATGGTGCTATGGCCGCACACGATGCCGCACCAATACATTTATTAATATCATATTCGATAATATACTTACTTTTATCCGTGGTAGCTCTAAAAAGTCCTTCGGATATCTCCTCTATTTTAATTTTTTTTTGCATATCTGTTAAAGCCGGATTATTGCTTACTGCTTGAAGTTTGGGCTGATTCGCGGTAGTATTATCTGCATTAGGATTACTGTCATTTTGCATAATATAAGATCTTTATCTAAGTATAGGTAAATATTAACATAAACACGAATACACTAAAATAATGAGTAAAGAAAGAGCTTTTAACGATAGATTTTTGCAAAGAATATTAGAAATTATTCCAGGAGTTTTAATTTGGATTTTTCTTTTATCACCTCTCTGGTTAGGATTTTCGTTTCCGTATTTAATAATAAACATATTGGTTGTACTATCTGTTTATTGGGTTTACCGAGCTTTTATTCTTTCAGTTGGGACAGTTATTGGGTACTTTTTTGTATGGAGAGCATCAAAAAAGGATTGGCTTAAGGAATGCCAATCACTAGATAGAAACCTTCTACCTGAGCCTGAGACATTACCTAAGGGTGGTGTATTGCCTAAACATTTAATAGTAATTGCAAACTATGGAGAAGAATATGATGTAATAAAAAGGTCTATAAATGCTCTTTTAGAGCAGAACTACCCAAAAGAACTTATATATTTAGCTGTTTCAATTGAAGAAAGAAGAGCAAAAAGAGATCTTGATTATGCTAAGAGAGGAGAATACCTTAAAAGAGATTTTGGCGAAGTTTTTGGAAACAGATTATTCTTTTTTGTTCACCCGGAAAACATTGATGGCGAAGCAATTGGAGCTGCCGCAAACAGAGCCTGGGGAACCAGAAAAAGTGTCGAATTACTTGAAGAGCAAGGTGAAAATATTAATGAATTCTTAATAACTGCACCGGATGGAGACTTGGTATTTAGCAGAGATTATTTAGCCTCACTTACATTTAGATGGCTAACAGTAGAAAAACGAAATCAAAAGTTTTACCAGACAGCTTTATACACTTTTAATAATAACTATTGGGATGTTCCTATTCTTGTAAGAATATTAATGGTGGGTCTAACTCTTCCAGTACTATCCTCTTCGGTGCTGGAAAAGAATAAAAGAGAAACATGGTCCTGCTTTACTCTCAATCTAGGAGTAATGAAAGCTGTAAATTACTGGGACACGTCCCTAGGAATTGACGATACGACTTTCTTCTGGAGACCTTATTTCCATTTTAATGGAGATTGGAAGTGTGAAGTATTCTTTACACCATTAAGTGCGGATGCAGTTTACAATAAGAATTACTTTAGAAACCACATTGATCAATACAAACAGTATGTACGTTGGGGTTGGGGTGTAATAACATTTCCTTTGGCTTTAAAACAATTGTTAAATAATAAAGACATTCCATTCATAGAAAGAGCCACAAAAATTTATCATTTATTTGAGGTATTTATATTCTGGAAGGTTCTTGGTTTCTTAATTGCGTTCGGCATTCCAATTGTATTCCTTGTAAATTATGAACTAAGTAGACAAGTAATTTCAATTACAGTTCCGCAGACTGTGTCTAACTTACTAACATTGGCTACTCTTTTTCTAATTCCAAACACTATAGTAAAGATTTTTATTATTCCAAAGAAACCGGCAAAAATGAGTTATCTTAAGTATATAGCTATATTAATAGCTGAAGTTCCTTTCAATATTATTTCTTTGTTTACATTCGGATTTCTTCCATTTATTGAGTCCACAACAAGAATGATGTTGGGACAAGAACATACTAAAAGAGTAACATGGAGCGAAAAGCAACTTGTAAGATGAAATTTAAGAGTTTTTGAACTACAATATCTAAAGTATGACTAAATTCACTAAATCAATTATAAGAGTAATATTACCATTAGCATCGTTAGGTTTCTTCCTGATTGCCTCTGTGATCGTATTAATAATATCTCAAGGAAGAACAATAAACGAAGATGGAACTTTTGTTCAAACTGGTATTATTAGAATAAATTCAATTCCTACAGATAATGTAAAGGCATATATAAACGATAACGAAGTAAGTTATTCAGAGTTCAGAATCACTAACATTACCCCGGGAATAGTTACATTAAAGCTAACAAAGGATGGTTACACGCCATGGGTAAAACAAGTAAAGGTTGAATCTGGTATTGTAAAAGATGTTTATGCACAGTTATATCCAAATACAATTCCTTTCACTAAGATTTCAACTGTAAATGTTAATAAAACATTTTATTCATCTGATGGTCAATTTATTTATTATGTAATATTAAATGATTCATCCTTAGATGGAATCTGGAGGATAAAGCTTACTAGAAACTTGCTTGATTTCTCGAATTCTCAGCAAATTAGTCAAATTGTAAAATTCAATACTGAACAAAGAAATGAGCTTAAGGATTCTGAATATACTATTGAAAGTTCGGTAGATAATAATAAGTTCATACTACACGTAGGAACAAATTACTATATTTACAATATTGCTGATACTTCAATTAGAACAAATCTAAATTTGACTCTAGGCTTTAATCCTGAAAATGTAAAATGGTTTAGAGACTCTCAATCCCTAATATTTACCCAAGATAATAAATACTCATTTGAATACGATTTAACTGTAAAACAGATTTCCTTAATTGACTATAGCAGTGACTCATTATCAAATTTTGCAGTGTCTGCAAACAATGTGTATTTTTTAAAAAATAATAAGTTGATGGTCTATACAAATAAGTCTTCTCTGCCTTATGTGTTCAGTGACAAAATCAAGACTCTTCTACCAACAAAAATAAGTTCTGTGTATACGTCTTTCGAGAATCCTAATGTCTTAATACTTGATGCAGATGGAACCTTGCTATATGTTGATATTCAAAAAGATTTTATTGATGTAATTGATACAAACTCAACATTCTACAAGGCATTAAGTAATGGAAGGCTCATAAATTACTTTAAAGACGACGAGCTGCATTCATTCTACGTTGAAGATAACTTTGCAGATAATCTGTTAGATACGTCTAACTTTAACCTAGCCATCAAAAGATCTGCATTCACGAGCCTAGAATTTGCTTCCACAGGTAGAAACCTAATACTTTTCAGTAATAACAAGATTACATTAATGGATTATGATGGGCTTAATGTAAATACAATACTAACTGAGTTCAACTTTATTGAAAATAAACTTCTATTTGCGAACAACAGCACCGAAATGTACGCATTAATACAAGAAAAGGACGAGATTGGAAATACTGTAAATAATATTTATAAATTTGAATTGAAGTTAAAATAAGGTCTTGTTTGAAATTAAGTGATATAAGAAAAGGAAGCTTAATGCTTCCTTTTTACTTGCCTAGAAATTACTTAAATGAATAAGCCTTCTTCGTCATCTTCCTCTCTCAAATCAATAATTCTTCTTGGTGCTTTTACCTCTTTGGTTAGTAATGTTGAGTCTAATTCTTTAATTTTTGCTAATGCTTCTTCTGTTGTGGTACATACATTAACAAAGCTTAAATCAGTATCTGATAATTTAAACATATTTTTTAGCTGACTAAGAATAGCTGTCCACCCCTTACCTAATAAAATAATTGGCTTATTTTGACCAGGGTACATACTGCTAGTAGACCAAACTTCGAATAGAATACCTAGATTATTCAATCCAAAAACTTCTGGCATTATCAACAGATCGGATTCTTTAATAATATTTTTAATTTTATCTGCAGTATTTGAGAACATCATTACAGTAAAATTATCGTAGTCACCTAGATCAGCTTCGTCTGAATATTCTGAATGAAATGGCTTTAGATACATTCCAGTAAGATCAATTCCTCTTTCCTTAGCACTTTCAAAGACACTCTTAGCATATCCTTTTGCTGAATCAATAATAAATACTTCTGAAAACTCAGAAAGTCTCTTAGAAAGTTCAGTAATTTTTTCAACAACTTTAGAATTTGGTTGAGAATTTAGACCAATAAAACCTACAGTTTTAAAATAGGACATTTCAAAGTTAATTGGGGTAACTGTTGCCGTTGGAGCTGCTTCAGCTGCAGCCTCTGCTGCAGGAATTACAACTGGATTTTCATTAGCCTCAATTAAAGTTGCTGCCTGCTCTGTTACTGTTTCTGAAACATTTTCTACAGTAGTAGGTACAGGCATATTTAGGTCCGTTGTAGTTATAGGCTCAGCTGAGATTTCTTCAACACTTTGATTTGTGGAATCTAATTCATCCATTAATGGTGGTGCAACTTGCATTCCTGTCTCAAACGTAGGAACGGAAGGCATTTGCTCTGCAGAAACTGAATTTTCAGCTGAAGCTGTAACTTCTGTATTGTTTTCCGGCCCGTTCACTTCTGCAACTGACTGCATTGTATCGGTCTGAGAATTCTGTTCAGATGGCAAGGTAGACTCTCCAACACCAATTTCTAATCCAGATAAATTATTAGTAGTCTCAGGTTCGGTTTTTACCTCTTCTGTAACTACATTGTTTTGTATTTCTGTAACCGGAAGTTCCGCATTATTTGTCGTGCTATTAAGTCCATTTACTTCTGTTGTAGTATTAGTCATTGAATTTTCAGTTGGAATATCTAAAGACTGTGTATTTGTTTCTAGTGGTTCTACGGGAAGAGTTCCAACAAGACTGTTAGAACTCATTTGTGAATCAATTGAATTATTTGAAAAGTTATTAATTACTTCTGGCTGAGGCTCATTAATAATTGAATTTGCAGTGTCTTGATCGGGTACAGGTAAATTGTTCTGCTCTCCTGTTGGGTTCTGAACATCTGTAGTTGGCTCCACCTGTGTATTATCTGCTTCTTCAGAAACAGTTTGTTCTGGTGCATTAGTTACAGGTTCAAATGTTGTAACTTTAATGCCTTCAGGCATTGTCTCTGTATGACCTTGATGAGGCTTAACTTCTGGTAAAACAGGATGTTTACTTGGATCAACATACTCGTAAGAAGGAACGTCCTTTTCTTCGGTTTGAGTCGGTTGTGTGGCCTGTGGCATTTGCAAATCAGGTACCGTAGGTGTATTAACAGTAGGCATATTCGTTGCTGCCATATCCATAACTGGTGCAGGTGCTACGGCATTCTGTGGCTCCATGGAAGGTACTGCCAAATTCTGTAATCCAGGATATTGCTGGGCTTGATCCTGAGTTACATTAGCCTGTGGCACTATAGGTGCAGGATTAGTTGCATAAGGCGATGGATTAGCCATCGGGTAAGAAACATTCGCCAAAGATTGGTTAGTATAACTTTGCTGAATGCTTGCGAAATCAGGTACGGCAGGTGGATTAACGTTATCTCCTTGTGGATTCGTTGTTCCGCCTTTTTGGAAAAAGTCTAGCAATCCCATATTTAAAACATAATAAGTACAACAATACTTAATAAGAATACAGAATATTTTTGTTCATTACAAGGCGTACAATATGCATGCCCTAGTCAAGACAGATTGAATGTTGCAATAAATACCTTACAACAATCAGTATTGGTATAAGCTTTTGTAACTTTGATTATTTCAGTGTTTAGCACCACACGTTAGTTATATTTCGTCTGAATTAAGTTATATACTGTAAAAACTTAACTGCTTAAGTTAAAATTCAAAGTATTAATAAATTAAATCCATGGAAAATTCATTACCTATACCGGAAGTTGACTCTTTAATTTCTACTGTAGAAAAGATCAAAGCCAAGCAAATTAAGGTTGTTGATTTGGTAGCAGAACACTTAAAAAGAGCTCACGAAATTAACCCAAGAATTAACACATTTATAACAATCCTAGACCAAGCCATAGAAAAAGCAAAAGAAATAGACGCTAAAATTGAAGCAGGTGAAGATTTATCTAAATTCAGATTATTAGGCATTCCATTTACAGCAAAGGATCTATACTTGGTAAAAGACGTTAGAACTACATTTGCTTCTCAATTAATGAAGGATTTTGTTGCGCCATACACATCTACAGTATTACAAAAATGCTTAGACGAAGGTGCAATTTTAATAGGAAAAACAAACTGTGATCCATGGGGATTTGGAGGTTCAGGAGAAAATTCAGGATACGGACCTACCAAACATCCATTAGATTTTACCAAAACCCCAGGTGGTTCTAGTTCTGGGTCAGCTGCCAGCTTATTGGCTGGAGTTGGATTCTTTAGTTTAGGAACAGACACAGGAGGATCGGTAAGATTACCTGCAAGCTTTTGTGGAATCTATTCTATAAAACCAACATATGGCAGAAATTCCAGATACGGAATTGGTGCAATGGGATCAAGTTTTGATACTCCAGGCTTTTTTACCAGAAACATAAAGGATATGGCCTTACTTGAACAAGTAATGGCAGGTAAAGATATTAAAGATGCTACAACTCAAGAAGTTGCAGTAGAAAATTACTTAAGCCAGCTGGATAATCTAAATTTAAAAGACATAACAATTGGCTTACCTAAAGAATTTTATGGAGAAGGCTTAAGCCTTGATGTAAAACAAGCAATAGATAATAAAATTGAAGAATTAAAAGCAAAAGGAGCAAAATTTAAAGAAGTTAGCATTCCAAGCACTAAATATGGACTTGGTGTGTACTACATTTTAGTACCTGCCGAAATATCTTCTAACAGAGCACGTTATGATGGCGTTAGATATGGTCAAAAAGTAAGCGATAACTACGAAGAAAATATGGTTGAATCTAGAAGCAAATACCTGGAAGATGAGGTTAAACGAAGAATTATGATTGGTACATATTCATTAAGCGCGGGTTACGCCGATCAATTCTATAAGCAGGCAAGTAAAGTAAGAACTAAATTAAAAAGAGAATTTGAAGCAGCTCTAAAAGAAGTTGACTGCTTATTAACTCCAGTTAGCCCAACAACAGCATTTAAATTAGGCGAAAAGGCAAATGATCCTGTTCAAATGTACTTGGTAGATATTTATACAGTAACTGCTAACTTAGTTGGAGTTCCAGCCATTGCAATCCCAGCAGGCAAAGATAAAGATGGAATGCCTATAGGATTACAGATTATGGGAAGACCATTTGAAGATGGTAAGTTGATGGGAGTGGCAAGGCTAATCTAAAACTTGACAGACTAGAGGGCGGTCCTAGACTAATAGTTAGAATAAGCTATTAGTCTAGTATTTTGACAGAAAAACAATACCTAAAGTTAGTAAAATTCTTACTATTTTTAATAGTTACTTTTATACTATATATTCTAAAGACTTTGGGGTTTCTTCCTGAAGAACTCTATGATCTTATAATAAAGGTGATAGAATTTGTCCCTCTGCTGTATCCTTAACCACCAATCCAAACTCAGCTTTTAATCTATCTCTTAATTCATCCGATTTTTTAAAGTCTTTATTTAATCTGGCAATAGCTCTTTCATCTATTAAAATTTGAACCTCTAACGGTATTTCTAGAGTTTCTGGATTATTAATTGGCTTATCTAGGTTTAAGCCTAACACTCTGTCAAAATCCAAAACTGTGGCTAATTTTGTAGCACTTGGTAAATCGGCTTTAGTAACTTCCCAAACTACACTCAAAGCCAAAGGTATATTAAAGTCATCTTCTAAGGCTTCTACAAATTTAGCTTTTAAAGATTCGTCTATTTTAAAGTCAGGGCTTGGAGTCTGTTCACTTCCTTTGGCCCAGTTATTAACAAAGTTCTGTAGTCTTTCGTACGCCTTAACAGACGCATCTAAACCTTCAAAGGTAAAATTCTGTTTGCTTCTGTATTGAGACTGCAAAAAGAAATACCTTAATGCTAATGGATTGTAACCTTTTTCTGTTAGTGTGCTTAAATTCCAAACATTGCCTAAGGATTTACTCATTTTGGTACCGTCTACATCTAGGTGTTCATTATGTACCCAATAGTGAACATAGTCAGTATCATTTGCCGATTCACTTTGTGCAATTTCGTTCGTATGGTGAACAGGAATATGCTCTACTCCGCCCATATGAATATCTAAAGTATCGCCTAAATTAGCTTTAGCCATTGCAGAACACTCAATATGCCAGCCCGGGAAACCAAAGCCATGTTCAACTTCTGTGGATTCAAATGGCGATTCCCAATATTGTAATGCGTTTTTATGAACGCCAGTCTTAAAGAACCATAACGCAAAATCAGCTGGATTCTTTTTATTATCATCACTAACATCTCCATGACCTTCACCTAATTTATTCATTTCTAATTTTTGACCACTTAGTGCTGTGTACTCAGGAAATTTTGTAACATCAAAATATATTGCCTTTGGTGTTGAGTAAGCTATTCCCTTATTTAGCAATACCTTAACCATTTCAATCATTGGCTGTAAGTAATCAGTGGCTCTTGCTGTTACAGTGGGAGTTAGTACATTCAAGTTATTAACATCAATTTCGAACTCACTAATATATTTATCGGCAATTTGCTTTGGACTAACACCTTCTCGTTTTGCACCTTTTTCCATTTTGTCTTCACCTTCGTCCCCGTCACTGGTTAAGTGCCCAAAGTCTGTATAATTACGTACATATTTAACTTCGTAACCCATATACATTAAGCTTCTTCTTATTAAATCGCCCATTACAACAGCCCTCATGTTGCCAATATGCTGAGTCCAATAAACCGTAGGACCACACTGGTAGAACCTTACTTTACCTTCTTCAATTGGCTTAAAAACCTGTAATTCCCTGCCTAATGTATTAAATATCTTTAACATATTTGAGTATTAATATTTGTATAAAATTTTAGCATTAATAGCCTATTCAGTATAAAAATTCCTATTCGCCTTAGATTCAATCATGCGCTTTGCAAACTCTTCAATATAGCTAGTAAAACTATCGTTTCTTTTAGTACCACTTAAAAGTGTTACTTTAAATGTTTTCTTTTGATAATAAATGGTAAGTTTTATCTTAACGTTATGTTCTTGAGTATTATCGGTAAAAATATATTCTCCTTTATCTATAATTAAACTCTTCATAAATCACTCTAAAAAATAAAAAAACCTCCGTTGGAGGTCAAATTTAAATGTTAAGCCGTGCTTTAACAACCTCCTAGATATAGATTGCAAAGGCAACAACAGAACTGAACTTTTTTAGTGTTGAATTTAGTATTCATTCAAAATAGTATAACTTAAAAGTTTTAGAATATCAGTTTGACCAAACATTTCCTTTAAGTTTATACTTTTAAACTATAATTGAATTATATATGGACACAATTTTATTAGTTGATTTTGACGGTACAATTTTCAATTCTGACTTATTTCATAAGAATATAGCAGAATATTTAAACATTAAATACAAACTACCCCTGGAAGACTTCTATAGTAGTTTTGAAAAGGCAAAGGAGGATGGACTACCCCACAATCTAAAGAAACAATTAAAAATAGTAGGGTTTAGAAATGTTAATGGTCTTATTAAAGAAATAAAACAGCACCTTTTGTCTACCAATCAGAACTATATTTATGAAGATGTTCTGGATTTTATTAATAAATACAAAAAATCTATAGTTATTTATACTTTTGCAGACGAAAAATATTATAAGTATAAGCAAAGAATAAGTAGCCTTAGCAAATACAGGCTTCCATATATTATTGTAAATTCAGATAAAAACACATTTCTAAGCACTAATATTAATTCACTTGATAAAATTGCAAATAAAAAGATTATTTGGGTTGACGATAAGATAAGCGTGTTTAAGAACACAATTAAGAATGTAGAATTTATTAGAATAAAAAGAGAAGGGAATAAGCATTCGGTTTACGATACTCCGAAAGATATTACGGAAATTAATAATCTATTAGAGTTAAATATTGTTTGAGAAATAATAAGATAATAACAATTCTGGGCGTTGGTGGACATGGATCTTCTGCCTATACGCAGCTTACAACCGATAAAAAGTATAAAGACTACCAAATACATCTTGTACTTGGAACGGACGATTCTGGAGGACACACTGGTGTGCTTCAAAGAGTTCTTCCGAAAATGAATTTGAACATAGAAGCTCATAAAGTCCTACCAATGGGCGATCTAAAATCAAACATTGGAAGATATGTTTTTAATCTTAGTGAAGATAAAGAAGAAGGAAAGCAGAAACTAGATCAGATGGTATCTGCATATAAAGGTTCAAATTTGAACGAATTCTTAGAAAGATGCTATGAATTCTGCAAAACCTACGAACTCAATAGTAACTTATACAATAAAGAATTTATAGAATTCTGTAAAAATTACTTCGAAACATT
Source organism: Patescibacteria group bacterium (assembly GCA_016861265.1). Classification (GTDB taxonomy): domain Bacteria; phylum Patescibacteriota; class Dojkabacteria; order J137; family J137; genus Brojett037. The sequence goes on from BOLA01000001.1 coordinate 67,836, forward strand.
TTCTAAAACCGAAAATAGCGAACCTAATCACAAAATAGGAAACTTGTTCCTAACGTTTCTTTTTATTAGCATGGGTTTTAACCATGAAGACTTCTTCAATGAGCTTAGAAATTTAAAACTATTACCGCCTCAAGTGTTCCCCCATTTCTTATATTCCGAAGTATTAGAGTTAAGAGGTAAAAACTTCGACACCGGAATTGAATTTATTTCCGAAGCAGAAGTTGACGATGCAAAACTGCCTATTTCGCCTTCTTCCTACAAACTGGTAAAACTCTCTGACCACAGTGTATTAACACTAAAAGACATTAATTCAAATCATTCAGAAATTATTAATATTCTTCAACAATCGGAACTTGTAGTTCTTTCGACAGGATCAATTGCCAATCTTTTTGCACAGTTAAATGTATTGTCACCATTGCTACAAATTTTAGATTGTACAAAGGTGTGGCTGGGAAATTTTGCACGATCAAGCAACGAATCAGAGTTTGTTGTACTTGTAACTTATTATTACTCGCATGAACATTTAGGACTCGATGGAATTGTTCTTCAAATGAGCGAATCAGTCTTCGATAATTTAACTATAAATGCCAATAACTCTATTTGGGTGGAAAAATACCGAAAACAAGGAAAAACATTCGTAAATATTACTGATTTAATGACAAGTATTAAAAAAGTTTTTAACTACAATGGATTATTAAAAGTTACGAACTTAGTTCAGCCTATACTTGGAATTACCGCTGCTGGTGACTCAATTGCAGAAAGAATACCCGGTTGGGATAGCCTAAGTGCTTCTAAAAAAGAAACCTACAAATCAGTCCTTGAACAGGGTGGTATTAAGCACGTGTCTTTAGAAGTAACAATGTTTATTGAGTTTTTCTACTACTTACACTTGTTTTTAAAAAACGAATTAAATATTCATATAAAAGATGAGCGTTATCAAAAAATTGCTGAACTATTAAGTCTTTTGCAATTAGATAAAAAAGAAAATCTTCAACACGAGATTAATGAATATATAAAAGTATTAACCACCCCAAACAGCAAAGAGGAATTTGTAAAAGCTATAAAAGTATTTAATAAAGATTTAAAAATACTAGCTTTACAGGATTTGTTAAAATAAATCAAACATTGAGTACACACCCATAATCTAGTAATATCGTCAGTTTTAGTAATTTATCGATTATGAAGCCGTTTTAGGCGTGTGTGTACGATAGTTTGTTTATTAAGACAATAAAAAGCCTTTGCGTTAGCAAAGGCTTTAAGGTAGCAATTATTAGTATTATGGTTTACTTAATACTGTTGTTCGTGGGAATGGAATTGTTTCTCTAATGTGGTGTACTCCACTAATCCATCTTACTGTTCTTTCTAATCCAATTCCAAATCCAGAGTGCTCAACTGAACCATACTTTCTGATATTTAAATACCACTCATAATCTTCTACCTTATAGTTTCTAGCTTTTAATTCAGTTAGTAACTTTTCATAGTCGTCTTCTCTTTGAGATCCGCCAATAATTTCTCTTGCTTCTTCTGGTGCAATTAAGTCTGCATTTATAGCTCTCTTCATTCCTCTTTCGTCTACGTAGTTCTTCATATAGAATGCTTTTACCTCGAATGGATAATCTTCTATAAATACAGGAATTCCAAAGTGATTACCGATTGCAATTTCTTCTTCTGTCGTCATGTCGTCGTTGTAGTCAACTTTAAAGCCTTGTTCTTCTAAAAGTTTTTTAGCATCGTATTGCTTCATTCTAATAAACTTCTCGTCTACAGCTCTTTGCAAAACAGTTGTGTCTCTTTCCAGAACTTTTAATTCCTCTTTACAGTTTTCTAGACAATCCTTAATAATTCTCTTTACCAATCCTTCCTGAACATCTTCGTTCATTTGCTGATTATGGTAAGCCATTTCTGCATCCATCATCCAGAATTCAGACAAGTGGTTTCTTGTTTTACTCTTTTCTGCTCTAAATACAGGTCCAAAGTCATAAGCTTTGCCTAGTCCCATAATGCCTGCCTCTAAGTACAATTGACCTGACTGAGTCAAATACATTTTGCTTTCGTAGTAATCCATTTCGAATAATTGCGATGTATCTTCCGCACTTGTTGGCTGTAATACTGGTGTATCGAATCTTACAAAGCCTTGTTCGTAAAAGTAGTTTGTAATTGATCTAAAAACTTGGTCTCTAATTCTTAAAACTGCCCATGGTGTTTTCGCTCTTAAATATAAGTCCCTGTTTTCGAATAAAAATTCTGGACCATGTTCTTTTTTACCGATAGGGAATTCAGGGGCAATATTTACAGCCTTAACTTCTTTAACTTGCAACTCAAAACCAGTTGGACTTCTTGGTTCTTCTTTTAATAAACCTGTAATTATACAGCTTGATTCTATAGTTAAGTCCTGACTTGCCTGCCAGCTTTCTTCTGATACTGTTGCTTTTTCAACTACGCCCTGAATATAGCCGGAGCCATCTCTTAATTGCAAAAATGCAATCTTGCCTGAACTTCTTTTGTTGTACATCCATCCTTTTAAAGTGACTTCTTGATCAACAAAATCTTTTGATTTTGAAATTGTGTATTCCATATAATAATTTAAGGATTTAATCTTCTTGGATTTCTAAAAATAAACATAGATTCTCTAATAGATTCTAAGCCTAACATCTTCATTAATAGTCTGCTTGGGCCCATACCTAAACCTCCATGAGGTGGCATTCCATATCTAAAGAAGTCTAAGTAGAATTGAATTAATTCTATGTTCATTCCTTTTTCTTTAGCCTGCTCTACTAGTTTTTCGTATCTGTGTTCTCTTTGTGCACCTGTTGTAATTTCAATTCCTTTGTACATTAAGTCAAAGCTCTTTGTTAATTTTTGATTATCTTCGTGTCGCATGTGGTAAAAAGGTCTTACCTCAATTGGATAATCTGTAACAAATACAAAGTCATGATGTAATTCTGTTTCTACATAGTTACCAAGAGCTTTTTCTTCTTCACTGCTTAAGTCTCCTTCTTTTTCGGATTTTATTCCTATCTTAGCAAGAATAGTTTTTGCCTCTACCATAGTCATTTTAGGGAATGGTATAGTTGGAACCTTTAACTCAACACCCATAGTTTTTTTTATTTCTTCTCCATATTTTTCAACAACTTTCTGAATTGCAAATGCAATAAGCTTTTCTTCCTCAGCCATTACATCAAAATGAGAATCAATGTAACTTAATTCAGCATCGTAGCCAGTAAATTCAGTTGTATGTCTAATTGTATTTGAGTTTTCAGCTCTAAATACTGATCCAATTTCGAATACTCTCTCAAAGCCCGCAGCCATAGCCATTTGCTTATAAAACTGTGGCGATTGAGCCAAATATGCAGTTCTATCAAAGTATTTAACTTCAAATACTTCTGCGCCGGTTTCACTTGGAGCACCTAAAATCTTTGGAGTATGAATTTCCATATAATTATTAGTGGTCCAATATTCAATCATTGCTCTTTCTAGCTCTGTCCAAACTTTAAATGTTAAAAGCTTTTCGGGTTTTCTAAGATCTAGCCATCTATAGTCCATTCTTGTGTCGGCTTCTGATTCGTTTTGTGCTTTTGCGTTAATTTGTAACGGTAGGCCTTCGGATTTACTTAAGATTTTGTATTCTTTAACCTCAATTTCGAATGCACCTAATTGTTGATCAGCTTTTACAGCTTTCTCTGGTCTAGCCTTAACAAGACCAACAATTTCAATAACTGATTCCAGGGTTACATCTCGCATATTTTCGCTGCCTTCCAAGTTATACGCAACGCATTGAACCTTACCCGTAATGTCTCTAAGATCAACAAAAGTCAATTTTGCACTTTGTTCTCTTTGGTTTTCGGCAAATCCAACTATTTTTACAGTTGAACCTACAAGGTTTGGTAGGTCTTTTAAATATGTTCTTTCCATAAATGTTTTTATATATAGTTATTATTATAGTTAATTGTAATAGGTTTAAGATCCCATCGGGGATCGATAGTTCTATAATTACTGCCACGAAGACTTACAAAACCTAATGTAGACAGGCAACAACAACAGCAGACTAAGAGAAGTACCAATAAAATAAATAGTTTTAATGCGTTTTTTCCTTCCATATATTACTCAGTTGAGTATAAAACTGGGGAACTAGGATTCGAACCTAGAACCTTCCCGTTAACAGCGGGCAGCTCTACCGTTGAGCTATTCCCCAATAATCAAATAATATTACTACAAAAGCTATAAAAAAACTCCCTTTTGGGAGTTTCTTTTATTTTATAGAAATAATAAGATAACTCCCTTATAGGCAGTAATTATCGTTATTATTATTGTTCAATTGTATTCTATTCATTTTGTTCTTTAAGTTGTATTGAGCGCGAAGTAAGTGAATAACCTCGCGCCCAATGTGTTCCCTTGGCTCTCGCCTCGGGGGCTTTGTCCCCAGTCTTCTTCGACCAGGAACCAGACTGAACGGACCGGATACCGTTGCAGGGTCGCTCTCTTGCGAGGAACGACCACTGCGGCCTTATGGGGTTATTGAATTATATAAACAAAAAAATATATACGCAACTGTTTTTTTTTATTTATGGCAAATATTTATTGAAGGTGGTAAAAGTTGGAGGCTAGCTCAAGTGCAGCCGACCTCCAACCTTCGTCTAAGGTATTCCCCTAGACACTAACGGAACCCATCAGGTCATCTGTCTACACAGTACCAATGGAGAATTCCGTACTCAAGCCGTATAAAAATGATCTTGAGTAAATAAATTATATTAGTATTAAATTAACTGCGCAATATTTAAATGTATAATAAAGTATTTAAATTAAAATTATGGATAAAGGCAATATTATAGTTCAAAAAATTAAGAACTTACTGGAACAAAATAATGTAGACTATAGGTACATGGAACATGAGCCCACACCAACCAGTGAAGACGCCGCAAGGGTTAGAGGAACAAAACCGGAAGAAGGCGCTAAGGCAATAATTTTAAGAACTTCTAAAACTAATAAAAATGTAATGGTTGTTCTACCCGGAAATTTAAAAATAAACTCAAAGAATGTAAAAAACTATATTGCAGAAGATATAAGTTTTGAGGATCCCAATATTATATTGCAGAAATTTGGATTAATAATAGGTGGTGTTCCACCATTTGCAAATTTAATAGACAATCAAATTATTTTTTTAATAGATGAAAAGTTATTCTTAAATGAAAATATTTCGTTTAATTGCGGAAAAAAGACTGCATCAATTACAATGAATGCTAAAGAATATAAAACAATAATTGAAGAATATGCGACTGTAGGAAATTTCGCTAAATGATGTCAAAAATAAATACTAAAAGTATTTGTTTTAATACGCTTTATAGCATGTATTAAAGTAGATTTTATGAATATCCAAGCGCTTGGTGTTCCGAAATATTTTGGTAAACGGTTCGCGTACATACCATAAGTACACAAAGGATTTTGCCTACTTACAGCAACTTACTGTCTCTTAATATTCCGAAACTATTCGACATAATCTTAGCAATTTTCAGCCCTCAATTCAATACTCTAAAACACATCAATTCCTAAAACGATTAACTGTCTCAAAATAATCTAAGAGAAAATTTTCTTATAAGTCATTTTCAAGCCTATAGTTTTAAATTGCTCTTACGTATATGTAAATCTTTTTTTAAAATCAAAAATCATTTAGAATAAGATTAAATGTATTACACATATTAATTTCATGATAAAAAAAATATCACTTTTGATTTTAATTTTAATAGCAGCTGTACCGGTATATGCACAGAATCTAAATTCAACTACATATACTTTAATTGCACCCTCTATTGATTCTAATTCAGGAATATCGAATTCAACTAACTATTCAATACTGCAAGATTCCTCACCTGTGGATGATTACATTACAACGAGTTCAACCTACAGATTTACCGGAGGAACTGCTGAGTTTATAGAAGCAAAAACGCCATCTATAATATGTTTTGAAACATCAACTAATAGTAGCACTACAACCTGTACAGGAGTACCTGGAGGAGATGGAATGAGAGGCGTTTGTTCTAGTCCAGGTTGCTACGATAGGGCAAAACTGGAATTTAACACGCAAAATAACAGCGACGATGTTAAATATGCGATTCAAATAGCAACTAACGCAGCTTTTACAACAGGAGTACAGTATATAAGTGGTGCCAGCCATACTCCAAAGGCTACATTAACCCTTTCAGATTTTCTATATCAATGCGAGTGGGAAGGTAATATCTATTCATCATACTGTGTATCTACAAATACCACATACCAAAAATACAATATTCTTGGATTAACGCATGGGACTCTTTACTATATAAGAGTAGCTGCACTTAAAGGTTCAACCTCAGCTGCTAATTTTACCCAAAGTGATTGGAGTGCATCTGCAACTGCTACGACACAAAATACAACCATTAGTTTTGATATTGATATTGCTCCAAATTCATCAACACCGACTAATCCTCCTTACGCATTAAGAAATATAAATATAATCCCTGAAAGTACATTTGTATCTGATGATTATTTATTCTTAAAATCAACTACGAATGCATTAAATGGAGTTTATGTTACTGCATCTGTTGCCGGTAGTTTGTTATACAATAATATTACAGGAGACACCATAGATACTTATTCCGGAGACCTAGATACACAGGCCAGTGGTTGGGGAATAATTAATATAACAGCAACAAATTCTGCTTCAAACACAGCAAACCTAGGAGATATAATTATTTATACTTTTCCAGTTGATTTTACGGAAACAGGTGCCGCGAACAAAGTTGGTGGACTATTAACTTCACCAAGACCCCTATTTTATTCGGATCTAAAACCATTGTACAATGGAGTTGCAGGTTTTAAGTTTAAAGCCAGAACCGATTATAGCAAGCCAGCCGGGCAATATAGCCAGACAATGTATATAAACGTAGCAACTCTTAACTAATTTATATTTTATTAAATTTTTATGATAGATTTAGGAATATCAGACGCTTTCACGAGCCTGTTTCGAGAAAGAAGATGGTGGGTTAAGCTTGGGTTAATTTCTGCACTAACTTTTTTCATAACCGTTCTTTCTTTAGTTGTAGAACTAATTAAACCAGAAAAAGGAGTAATAAATGCCAAAACTATTACATCCGTGGAATATACTTCCGTAATGATTTTCAGTGTAATCTCACTTATATTAATTGCTGTATTGTTAATCTCTTCACTTTGGTACACATACGAAAATATTCAAGCAGGAATTCAGAAAAGACAAACCAAACTAGTTTGGGAGTATTCAGTATCTAATACTCTAAAGAAGATAGGTAAATACTTTATAGTATCTATAGTTTATGGGGTAATAGGACTAATTTTATTAATTATATTTGTAGGCATACCGGCACTTATTGTTTTTTCCTTAAGCTTTGCACTATTTCAAGGTGAACCTAAGGATTTATATCAGCTCGTACCATTCCTTATTGTTTTGATCTGCTGTGTATTTGGAGTAATATTATTTGTAGTGTCATTAGTATTCTCATTATTTACTACACCGGGCTATTTAAGACTTATAGCAACTAACACCTTCAGTGAAGCATTCCACTTTGGTTCTAACTGGAGAATAGGAAAAAAGTACATTTGGTATTTTTTGGGTGTATCGTTATTATTCGTGGTGCTAACAGGAGTGATATCTTTTGTATCATCCTTTTTTAGTATATTCGGAGTATCTTTGAGCTTGATTAATCCAATAATGGGTCTTATAGTTCAGATAATTGCGCAGATTCCGGTATCTATAGCAACAGCTTATATAAGCTTCTTTGTTTACCCTAAAATATTAGGAAACCTTTATAGAGGTATTATTAACAAAGAAGAGGAGCTTAAATTCCTAAGAAGTTAACAAATTAAGGCAGAATACTGCTAGTTTCAGTATATCTGCCTTTTTTTATAATAATAGGACCCTTAGGACCATCTACTTCTGTTTCGACCTCTTCCTCCCAAATCCATTCTATATTCTCCTCGCCTTCCTCTTCCTCTTCTATAAAGCCTTCTTCTAGCTCTATATTATCGTCGGAATCCTCATCTGGAATAATATATGCACATTGGTATTTATTGTAGTTTAGTAGAATTTCTGTCATAGAATTAATACGTTTAGTTCTAAGATATTAACTCTACCCTTAAAAAATCGTCAAACCCTAAATCGCATTTACGTAACACTATTTTTCTGATATTCTTTTAATATCTTTATAGTTTTCTCGTAGATACTCGAAAAGAAATTGACCAGCATACGCTGTATTTTCTCCAAAATAATTAAAGTACCACTTCCTAAGCTCAGAATATTTTGTTTTATTGTTAATGTTATAAAGTTCAAATAAAACTCTTTGTGCCCAAATATCTATAGGTGTAACTGAATAAAATCCTAATGAAAAAGTTAGTACACAATCGGCAACTTTATCGCCTACACCATTAAATTTTAATAATTCACTTCGTGCGTTTTCTTCTGTTAAAAGTTGCAATTGCTGACCTATATTCTTATTTGCCACAAGGGTTTTTGAAGCTTCTATTAAATATTTTGCACGAAATCCTGCTCCACATTTTTTAATTTGTTCTTCTGTTAGTGTAGAAATAACTTCTGGTGTGGGGAAAGTATAAAAATCGAAACCGTCAATATTGTATTTAGTTCCATAATTTCTAGAAAGCTCTCTAATAACTTTTCTCACTGCCTTAATATTTTTATGTGCAGTTAAAATAAATGAAAGAAGGGTTTGATCAAAGTCTTGTTTTAGAATTTGTACATTCTGAACTTTATTTATTGCAAGTACAATATTCTGGTCCTTACTTATTAAAGAAAGAATCGTATCAAAATTATCTTTAAAATTCAGATAGTTTTTAACATATAGGGTATCATCCAAATTCGGGTAGGTTTGCCAGAAAATTCCTTGTTCTGAAGGTATAAGTTTAATAATTTTATCTATAGTAAAGCCATAATAAGCATTATTTATAAAATCCCAATTGAAGGCCTGTCCCCCTAAAAGTGTTTTTTCCAGATTGTAGTTTTCTAGCTTTAAAAAATTCATATGTAAAATTATAACTTAAGGGTTCAAATATAAGGCCCATGTACCTAAACGCTCTAAAATATAGTATAATTTCACCTGCATTTAGAGTAGTTCTTTAGAACTTTGCAAATTGTATTGACCCTTCGGGGTTCGTCTAATGGTAGGACAGCAGCCTTTGAAGCTGTTGATTGGGGTTCGAGTCCCTGACCCCGAAGAGTCAATATAATTAAACTCTGTTTTTACTTCTATTTATATTTCATGTTTAAAGATTTAACTACAGCAAAATTTAAAGCAGGTAAGGGTGGAGACGGAAGAGTATCTTTTGTTTCCAGAAATGCACGCAAACTTTCCGACGGAGGAGTAGGTGGACCTGGAGGTGACTTTTACGTAGAAGGTACAACAAATCTTTATGACCTAAGTTTTATAAAAAGAGATGAAGTATTTAAAGCAGAAGATGGTCAAATTGGTGGAACAAACAATTCAACAGGTAAGAATGGTTCAGACTTTACACTTAAATTACCTGTGGGAACAAGCATATATAATCTAAATGGGGACCTAGTACATAGAATTGAAGAGCCTAATATAAGAGTTAAATTGTTGAGTGGAGGTAAGGGTGGAAAAGGTAATCTTTCATTTAAATCCCAAGGTCTGGAAGCACTTTATGAGCATACAGATGGTGATCTAGGACAGGAACTTGATGTTAGATTGGAGCTAGAGCTTATTAGCGATGTAATCTTTATAGGCTTACCAAATGCTGGAAAGTCTTCGATATTAAACGAAATTACAAATGCGAATGCCAAGGTGGCTTCTTATGCTTTTACAACATTAATTCCACAACTAGGTAGACTAGATAATATTACATTAATGGACCTGCCTGGATTAATTGAAAAAACATTTGAAGGCAAGGGACTTGGAACCCGATTTGTAAAACATACAAAATCAGCTAAACTTGTTCTTCATTTTATAAGTCTTGAGAATACCGATTTAATTGAAGCTTACAATACAATAAGAACCGAGTTAAAGAATATTGATGATAGACTTTACGAACTTCCGGAAATTATTGTACTTACAAAAACTGATACAATAGATGATATTCAGCAGATAAAAAAGGCTGAAGATCAATTTAAGAAACTTAATAAGAAGGTTATTTCTGTTTCAATTGCTGACGATAACAGCCTTGACCAATTAACGACGATAATCAAGACCTTCTTTAATTAAGCTACATTTCAAATTTACCCAATGCTTCTTCGGTTTTTCTCATTGGGAATTCAATAGTAATTTGTTGCTTGTTTTTTACTTCAACTTTAACTAAAGTTTGGCCTGTGGCACTATTGAATCTTTCATATTTCTTACTTAGTCTATCTGTATCTAATTCATAACCTGCTGCATTAACCTGTAAATGATAGCTTCCTGGCTCTAGCTTAAATCCAAATCTTCCTTCTTCATCGGTAAGTTGAACATCTATTTGTCTTCCTTGGTTTATATCGAATACTCTTACACTTGCACTCTTTATTCTATTAAAGTTAGTACTATCGAACACATAACCCCATTCTCGTTTTCGAGCATTAAGCAGGATTAATACTAGTAATTGAATTAAGTAGACACTTGCTACAAAGTAGTTAAAGATATTTGGTGTTGTAACTAGTGCAACAACAGAAACTATAAAACCTACAATAACTATAGAATTATTTATTCTAGGTAAGTTTCTCTTTGCTTTCTCTCTAAATCTTATTAACAAATCCTTAAATGTATTCTTTTTAACTGTATTTCTATTTAATCCAATATTTTTTGCTGCAATTCCTTCGTTTTCGTTAATTGTTATTTCAAATTTCTCGAAATGGTAATCTGCGTGTTTTACTTCTAGGGTATAGGTACCTTTATTTACTAGGAATCCATATTTACCGTCAAATCCTGTTACTATTTGCTTCTGAATCTTACCCACCTCATCGTAAATTCTTACTTGAACAAATGGTATTGGTTCTTTACTAACTTCGTCGAACACTACTCCCCAAGTGCTTTTTCTTCTTCGTTTTCCTATCCATGGGATTGCATAAATTACCATTCCAGGATAAGTAGTTATATTAATAATTCCAGTAGCAATTGTTGTAATAGTTAATATTACAGGGACTACATTCTCACTAATTAGTTCAACATTTTTGTTTGGATAGTAAGGCAAGTACTTTGCTAGCGGCACTACAACATTCTCCACACAAGTTCGTTCAACACTAGCACAAATAATCTGATAATACATATCTCGCTTTCCATCCAGATTCGATAAATCAAGAGTAGCGGTATGATTCATTAGTTTTTTATCTTCAGAGAATATATAGCTTAGATTCTTTGAATCGTTGCCGTAGTGAATTTTGCAGATTGTTTCTTCGGCAGTGTTAAATCTTATAACGGCTTGACCGTTAGAATTAAATGCATACGAATTTGCATTATTAATACATTGTCTTGCCTCGCTTACAGGAACAATTTCCCCATTGCCGGTTACGAATGTCCCTTCCTCTGATGCGTTTTTACCTGCATTTGAAGTTGCGTTTATTCTAAAAATATATTGAGTATCTGATTGAAGATCATTAATTGTTGTACAGTGATTTTCGACATACTCTGTTTCCTGCTCTGTGGAATTAGTATATATTTCGGTTGAGGCAATTCCATATTGAATTGTTCCTACAGTAGCAATATTTGTCTTCCAGCATACTCTCTGTGATGTTGAACTTAATTGTTCCGTAATTATATTCGTGATTTCTATATCAGCCAGACAGATTAATTGATTAGGATTTTCGGCACAAATATTATTTGGATTAACTAAAATATTTGTACTTACTGCTTTTAGTAATGTGTTCTGATTATCTTGCACTGTAATAGTATAAATTCCAGATTCAACAAATTTAGCTCCGTTATTAAATACTTTCTTTCCTGAATCATCTGTACCAAATGTGTATTCAACTGGCAAGACGGCACTTGCAGAAGTTGAGCTGAAGCCAACTGTACCTTTATAAAAGCCGTCATTAGTGTTTTGGGCATTTAGTGCATCTACCGTTAGATCAATAGTATCTCCAATTTTTATACTTGTATTGCTTGGTGTAATCTTTAGGCTCTGAGTAGAATTTGCTACGTTTATTATTATGGTATCTGTTAGTGAATCCACAAGAATATCTTTTACTGTTAGGGTAAACTCTCCGGCTTTAGCAAATACTAGCTCATCTTGGAATTCGTGAACACCGCTATCTTCAATTGTGTATTGATAGTTATTAGGTAGAGTTATATTTGGACTTGCATTAGAGCTAAAGTTTACTGTGCTGAAATAATCATCTACAATATTCCCCTCTTCATCTTTTGCAGTAACTTTAACCGTAACTGAGTCACCAACAAGAACTGAAGTAGCCTCACTTTCAAGTTCCAATGTTGTCGCATCTGATTGAGGTAAAGGCGGATTAACTTTTATTGGTACTGTTGTTGCTGTTAGGGAATTATTATTAACATCGGTTACAGTTACTGTATAAGTTCCTTCCTGAGTAAATACTAATCCTCCCACAAATTCTCTTAGTCCATTATCGATTAATGTAAATGTGTAGTTTAGAGGAAGAATTGCTTCTTCTGCAGCTGTTGATGTAAAGGAAACGGTACCTCTATAATAAGTATCAGGCTGACTTAACCCATTTAAACCACTTACTGTTAATGTAATTGGATCTCCTGCATTTACCTCTGTCAGGTTTGGCACAATGCTTAGACTCTGAATTGAAGGGTTAACCGTTATAACTTCTGTAGTGTCTGTAATGCCTCCGTTCGATGTATCAGTTACAGTTATTGTATAAGTACCAACTTGATTGAACACAACATTGTTGAATGTATGTTGTCCGCTATCACCACCGTTAAATGTATAGTTGCCAGGTAAATTTACAGTACCTCCTGCAGTAGAACCAAATGTAACAGTTCCAGTATAGTTTGGATAAATCTCTGAATATTGATCGAATGCCCTGATTACAAGATTAAGTGATTCACCTTGTACTACGGTTGTTTTGCTAGGAGTAATGGTTATATCCTGCATTGCTGCCGGAGGCAGATTAACTGTAATTGTTGCAGTTGTAGCAGTTAGAGAAGTGGATGCAGTATCACTAACTGTTATTGTATAAGTACCTGCTTGTGTGAATACAACTTGATCAACAAAGGTATGTGTACCATTATCTGCTTCTGCGAAGACATAATTACTTGGCAAACTGCTATTACCGTTAGGAGTATTGCTAAATGTTACCGTTCCTGTATAAGTTGGGTCGTTTTCATTAGAACTATTCTTTGCATTAACCTGAACTGTAATTGGTTCACCTACAATTACAGTAGTTTTGTTAGGTATAATTTCTAAACCAACCGTGTTCGATACAACAAAGTCTGCTTGATTACTTGCATTATTACCAAATTCAGTCCAAGCACCTAAGACGTTTGTATCCTGATTTAATACTCTAGCTCTCCATTTGTATTCATTTCCAGGAATAAGTCCTTCCACACTTACTTCTGAAACTAATGGAATTCCACCCGAGTATTCAAGTTCAGGTGCATTATAAACACCTGCAAAAACAGTATTGCTATAATCAGGTTTAATTTCTCCTCTTAGTAAATTAGCGGCAGTAAATGTTTCGTTTAATCCTACCACCTCAAATTCTGCTACTAAGGATTGCGGATTACCTACATTTGCTCCTGGATCACTCACACTGGCTTTAAGTTTAACAATATTCTCACTTGTTAATCCTCCAACAGGGATATTAGTTTCACCATCAGTCTTATATTGATCTTTAAAAGATGGTGTTGCTGGAATACTTGTAATTGCGGGATAAGTTCCAACTTGTCCACTTTGACCTCCTACAGATGTTCCATTTGCTATTGTTACAGTCCCTGTTGCTTCACAAGGTCCTTGAGTATATAGGATCGAGACCCTTCCACCACCACCTCCTCCTCCATCAAATGAATCGTCACCTCCATTACCACCTCGAGCATTTAATGTACCTGTTATAGAACAGGTTTGTCCTTCTACTAATATCGACCCTCCGGCTCCACCACCTCCTCCAGGAGAGGCTGTTCTTCCATTTTCCCCACTAACGTCAATTGTTCCTTTTATTAAGACATTACCAGTCCTCGCTCTAATTGCGACTGCACCACCACCGGCTCCCCCTGCTGCACCTGTTCCTGCCCTTCCTCCTCCTGAGCCGATTGTTAGCGGAGCTCTTTGATTACCATAGAATGTTCCTCCTTGTGCACTTGGGTTAGTTCCGTCTCCCTCACTTTGTCCACCTGAACCTCCGTGTCCGCCTCCAGCTCCTCCTGATTGACCTATACCATTGCTACCTTTTCCAACCCCACCACCAGATGGGAATCCCAGAGCTTTTGCATTAAAGGTTGCTCCCGTTTCTAAGGTAAAGTTTCCAGTTAGATAAAAGACAGGTCCTCGACCTCTCTTGTCATTAAATTCAATCCAGGAGTATGTATTTTTATATATATTAATCTCAGTTGCATTTAAAGCTCTTGGATACATAAATACTTCATCTATTACTCCTACAAAGCCTGTTGAAGAACCTAACCCTCCTTTTCCTATTGAAATCTTTGTAATAGGAAGTGTGTAATTAGTTTCTAAATTTTGCGAAATAACTTCATTACCATCTACATAGATCTTTCTTACGCCGGTTGGCGCGTCATATGTGGCTACTATATGTCTCCATTGATTTTCCGGCAAATAATTACTGCTTCCATAAACCCTAATCTCTGCTAAATTCAAATAATCTGAATTTAGTTTAGTTAACCTAACATATCTAGTATTAACTGGGGAGAAATTATATGTACTTGGTCTACCTACAGTTTGTCCTGATAAATTTAATACCTCAGTTTGTTCCCCAGTAAATGCTCCAGTATCCGAAACTTCAATTTTAAATGCAGTAATTCGAGCTTGGCAACAATCACTTCTATTCCAAATATCTATTTTGCTTATTGTATTAATTGCTCCTAAATCTACTTGTATCCATTCGCCAACTCCATTACCAGAAGAATGACATACATTTGATAAGTTACCATCAAAACACACACCACCACCGTTAGCAGCAATATTATTTTGATATACAGAACTCATTGTGGCTGATTTTCCTGTAGAAATAACACCTGTTGATAATTTAGATGGCCATTCAAATCTTAAATTACCATTATCATCTATATCTAAACTGCTTGTTGTTGCAATATTATTAAAATTGATTAACTCTTCAGCATCTGAACTGTTTGCAGTAAACTGTTCTAATTTAGCCCACATACCTACTGTAAAGCTTGTTACATTTAACGTTTCTAAATCAATTTCTGCATAATTACTTCCATTAAGTTCTAAGCCTTTTCCAACCCTTCCTTCCATCGTTCTGTTTGATCCAAAGGAGTTTAGATGCCTATTATTTCCTGAGGCATCACAGTAATCCCCTCCATTTGCACAATTATCATCATTTTCTTCTTCAAAATTCCAGATAGCTAATGCATCTCCAATATTTTCAACATTACCACCTTCAGACAACGTTTCATTGCTTCTTAATGCTAAATGATCTTGTCGCATTGTTGAATAAACGTTTGTACCGATGTAAACATTGTTAAAGTAATAGTCTCTTGCTTCAAATGGCATAGTTGTACCTCCCGCCCCGGCATTATCTATGTATAGATCTCCTCTTTTGGGATCAACTACACCTTTTTGTTCAATATAAACGGTTCCTGGACCGCCACCTCCTCCTCTAGCATAAATATAGTTATATACTGGATTACTCCCTAAATTAGTAAAGTAATTTCCATTTGAATAGTAAAGAGCAACTCTACCTCCCGATGGATACCCTCCACCACAATTATATTGTGCTGTTCCATTCGCTCTTACAATACCTGTTGTGCCAGTAGAATTTAATGTATTTGTATCTATCCAAATACTTCCACCTGTACCCCCTGTTCTACCGCAACTTCCTCCAACAGATGCACCACCAGCTGAAGTAATAATTCCATTTAAATTGAATGTATCAGAAACTGTTAGCTTAATTGCTCCTCCCCCATTATTTCCTCCTACATTTCCTGGAGCACCTAAATCTTTAGGTTCAAATATATCTCCGTATGGCTCACCCCCTCCATTACCGTAACCACCGTAACTCATGTATTTACCTGCAGAAGTTCCACTTCCATATCCTTGGTTATCAGCTGTAATAATACCTCCTGTATTTAAATCTATATTTTCGGCTACAACATGAGTTCCATAATCGCCATCAGTTCCACTTACTCCATCATCATAGCTGGTCAGTGTTAACACACCATATTGTCCAATAGTAATCTTTCCAAATGTATAAGGAGTATTTTTATCGTGTGCCCATGTTTTTGCTCTTAAAATCATTCCTCCAGGAGAAACATTACCTAAGGTAAAATCGTCTCCATTAACAAGTTGGATGTCTCCATTAATATCAATATCCATTCCATTAATGAATAACTCATCCTCACCTGTGTATAAGAATGTTCCTCCAACGGTAAAGTCGGGAGAAGAGTTGTCACCCTTCAATGAAGCACCGCTTGTAACAGTTAATATACTGCCTGTACCTAATAACTCAACATTCCCATATCTAGTTAAGGTAATTTGGTTAAATTGATAGTTTCCTGCCTCTAAACCAGCTCTCCAGCTATTGCTTCCAGCGTTGTCTACATACAATTTCGCACCTTGTGATTGATCCACTCCTGTTTGCTCTACATAAATAGTTCCTGGACCTCCTCCTCCTCCTCTTGCTTGGATGTAATCAGTAAGATTGCTTGCCCCCATGTTTGTAAAGTAGTTTCCGGTTTCGTAGTAAATAGCAACTCTGCCACCTGAAGGATAAGCACCACCACAGTTGTATTGTGCTGTTCCATTTGCTCTAATAATACCTGGAGTTGCATCAGAATTTAGCTCTCCTGCCTCTATCCATATACTACCTCCTGAAGCTCCTGCTCTACCACAACTTCCGCCTACTGATGCACCACCTAAAGAACTAATAGTTCCATTTACCGTTAATAGATTATTAACTTTTAGTCGAATAGCTCCTCCTCCTCTATTACCGCTCGCTCCCCCAGAAGCACCAAGATCCTTTGGTTGGTAAACACTTCCATATGGAGTAGCACCAGTAGTACCATATCCTCCGTAGCTCATGTATTTACCTGCAGAAGTGCCTGAGCTATAACCTTGGTTGTCAGCAGATATAATACCTCCAGATGCAACGTTAATACTATCTGCTGTTAAAAATACTCCATAATCTCCAGTAGTACCTGCAACACCATCATCAAAACTGACCATAGTCATTGTTCCGTATTGCCCTACACTAATATCTCCAAACGTATATTGATTAGTATTATCGTGAGCCCATGTTTTTGCTCTTAAAGTTAAACCTCCTGCAAGAGATGTTCCTAGGTTAAAGTCATCACCATTCTCTAATAATATTTCACCTTGAATATCAATCTTTACTCCATTTATAGATAAAATCTCTTCACCTGTATATCTAAAGGTTCCTGCTACGGCTAAGTTAGGCGATGTAGTATCTCCTTTTAAGGAAGCTCCATTACTTACTGATAAAATACTATTATTTCCCATTACAGTTAAATGGCCATATCTGGTTAAGGAAATCTGATCAAATTCATAACTTCCTTCTACCAAACCCGCAGACCGCCCATTTGCACCTGCATTATCAACATATAGCTTAGCACCTTTAACTGGGTCGACCCCCACTCTTTCAACATACACAGTACCAGGACCACCCCCTGAAAGACCTCTTGCTTGAACATAATCAGTAACGTTGTTACTACCCATATTAGTAAAATAGTTACCGTCGTTATAATAAACAGCAACTCTACCTCCAGAAGGATAAATTCCACTACAATTATATTGAGCATTCCCATTAGCTCTAATTATACCTGGAGTAGAACCAGATACTAAATTATTAGCATTAATCCAAATACTACCTCCTGTACCTGCTGCTCTTCCACAGCTTCCTGTTACTGAAGCTCCTCCAACAGAGGAAATTGTTCCATTTACAGTAAGTGTATTACTTACGTTAAGTTTAATTGCACCGCCTCCGTTGTTTCCTCCAACACTACCAACTGCTCCTAAATCGGTTGGTTCGTAAACATTTCCATATGGCGCTGCTCCATTTGTCCCATATCCACCATATCCAATACTTCTTTCTGTTGTATAACCTTGATTATCAGCTGTTATTAATCCACCTGTTTGAATATTAATATTTTCTGCGTTTAAAGTTACGCCATAGTCATTTGTTGTTCCTGCTACACCATCGTGCGTACTTACTAAAGTAATTACACCAGAAGTACCTACTGTAATGTTTCCAAATGAATATTGATTATCTTTATTATGAGCCCATGTTTTTGCTCTAAATATAATTCCTCCAATTGCACTATTACCTACAGTAAAATCATCGACATTCAATAATGAAATTTCACCCTGAATATCAACATCAATTCCATTGATATATAACTCCTCTTCACCTGTGTATCTAAAGGTTCCTGCTACACCTAAGTTGGATGATGTTGTATCACCTTTTAGGGACGAACCATTACTTACCGTTAAAATACTGTTATTACCTAATACTGTTAAATGTCCGTATCTTGTTAATGTAATTTCATCAAATTCATAACTTCCTTCTACTAAACCTGCTGCCCATCCATCAGAACCTGCATTATCTACATAAAGTTTTGCACCTTTTACTGGATCTAGGCCTAATTTTTCAATATAAATTGTCCCTGGCCCTCCTCCAGATAAACCTCTTGCCTGTACAAAATTAGTTAGATTTGCACTTCCTATGTTAGTAAAGTAATCACCTCCAGTGTAGTAAATTGCAACTCTTCCTCCAGATGGGTAATGACCGCTACAATTGTATTGAGCATTACCATTAGCAGAAATAACTCCTGCTCCAGATCCATTTATTTGATATGCTTCTATCCAAACACTTCCTCCTGAACCTGCTGCTCTACCGCAACTACCACCTACTGCAGCTCCACCAGTAGAAGAAATTGTTCCGTTTACAGTTAATTCATTTCCAATTACCAAATGCATTGCACCTCCACCTCGATTTCCACCTGCACTGCCAGACGCTCCTAAGTCCTTTGGTTCATAAACATCTCCATATGGAACTGCCCCAGTTGTACCATAACCTCCATATCCTAAATATTTGCCTGCAGTGTTTCCTGAATCATAACCATTATTATCAGCTGAAACTTTCCCATTTGTTGCAACATTTAAATTCATTGCGTTTAAGGTGACTCCATAATCACCACTTGTACCACTTACACCGTCATCGTGACTAATAAGATTTAATGTACCTGCTGCATCTACATTAATATCACCAAAGAAGTATTGATTATTATTATTATGTGCCCATGTTTTTGCACGCAGTGTTAAAGCTCCAATAAGATTATTTCCAATTCTAATATCATCAACTAAATCTAATAATATTTCGCCTCTTATATCAACATTAACTCCATTAATTTCTAGAGTATCTGCTCCCGTATAATGAAATGTTCCTTCTGTAGATAAAGTAGGTGATGTTGTATCACCTTTTAGAGTAGTACTTATAGGAACCTGCAACTCACTATTTTGTCCCATTATATTTAAATGACCGTATCTAGTAAGTTTAATTTCACTGAATTGGTAAAGACCTTCAACTAAAGCAGCTGAACCAGAATTAGAATTATTATTATCTACATACAACTTAGCTCCTTTTGATGCATCTACACCGACCTGCTCTATATAAACCGTTCCAGCAGCACCTCCACCACCCCTTGTTTGTATAACATCTAGTAACGAACTTCCTGCATTTGTTATGTAATTACCACTAGAATAATAAATTGCAATTCTACCTCCTGATGGATAAGATCCACCGCAATTGTAAAGAGAAGCACCATTAGCTGTAATTAAACCGTTTCCATTGAACACATCTGTTTGAATCCAAACACTTCCTCCTGAACCTGCTGCAGCTCCGCAACTTGGACTGTTTGGATTATTACCATTCGCTGAAATTGCTCCTAAGATATCAGTTGTACCACCAACAACTAATTTAATAGCACCTCCACCGGCATTGCCACTTCCACCTGAAGCACCTAAATTATTTGGCTCATATACGCTTCCATAAGGAGTACCTCCTGTTGTACCATATCCCCCATAGGAAATTGAACCATAGATTGTTCCTGCTGTATAACCTCTACCATTTGAAACAATAGAACTAGTGGCTTCCACTGTTAGATTATCTGTGAGTATAGTTACGCCATAATCATCAACTATCTGATTATTACCATTGTTATATGGAATCAAAGTTAAAACGGAATCATCTTGAACAATTATATTTACACCTCTACAATCAAAAATTCCCTGATTATTTATATCAGCCGTCCATGTTTGATCTACATCAATAATTCCATCTAAATCAGGACAGCTTCCAAGTGTATCCACTATTGCAATAGAATTTGAAATTCCTGTTGCAGCTCCATCAGTAATTTTAATCTTTATACTTTCAACTACACTATGATTAAAATTATTGAATATTAGTACACCATTATTTTCTAGTTCAAAGGTTATTGTAGATGGAGATAAAACTCCACTGGAAGCACTTTCGTCTAGAGCTTTAATTGCCTCCACTGTTGGATTTCCTACATAATCACTTTTTATATTATCGTATTGATCGTACGCTGTTACAGAGACAGGTCCAAAATCTTGTGCTGTTATTCCAAACTGGGGTGCAGTCACAGCAAATCTGCTTATTGCATCAGCTGTACCTGTAAAATTAAAATCTATCGGATTACCGGTCAAGCCGGAGGCACCCGCCCGTACTATATTAGTACCTGTTTTAGTACCCAATCTATATTGTCTTGAACTATAACCATCACTATCTGTTATAGCATTGCCACCTGTAAAATGTCCTCCAACAGCACTATTAATCACTGACCAGTTTACTGTGTAGTCTGGAACAGGAAAGCCATCTCCATCAATTACTCTCACGATTAGTGAAGTAGAAAGATCGCTATTAACAACAGCTGTTTGATTGTTACCACCAATAAGTTGTATTACCGATGGATTGCCACTAACTCTAAAGTCCCTTGCAAATTCATCGTTAGATCCAAAACTGACCCAATTGCTGTATCCGCCTTTGCTATCTCTAACCCTAACTTGCCAATGAAATTCTTTTGAACGTTCAAGATTACTAACTAAAATTTTCCCACAATTAGTGGTACCCACAGTACAAATTTGTGGATTAGAAAGAGGAGAACCCTGAATATGGGTTGGGACATTGGTAAAATTTTCGTTTAATGGTCTTATTTCTAACTGCAATAATAGTGTCTCTCCAGCATCTACATCCGAAAGTTCACTAACAAAGTACACAGAAGTTTCAGTAGTAGTTCCACCTATAGGAATTTCGGTAGATTGATTAGATTTGAATTGTTTTAGAACCGAAGGAGAATTTGGTCTACAAGTTGGACCTATAATTGTACCAATACCACCATCTTGTGAATTACTCGTAACACCAGGATTAACATTTGCATTACCGGTAAATCCATTGCTAGTATTGCATAACATTACTAATCTTCCACCACCACCTCCTCCACCCTGATACTGGACTTCGGCTCCAATTCCTCCTTTTGCTTCAACAATACCATTTCCACTAAAACTATTTGCTTCTATCCAAATACTTCCTCCTGATCCTCCTCCTCCAGATATTGTTCCTTGTGCCTGACCATCTAAACCGTTAGCGCTTATTCTTCCATTCACAACCAAGGCTCCAGTTGCAACAATTTTAATTGCACCACCACCTGCGCCTCCTAATGCATTTCCACTTTCTTGAGAAGTTCCAACCAAGGTAATACCATTTATTCTTGGTGTGTCTTCAAGATTACTTCCAGAATTTAAGATGGCTCGAATTTTCCAGTACTTAAAATATCCATTTATTTCTGTAGTATTTCTTTGTGAATTATCATTTATATTATAGGTGCCTCCATTTTGATAATACGAGCCACTTGAGGGGTAAACAGCTTCCTCTCCAGAGAAAGTTCCAGTCTGTGAACCTAGAATCTGAAATTTAGGTGTTATATTATTACTACCATCTAATACCCAATCAACAGTTATGCTTGAAATCAGAATTGACTGTGAGTTACCATCACCAACTGTCTCGGATAACCAAGTTTGCTCACCACTGGCAAAAACCAATCCAGGAGTAAACTCATATATACTCTGAATATTTTCAGTAGTAAGTAAACTATTATAGACTCGTATATCGTCTATGGAGCCAGAAAAATAATTAAGTGCTTCCGAAGGACCTGCTCTGCCTGCAATAAGATCCATTACACCTAAAGTACCTGTTGTTGACATTACGGCCTCCTGCTCACCATCTATAAAAAGTTTTATTTCACCTGTAGAGTCAAATTGTGCTGCAAAATGATGCCATTGATTATCAGTTACCACCGTTGTGGAATAAATGCTATCTCCATTTTCAGTTCCTGAAGGTGCTCTATATAAAAACCTTAATTTGTTTGCATTTGTTAAATCATTTGATGCAACAACATCTACAGAAACGCCTGGTAAATTTGTATTTGTAAATGTTATTACACTTTGATCTTGAGTAACAGGCTGTGTTTTAAACCAACTAGAAATTGTAAAACTTTCGTCATTAAAATCTAGAGACCCAAGATTGGCGTAGTCATCAACACCGTCAAAACTTATACAGCCTTTATTTTTGCAATTCTCTTCGGAGAGTATTGCAGGATCGTCATTGCTAACCGAACTGTCTGCACCCAATGTACCATCTGTTGCCCCCTCTACATTGTTACTTAAGTCTTGTCCACTTTGTTCATCTAATTTAAAGTAGGAAATTAAGCCATCAGTCACTACATCTGCTTTTTCTTCGGATTTTAATTCAAGCCCCGTAATGCTTCCAGTTTGCAACCCTGAGCTGAAACTTGTACCAGAAGCGTTAAATCTTTCATTAGTTAACCAATCATATTGAAAAGACTCTGTAACACCACCACCGTTTCCTCCTGCACTACCAAGTGTTGTAGGAGCTTCATTATTTCCATAAGCAATACCTCCAAAACCAGAAGGATTAGAAGCGTCTTCAACTCCCTGACCTCCAGCTCCTCCGTGTCCTCCTCCAGCTCCTCCGGATTGTCCGGCAGAATCTCCTCCTCTACCTACAGATTCAGATTCAAGAACTGTATAACCTTTTCCATCTGCTGTAATTTTACCGCCTTCTTGTACAGTCAAATTATTTACTAATAAAGTAACTCCCCAATCTCCGTTAGTGTAGTTGTTTTGTATAACATGTCTGTCCATTACAATTTCACCTGTTGGTCCCACAATAATATCTAGTCCTGCACAATCAATAATTCCGTCTATGTTGTCGGGAGAAATTATCACCTGATTATTAATAACTGTAGGAGCACCAGGTAAAGGACATGCAGTTTGTGCAACAAGAAAATTTAGATTTGAATTCAATACAGCAAAACCACTAATAATAAATATGCCTACCTGAAACAGTAGTATTAGAAAACCTACTATTAGTGTTGTAAGTGTTGGGTAATATCTTACTCTGTAAGCCGTAAGGTATTTGTTACCCGATTCATCTACTTCTTTAATCTTGCCTCCACTATACAAATAAAAGAATGTGAGTACAAAACTTAATATGACTTGATAAGACAGCCATATTACCCAACGTAATGGATTTAATATGCTGTTTGTTTTACTTATCTTATGCATTATTACATCGGATTTATTACTTGTTCTTAACGCTATTGTTGCAAGCGAGTTTTGAACACTGTGTCTGTGTGTAGGTTTACTCTCTATGGAAAAAGTGTAAGACAAATAAGTAACGAATTTTTCAACAAAATTAGCATCGTCTTTATTAAACATCATCAGTGAAGGATCGTTTACTTTTGGAAAATTTTCATCTTCATGTAATAGTGCAATTTTTCTTGCATTCGAAAAACCATTCTTACTTTTTAGTGAGTGTACAAGCTCAGTTCCTGCGAATTCTGGAAGTGTAGAATCTACTACTATTAAATCTGGATTGACTAATTCTATTAGACCTAAACCTTTAACACCATTGTCAGATGTTGTGATTAATACATTCTTAAGGGTACGCTTTAATAAGCTTTTCAGTATTTCTCTAATTGTAAAATCATCATCGAGTATTAGAATTTTTATCTTTTCATTATTTGTCATTGCGTTTACTGGTACTAAATAGCGAAACTACTTTCGGTTTAAATAACTTGAGATTTTATTTCAAGAATTTTTAAATTTCTTTATGAACTTCCTTTGGATTTTTATCATCGCGAAGACCCAAAAATATTGCTTGTCTTAAATTACCTGATTCAGTCCACTCAGCAAATTTTACTTGCGCTACAAATTTAGGAGAAATCCACGCTGCAACATTTTTGTCTGGAACTTCGTTATCGAATGGAGATTTTTTTAGAATATGTTTATCTAATCTTGCTTTTAGCTCCATTATTGAATTTGAATCAAAACCGCTTCCAGTTTTACCAACATAAATAAACTTATCCTTTTCGTATACACCAACCAGTAAAGAACCGAACCCTTCTCTTAAGCCTTCCGGGAAAGTATATCCACCAATAACCACTTCCTGCTCCTGAACTGCTTTTATTTTTTTCCAATTTGTATTCCTGTCCTGGACATATTCACTATTAATATTCTTTGCAATAATACCTTCTCGTGCTTCCTTTTTTGCTTTATTAAATACTTCAATACCGTTGCCAATACTATAGGCAGTTTTTTTTATTACTGAGTTATCGTGAATTAATTTTTTAAGGGTTTTCTTTCTTTCAATCAAAGGAAGTCTTGTTAAATCTAGATCATTTAGTTTTAATATATCGAACACGTAATATACTAACTTACCTACTCCCGTTTTCCTGTAATTTTGAAGCGCCTGAAAGGATGGATTTCCGTTTTCATCTTCCACAACAATTTCTCCATCTAGAATTATATTTAAACCCAGACTCTCAAGTTTTTCTTCAATCTTTGGGTATCTTGTATTCAGGGTAATATTATTTCTTGAGTAAAGTCTAACAGAACCATTGTGAATATCTGCAATTGCCCTATAACCATCAAGCTTTTCTTCAAAGAGCCAGTCTTTATTATTAAACGGTTTATCAATAAGATGTGCCAGCATTGGGCTAACAACGCTTTCATTCCATACATCTGGTTCATCCATATCTTTAATCTCTTCAACTGTTTTCCCAGACTTTATTGATTTGGGATCATCAATCAATGTAGAACCTACGTAATCATCTTTTTCCTTTAAAAGTAACCAGGCATTGTCCCCCGCTCTTTTAAATCTGACAAATGCGTATCTTCCTTTAGCCTTTTGACCATTAAGTATGAGTTTTACATCACCACTTTTTATACCTTCTAATACTTTCTTATCAATTTCTTTTTTTGTGGTAGCACCTTCCACACTATAGGTTCCGTTATCCCATACAATTACTTCGCCCGCCCCGTAATTACCCTCGGGAATTACACCCTCGAAATCCCTGTAGCTAAAAGGGTGGTCCTCCACCATCATCGCAAGATGTCTTTCTTTAGTATCCGTTGAAAGTCCTTTAGGTACTGCCCAAGATTTTAGGACACCCTCTACTTCAATCCTAAAATCATAGTGTAGTCTTGTAGCATTGTGTTTTTGAATTACAAAAATTGGTAACTTACTATTAGAAGATTCGACTTTTCCTTCAGGTTCTTTAGTGTTATCAAAGTTTCTTTATGCTTCAATTTCAGCAAGGCTTTTCTGCAGTTGTTCCATAACATCACTTACATCGGTAACTTTTGGCGCTGACTTTGGTGTTTTTATTGGTTTTTTATGAATCTTGGCATCAATTATTTTCTTAAGTCCATTTAAATAATCATCTTGATAGTCAGATGGGTCAAACTGCTCGGCCATTCCTTCAATTAACTTCTGTGCCATATCAACTTCTTTATCGGATAATTTAATATTTTTTGGCAGGTTTAATTTTGAAGTTGGCTTTATTTCGGATTCGTATCGTAACTGATTAAGGATTAGCATATTACCTTCAGGTTTAATAATACACAAATGCTCTCTGTTTCTTAAGACAAATTCCGCAACCCCTACTTTATTTGATTTCTTAAGCGCTTTAATTAATAACAAATATGTTTTTTCTGCACCCTTAGCAGGTTCTAAATAATATGGCTTATCAAAGAATATCGGATCAATATCTTCTTTATCTACAAAACATGATATTTCAATACTATTACTTCTGTGTATATCTACCTTATCAAAGTCCTCATCTGTTAATACTACATAATCTCCCTTCTGGTATTCATACCCTTTAACTACTTCCTTCCATGGAACCTCTTTTCCTGTTTCAGAATCTATTCGTGCATATCTTATTGGCGACTTATCCTTTTTGCTGAGCATATCTAGATCTAGTTGCACACTTTGTGTTGCTGTATATAAGTTTACAGGAATATATATTAATCCAAAGCTTATGCCACCGGTCCACATTGCTCTCATAGTTGTACTTAAAAGATATTACCTAATATATTAAACATAAATACGCGAATCGTAAAATGGTTGTAAAATATTAGTAAAAAATTCCTTGTAAAATTAAAATTCTATTTTTATAATCGTGAGACAGGGCACAAAGTCTTGTCTTTAACGGATATAGAAAGGACACCCTATATGAAAACCAAAAAGTTCACCTTCCCTTGCTCCCTAGCAGGGAAGGGGGTGATCCAATTCTAGTCTAGTTTACTAGGCGCTGTTAGGTTTAATCCGCCTGACCCGGGGTGAGTGCTTGCACTCACCCATTGGATTTTTAAATTTCCTTCTTTCTCTTTTAACACTCATTGGTATTACCTTACCAAGTTTTGGATTTACCAAATAAGTATTTAGCCTTATCATTTTAGTTATGAATGAATATAAAAAAATTGAGAAAGCTTTAATCTTTATTGCAGAAAACTACAAAAAGCAACCAACTCTTAGGCAAATTGCAGATTCGGTGGAAATGAATGAATATAACTTTCAGAAGTTATTTACCGCTTGGGCAGGCATAAGCCCAAAGCAGTTTTTAAGTTTTATAAATATCAATAGTGCTCAGAGGGTAATTAAAAGCGGAGGAAGCCTTATTGATGCCACATATAACGTTGGCCTATCCAGTACAAGTAGATTACATGATCTATTTGTAAATATTACTGCAATGACACCGGCAGAATATAAGAATAATGGCGTTAATCTAAGTATTAATTACAGTTTTAATTCGAGCTGCTTTGGCGAATATTTAATAGCATCCACGAATAAAGGTATCTGCGACATAATTTTCGGAGATAATAAATTAACACTACTAGAATTAAAGAAAAAATGGGAGAATGCTACTTTTACTGAACAAAGAAATGCGCAGCATAAACTCGTACACGATTTTATTGAAAATAAAATTAAACTCGGTGAGAAAATAAAGCTACATTTGAAAGGCACTAATTTTCAGCTTAGTGTATGGAAGGCCTTGTTAATGATTCCAGAAAATCAGCTAACCACATATTCAAATATTGCCAACAAATTGAATTCGAAGGCATATAGAGCAGTTGGCACCGCAATTGGAAGTAATCCTGTAGCATACATTATTCCATGCCATAGAGTAATAAAATCAACTGGAGAGTTTGGAAATTACAGATGGGGAACACAATTAAAAATTGCAATGATTGCACTTGAGAACAAACAGCAAAGGAATATTACAATATGAAGCAGTAAGAAGAGTAAAGTGTTTTATTTTTTACTAACGAAGTAATCTTTGAAGATTATTGTTAATATTCCTTTGATCAACTTGAATTTAGTATCTACCTTTTCTATTAATACTTAATAAAGGTATTGTAAATGTTTGGTAAATACTCGGGAATTTAGTTTTAAATGTGAATAATCACTACGATATATTCTTAGCTTTTAAACTTATTAGTATGGAATCTAATTTTTCGAGTGTTGACTCACTTGTTATTGTAGGTGTGATTCCAAATTTATATGCATTTGCTGTATAAGGAGTATTCGTACCATCTTTAATTGTAAAACTTAGTTCATCTAATTTTATAATTTGAGCATCTATTCCACACGCTGTATTAAAGTAGCTTGAGAAATCTTTTGCATAGTACAGAACATTATTCACTCTCCTAAATCTGTGGTTAAGTGTATTTATATCCACGTACTCTGCATTCTTAAGATTAACAACAGTAGTTGTTCCAATTTCGAGTGCTTCAGTTTCTGTCTTAATAGACTGTACATAATTTGCTTGTGTATCTTGAAATTCAGCTAACGATAAACACCCGCCTGCACCACCAATTCCATCAATCCCTTTTAAGGTAAACACAATGGAGTTATTTTCGTCGGTTATTTCTAGACCTGTTAATCCGCTAAATGAAACTTCTCCGGTATCTGCAAAGGCACTCATTCCGTTTTTATCCGAATATTCTTTTATATTCCAACCTCCAGGCAAGTTGGCAATTACAAATTTGCCAACAAAAGTTGATGTGGTAGATTCATTCATTTCTTCATCAGATTCAGTATTATTCGTAGTATTAGTTGAGTTTGTAGTTGTATTTACAATTTCTTCAGTAACTGTCTGATTATTACTTGTAGTAGATACTTCTTGTTTGTAAGTAAAGAGTCCCAAAAATCCTAGAACCGATAGTACCAACCCGCATAAAATACACACAAATACGATTCCGATAATAACTAATATTAATTTCTTATTACTCTTTTGTGTTTTTTCCATAATATATTTAATAATTACTAGAGTATAGAACATATAAAGTAAATGTAAAAGAATTTTGGTCACCAACAGCACGTCAGTGACGTTCACGTTTGAATGTTAAGTAAATATTTTGTAAACTTAAGAGGGTTCGCTACAAAATTCCTCCACATCCATATTTTTTAAATGTCTTCTAATGAGTAATAATTCACAGCTAGACGATGCTAATGAGATTATAGATGCACCCAAGGTGGAAATAATATATAAGCAAACAAAGACGCCTATCGTTAGTAAGATTATGAGAGTTGATTTAGTTTTACGAAGTTCGCAAATTGACGATATTTTAAGCAATAAGTATCCCACAATAATTGCGGGTAGTAATTTAGCTGAGATTGTTAATCAGCAGTATGCAAAAAATTTTCTATCTGATTGGTTCAGTAATAAAAATTTACCTAATATAATAAGAAACCTAAATAAACTTACAAAGAAGAAGATTGATGATTACTTGATAGATACTACAAATAAACCTGAACTTAACTCCGAATTTGAGGATATTCTTGAAGGTAGAACAGCAATAAGAAACAGTCTAATTACTAGTTGCATTAGACAGGTTGCTTTAGATCTTGAAGGTGAATTAAATTTACCCTTTAATCATTTGCATAGAATTTGTTTTATTCTTGTTCTTGCACCAGGTCAAACCCAAATTCATTTGGGCTCAATTCCAGTACATCACAATCAAGCCACACACTCAATGTTAATTGACTTGGTCAGGCAAAGACTGGTTACAGGACTATTAAATGATTACCAATTCTAAAACTAAACTATTTTTTTATTATTATTCTATGGACAAGTTTTTTGCTATATCTGAACCAACTCGACGCAATATAATTGAAATGCTAGCAAACGGAATTCATTTATCTGCTACACAAATTTACGATCATTTTGACGTTAGCCAGTCAGCAATCTCACAACATTTAAAGGTATTAAAGGAAGCCAATATTGTTAAGGTTGAAAAACATGCCCAACATAGAATCTACACTCTAAATACCGATGCAATAGAAGAAATAGAAACTTGGACAAAGACATTACATCAGTGTACCGAGGAGAAATCAAGATGAAGTCAAGATCAATAAAAATAATAGCTCTTTTAGCGTTTATTAATGTAAAATTTATTATTAATTTAGTTTTTGCTTAATTATGTGCAGAAGCATTAGAAATCTATTTAATTTTGATCCTCCTGCAACCGATCAAGAGATTCACGATGCGGCCTTACAATTTGTAAGAAAACTATCCGGATTTAACTCGCCTTCTGAAAAAAATTCAGATATATTCTATAAGTCAGTTGATCAGGTTGCAGTTGCAGCAAGAGAATTATTGGATAATTTAGTGACACAAGCAGAACCTAAGAATAGACAGGTAGAAGCATTAAAGACTAGGGCAAGAAATGCAAAGCGTTTTGGTAATACCAATTTAGTTATAGTTTAACTATGGAATGTGAACACTTAAAAAGTAAGAATGCCCAGAATATAATTCAAAAATCTAACTATGTTAAATTTGAATGCGAAGAATGCAGAAAAATAAACAGTTGGTGGGTTCACTTAAGAATATGTCAGGATTGTGGAAAAATGCTTTGTTGCGATTCCTCTCCTAACCAACATGCCAGAAAACATTATAAAGATAAAGACCATAAAGTAATAAGTTCAGCGGAAATGGGCGAAAACTGGTTGTACTGCTACGAAGACGATAATACAAAAAATTATTAAGATCAAAATGAATAAAATATTACCCGATAAGATCACAAACGATTTCAAAGCAAATAAGATTCTTATTTATGTATTTTGTTTAATTACCCTAATTACAATTGCCAGAAGTTTAATACATATTTTTGCTATTGATGGTGGTGCACAGAGCATAGCAGGTTTCCCCCTCGAAACTTACTCACCGGAAGCAAGTAAAGTAGTGGTATTAATTTTCTCGGTGTGGGGATTATCTCAATTAATCATGGGAATTTTTTATTTAATTGTATTATTAAAATATAAAAGCCTTATTCCACTAATGTACCTGTTTTTGTTTTTAGAATATACGGGAAGATTGTTACTTGGAATTTACAAGTCCGCTGAATCTACACATGTTGTTCCGGGATCGATCGCAAACTACTTAATGATTCCCCTTTCACTAGTTTTGTTTATTCTGTGTCTGAGACATAAATCTTAATCTTGAAAGTTAATAAGAATGGTAAAAAAATTCAAATTCACTAAATCGAAAAATAGACTGACAAAAGCTATAGAAGTATTCGTGCTATATTTTAATTCTCTCGCAAAAAGAGTAAAGCTTAAAACAAGAGTTTTGCTAATTAGATTAAGTCGTAAATTCAAGAAGTTTATTTATAATTTAAGAATAGATAGAAGATATCAATTTGTAACAGCTTCACTGTTTATTTTCACCTTCACCCTTATTATATTCATTATAGGTAGTTTAATTACTGATAAACCAATTACACCAGTTGAGGACACTAAAAATATAGATAACCATATACCATCCATTATTACCTACTCTGTTGACACACCATCGGAAACTCCAATTACGACTGCGGAAAATACATTTTCTTGGACAGGCAAGGAAAATGATCCTAAATACATTACAATACCCAGCATAAATACTGAAGGTTATATAATTAATGTTGGAATTGATCAAAATGGAGCTATGGCAGTACCACCCAATGTTCACTTAGCTGGATGGTTTATAGAATCAGTAAGACCTGGACAAAAAGGTTTAAGCATAATAGATGGACATGTTGATGGTACAAGTGTAGGTGGAATATTCAGACATTTAAATGAATTAAATGAGGGCGACAGATTTACAATCACTATGGGGGACGAGAAAGTACTAAACTATGTTATTAGGCAAAAGCATACTGTTAAAACAGAAGAAGCCGCAAACATACTATTCTCAAAAGATAGTGCAATCCAGAGTCAACTCAACCTAATTACCTGTGGAGGTACCTATCTTGAAGATCAAAGAACCTACGATCATAGGGTGATTGTGGTTGCTGAACTTGAATAAAGCCTCGATGCCCAAATTCACCGAGGCTACTATTTGGATAAAATAGCACTGCACCGGTTCCGAGAAAAGCTTACAGCAACATGGGTGTGTGCATTAGAAACTGTTAGTGCAAGTAAATCTTGCTGGTTCCTGCTTTTTTATCCTGAAAGAACAACAGCTATTTACTAATTTTAATTTCGTTTTTTAATAGCTATTTAATATAAATTAGAAAAAAGCTATTTAAAGTGATTCAAATCACAATACAAGTTTGAAAATTTTCCTGGCAAGGTTATTATTATCTGTAACAGAAATCACTGTTGGATAATTCTATTATTTATCTTAAGAACATAAAAGAGATAAACTTTAATATCTACCCGATAAAATACTTTAGAAGTAAACAGTTAATTTTTACCCCAGGCAAATTACCGGCTAATATTTATTACATAGAAACTGGATATATAAAAGTCTATAGAATAACGAGTAACGGTCTTGAAATTGTATTTACCATTCTTAAACCTGAATCTTTTATTCCATTATTAATGGTATTAGGTAATTTAAAGAATGATTTTTACTTTGAAGCACTTACCGACTGCAGAGCCAGGATATTAACATTCGATCAATTTAGACAATTGGTAAAACTTTACCCTCAAATGCATTCATTATTAGTTGAAAGGCTTATAAAGGGTTACTCGAATTTAGTAGAGAGATTAGAAATGCTTAACACTAACGATGCCTTAACAAGAGTCGCAACAGCTATACTCTATCTTAATAATGTATTCGGGCAAGTTGATGACAACAAAATAACATTTCCAGTTAAGTTTTCCCATGAGCTAATTTCAGGATTAGCATTTACTACAAGAGAAACCGCATCCCGAAAGATTGAGGAGCTTAATAGTCAAAAGATAATCTCCACAGGTTATAGCAATATGCAAATTAATGACCTTGAAGGATTAAAGAAGATCGCACAATAGTATTACAATTTATAAATTTGCAAGTAAATTCTTTACAGTTTCATTGTCTGGGTTTATTTTTAGAATTTCGTTGTAAGCTTCCCTTGCCTTATCTTTTAGTCCGCCATCACGGTAGGCATTCGCCAATGTAAGTAATAATGATTCTTTATTGTTGGGGCTATTTTCTATGCCTTTTAAATACACTCCATAACCCATTTCAGGTTTCTGTAGAACGTAAATATACAAATTCGCAAGATTAACATAAACATTCAATTGCGATTTATCAAGGTCTATAGATTTTTGATATGAATCTACCGCATTCTGATACTCGGCGTTATCTCTATAAATATTACCCAAATTATTGTACAAAACTGCATCGTTTGGATTTAATTCCTTCTCCCTTAAGTACTGCTCTTTGGAACCTTCGAGATCACCAGTTGCATATAGTGCTACTGCATAATTTCTAATTGATTTGACATCACTACCCTGGGCCTTATCGGCTAGTGCAGGTAAGTCATTCTTATAAGATTCGATTATTGGGTTTACATTTGTAGCATTATTAACTACTGGAGCCGCAACTTTATTATTTGAAGCCATATACATTGCAAATCCTATCAGTAGTATTAATACAAGAATTCCCACTATTGTAATTAATATTATTTTTGTTTTATTCATATGCAATTATTGTACAGTTTAATTACTGAAAATTAAATCATATATATATTCCACGAAAGATCTTGGTTTAAAGTCAAATGTTAGTGGTGCAGTTGAAACATTGGTATTATAAACGGTGGCAGTTACTTTACCTTGATCTGTTGCAAATTTATTCCTACTTACAAATATCTTCCAATAACCATTCTTGTCTGATGTTACAGAACCTAAAATATTATTCTGTTCATCTTTTACTACAACAATTTGATTTGGGATTGAAGTTCCAGAAATGCTTACATGACCATTACTTAATATTAATGAACCTTGTCGCGGTGATAGAATTGCTACGACAGGAACATCTACAGTTATTGGCACAGTTCCCTCGTCATCACTAAAGTAGCCTTCGTCAACATCTATAATTACAGGTGTGGTAGGAACATTTGGAACTGTAACTGGTACCGTAGGTGTAATTTGTGGTTGTTGAGGTGTTATAACAGGTTGCTGAGGTTGTGTTGGTTCTACAGGAACTGGATTTGTTGTAACTGTTGGTGTTGAATAAGCAATAACACCTGCAAAGCTAACTTTAATTGCGTTCTGATATGTACCTGCAGTACGTACTGGATAATATAGTCCATTTTGTGTAATTGTACCTGCATTTGAATTTGCCATCTCCCAGATAAGACTTACGTTAGTCATTGATTGATTGAATTGATCGTAAACTACCGCAGTTAACTGTTGATTATTATTCTCGTTGACTGTAAAGCTAGATGGATTAACTACTATTGTGGTCGGTGTTAGTGCTGCTACAACTATTGTACTAGTAGCAGGAGTTAAAGCGTTACCAGATGCAGTAAATGTAAAGTTTCCCGATGTGGAATCTTTATAGTAAATATTTACACACGATTGACCAGTTTGTATATCTGCAGTATTAATTCCCCATGGTCCTGCAACGATAGTTGCAAATTCACCTGAATTAGAACTGGAATTTAAATTAATTGTTCTTGGCAAGTTTGTTACAACTTGATTACCAAATTGATCCTTTAAACATATATTAATTGCTTCTGTAGAATAACCGGCATAGGTAGCAATCGATAATGGCGAGATAGTAATTATTGATGCACTATCTGCGACCGCATCTGCATTAAATGTAATTGTTGTTGTAACTCCTTCTACAGATGCCACCACACTTTGATTACCTACAGCAGTACCCAATGTCCACACTGTACTAACTTCTCCAGTTAGTTCATCGACGGTATTAGGAACGGCTACCGATCCATTACCGGTTGTAACAGTAAATACTACTGTTTTATCCAGTGCAGGTCTTCCCTGATTGTCTAGAACAATTACCTTTAAAGGGTCTTGCAATAATTGTCCTGCGACTCCCATTTGATTATTTCCCGAAACATAATAAAGAACATAATCAGCATAGGTTACAGTTATTTCATTAGATGTTCCTTCTATTGTGCCATCCTTTAGTGTTATGGCAATAGTTTCGGCTTTGTACAATGTTGTGGTTAAGGTTGTAGTTGCTTCGCTGTTGGCGAATTCAACACTTGTAGTATATGTTGGAGTATTTCCGCTAACTGGATCCTGAGTTGGTCCTGAATAAATTAATGTTTTTGTACCAAAGTAATCTGAACTCAAGTTAGCAAATTCATCAATTGTTTTAACGGATACTAAGTTAAAACTAACACCGGACTGAACAGTGGATGGAGCTACAATCTGAAAGTTTTTTGTAGCTGCAGCACTTACATTTATAGGCTCTGAAGTACCAGTTAAATTATCTTCAGTAATTGAAATGCTTAATAAAACACTTTCGGCTTTAACTAGGGTTATTGGAACTGTTGCTGCACCATTAACAAACTCTACAGAAGTGGTTAGCGTTGGATTAATATTGTTAAGGCTTATGCTTGCTCCAGAATAATCAAGTAACTTTACGCCACTGTAATCAGGTATTGCGTTCCCCTCTTCATCCAGTACAGACAAGCTTAATTGAAATTCCTGACCTGCGACTACATTTGCTGGAGACTGTATAACTAAATTTGTTGGATTCTTTGGTGTTGCGGTAGCCTTAAATATTACGGGTGAACCATTCGCACCGATAATTTGCGCCTGAACTTCGTCTGAATCAACTCCTGCAATTGACCCTAATCTAAATGTCTGACTTGCTACTCCATCTGAGTTTGTAATAGGATTATCAATTGATAAATATCCATCACCTTTAGTAATTACAAAACTTACTGGATAATTGTTCTTTGGATTTCCGAACAAGTCTTTAACAGATACTACCAATGGATCAGCTAAGAAAGTATTAATTGTTGCCGTCTGATTATTTCCTGAAACATACTCAATACTACCAACTTCTCCAGGAGCTACATTAATATAAGATGTTGTTCCAGAAATAGTGCCATCTGAAATTGTTAGTTGGATTGATTCTTTTTTTACCAACTGTGTAGCAAGTGGGGTTACAGAAATACCGTTCTGGAATTCAACTGCCGTTGTAAAAGTTGGACTACCCGAAGATGGACCATTTGATGCTCCAGTATATTGCAGTGTCTTTAATCCATTGTAATTTGTGTCTACATTCCCTAGATTATCATATGCAGTAATCGAATCAATATTAAAATCGACTCCTGCGATTGCACTTGTTGGTGAATTAATCGTGTAATATGCTGCTATGCCTGGATTGACGGTAAATTGATTTGATGTTCCACTTAAATCATCAACTTGAACATTTAAGTTTATAGTTTCTGCTTTTACTAAAATTGTATTTAATGCGGTGGTAGAAACCCCAT
The DNA here is from genome assembly GCA_016861265.1 of Patescibacteria group bacterium. Classification (GTDB taxonomy): domain Bacteria; phylum Patescibacteriota; class Dojkabacteria; order J137; family J137; genus Brojett037. The sequence continues at coordinate 104,073 of BOLA01000001.1, forward strand.
TGGTGAAATTAACACCTGTTGTAAATACTGGCAGAGTTCCAGTTGGACCATTTGATGCTCCGGAATAGCTCACTAATTTATTACCGTTAAAGCTTGTGTCTACATTATTAAATTCATCTAGGGCAGTAATTGAAATAATATCAAATTGCTGACCTGCAGTTACTGTATTTGGAACATTAACGCTCAAATGAGTTGCCTGTGCTGCATTAATTAAGACTGATTGACTAACTGCTACTTTGCCACTTGAAGAAGTTGCAGTAAAGCTATGTAAACCAGATGTTCCCGAGAATATTAATTTCCCGCTCAAATCAGCAACACCATTTACAAAATCGTTTGAACTTACTAACTGGTAACCCGAACCACCCAATCCCGAAAGAACTCCGTCTGCAGGATTTACTGTAATAGTAATATTCTCCGATGCAGCATTAAAATCCTCCTTAATATTTAGGAATTGATCATAAGCTGAAATACTATTAACACCTGTAAATGCTATTTTATTGTCTTGTGGCGAAGCTAGATTAAAACTCAAACTATTGAAGGCTCCACTCCTAACAATAATATTTTGGGTTCCGTTAACCCAATCACCCTGAGGAGGATTTGTTTTATGAGCAGTTAAAGTCCAACCGCTCAAATTTGCAAGTTCGTCATAGTAACAAAAATGTGCTGTTGAATTTCCGGATGTAATTAAAACAGTGTTAATTATATTAGATGTACAAGTATTATCAATTACTTCGAAGAATGTTTTATTGCCATTAGTAGAGTTGGAACTTAGTTCAATGGTTGTATCGAATTGAACGGGTGTATCGTTTCCACCTGCATCTCGAGTTTGAATTGTAATTACTCCGGAGGTTGTTCCTGCAGAAATTGTCTGCCCCTCTGTTGTGAATGCAATTCTATCTGGATTAGGTATTAAAGGTGACATAGAAATCGATTCTGCACCCTCCCCCGTACTTTCTAAATAGTTAGGAGAGTGGGCATTCCATTCGAATCTAACCTTTAATTTATATTTATAATTATGTCCTAGAATAACTGAAGTATCGTTATAGTTTAATCTTTGGCCGGCATTCTGATTCACGGATCCAATCAATTCATAACTACCTCCGTTATCACTTCTATAAATTGAGTAGCCAATAATAACTCCATTGGTTGTGCCCCCGTTCAGACCGGAGTTATTATCCCAAAGTGCATTCCAACCTATATTTATAGAAGTAAATGTGGCCGAATCTAATTCGGGTTTTGGGATTTTTTCCATTACTGCATTTGCGGCAGCAAAATCAATTCCATTTGAGTTTAGGTCATTTTGTGTAATTGTTTTTTTAACACCGGCAACATACGAATCTCCACTCCACCCATTTAAACCAGCATAAGTTTCTAGCACAACAATCGAATTATCTCCTACACTCGCAACTGGATTCCATGAAGAGCTACCCACATCGAATAAGAAGTAAGCAGGATCTTCAGCGCTGGCGTAACCCGCTGGATAAATTCTATTGTTACTAGGTTTATTAGATGCAACTGCAGGTACATTTAAATTAGATCTGTAAGCAATTGCAGTTGCAAAACTATTTGGAGATTCATTATTTCCATTAATAGTAGTTGTGCCATCGGTGTATTTAACTATACCCATTAAATTAAATATTGATTCAGCCGATACATGTAGTATTCCAGCGTTTGTAATTGATAGTAAGACAATACTAACTACTGTTAATTGTCTTATTCCCGCTATTAAGTTTTTAAAAACTTTATTATTCATTAACTTAAGTTTGTATTAGCAATCCCTTTAGCAAAAGGATTATTTAAATTACTTTGTGATTCATTTACTGGCATTTGAACCAATGGGTGTTGTATTGAATTAGAATTCACTTGTTGTCCGGACATTACATTTTGCGTTGGAACTGGGTTAGTTAATACCTGTGACTGAGCCGGTTGAACAACTGGTGCAGGTGTCTGAATAGGAACAACAGGTCTAGTTTGTACTGTTTGAACTGGTAGTTGTTGTTGGGCCGGCATGGTAGCCTGTGGTGCCATTGTGTTTACCGGCTGAATAATTTGAGGTTGAGGCATTACTGCAACAGGCTGATTTAAACTATATACTGGTTGCGGCATGATAATAGCAGGCTGCTGCACTACCTGGAATGCGGGTTGCATACCAACATTTATAACTGGTTCGTTTAAAGGAACTATTTCCACAATATTATCTTCAACTATTTCTCTGACAGGTATATCGCCTGCGGAAGTACGCAAAAATATTCTTCGTTTTTTATTTCCAGTAACTCTAAAAATAACTATTATTAATGCAATTATTATAAATGCTAGTACAATTATGAATGTGGAACCTGGTATAGCAAACCAAGAAGTAGCACCGGTCTCGTCTGCAACAGTAAAAAATATTTTATCGGTGCTTATACTGCCACTTGTATTGTTTTGAAATGCTGCAACAATTGAGTACTTTCCCGGTACCAAATTTTTAGAAGGAATATAAACCCAATCACCATTTCTATCACTGGTTGTGGTTGCATTTGTGATTAGATTTGGTTCGTGTACCTGAAACACTTTTGCGTAATCCTCATCTTGAATAGTTATTGTTATTAAGACTCCTGCTGGTGCCTTGCCTGCTACAGAAAAGCCTTCGGTAACAATTACCTGTGATTGCATTGGATTACTAATGGAAATTGTTAAAGGCGTGGAGGGATAAGACACTGTATCTGCTGCCTCTATTTTTAATAATGAAAAAAAAGACAGAACAAAAGTGGCTATAAAAATTTTTTTAAGAAAGTTTTTTAATCTCATTCTTTTAAATCAGCCTATCAAAATAATATATCAGAAATACCATGTAATAACAATTTTCTCGATTGTAATACTACTTATTCGGATTAATAATTAGATATGGATTCCAAATAATATTCGATGTTCCGCCCGACAAATTTATTGAAATTCCATCACCAGGATTTATTGCAAAGTCACTGCCTTCCCATATTCCCAAACTACTATTAAATGTGAATGCTTCAACGCTCTGAGTTGTAGAATTCCATCTGTAGACTGCATTAATCTTCTGATTTGTATTTAATGCTCCCTCAATATTACTTACAATTTCCGATGCATTTGCGTAAATGGTTGAGTATGGCAGAGATAGCCAATTTCTATTTGGTTTATCAGCATTAGCATTGAATGTTAGCTGGGCCGAAATATCATTGCCTGCAACAGTCCAATTAAAATTACTTATGTTTCCAGATAATATTAGCGATATTCCATCACCAGCATTAATACTAAAGTCACTACCCACCCACTTGCCTAGTAGCGGATTATATTTAAACGATTCAACATCTTGGGAATTAGGTTTCCACAATGTAATCGTATTTATTTTTTGATTAGTGCCTGAACCTGTACCACCTTCAATTTCATTAACTATATCCGAAGCCTTGGTATATGTTGATTCGTATGGAATAGAAATCCAATTTGTATTTGCCAATGTTGAATTAAATCCATAACTTCTTCTTTGTGAATATACAAGAGTTGAATACCCGCTTTCGCCTGATTCATTCTCGGCTCTTAGAATAAAGTAGTAAGTACTGTTCGTTAAGTCCGATTCTACCTGAGACCACGGAATAGAATATGTAGTTGCAGGGCTGTCAACAGTAGCCATCTTAACCCATGAGCTTGAATCGTCTACATCCACAAGTTGTGAAATTACCGCGTTACAGAATGGTTCTACTGCGCCATTGTCTCCAAATCTATGTGAATCTGCAATATCTTGAACTGTACAACTATCCTGGAATAGTTGAGTAAATCTATTCGTACTTCTATATAAGTTATATTTGTTTGCATACTGTGCACTATCCCAGCTAAAGTTTAAGTTATACGTTTCACTTGCTGGTGCAGTTGAAGTTATTTCTTTTTGAATTGTAAAGTTTTTAACCTGCGCAGCAGGATTATTTTCAAAGAAGATATCGTTATTATTATCTTCAGCCACAATATTGTTAGAATTATCTAGTAATTTTGTGTATAGGTAATAAGGATTAACAACACTTAATCCGTTAGATGATAGTGTTCCCGAATATTGTCCGGTTGATGTTTTACTTAATTGTGCTAAGTTTTTTGAGTACCCAGTACCTACAACGTCACTACCATTATTGTCCTTTAGGTTGACAACTAGATTTGTTGCATCAGTGAATGCTCCATTTAATCTGGTTTGAATTGTAAATTGAATTGGTTGTCCTACATTAATATTATCTGGATTGTAATCAATTTTTGCAGTCCAACCTGAAACTGGGATATTTACTGTTTGAGTATTTGTAAATGTACCATCGGTAGTAGTTGCCTGCACCTCGAGAGTATAGTTTCCAGTTTGTGCAGTTCCTGTAATATTAGTTACTGAATAGGAATTAGACACTACATTACTTACATTATTTGTTTGCAATATACTTCCGTTTGTTCCTTTCCAGTTTATAACCAAATTGGATTGTTTTGGAGCATTAGTAATTGCATCAGTTGTTGAAATTTGAAAGTCAGCCTTTGCTAAATATGCCCCGGTATCGTTCTTCGCATAAATAATTGGTGAATCTACATATGTATGAATATTTCCATTTACTTCTAAATCTGTAGATACATTGATTAATACCGTATTAACAATTGCAGTGACTGCATCATTAGAAATTCCGCTATCATCTGCATTCCCTAACCAATCCGATGCTGTTAATGTAAAGTTACCTGCTGTTGAATCTTTATAGTAAACATTAACAGCATTAAAATTTTGAGGGATTGTAAACACTCCGCTACTTACCCATGGTCCATTGGCTGATGCTGAATATTCGCCCGTGCCTGAGCTTGAACTTAATTTAATAGTGAATCCTCCAACACCCGCAATAGCAGCCTGATTATTTGAATCTCTTAACTGAATAGTAATCGGAACAGATGCATTATCTCTTTGTACATAAAGTGGATTAGCAACTTCTTTAAACTTAACCTGAGTTGCTGGACCAGCAGCATTTGAAATTACAGTAATGTTAGCCTGTTCACCTATTATTCCGTTGTTATCTGTTGCTCTCACATAATGTTCACCCGTCTGTGAGAATGCTACTCCATTAATAAATGTTTTTAGACCTTTATCTGCTGTAGTAAATGTATAACTTGGCGGCAACACGGCACCGGAATCAGATGAACTAAATGTTATTGTGCCTGTATACCAGTCCACTACAAAGTTTTCCGAATCTCTTGCCATTACAACAACAGAACTTGCATTACCTTGTACTTGAGGATCGGAAATGTTTGTTACAAGGAAGTTTTGAACAGTCTGTAGCGATACATTCACCGACAATGTTGCATTAGTCCAGCCTGTATCAGGAATAAGTGGCAATGAGTCAGCAGCGGTAATAGTTACAGGTGTAGAACTAGTATAGGTTGAATCCCTATAGTAAACAGATATTCCACTTTGACCAGTTGATATTGTTGCAAAGTTTACTCCCCAAGGACCTGTGGATGATAAGGCAAATTCACCTGTAGATGAAGACGACCTTAAGAATATAGTTCTATTCGATGTCACTGCTGTAGGATTCCCGTATTGATTTCTAGTTTCAATTTTTAGTTCGTTTGATGCATGCCTTGCTACCACCGTTTGAGGATTAGAATTATTAAATACAATTTGCGATATTATTCCCGGATCGATTGTTAGTGTACCTGTTGCATTAGTCCAAGCAGTGTCTGGGTTTGAAACTGCAGTATCTGAAACTGTTAATGTTGTACTTCCACTCTGACTAGATTTATAACAGAAATTAAATCTTGAACTTGAAATACTTACATCTATTGATGTTATTCCAAATGTTGAACAGGCACTTCCATTCCATGCAGCAAATTGAGCGCCACCTAATGAGCTAAATAAATACAGGGTCTTAACTGATGTCAGTGGTATTTCAATTCCGTACTGATTCTTGAATGCCACAGTTAGTGCCGAAGAAGGAACACCAGCAATTAAAGTACCTAAGTTGCTTGATGGTTCAAATGTCATTTGAGAAACATTACCAGCATTAATTGCTTGCATTTGAGTTGCATCTGTTATTGAATCATCTATACCTGGATTTGGGAACTGGTTACTAACTTTTATTACAGGATTAGATGCAGGTGCAACATAAGTTGAATCTTTATAGTAGAACGAAATGGTAGATGTTCCGGAAGTCATTATCTTTTGGTATATTAAATCACCACCTCCAAAGTTTGTGGAATTAGAGAATTGTCCAGTTGCAGATGTTGAGTATAAATAGAATGGTGTATCACTTTGCACTGTGGTTATATTTCCATAAACATCTCTTGCCTGCACAGACATAATATTTGAAACCTGTCCAACGGTTAAGTTTTGTACTGTAGTTATAAATACAAGTTTAGACAATGCCTGTGACGCCACACTAAATGTTTGAGTAGCATTTGTTAATCCCGAGTCTGGGTTTGGTGCCATAGTATCCGATGCCGTAACTGTAACACTCGAAGCAGAAGTGTCTTTGTAGTACAAATCTACACCTGTGTTATTTTCTGCAATAGTGTACTCCGTTAGTGTTAAATCAAAAGAGCTGTCTAATGAGAATAATCCAGTGCCCGAGGTTGAAGATAAGTAGACGCTTACGTCTTCAGGAGTTTGAACAATACCATTATATGTATTTAATAATCTTAATTGTAATTGCTTTGGTGAACCAGCTTGAACTGAAGAATCCGCATTTATGAACGATAACTTTACTGCTGCACCCCAACTAATTACCTGAGTCTGCGAAGCATTAGTAATTCCAACATCAGGATTATCGAGTGATGACTGATCACTTACTGTTATAAGTGCATTATTACTTGTTAAGTCTTTATAGTAGAAAATAAAATTACTTGAACCTGCATCTATAGTTCCGCTATTAATATTACTGTTGAATTCATTTGATAGTGCAAATTGCCCCTGATTTGAACTTGAATATAAGTAAATATTTGTATTTGTTTGGGCAATTGTTGGATTACCGAATATATCGTATAGACCTACCGTAATTGCATTAGATGGTTGATTTACCTGTAAACTATTAGATGAACTTACAAACCTAATTGAAGATACACTACCCGACGTAACAAAGTAAGTTTGAGTAGCTGCTGTAAGACCTTGATCAGGTATTTCATCCAGTGTTAGTGTATAGCTTCCAGAAACAGTATCTTTATAATAGAAGTAAACATCTGAATTCCCTGCAGTTAGTGTAATTTGATTAATCTGCTGCCAATTCAATCCGTTTTGCACAGAGAACTCGCCTGATCCAGTGGAACTTAGTTGCACTACTAAATCTGTATCGAACACAGCCGCATTATTATACGCATCCTGTAATTCAACTCTAAATTGAGCAGATTCATTACCAGCACCTATACTTTGCTGAGTTGTTAAGAATACAAAATGATCAGCAACATCAGCTACAAATTCAATATCCTGCGTAGTATCTGTTATTGAGTCGGTATCAAAATTTAGAGTAAAGGTACCGGCCTTTGTTGTTGTAAAGTATACATTTGTACTTGTTTGTCCTGCGGGAATTGTTGCAGTTACTATATCTGCAGCTTGTGTATCTGCAGTTGCCTTAAAGCTTCCAGATAATTCAGGTAAAGTTGATAAGTTGATCTGTAAATCTGTTCCAAGTATTGCAGGCGTGTTATCCGTTTTGTATGCTTCGATAGTAATTACACCTGTTATCTGCCCCGCGATTATCTTATTGTCACCTGTGTATTCAATTGAAGTAATCCTTATTCCTTCTGCAGTTTGACCTAGCACATTTAAAGTTGTTACTGCATCAACAATTCCTATATCAGGATTCAATACAGTTTGTGTATCTGTTGCCTGAATTACTTTATTGCCCGGCTGTGCATCTTTGTAATAGAAAACTGCTGTAGATTCTCCGTCTGCTAAGTTTAAGGTTAAAGGACTTCCACTAAAGCTAAGGCCGTCCTCACTTAAGTTTCCACTTATTGGTGAGTGTATATATACTGTTCTTGCGTCTGCATCCACAAAGTTACCATACTGATCTACTGTCTGAATTACAAACTGTGTGGAAACGTCTTCTGCTATTACAGTTAGTGGCTTAGCTAGGAATATTATTCTGCTATACGCAGCCGAATTTGTATCAATTGATTTAATACCATCTTCCCAACCCTGATCAACTAATGCATTAATTGTAATAGTTGCAGCACCGGCAATTGTATCTTTATAATAGATTGTCTTCTGATTTTGCCACTGCTCCATTGTTACCTCAGTTATTGACAACCATGGATTTTCTGCTATAGAGAACTCGCCCGTTGAACTTGTTGTTTCTAATTTTAATACTGTTGAACTTTGTACCGATACTGGTATGTTCTCTGTATTTAGTGTCTGAATAGTTAGTGCTATAGGAACACCTGCCGATATAGTATTTTCGCCCTGGATTCCAATCTTACTTATTGTTCCGGATGTTACAGTTAAATCTTGAGTTGCAGAAGTTAATCCTGCCGAAGAAATAGTAATAACAACGTCTCCTTCTTGTGAGTCTACATACTTAAAGCTTCTTATTGTACTTGTGCTTGCAAGAATATTAAATGTAATATCGTTAGTCCAGCTTTGCCCATTATCGATTGAGAATCTTCCAGTTGTGCTACTGGAAGTAACCAATACCGTAGAATCGGCATTTAATTGTGTTTCGTAACCATTATCATCTGCTACAAAGAATTCAATGTTATCGGATGGCGTATTAACAAAAGTACTTTGTTCTTCTGTAGTGAATATTAATTTAGTGGCGTCACTTGCGACAATTGTAAAATCTAGTGTAATGTCGCTTAAGTTGCTAGCATTGTCAGCCACAGTTATTATTGGATTCCCTATTATCCAATCTTTATAATAGAAACTCGCTTGAGTTTGAGAATCTAAAATATTAACAGATGTTATAGGTGTCCATGGTGTGACGGTTGCTGAAAACTGATATTGACTACTATCAGAAGATAGATTTAATGTTAGCGTACTTGATGGTTTTGCCACATTACTATATTGGTCGTACAATACTACATTAATTACTCCTGAAGCTATTTGTCCGGCAACGGTTTGAGGTGTATTTGGTACAAATGCCATTGAAGTAGGTTCGCTTGCTGTTATTATTACGTTTTGGCTACTACTCTGTAATCCGCTAGCAGAAACTGATATTTGTTTTGTTGAGGCAACTGTATCTTTATAATAGAATCTTGCATCATCAGCTCCAGATAATACATTTACTGAATTAACATTCCATGGTCCAGAATTAGCTAAAGCAAATTGTGCAGTAGCTTCCTCTGAACTTAAATTTATTGTAAAGTCTGCATCGGCTATTGTGTAATTACCGTATTGATCTCTGAATTTAATTATGAACACATTAGACGATTCGCCTGCTGTAACAGTCTGGATTGCATTGTTAAAGACTAAACTAAATACATTAGTAGGAGTCAAATTGTATGTAATTGAGTCCGAAGTAAGTCCGCTTTTAGCTGCTGTAATTGTGGCACTTCCCGATATAGTATCTCTATAGTAGAAAGTTATTGAAGATATTCCATTAGGAACGGTTACGTTAGTTAGGTTAAATGCTCCGTTTGGATTTGTATCAAATTCTCCTGTAAGGCTTGATGAACTGAGTGTAATCACTGTATCTCCAACTGCTGGAACAACTTGATCGTACTGATTTAATAGGTTTAATGTTACTTGAGATGGCGTTCCCACTTCTAAATCTAACGAAGAAGTAGAGATATCTATTTTTGCAGGGTTACCATAAGTGATATTTATATTTTTACTTGCATTCGTAAGGCCCTGATCAGGAGAATCCGGGTATACAAAATCAGTTATTGTAATTGTAGATGTTCCCACATTAAAGTCCTTATAATAAATTGGAACCTCAAATGAATTTGCAGGAATTTGAATGCTTGTTATTAAATTATTTGTAATGTTATAAAATTCACTATTTGCAGATGATGAATGAAGATAAATTGTGGTGTTTCCTGTAACATTACTTGTATTACCATATTGATCCTGAGATTGAATAAATATTCCATTACTCTTCTGCCCTGTATTTAATCCTGAAAGTACAGAATCCTTAAATGCAAGTTTACTTGCCGCTGCTGCTGTTACTTGAATATTTCTAGTTGCGGTTGTAAATCCTGATTTGATTCCACTTATTATTGATGTGCCTGCTTTTGTATCTTTGTAATAAAAGTCAACATAATTTTGATTCATAGGAATAACAACCGAAGTCACTGTTCCATCAAATGTACCAGCTTGAGTTATGTCGAATCTTCCACCTGTACTATTTGTTTGTAAATCGATAGCAAATGCAGAAGGCACAGGTATATTAACGTTACCAGCGTTGTAGGTTCTAATTGTTAACTTATCTAATACATTGCCTGCTGTAATTGATGTAGAAGTTGCAGTAATTGCATAGCTTGTAACATTTCCTGCAACAATGTTTTGAGATTGAGTATCTCCAGTAATTCCACTGGAAGTTAACGTAATTGTAGGAGTTCCAATATTTGTGTCCTTATAAAAGAAGTTCTTATTATTTTGTCCAGAATTAATTGTTACAGAAGTAATGCTGCCATTGAATGCACCATTACTTGCAGTATCGAATCTTCCACCAGCGCTCGAACTCGATAGATTTATTACTCTATTAGATGGAGCATTGGCAATATTATTATATTGGTCGTATAAAGTAATAGTAATTGCTCCAGTTGCCACACCTGCATCCGCTGTTTTACTTGTAGAACTAAATTTAACACTTGCAGGGGCAGCAGCAGCAACCGTTACGTTTAGTGTCCCGTCGGTTAGTCCAAATTCAAAAGATGGATTATTATCATCGGAAACTTTTATTGTCGAAGTCCCGGACTTTGAATCCTTATAGTAGAAAGTAAATCTACTTTGACCTGCACCTAGAAGATGTTCTGTTATTGCATTCCATGGTGTACTTAACAATGAGAATTCTTTAGTTGAACCCGTTGAGTTAGTATATAGGTATAATTGCAAATCGTTTTGAGTTGGTATTTCCACTCCAAATGTATTTTTTAACGCTGCCGTAAGTGGTCCTGCTGCAACCCCTGCTGTAGCATTATAGGAATTTTCTATAATATCCAAACTCGATGGCGAGCCAGTTAATACATTTACAGTAGTTTGAACATCGGTTATTCCTCCTGAACCGAACCCACCCACAGTATCTGCAATTGTAATTGTTTGAGTAGCAAAGTACTGATTTTGCTTAAAGTAAAAGTTTACTGAATCATTTCCGTTTGGAATAGTAATTGTAGTTACTGTTGCACCAAATGAAGTTGCAGAGAATAGTGCATTTGCATTGCTTGCGGACAGGTATATTGTTAACGGTCCGTTAGCAGGTGAAGGATTATTATTTGCATCCTGTAACTGTACAGTAAATACTTCAGATGCTTCACCTGCTACCACTTCGGATGGTGAATTTAGTAAAACTATTTTTGATGGTAACCCTGCTGCAACATTAATTGTTTTAGAATCATCTAATAAACCCGTAGCTCCATCTGCAGGATTGGCATCGGAAAGTACAATATTTGTTGACCCGCTTACAGAGCTTTTTATATACACTGTTGCAGTTAAGTTTCCTGTTAGAATTTTAGTAGATAAAGTATTACTAAAGCCGCTAACTCCATTTTCAGAGAATAGTATTGAATTGTTGCTTGAAGTTAAATATACAGTTTTATCTTGAGTTGCTGTTAAATTATTGCCAGCAATATCTTGCATAGAAATGCTTATTGCATTCGATACCACATCAGAAGCAATACTGTTTGGCACACCTGTTAATGCAAGTTTAGTAGCTGAACCTACAGCAGTAGTAATTACTGCAGAATCATTTTCCCAGCCAACGTTTATACCGCTACCATCATTATTAACAACCGAATCATCTCTTACTACAATGGTATGAGCTCCCAAGGTGGAATCTCTATAGAAAAAGTTTTTAGAAGTAGCGTACGCTGGGATATTAGTTGTAAATGGAGCTAAAGACCAGTTCACGCCATCGGTAGAAAATTCTCCAGTTGCCGAATCAGAGTAAAAGTATAGTGGTGTAACTGCTAGTACAGGAATACCGGTACCATTTATATCTTGAGCTTGAACAGTAATTTCAGTAGTTCTACCATCCAATGGAATAGTTTGACTACCATTAAGAATTTTTAATTTAGCAATTGTACCTTCATCAGGTGCCGTCACTTCTATGTTACATTGACTTCCTGTTATATCAGGATCATCAACATCAGTTGCTGTTACACAGAACTCACCTTGAGTAACCATTGTTACACCATTTACGAATGTATGCTCACCCAACATTGAATTATCAAAAGTAAAATCAGCAGGCAATATTGTTGCAGGATCAGTAGATGTAAAATTAACTGTTCCAGTGTAATCATGCAAAGGTGTTCCGCTGTAATCAGTACTAATAACGGTTACAGAACTCGGAACACCAACTTTAATTGGCGTAGTTACTCCTGTAATAATAAATTGAAATTTGCTTTTTACGTTAACTTGCTGTGTTGCAGGCAAACTCTCAGCAACACCTGAGTCAGCAGTAATAGTTGGAGTACCTTTTGCATTATCTTTATAGTAGAAAGTCGCAGTTGAATTTCCGGCAGGTATAGTTACAGAACTATAATCCCATCGGGTGGACTCGTTTTCTTCAAGATCAACTGCAAAAAAGCCCGAAGTACTAGACGATGAAAGATTTAATGTAACATCAGTATCTAATATTATAGGGTTACCATTAATATCTTGAGCTTGTACAGTCATTGTTCCGGGTTCAGTAGCTCTAATATTTAATGGGGCAGAAATTATTGCAAATCTATCGTAAATATATCTGTAACCATTCGTAGCAATTGCTTCCTGTCCGTCACCATTAACAACTTTAACATCTACTGGACCACCATCACCTTCAGGTGCATCTAGTGTAATAGTTGTTGAATCTACCAGATTAATGTTGCTTGCGATTCTATTGCCAAAGTAGACATCAAGATAATTATTCGTCTGCGGAAAGTTATTGTTGTAAAGGGTATCCACATCGGGCGCAGATAAATATCTATTAAATACTCTAAAGTCATCAATTAAACCATCGTAATAGGCCCATTTAGATATTGCAGCCCCTCTTCCTACATTAGTGTAAGCTGTACCCAAAGAGGTTACTGTCCACCAATTAAATTGAAAGTTACCGGATCTTGAACCTATTAATACGTTGTCTAAGTAAAGACTTTGTGTATTTGTTGTTCCGGTTAGCACTACGTGGTGCCATTGACCGTCGTTTACTGCTCCAGAAGTTGTTAGGTATGCAGCCGTTGCTGTATATAGCTCAGCTCGTAATTTACCATCCGCCATTATCCATAAAACAGGTACAAAGGATACTGGAACTCCCTGGGTAGGCTGTGTATCTGCTTGCCCTAATATTCCTACACTTGTGGAAGTAGTCTTAAACCATAAAGAAAAACTGATAGTAGTATTTTGGTTAAAGTTAGTTGGAATGTTTACATACTGTGGAGTTATGCTACCTTGAAAACTTAAACATTTCTCAAACTTACAATTACTGCTTACTCTTGTTGGATCGTACTCAGTACTAGAAGTTTCTGTACCTAAATGAGCATTTACACCAAAGGGTATAGAATTTTGCACATTCTGTCCGCTGGATTCATCAAACTTAAAGTGCGAGTTAAGTCCATCTCTAAATGGAATAGTATTTGCTATATTATAATTTTGTTGAATTTCGCCAAGATTCAATGCTTTGTTATAAAGCATTACTTCATCTATTACACCATTAAAGTATTGCTGATTTCCTGTACTTCCTCCAGAAGGTCTTCCTATTTCAAATGCAGCCGGATTTACAAATATAGGACCTGCAAAGGCTAATGTATTAGCATCTAATACCCCATTAATATACATTCTAATTAACGAACCATCCCAGGTAAAGGCAACATTGCTCCATTGATTAACACTTAGTGTTGTATCAGAAACTAAATTTATATACGAATTTCCGCCCACACTACTAATATCAACTCTCAATTTACCTTGTGGGGTTGTTGATAACTGATACGAATAGTTTGTTGTCCATGGAAACTTACCTGCAATGACCATGTAATTAGTAAAGTTAGCAGGTTTAATCCATGCTTGCATAGAAATAGCATTTGGCGGATTTAGAACTGCACTCGAAGGTACAGAAATATAACCGGTTCCATTAAAGCTTCTTCCATTGCTAATATAACCAGTTGTATCGCTAACACCACCGCCTGCTGTACCGTTAAAATTATTACCACTCTTGTCGGTAATTGTTGAACCCGTATCGCTATTCATTGGCCAATACCCAACTAATCCATCGGTTACATATATAAAGGAATTTTTAGCCCTAAAGTTTTGACCTGTTATTGTAACTTCATTACCCCCTACTGTTGGTCCTCCTAAAGGATCAATATTCGTAATGACAGGAGCAGATTCAGAATAAATAACTGCATTTTCTAATGTTACCTGTGTCCCATCCGGATTAATTATCTGCACACTTACTTCACCTATTTCGTGTGCAGGTGCTACCGCCTGAATTGTATTTGAATCTATAAACGCTACAGAGGTTGCATCAATTCCATCGAATTTAACACTTGGAGTTTCTCTAAAATCTGTTCCTGTAATTGTTAATGTTGTACCACCACCAAAGTATGGTCTATTAGGGTTTATGTCGGTTATTGTCGGAGCTGCTAAGTAAGTGTATGAACTTGGCAGTACATGGCTTTCGCCGTCTGGAGTAATAATTGTAATATCTTTTGTTCCAGAAGTACTTGCGGCAGTTGTAGCAATAATAGTTTCGGAATCAATCCATTCAACATTGGCGGCGCGTTCCTCTCCAAAAAATACCTGAATAGGCTGAGCAGTAATAACTGCTTTACCCGGCTGTCCGTTTGTACTTGCCGCACCTCCCGCACCCGCTCCAGAATTATCAGGATCCGATGCATTCGCCTGAGTAATATAATTAGCTCCAATTGAGATTGGATTTATTAGGGCTGGATAACCAATATATCCTGAACCTCCTCCTCCTCCTCCCATTGTATTAGCTTCCTGATAGGCACCTCCACCTCCACCGTACCATCCACCTCCTCCAGATCCACCGTAGGAATAATAAACATTACCACCTGTATATTTGGAACCGGCAGTACCATTTCCACTACCGGTACCCCCAGCACCACCAGCAGACTGAGTTCCTCCTCTTCCTCTGGCAAGTGGTAATTCCATAGAAAGTCCATCTTGCCCTGTTACACCGCCTGCGCCTCCTCCGGCTTGAGATAGTACATTCGATCTACTGCTTCCACCTCCGCCTCCACCTCCAGCAGTTAGAATATCTTCTCCGCTCAATCTTATTGCTGATCTACCTCCACCTTGTCCCCCATAGACACATCCATTAGTACAGTTATTGCCTGCCCCACCATAAAAGTTTAATGATGGAGAAACTCCTCCTCTAACTCCTCCCGCACCTACCATGACTGCAAGTTCTTGGTAATTATTTACGGGAAGCATTGCTGTGGTATATCCACCGCCACCACCTTGGTACCCATAAGTCCATCCGCCTGGTACACCACCACCACCGCCGCCGCCCCATAGTTTTACATTAACACTGTCAACTCCTTCTGTTGCAACAAATTTCTGATCTTTGGCAAGGTAATCGTATGTTGTTTTATATAGGTAAGGTAGTAAATCAGAACCAGAAATTGTGACTTGGGTGCCTCCATCACTTGTACCCTCTGTTGGCAAGGCTGATTCCACTGATGCACCGGTATATGTAAATGCGGATTCTAATGTATAAGTAATACCAGCTGAAATGATTTCAATATCTTTAGTTCCGGAGGAATTTCTTGGGGTTACTGCTTTTATAGTGTTTGAATCTAAATAAGTTACTTCTTTTGCATATTCACCACCGATTTTTACAGTAATAGGGTTTGTAATTATTACGACTCTACCTGATTTACCGCCCTCAACGGCATTTCCACCTCTTCCGGCGGTATCGTTATAAGCATCAGTTGATTTCGGTTGTGTTTGCCCTGCTCCTGCTATTGTGGAACCAACAATAACTGAAGGGTCTGTTATATAACTCGAACCACCGCCACCACCGCCCATGGCCGTACTACCTTGATGAGCACCCGAACCACCTCCGTACCATCCACCTCCACCGCCTCCTCCATACGAATTTTGTAAAGGTGAACCTGCATTGTACTTGGAACCGTTACCTCCGGAAGAACCATCACCAATACCACCCGCTCCTCCGCTAATTTGACCTCCTCCAATTCCTCTTATTGGTGCATAAGCAGCCGATGAGCCATTTTCTCCTAGTAATCCTCCACCTGCACCTCCGGCCTGTGAGTTTGTATTCTGATAAGTAGTGCCTCCAGCACCACCTCCTCCTGCAGTTAATATATCTTCCCCATTTAGCCTTATTGCTGATCTTCCTCCACCTTGACCTCCATATCTACAGTCAGTATTTACACAAGAAGCACCTCCGCCTCCATAACTTAAACCTCCTACTGCCATATTTCCACTATGCCCACCGCCACCCACCATAACTATTAACTGTTGTCCAGGGGTAACTGCAAGATCCGCTTCAGTGTATCCACCTGCTCCTCCAGGGTAACCATACGACCAACCCCCTGGATTTCCTCCGCCTCCACCTGCTCCCCACATCTTTACTTTTATCGATGTAACTCCTTCTGGGACAGTAAATGTCTGGTCCACACCTGAATACGAAAATTCTGAAACTTTAGGAGTTGCAAAATTTTCACCTTCAATTGTAATTTCGGTACCACCAATTGTACTTCCGTTGTTAGGAGTAACAGAATCTGCCGTAACTGATTCGTAGGTATAAGCGTCTTCTAGTATATCTACTGTTCCATCAGGATTAGTTATTGCAACATCTACCGTACCTACTGCATACTCTGGTGTTTCTGCCGTAATTGTATTTTTATCAATATAACGTACATTTTTTGCCTCAACCCCACCCACCGTTACCTTTAGAGTCAATGCAGATATAACTACCTTGCCTGGTTGACCAGCAACCCCTGCAGCACCTCCTGCACCTGCTCCACTGTTATCATAGTCCGATGGGTTTGCCTGTAATGATAGTTTTCCTTGTAATGCAATAGGATTTACCAAGTTAGAATAACCAATATAACTAGATCCACCGCCGCCACCTCCCATGGTATTTGGCTCTAAAAAACCTCCTGTAGAACCTCCGTACCATCCACCGCCACCAGAACCTGCATATGTAGTCTGGGTATTGTGGCTACCACCATTATATTTTGTTCCTGCAACTCCTGCAGTACTTGCGGCACCTCCCGCAACTTGAGTTCCTCCATTACCTGCATAGGTTGGCATATCCTCAGCAAGTCCCCTTTGACCAATTAACCCTCCACCCGCTCCACCGTTTTGTCTATTTATAATAGATCTACTAGAACCGCCTCCCCCACCTCCTCCAGCTGTTAGAATATCTTCTCCATTTATTCTTATTGCTGACCGTCCCCCTCCTTGTCCTCCAAATACACAGTTCGTACTTTGTTGATTTGGGACACAGTTGGCTCCTCCCCCTCCGTAAGCTACATATTTCATCTTACTTACGCCATTTCCACCACCTGCACCAACAACTACATTTAAAATATCGCCTGGGTTTACACTTATATCACTTTCGGTGTATCCACCACCTCCTCCAGGATAACCATAGCTCCAACTTCCCGGATTTCCTCCTCCTCCTCCAGCACCCCACATTTTTACCCTAATTGAAGTCACACCATCAGGAACTATAAAATATTGATCTGAGTTTGTTAGATTGTATGTTGTGGTTAATATACTTTTGCTGAAATCTTCTCCCGATATGGTTATTGTATCTCCACCCGAAGTTGAACCACTCACAGGACTAATCGAAGTTATTGTTGGGCCAGTAAAGGTATATGCATCTTCAAGAATACTACTTTCACCATCTCCATTCCTAACTGTAACATCCACGGTGCCAACTGCATGTGCAGGTGTTGTAGCAATTATTGTCGTTGAATTAATAAATCTTATATTCTTTGCAGGCACATCCCCAAATAGAACTGTATTTATTGAGGCTTCCACTATAACCCGTCCATTCTGTCCTGCAACTGAAGCCGTTCCTCCTGCACCAGCACCATTATTTAGTGTGTCTGCTGCATTAGCTTGAGTCCTACCCTGACCTGACTTAGTTACTCCATTAGAAACACCTGGACCACCTATATAACTAGATCCACCTCCGCCACCGCCCATATAAATATTTGTGTATGCTCCTCCTCCTCCTCCGTAATATCCACCGCCACCAGAACCGCCATAGGAATACGGTGTATTTGGTCTTCCACCCAAATATTTAATTCCCGCGGTTGCCCCAACGTTACTACCAGAACCTGCAGCACCACCTGCCACCTGTGTTCCGCCTTTTCCTGCATGTGCGTTATTCGAAGCTGAAATTCCACTAACTCCAGTTAGGCCTCCACCTGCTCCTCCTGTAGCATCTGCATTACTATTATTCGTTGAACCTCCTCCTCCTCCTCCTCCTGTTACTATATCTTCGGTGCCAATTTTAATTGCAGACCTTCCTCCACCTTGCCCTCCATATTGGCAGTCCGTTCCCCCGCAATTTGGTCCTCCACCTCCGTAGTTATACGCTTGATTACCTACTAATCCGCTATTACCTCCCTGTCCAACAACTACAACCAGTAATTGCCCTGGAGTCACTGCAATATCTGCTTCAGTAAAACCTCCTCCTCCTCCCGGAAATCCAAAGTGCCAACTTCCTTTATTTCCTCCACCTCCACCGGCACCCCACATTTTTACCCTTACGGATGTCACACCTTCGGGAACTATATAAGCCTGATCAGATCCTGTATATTCAAAAATTGTTGTTTTTACACTATCATCAAAGTTTAATCCTGTGATTGTTACATCTTCGCCACCCATTGAAGATCCCGATGTACTAGACAGAGATTGTACCTGAGGAGCTAGGTATGTATAAGCATTCGATAGTATTGCTTCTTGCCCGTCTGGATTAGTTACTATTACATCGTATGTTCCGGCAAGATGACCAGGAATTGTAGCTGTAATTGTATTAGAGTCTATAACTCTTACATTCCTGGCAACAACTCCACCTACCGTTACCATTTTAGGGAGTACATCAATAATTACTTTACCAGGTGTACCGGCTGTGGAAACATTACCACCAAGACCTGCACCCCCATTGTCTAAATCGTAGCTTCTTGCCTGGGTTCTATTCACGGCACCAACCATTAATCCATTTGTAATTCCTTGTGTTCCTACGTAACCTGAACCTCCACCACCTCCGCCCATATAAGTACCTGTATAGGCTCCACCGCCGCCGCCGTAGTATCCCCCTCCACCTGATCCACCATAAGAATATGGGCTATTCGGTCTACCTCCTAAATATTTTTGACCAGCGGTTGCACCAACCTGACTACCAGACCCTGCGGCTCCCCCTGCAGCTTGAGTTCCTCCCTTTCCTGCATATGCAGAATTGGCTTGTGCAACGCCATCTTCACCTACTACGCCACCACCGCCGCCTCCATATTCAAATGAACTTGTTCCATTAGTTGAACCTCCTCCACCTCCTCCGCCTGCGGTCAAAACATCATCTCCACTGTATCTTATTGCAGACCTTCCTCCACCTTGCCCTCCATACTTACAGTCTGTTCCACCGCAGTTTGGTCCTCCACCTCCATAGTTATAGTTAGTGTTACCTGTAGTACCAGCATTTCCTCCAGCACCAACCATAACAGTTAAAACTTGGCCTGGCACAACAGACATATCTGCTTCAGTGTATCCTCCTCCACCTCCCTGATATCCGAATGACCAACCTCCTTTATGTCCACCTCCTCCACCTCCTCCCCACATTCTTACCTTAATTTTATTAACTCCATCAGGAACAGTATATGTCTGATCTGCACCAGTATAAGTATATGTTTTTGTACCTCCATTTGTATCAAAATTAGATCCATAAATAGTTATGTCTGTCTCGCCTATACTTGGACCAGAAGTTGATGAAATAGAACTAATACTTGGCGAAGTCGATGAAAAGTAATTTATAGATACCGAGTCTAGTTCAACTTGCTGACTTGAATTGTCAGCGTGTAAGAACGCCTTAAACTTCAATTTTCCTGTACCAATTTCAGATGGAAAACTCGAAATATTACTATTAACTTCAGCAGCAGAATTTGATTCCTCGTAGCCTGCGGAAGTGAGCGTCCAGTTACTGCCGTTCCACCAGTACCATACCTCAGAGGTTTTGTTCTGCTCTGTACCGAACTCAACAGAAGGCTCTATTCCAGATGTTTTTCTTGCTAGTACAAAGTCAATGTATGTATCTGTTGTATTAGTTGTTCCTGCTAAAGAACCTGTAAAATACCCCAAGATTAGGTATGGTGCAAAATCACCCGGGGAGTTATATGTATTGGTTACATTTCTATTCTGATAATATTTTAGTGCTGTTGGTGTAACCCCGAAGCCGCTAACAACATATGTATTTGCTGTAGGAGTGAATTGAAATCCATCATTAATAATATCATAACTTGCTACCGACCCAGTGGCAGCACCCCCGATTTGATTAATACTGGTATTGTTTGTTACTAATAATACTAACCTATTCGAATTAGCATTACTGCCTGCTACGCTATTGGTATTAGAAGTGGTTATTCCAGAATAAGCTGTTTGAGATGCCGCCCATTTTGCCCTCATTTCGAATGCAACATTAAGATTTGAACTTAATATTGGAGCAGTGGAATAAACTGAACCGGTTTGTATAAACAATTCTCCATTAGAAACCGAAGTGCTTCCAGTGGCTGTCCAAATAGAAGTATTTAAAGGTGCAGCGTTAAATCCATCGAAAAATAAGAATACACTATTTGAATCCTGTAAGTCCGTTGCCGATGAATTACCGTAGTAAACGTAAACAGAAGTTCCCGCCGTTGTTACAGATGGTATTTTAGTCCAAATGTATGTTGAAGTTGTGTTACAACCATTTGTTCCAGTCTCAATCCAATACGGTAAAACAATGTTGTTGTCTGTTGTAACTCGAATATCTTGACATGCAGATTGTAATTTACCGGCCGAAATTAATGCAGCAGTATTAACTGTAAGTTTTACTTGATAGTCGGTTAAGGTTGTATCGTTTGATATTACACCCAATTCCTGTCTATAGTTCCATGATTGGTTGTACCAGTTACTAAAATTGTTGCTTAATTGATATCTTATGTTTCCCTGGTTGTTAGCACCCAAGGTCTCGCTAAACCCTGACAATGTAGTGTATACAACGCCTTTATTTATTACGTAAGGATTATCTGTTGCATAACTTCCTGAGTTGTTAACAAGTTTTACAACCCCATCTACAATTTCAATTTTTGACGGATCAGAAAGAATAAAGTCTTTTGTTGTAGAAAACACCCAAGAAACTGTAGGGTCAATTACTACTGGATATTCTACATTCGTAAATTCGCTGGCATTTGCCGGAATTAATTTAATATTATTTTGTTCAATATTATATTTATAGTTTATTTTTTTTGAATTCTTATCTTGAGCAACTGGCGGGTATATATAGTAAGCTAACTTATTATTTTCAAGAATTTTTATTCCGCCTTCATCTGTAGTTTCAAGTGTAAAGTTACTATTTATACTAAATTCAAATTCTCTAGGTGAACTTGAGCTATTCAAAATAATATCCTCTTTTACATAATCCTTAAATGTTTGATAAATTATTGAGTAATCCTGGTCATTATTGGTAAGTGTAAGATTATTTTCATTAAGTTGTTGTTCAAAATTACTGCCTGTTCTAATAGCAAAATTCAAAGAAGTATTTGTAGGAGTATCAATTTCTACAATTGGCAAAAAGTCTTCGTTTGGTTGTAGAGTTTTAGGGAATTTTACAACTGCGTTATTTGTTTCCGAAAGGTAAACTTCTGATTCCTCTTTTATATTATTTGGGGTTGAATCTAAATCATCTAATGAAATATAGGAATTCTCAAAATCTACTGACTCTGTTTTTCTTTTTACATTAGAAAGTAGTAATACAGATGCAACAACGAATGTTAACAATATAGCTACAAATACTATTCTGTAGTGTTTAACTATAAGTCCTTTAATTCCTGAAAAGTTTATTCCTGAACTATTATCTGCTTCTTTTTGTTTAAAAAAACTTATTCGGGTTTTAAGGTAATTTTGTAATAAATTTAAAGGTTTCAGAGTATATAAAAATCATTTATAAAATCGAGATTTTACTAATACATATTAAATAATTTCGGTGTCAATTTCTACTTTTTAAGTAAATAAATTTAATAAATTTTTACAAAGACAACACTCGCATTTTATTTAGTGAGTCTATATTAAAAATATTAATTATTAATATAGAATTATGAACGAAAAAAGCAATACTTTTTTAGAGGATTGGTTAAAGCATGCTTACGTAATGGAGAATAAGTTAATAACAGTATTAACAAAACATGCAGATGACGCAGCAAACTTTCCCGAAGTACAAGACAGAATTAAACAACACTTACAGGAAACTAAGGGACATGCGGAAAGAGTAAAGGAATGTCTTGAAACATTAAATGTTGCAGTCCCAGAATTTCAGGCAGATGTAAAACAACTCGGAGCTAATCTTTCAACTTTATTTAATGGTGAATCAGAAGAATATAAATTAATTAAGAATTCAATTATGGATTATTCAGCAGAAAATATGGAAATTGCAGTTTACAATACACTACTAACAATTTCAGAACAAAGTAACAATTCTACAGTGTCTGAAGTTTGTACTAGTATTCTTGCAGAGGAACATTCTATGGCAAAGTGGCTAGACGATAATTTAGGTGATTTAGTTGTTCAGCTATACGACGAACAAAATGCTACTGAAGAAACTGGTGATAGTGGTGAAATAACTCCTCCAGAAGATAAAATATAAATTAAAGGCTCCGTTAGGAGCCTTTTTTCAATATTATTTTTTAACCTTAGGTGGTTTTGCTGCCGCAACATCAGCCGCCATATTTACCCAGCTCGCTAGATCTTCATCGCTAGCTGCGCTTGGATTTTCAACAATAACCATTCCTTTCATTGGCTTTTCGCCCATCATCATTGGTTTCATTCCTGGCATAGATAATGCCTTTTCATAGTTTTCTCCACCAACACTTAATGTAAAACCTCTACTATTAATGCTGCAAACCATATTGCCATTAATTCCAAAGTTTAATCCTCCAAATAAATTTCGCTCTTCTACACCTTGTCTTGAACTTAAAACAGATCTAACTCTGCTTGCTAAAGATTCATCGTAAGCCATAATGAATGAATAATAAATATGTAAATATTCTAGTATTTTGGCAGAGAATTATTGCTAATGCAATAACTAATTATCAAATACTTAGCTGTACTATTGTCTATAGTGTATTATGCTTTCTTTTGTAAAATGTTCACCATCCAATTAATGCCAAATTTGTCTACTACCATTCCAAATGTATCTCCCCAAGGAGCCTGCATTAAAGGTTGGGAAATATTTCCGCCTACACTTAGTTTTTCCCAGTAGCTTCTTAATACTTCTTCATCTTCTCCACTTAAAGAAAGACTAATTCCGGCTGGTACATCGTAAGGTCCCATGTTAGATGGAGAATCTGCCACCATTAAAGTCATATTAGAGGTAGTTAATTGACCGTGCATTAACCAATCTTCTTCTTCTGCTGCAACAGGAACGCCGCTTTCCTTGAAAGTATTTGCTGTAACTTCGCCGCCGAATACGCCTCTATAGAATTCTAGTGCTTCTCGAGCGTTTCCCTTTAAATGAAGATATGGATTAAAAGTAACCATATTTTTATTTTTAAAAAATAATACTTAAGTTTAGCAGTAAATGATCAAACTAAAAAACCCTTACTATAAATATTTTGTTATTGTTTAAACCATATTCACATCTTTTCTTTAGAATTGTTCTTGATTACCTATAATTTAATGACACTGACAATAAAAAGGAGATTTATTAATCGTATAATATTAATAACGACTATAGTTTTTATACTAATTTCTGTAATTATTTTTATGACAAGACATGTAAGTAGCACCTCATTAAATATGGGAAAAGCCGAAATGTATGTTCGTAACCTTGCGCCAATGAAAGAATTTTACGTAGATTTGGTAGGGTTAGAAATCCTAAAAGAGGATTCCAATGAACTTGAACTCGGATTTAAAAATAAAGGGATAATTACTTTAATAAAAAAGACAGGTTTTAATTCTGAAAATCAAAATGAAGCAGGCCTTTACCACAATGCAATTTTATTTGAATCTAGAGGTGCTCTAGCAGAATCCATTAATAGGGTTTTAAATAAGCTATATACAAATTATCAGGGAAGTGCCGATCATCTGGTCAGTGAAGCTTTTTATTTTGCTGACCCCGAGGGTAACGGTGTTGAATTATACTTTGATAAACCAAGATCTGACTGGCAATTCGACCAGAATGGAAAACCAATAATGGGTGGTATTTACATTGATGAACAGAGGTACATTCAAGATAATATTAATTCGGATAATACGACGACCCATATAGAGATGGGACATATTCATTTAAAAGTGGGTAATATTCAAACTGCTAAACAATTTTACGTAGACATTTTAAAATTCGATATTATTAGACAAACGTCAGATAGTTTATTTATATCTAGAGATGGGTATCATCATCATATTGGTATGAATACGTGGCAAAGTTTGGGTGCTGGAAAAAGACGAGAAAACATTTATGGATTATATAGTTTTGAACTAAAAGTAAGTTCCAATTATTTTAATGAGATCAATGAGAGTCTAAAAACTAACAATCAAGATGTAATGGAGAATTCATCTAACTCAATAGAAGTTTTAGACCCTTGGGGGAATGTTGTAAAAATAAGAACAATATAAATTAGGAGCTGTTGTAACAGCTCCTATAAAATCTAGCTAATTGCTCTCCTAACTAATTCAACAATTTGCTTCTCTTCTTTTTCAGTAATTTTGTTAACTGCAAATGCTACTGGCCACATATTTCCATCGTCTAAATTAGCATCTTCCTGAAAGCCAATTGTTGGGTATCTATAACCAAACTTTTCTGCTGGTTGAAAAAATACAACAATTTTACCTGCGCCATTAGCAAAAGATGGAAATCCGTACCAAGTTTTTGGCATTAGGTTAGGAGCTGTTTTCGTTACAATTTCAACAAATTTTTGTGCTTTAGATTTATCTGGTTCAGGCATTTTAGAAATCACATCTTGAATGTCCTTAAAGCCCTGCTCTCTTGTTTTAACAGCCTTAGCTTCTGCTGCAAGTTCTTTTGCTCTTTGTCGCATTGCAGTCTTTTCTTGTTCACTAAAAACTCCTGCTTTTGATTTATCTGCCATATAATTCCTTTCTTTGTGTTAATAAGTAATACTTGAATATTAGTCCAAGTTTGTTTTATAATCAAGTATCTTGAAAATGAAGGTATATTTATGGATAAAAAAACGAAATTACAATTTAAGGTATTAATGGCCGCTAGAGATAATGGTATTAGCTCCATGCTTTTTAGGAATGTAATGGCAAAAAAATTGAATTTGAATTTAACAGAATCGGTTTGCTTAACTCTTTTAGGAATTAATAAAGTTTCGACTCCATCCCAAATTGCAAAGTATACTGGCTTAACAACCGGTTCAACAACAACAATGCTAGATAGACTAGAAAAAAAAGGTTTTATAAAAAGAAAACTAAACCCAAAAGACCGAAGAGGAATAATAATAGAAACTGACACTAAATATTCAGATGTTACTTCAGCAATGGTTGTAAGTGTTCAAAAGGCCCACAAAAAGCTAATTAGTAAATACTCGGAAAAGGAACTAAAGATTATTGAAGATTTTTTGAGTAAATTTACAAATAATATGAATACTGCTGCGGAGGAAATCGAAGGATAATAAGTTATAAAAACCCCCAGTATATTAAATACTTTTTCCATTAGAATTTCTTAGAACCTTAACAGCAAATCCAATAAATAAACCCAATGCCAATAGTAGTTCAAATACTTCCTGATCTTGCCACTTTATAAAATAAATACTTTCAGGCGCATTCATATTTGTATGCTGTAAAAGTATGTAAAAGACAGATACAAAAATGAAGTATAAACTTGTTCTAAAGTCAGGAAAATATTTTGTGAGTGTTCTCTTTTTTATTAAAATCTTAGATGCTGGTAAAACTACTCCAAGAACAATCCCAGCAGCTACATATAATATGTGGAGAATATTTTGAATTGGTTTAAGATTATGTACATTAAGTTCAAACTGCGAGTTTTGTTCAAGGAAGTATTCAGGAGTTTCGAAAGTAAGTAATCGTTGCCCCCAACTAATTTCTTCCATACTCATTACAAAAAAACCTACTGTACAAATTACAAGTAGTATTTTTTCGAATCTATTAAAGAAGGCTGCCTTTTTTAATAGCGAATAAAAGATTATGCTAAACGAGGATAAATACAGAAAAAATTGAATATATTCTAACAAGCTATCTTCCTTTGCCATGTTTGTATAGAGACTCCAATTAAGCTCTCTTAAACAATACAAGATCAAGATATAAACTACAGGGAAAAAGAAAGTAATTATTGACCTAGATTTCATAAATTATGCTTGAGTTATAAAAGCATTATACATAAATATAAAATCAGAACAGTGAAAAGATTGACCCCACGGAGAATCGAACTCCGGTTTACAGATTGAGAATCTGTCGTCCTAGCCGCTAGACGATGAGGCCGTATATTTGAATTGTACTACCAAACAAGTATGCCTTTTGTAGTTACTGTGCTTCTGGAACACCTATTGTTCCGGTTTGCAATGCTGCATCTTCCTTCTCTTCCTCGAGTTTCTGAGCATGTTCTTCTTGAGCCTCTTTCTCCCTCAGAATTACAGCCTGCTCAAATTCCTGTCTTAGTCTCAAGACTTCTACTTTATCAAAATTTCTCCCAACTTTTAAGCCATTTTCAATTCTATGTTTTAAAATTCCCTCATCAAAAATTTTTAGATCTGGAATTAGATAAACTCCTCTTCCACTTTTCTTAAAGGTAGGGTCTACTTCAACATAGTTATTGAAGTAGACAACTCTTACCATATCCATTTTATTGTGCCTTTGTCTTGTAACTATACAAGTTCTTACAGGTACACTCATCTTTTATTAAGTAATTCAATTAAGCCTTATTTATTATTCTTCAGTATCTACATCAACGTCTTCATCGGACTCAGTAGAAGCAACTAAAGCTGCGTCGCTTTCTGTATTTTCTTCTGTTGTTCCATTTTCACCCTCGATATCTAACTGCCAACCTGTTAGTTTTGTTGCTAATCTGGCATTTTGACCTTCTTTTCCAATAGCTAAAGATAATTCTGAATCTGGTACTACAACTAATGCCTTCTTATCTTGCTTATCGACAATATCAACTCTAATTGAGTTAGCTGGTCTTACAGCGTTCATTATGTACTGCTCAATTGATTCATCCCAAAGGATAATATCAATTTTTTCTTCAAAATTTCCATTCTTTAATTCGTTAGAAATTGCATTTATTCTTACTCCTTTTTGTCCAACGCATGAACCGATTGGGTCAACCCCTTGTGATACACTTCTAACTGCAACCTTGCTTCGGGAACCAGGTTCTCTTGCGATCCCCATAATTTCAACCGTTTCTGATTCAATTTCAGGAATTTCCATTGCAAATAACTCGCTTAAGAATCCTTCATCTGCTCTAGAAATAAGCATGTACTTACCTTTAATGTCTTCTTCTATTCCTTTTAGCAACACCTTAATTTGTGAGCCTAGTCTGTAATACTCTGTTGCAACTCTTTCTGATTTTGGCATTATTGCCTTTGCTTTTCCTACCTCACAGATTACATCTCCTTCAGGCATAACTCTTTGAACTGTCACATTAATAATCTTACCAACTTTGTCTGTAAACTGTCTTAGTACAGCTTCTTTCTCAGAATCTCTTAATTTCTGTAGAATTACTTGTCTAGCAGTTTGTGCTGCAATTCTTCCGAAATCTACATCCCCTGTAACATCCATTTCTATTACATCACCAAGTTCAGCATTTTTCTTTACTTTCTTGGCATCATCAATAAAGATTTCTAGAACGTGTTTAGTAGGTCTTTCTACAACTTCTCTTTTTACTCTAACATTTAGGTCTCCCTTTTCAGGATCCATAATAACCTCTACAGAATCCTCATCTTCTTTTTCAAGTCCATGTGAATCCATAAAAATAATTTTTAGAGAATATTTGATTGCATCTAAAATTTCATCTGCATCAATTTTTCTTTCTGCCGCAATCTGTCTTATTGCAGACATTACTTCTGTTGTTTGAGCCATATTTAATATTTAAAATTTATTGAATATATTATTCTACATTAATATAATACTTAGCGAAATCGCATAAATAACGACTTCCCTTCTATAATTACTATAAAAAAAGCCGAAACAATTTAGATTCAGCTTTAAACTAATAAAGATTATAGCATCTAAACGCTAGTTTAGGAATACAATCAACCCATTCCTCAGGCTAAAACCTTTAACCCGAAACTAGGGTAATATTTAGTATTTAAACTAAAGGTTATAGCACCTAAACGCTAGTTTAGGAATACAATCAACCCATTCCTCAGGCTAAAACCTTTAACCCGAAACTAGGGTAATATTTAGTATTTAAACTAAAGGTTATAGCACCTAAACGCTAGTTTAAGAATACAATTGCCCCATCACTTAAGCTAAAACTTTTGGCCAAAAACTAGGGTAATATATTACAAATTGAAATTAAAGGTTGTATCACATTTAACCTTTTTTAAGTTAAAATAGGAAAAGTATGAAGATCAAGCGACCCTTAATTAATCAATACTACGAAGAAGGCGACCAGGAGACCGAAGAGCAGAAACATGAGCCCTTACAAAGTCCCCTACTTTCACATATCAAGCCTTTAGAAGAGGCCAGCAAACAATCGACTGAAGCTCCAACAATTAAGCAAGTTCTGGAAGAGGAACCCCAAGAAGAGGTTGTAATTCAGACAAAGGCATCACCAGAATTCTTAAAATGGAAGGCTGAACAAGAAAAACTAGCAAAACAAAAACTTGAAGAACAGGAAAAAGCAAGACTGTTTGAGGAGGCGCGGGTAAAAGCAGAAAATCAAGCTCGAATACAAGCGGAGGCAGAGGCTAGAAGGTTAAAGGGACTTGAAGAAATAAAAAGAATACAACAAGAACAAAAACGAAAAGAAAGAGCTGTGATCGACCAACCTGCACTGCCAAAGACTGCTGTAAGAGCTGAAGAAATGCCGCAAGTTCCGAAACAGATAGAAAAACCTGCAGTTATTCCTGTAAGTGACGAACAATTGGTGTTTCCGATTACACCAAGAAGAGTAACGTTCGAACAAAGATTACAGTTTATACGAATGTATTTTGAAAGAAGACAGGAATTGCTAGAGGTCTCAATGCTTTGGAAGAATCCATCGTTACCCTTTAACATTGTTTCGGTTATTTTTGTAATTGGATTATTATTTGTTGGGGGTATTTTTGAGTTCGATAAAATCCCATCCAAGATTCCATTATTCTATAATCATGTTGAAAAGTCGTGGGAACAGGCAGATAAATCAGCTATATTTATTATAGGAACTGTACTATTAGCCGCAGAAGGATTGCTAATAAATCTTATTATTAAAATATTTAGAAGTGACAGAAGATTGGCTCTTACATTATCATGGGTAATAACATTTATTAATGTTTTAATAATTGTTGCAGCATTGCAGATATACTCTTTAATTACTTAAAATGGATTTATTTACTAATCCCTACATAATTAATAATCTTTCTATTGTACTGGGCTTTACACTTGTTTCCTTTATAATCGCATTCTTACTAACCCCACTAATGGGTAAGCTTGCTATTAGAGTGGGGGCAGTGGACTTACCTGCATGGCTAAGAAACAAAGGTGAACGTGGGATTGTAACTAGAATACATGATTATGTTTATCCTAAGTTGGGCGGATTGGCAGTTCTTGCAGCAATACTGATTTCTCTTTTTATTAACAGAGATTTAGTAAATGTGGGCAAGGGCGTAGTTATTGGCATGATAATAATAGGAATTACAGGTTTTCTTGATGATAAATTTGAACTAAATAGTAAATTTCAACTTTTAGGACAAGTCTTGGCAGCCGCAGTAGTTGTTGCTTCAGGAATAAGCATAACATCAATAAATTTCCTTTCGATGCAAATGAATTTTGATGCATTCTCAACCATTATTCGATTTGCAGGCTTTACATACAATTTTATTTTTCCAGCAGATATATTAACAATTTTATGGATTGTGGGTTTAATTAATGTGATTAACTGGGTTGGTGGGGTTGACGCATTGAATGGCTCTGTTACCAGTGTTGCATTATTTACCCTAATGTTAATAAATTTAGCAAATGGTAATGTTGCCTTGGCAGGACTAATTGCGATTCATTTGGGTGCGGTATTAGGGGTACTGCCATTTAACTATCCTCCCGGAAAGATTATGTATGGGTCTGCAGGTGACTTTTTAAATGGATTTTTATTAGCAGTTTTTGCAATCTTGGGTAGTACAAAATGGACAGCATCAATGATTATTCTTGCTATGCCAATACTAGATGGAATTATTGTTATATATATGAGATTCAAGTCAAACCCTCACCTATTAAAGAGTCCTCTTAAAATACTACAGGTTAGTGATAAGAATCATTTGCATCATAGATTGCTGGACGCGGGCTACTCTAAAAAAACTGTTACCTTAATCGAAACATCTATGATGATTGTAGTATGCTCTATAGCCTTAATACTTAGCAACCTAAGAACAGATGCTCTAGCATTTATACTGGGAATTGCATTCCTGTTTGTAAGTTTCTCAATTATATATGTATTAAAGAAACGAGGACAGAGAAAAAACAGGGCAGATGAAATTCTTGAAGAAATTAAAGCTTCTGAACTTCCTGAAGAAAAGGAGATAGTAATTAATACTGTTTACGAAAACGAAAAGGAAGACGAAAAATACAGATATTAGTTTAACCAATATCTTTTCTACAACAGATATCACAGCTATTGCATTGTCATTCAAAAATGCTATCATTCGGAGCAGTAACTTAGGGAATTTTGAATGAAAGGTTCGTATCATGATAACCGTTATAACCACCTGCCAAGCACCGATTTATGTCTTCAACCCGGTGGGTAAGACGTACTCAAAGAAGGGTGCGTGCTTCAAGTCGGAAGGGGCAACCGTAAAGGTGAAGCGGGTGGAAAATAACGCAGGGTTCCTGCGAATCTGCGAAGATAGTGGAAAGGAAACTAACAACTACCTTCGTACGCAGGACGTGGCAGAAGCTGCGACTGCATAAAACAGACAGGAGCTGAGGCCAACAAACAACCCCAGCTCCTGATCAATCTTCATTATTGTATCTCATATATATTGTTGCTATAATTAAATGTCAAAGAACTCTAAGGAGGTTCGCAATGCGTTTCGCTAATGTAGTCGTAAACGGTGGTGCGAAAGCACTAGACGAAGAGGGAAAACCCACTGGGGTGATTATCCCCTTCGGGAGTTGCGGAGACTTGATCGATGAATTCACAATTCAAGGCACACTCTACGCTTTGGTGGAATTCGAGGATACCGTAGCCGTAATCGAACAGGAAGATCTGTGGATTTCGGACGCAGCAGCCTGATCATCCCGACCTCTTAGGTTGCGGCATCAAATTACTGATGCCGCACTCATTTCTAAAATAATTCTTCTAATATATAATTAATCGTATAACTAGCCTGGAGGAAGAATGAACACAACCAGAGTTGTAGTTTCAAACCCTAAAGGTGCGCAAGTTTACAGCCAACAGGGCAACTGTTTAATTCCGATTCCTGATAATATTCTGGAAAAGGGAACTCAGATAGTTGTTGGCGATGAACACGCAAGCGATAAACGGTACATACAGTATGAACGTCCGTACGCTGCAGATGCCATTGAGGATCTCTATGTTCTTGTTAGCGATCTTTGATCGGCATAAGCGCGAGCAAAGGGCGACTATTTTAATGTAGCAACCCAAGCTCGCGCTTAACTTTCTAAAATTCACATAATCTATACAAATGTTGCTATGTTATGTCAACATTGATATAATTACAATATCATCGATCCCTAAGGAGATGTCAAAATGAGTAAGACAGCTGGCTCGGACTTAAGCATGATTAGCACTTATTATTTTGATCGGGATTTAAGAATGTTTTTACCTGCGGGAAAGAAACATGACTTAGATCGCAATTCCATCAAAATTGATGAGAAAGCGCAGGTGCCTCGAGACCGGGCGGGATTGAGTTTTAAGAAGGTGAAAGGCAAGAACCTGTACATTGCTGCTAGCGAACTGGCTACAGCATAGGGTTATTGCCCGACCGAGGCGCCACACCAACGGCGCCTTTCCTATGCTCCCAATTGTTGCCACTTGTCAATAACAGTGATATAATGGATATGTCAAACAATTATATTTGAGGTGTCAAAATGAAGTACCGAGTAGTTGGAATTCCAAGCACGGCAACACCGGACGATCCTTCGATCTTTGAACGGCTAGGTTATGAGAATCCCGTCATAGGACATCTCGCCGTTTTCGAAGGAGAGGTTGTGGAGGTGCCAAAGCTGCCCAAGGTTTTCCTTCCACCCAATACGATTGTTGAAGGCGAAGTCAATGGACGCTATCTTGAACTCAGTACCATTGACGGTGAACCCGTTAAGGTATCAGCCAACCTCTACGTTGAGGTTGCGGGTCTTGAACAGGTCAGCGACATCGCCGCCGCCTAATGAGCTTAACAGCTCGTACAAGGACAGTCCTAGCACTGTCCTTTTGCTTTCTTATAAATATATATCCATGATAAAATCCATAGCCGTAAGTCTAATAGGGGAATAGGTTATGCAGGCAACGGTTCCGGGAAATGTTCATCTGTATTACTGAAATCCCAGTACGGGCTTCCAATGTTCTGACATTATCATTCCTGAAGGTCTGGTGTTGTCAGTAGAAGAACCCAAGATGAAAGATGAGTACTCAAACGACTTCTTTTGTTTTGGGACAGCACAAATTCCGGGTACAAATCGTACGCAAGCATATGCACTTAAAGCAGACCTTGTTCTGCTGCCGGTGCAATCATAAATCCTCTTAAAGAGGTCAAGGTCGACAGTTTGTCGACCTTTTGCATTCCTATTAACCATGCTAACATTTTGAATCTGTTATATTAATCGAAAGGTAATACTATGCAGATTAATTTAGTTGTAGATGAGTCGGACCATCTACAAGCATATCCCATTGACGACGAAAGTAATCAAATTGCAGATGCAATTGAGCTACCTCCTGGAATTTACCGAGGAACTGAAATAAGTCTTGGTGAATTTAATGAAGGTTTAAAATCTGGAATAGCAGTTAGTCATATAATTGAATATAACGGACAAAGACTTGCTGTTCAGATCGCCGCCTTTGAAGATGATGATATGCTTTTTGGCTAAAGAAAAGGCGAGCCGCATGCGGCTCGCCTTAAGTTATTTCATCAATAAAGTATTACTTTAATACATCAGATACCCTTACAACCTCGAATATATTTGGAATGTATCCAGCCTGTTCAGATGGACTCTTACCAATCACTAATACTTTAGTACTTTCCTTTACAACTCCTAATTCTAAGGCCTCACTTACAATTTCCTTAATTGCCGCATCTCTATCTGCTGCAATGTTTTTATACACAAATGCTCTATTCACTCCTTTACTCAAAGCCAACTGTCTTTGAAAGGAATCGCTGCTAACAAATGCATAAATAGGTTGTTTTATTCTATGTCTTCCTAACAATCTTGCAGTTGTACCACTTCTCGATGCCACCAATACAACTTCAACTTCATAGTTTTCAATCATGTTAATTGCCATCTCAGCAGCTGCCTTTGTAAGGGCGTCTGTTACCACTGCAGATTTAGCTCTAGTTTTCATTACGCGTGGCTCCACGTATTTTTCAATTTCTAATGCTATCTTAGATAATTCTTTTACTGCTTCTACTGGGTATTTTCCTGCAGAACTTTCTCCCGATAACATTACTGAGTCTGTACCCATTAATACGGCCATGGCTACATCATTTACTTCTGCTCTTGTTGGTCTTGGGTTATTAATCATAGACTCCAACATTTGTGTTGCTGTGATTACAGGTTTTCCTAATGCATTACATTTTTCTATTAAAAGTTTTTCTACCATCGGTACTTTTTCTAATCCTAATTCAACTCCTAAACCACCTCTTGCAATCATTACTCCATCAACAACTTCAAGGATTTCGTCAATGTTTTCTACTCCCATTCCGTCCTCAATTTTTGCAATCAGCCTCATGGAAGAGCCTTCAAGATATTTCTT
The DNA here is from genome assembly GCA_016861265.1 of Patescibacteria group bacterium. Lineage (GTDB taxonomy): Bacteria > Patescibacteriota > Dojkabacteria > J137 > J137 > Brojett037. The sequence continues at coordinate 138,506 of BOLA01000001.1, forward strand.
TATTTCCTTTGCAGATTCAGCATTTTGTACAAAAGATGCAGAAACAAAGTCCCAACCTAATTTTATGGAATGATTTAAGTTAATAATATCCTTCTCTGTTAGAGCACTGGTTGCAAAATCTGCACCCGGTAGATTTAATGCTTTACCTGGTTTTAGGTATTCTCCAAAGACTACTTCACAATGCATTTTGTCTTCAACAATTTCTTTTATTACTAATTCAGTATCTCCATCTCCAATTACTACTCTTTGTCCGGGTTTTAGAACTTTATATAGGTCCTTATAGTTTCCTGGATAAATTTCTGTATCAGGTCCGTTACCTATAATAATCTGGTCACCAGGTTTAATGCTTTTGGTCTCTGCAAATTTATTCATTCTAACCTCAGGACCTTTTACATCCATCATTAATGCCACTCCGCTCGAAACATCTCTTACCAATTTTGTAACCTTGTCTAATTCAGCTTCATCAGCAAAAGCCCCGTTTACTCTAGCTACATTCATTCCAGCTTCTATCATTGATTTCATAACCTCAGGATCCCAGCTAGATGGTCCTATTGTACAAACAATCTTAGTCTTTTTAGAAAAGTCCATGTGTCTTTGTTAATATTTATTATCAACACGAATTTTATATCATTTTGATATAAAAGCCAACCGGTAATAGCTGTTTGCAAATTTTGGGAGTTAATAATATTATTTGTTGTTCATTTAAAAGCTTTGCTAATTACTCGCTTTCACAGTGCCTTAACCGACTTTCAAAATTAACTATTACTAATAATAAAATAGTTACCAAATTTTGGGTGAAGACCCCTAATCACCAAAGCTTGATTTATATTTTAAAAAAATTTTATGTCAAAAATCCAAAAAGTATGGGCTAGACAAATAATTGACTCAAGAGCAACTCCAACCGTAGAAGTTGATTTATGGCTGGAAGATGGTTCATTTGGAAGAGCAGCTGTGCCGAGTGGTGCTTCTACCGGAACCCACGAAGCTTTGGAACTACGAGACGGAGATAAATCAAAATTCTTAGGCAAGGGTGTGCTAAAAGCTGTTGAAAATGTTAAGTCTACAATAAGTAACGCAGTTGTAGGAAAAGAATTCTCTACACAGGAGGAATTAGATAATGCATTATTAGCCTTGGATGGAACTGAAACCAAATCAAACTTAGGTGCAAATGCAATACTAGGAGTTTCATTAGCCTTTGCAAAAGCAACCGCAGAATCAAAAAAAATGCCTCTGTTTAAATATATTCAGGAATTATACGGAAATGCTGGACTAAAATTACCAAGACCAATGTTCAATATTATGAATGGTGGTAAACATGCAAACTGGTCTACTGATATTCAAGAATTTATGATTGTAATGCCTAATGCTGAATATTCAGACCAAGTTAGAATGGCGTGCGAAATTTTTATGAATCTAGAAAAGACGCTAAAGGAGAAGGGATTAAATACTAATATAGGTAACGAAGGAGGATTTGCACCAGGCTTTAAGAGCAATGAAGACGCATTCGAGATGATTGTTTCTGCAGTAGAGAAATCTGGATATAAAATGGGAACTGATGTAATGTTCGCCTTAGATGTTGCATCTAGCGAATTTTATAATGCAGAAACAGGAACATATACACTAAAAACAGAAAATAAAGAGTTAAGCAAAGAAGAATGGATGGCAAAGGTTATGAGTTGGGTTGATACACACCCATTTATAAGTATCGAAGATCCGTTCTCAGAAGATGATTGGGCAAGCTGGTCCGCATTCACCGCAAAAGTTGGTGATAAATTACAAATTGTAGGCGATGACTTATTAGTAACAAATGTAAAAAGAGTTGAAAAAGCGATTGCTGAAAAAGCATGTAATGCCTTATTAGTTAAAGTAAACCAAATAGGTTCCTTAACAGAAACATTAAAAGCAATGAAAATGGCTCAGGATGCAGGCTGGAATAATGTAATGAGCCACAGATCAGGTGAAACTGAAGATGTAACAATTAGTCATATTGCAGTTGGAACTGCATGTGGACAATTAAAAACAGGAGCACCTTCAAGAGGAGAAAGAACTGCAAAGTACAACGAAATTATTAGAATTAGTGAGGAAATATAAAAACCTTGGGTTCGGTCGTCTTACGACCGAACCTTTGGCTCTTACTTAGCAGCGGCAAAGATGAGCGCGGCTACAATTATGCAAATTCCCATATAGCGCCAAGTAATAGGCACCACAAGGAACGCATTCCACACATGTTGGAGCAGTCGATTCCACAATATAATCGAGATTCCAACTGTCCAACTGACTACGACGACAAGAGCGCCGATATTGAATATTTCCGGGATATCCACCTCCAGAATCACAAACAGTAGATAGAGGAGGATAATTAACAGCCCACCAATACTTCCCATGAGCATTATGTACCCTGAACGCCCGAAAGCGTCTTCAATATCGTCCGAAACTCTGTCAATCCACTGGAACATTGTCCTAGTCCTTGTGTAAGAGCACTAAATACAGTATATAACCTATATATAGGAATGTCAACCAGAACTGGTTACTTATAGACTACTGTGTAGAGATATAGTTTTAGGTTGAGTTACTTGATTAATTGAGTTCTTTACTATTTCTGCTGAAGTTTGTAGAAGAGCCTTTTCTTGTTCATCGAGTCTAACTTCTTTATATATTTCAACTCCATTAGAACCTAGTTTTGCCGGAACACCAATTGCGATACTGCTTAGTCCATATTCACCACTTAAAACTACGCTTAATGGCATCACTCTATTTTCGTCTCTAATTATTGCTCTGCATATTCTTGAAACCGCTGCCCCAATTCCATAATATGTAGCTTTTTTACCCTCAATAATTTTGTATGCCATTTCTCTTACTCTTTTTGCAACATCATCTCTGTATGTTTGATCAGTATTTACAATGTCGGACAAGGGGACACCGCCAATTGTGGCGCTGCTTAATGCAGGAAAGGAACTATCTCCATGTTCACCTAAAATATACGCATGTACATTAATCGGGTTAATATTCAGATCTTCATGAATTAACCCTCTTAACCTAGCTGTATCTAAGAAAGTCCCGCTTCCAAAAACCATTCCTTGTGGTAAGCCCGATTCTGTTGCTGCAATATATGTAAGTACATCAACAGGATTAGTTACCATTAAAATAAAGACTGATTTATTCACTTCTTTTATTTTAGAAACTATATCTCTAATAATCTTTACATTTATATTCAACAAATCTAGCCTAGTTTGGCCATCTTTTTGCGCAGCACCTGCGGTTACTACAATAATATCTCCATCTATTAAATCTGAATAAGTTGCATACTTTACTTCTACTCCATTTGTAAAGTTAGCTGCATCGTGCATGTCCAAAACATTAGCTTTTGCCAAACCTTCAGCAATATCAATTAGTAATACCTCTTTTGCAACTTCTTGTAAAACCATAGCATACGCAGCGGAAGAGCCAACCATACCTGTACCTACCACGACTACTCTTCCCGATGGACTCACTTTTTCCATATATATTTTGATAATTAGTTAATTAAGCTAATGTAACCTCGTTACACAAATAAACATCCTGTACTGTTTGTAATAATTGCACTCCTTCTGACATAGGTCTTTGGAACGCCTTTCTTCCCATAATTAAACCGGAACCACCTGCTCTCTTATTTATTACTGCTGTCATAACGGCTTCCTTTAAATCATTTTCCCCGCTTGCTCCACCGGAACTAATTAATGGAATTTTACCCATATAACAATTTGCTACCTGATATTTAGTTAAGTCAATTGGGTGTTCAGTGGTTAGATCTGAATAAATTCTGTCATCGAGTTTGCCATAACTAGATGTACCAGTATTCATTGCTTTGTAGCCCGCATTGTTTTCTGGTAATTTTTGTTTAATAATATCTGCTTCAATTGTTACACCTAAGTGATTTGCCTGACCAGTGATGTCAGCGGAAGCTTCGTAGTTAACTCCATTAACACTAAATCCGGAATTTCGAACATAGCACCATAAAATAGTAAACATTCCTAATCGGTGAGCCTCAGCAAAAGCCTTAGAGACTTCCATTAATTGTCTATTCGACTCTGGAGACCCAAAGTACACTGTTGCTCCAATTCCAATAGCTCCCATATCAAATGCCTGCTGAACTTGTCCAAACATAATTTGATCATGCTTATTAGGATAAGTTAATAGTTCATTGTGATTAAGTTTTACAATAAATGGAATTTTATCTGCGTATTTTTTACTATTAAGACCAAGAACTCCCAAAGTGGATGCAACACCACTGCAATTTGCCTCTAATGCAAGTTTTATTATATTTTCTGGGTCAAAGTACATTGGATTCTTTGCAAAACTTGCACCGGCAGAATGCTCTATACCTTGATCTACAGGAAGAATGGATAAATATCCTGTATTCCCTAATCTACCAGCGGTATACAGTCTTTTTAAATTTTCGAGTACCTTAGCATTTCTATCGGAATTTACCATAACATCCTCAATCCAAGTTGGCTTGGGACTATAAAAGTTCTGTCCCGCAAAAGTTCCAGACTTATGATTTAATAAGTATTCCGCCTTATCTGCCAGGATATTTTGTATCTCTGAATAATTCATACTTTTATTTTAAAAATTGTAACAATATATATCATTCTACATTTATGCGAATGGTTGAACAAGTTCATCTAATTTAGCCTTAGGATCTAAAGCCTTTACAAATGCCGAGGCAAGCAACACCCCTTCTGCCCCAAGTTCAACTGCTTTGTTAATATCATCACCATTTGAAACTCCGGCACCGATTAAAATATTTTTTTGAGTTGGAATAGCTTTAACAAATTCCGAAACCGACTCAGGTCTTGTAGTCACGCTAATTCCACTACCTATTAAATCTTTTGGTTCATAAGCTATAGCGAATGGATTTGCAGCGGTGAGCTTCACGGCCTCCTGGGTATTTTCGCAGCAAACAATCAACTTTACACCTTTAGATTGTATTGTTTTAATATCCTCTAAAATTGAGTCTGAATACATTCTGTGTTCACTGTGATTGTACAAAGCATACTCTACTCCATAAGATAAAAGTGTTTCGACTGGAACCCATCCTGTTGAAGATCCTTGAACTTTATTATCCACATTTTGTGCTGCAATAATTAAATCAGGATAATTTTGTTTAGCCCAAAATAAATCTGTTTGGGCTACTGCAACAATAATTCTATCTCTTATTTTTTCAATCTTTGTATTTGCTACATATTCACTAACAATATCTAAAAGTTTTTTGCAATTTAACCCTGTAGATTCGGAGTAGGTTTTTAAATTTAGAACTAACATTTTTTATAATTAATATATATCTGGTATAACGTAAATTATTTATACAGCTCAATTTACCATACTGGGTACTTTAGTCAAGCATGGTAATTCTTGACCGTTATGCTCAAATAGTTTTAGAATGAATTGTTTTAATCACATTTGTGATTCACTTTAACTATTAACTAAATAATATGGCAGTAAGAGTTGCTATAAATGGATTCGGAAGAATCGGGAGACTTGTTTACCGAGCATTACTTGAAAGAAATATGCTAGACGGCGAAGTAGAGGTTGTTGTTGTTAACGACCTAGTTCCTGCCGAGAACCTTGCGTATTTACTAAAATACGATACTACTCACGGTAAATTACCTTACGATGTAAAAGCAATTGATGAAAATACAATTCAAGTTGGAGAAAGAACACTAAAGACCATCGCTATGAAGGTTACTCCTGCAGAGTTACCTTGGAAAGATTACAACATTGATGTAGTTATTGAATCAACAGGATTTTTTACAAAGAAGGCAGATGCAATGGGGCATATTACGGCTGGAGCCAAGAAAGTTATTATCTCAGCACCATCCGATGAAGATGTTAAGACAATATTGGTAGGGGTCAACAATGATCAGTATATGGGGGAAGATTTAGTTTCGAATGCCAGCTGTACAACAAACTGTTTAGCACCAATAATACATGTATTATTAAAAGAAGGAATTGGCGTAGAAGAAGGCCTAATGACTACTGCCCATGCATATACAGCAACACAAGTAACAATGGACGGTCCTTCGAGAAAAGCATTCAGAGATGGAAGAGCTGCAGCAATGAACATTATTCCTGCAAGTACAGGAGCAGCAAAGGCCATAGGTTTAGTACTGCCTGAGGTTAAGGGCAAGCTAACTGGCATGTCCTTAAGAGTTCCTGTTGCCGATGTTTCAATTGTTGATCTGACTTTTAAACCAACAAGAGACACTTCCTTGGAAGAAATAAATGCAGCAATGAAAAAGGCAAGCGAAACATATTTAAAAGGGATATTAAATTACTCAGAAGAACCTCTTGTATCTTCAGATTTAATTCATGATCCGCATTCAAGTACATACGATGCTACTGCTTCGATTCAGTTAAATCCTAGATTTTTTAAGCTTATGGCATGGTACGATAATGAATGGGGATTTTCCAATAGAATGGCTGAACTGTTAAAAATTGTTGCCGATAAAATGCAATAAAAAATATATAGATACTATAGGGCGCCTACGGCGCCCTTTCTGTTATAATTATCAATCTTCCGCAATGTAGCAAGGATGTAGCATGATTAAGAAGATACTTATAATTGTGGTAGGAATATTACTGGCAGTAGTTTTGGCTGTTGCCGTAATTTCCACAATACAGCACTATGGTTACTTTCCTGTAAACTGGTGGCTGCGCTAACACGAGCCCGGGAACTCCCGGGCTCGTAAAAATATTAATCAATAACGATTATTTAATCCAAGTTGTTAAGCTTAATCTGAGTATAGTATTATTTAAAAAGATAATTCTTATATACAAATATGTACAAAGTTAACACTGATCTAAATAAGTTTTCCTATAAAAATATTGATTTAGCTAATGCGAGAGTAATTGTACGAACATGTTTAAATGTTTCGGTGGATTCTAATGGTAAGGTTACCGATGCTACAAGGCTCTATGAATCATTACCATTAATAAAAGATTTAGCCTTAAATGCCCAAAACGTGATTTTAACTGCTCACCTTGGCAGACCAGAACAACGGGAAAGAAAATCATCCTTCTGGAATGTAGCTGAAATGCTTAGTCAATCATTACGAGAAAATCACATTGAAGTTATTCTTGTTGATGACTTAACAAATGAATGGATAGATAAAATGACTCATAATATAAATTCTTCAGAGAGTAAGAAAGTATATCTTCTGGAAAATATTAGATTTTTTGAAGGTGAAGAATCAAAGGATAAGACAGAGAGAATGATGTTTGCGAAAAAGCTTTCTATGTTAGCCGACTACTTTATTAACGATGCATTTGCTGATTATAGAGAATCTGCTTCTACATACGATATAGCAACACTTTTACCAAGTTATCTAGGTCCAGTATTTTTAAAAGAGGTCGAGGCACTATCTATGTTTAATAACGTTGATATTCTTGTTTCGGTACTGGGTGGAGCAAAACTATCGGAAAAATTAGATGCACTTAACTCACTTGCAGAGATATCAGAAAAAGTCGTAGTAGGCGGAGCCATGGCCTATACATTGCTTAAAGCAATGGGGATAAATGTAGGCAAGTCATTAATAGAGGAAGATAAACTTGATGTAGCAAAAGAGGTAATACAAAAATATGGCGACAAACTCGTATTGCCAGTTGATCATGTTGTTGCAAATGAATTTACAGAAGAAGCTGCAAGATCAGCTTACAATACTAGTGATCAATCAATTCCGGAAGATACGATTGCAATAGATATAGGGTGGAGAACAATTAAACTATTTGAAGAAACTATTGTTTTGGGTAATTACGTTTTATGGAATGGACCTATGGGGGTATTTGAATGGGATAAGTCTTCTAAAGGAACATTATCTATAGGCAAAGCAATTGAAAAGAATGGTCCTGCCTATAAATTGGCTGGAGGTGGAGATTCTATTGCAGCAATAAATAAGCTGCAGCTAAAGGGATTTAACCATATTTCTACCGGAGGAGGTGCAATGCTTTCGTTTTTAGCGTATGAGAAATTTCCAACTCTTGATGTGATTATAAATAGATAAACGAAAGGGCGGTTTTACCCGCCCTCGATGAAATGGGACAACTATTGCCTACTAGGCGACAACAATAATGATTCGCCGCTCGAAGTCCACTTCGAACTCGCCTTTGAACCCAGCCTGCTTCAGAATACTGTGCAGTGCCGTTGTCGAGTTGGGGTCAATATGGCGATATGAGGTCAGTCCTTCATACTCATTCTTCGGGATTTCAATAATCAGTCCCTTAGGACCTTTCCCGAGTTTGAGGTAGTAGCGTTTGCTTTCGATGCTCATGGCAAACCCTAAGAGAATCATAACACTACCTGCAATCCACACAGGGATGGACTGAATCGACAGAGTGGCTGTAGGACAGAGAATCTGCAAGAGAATAAATAAAACTCCCACGGACGCTACTACCCCAACAGCGTTCTGTTTACCAATACTCAATAAGCTAGCCATTTCAAAGATCCTCACCAAAATCGGATAGATATATCTATTATATACCCTTCCTGGAGTTTTTGCAATAAATAAAAAAGGCTCCACAGGAGCCTTTTTAAATTCAAATTGATTATTTACTTTCGAGTACTTCTTTCTATAAGTCCTCCTAGAATCATTAATCCTAATGAAAATACCAACACCCAGAATATTAGGCTTGTCATTTGATTATATGCATTAGATGCCTGGTAGAATCTAACAAAGCTCATTCTTATTTCACAGAGTGCAGTACCAAAATTAGTCATTGCGCCTAATGTATGTACAACAATAGACGTAACAGAATTAATTATGAACAAAGGTAGTGCCAAACCAAAAATAGTATTTAATCCCGCTAATAACGAATAGTTATGTATTGCTTTATTAGCCATTAGTCTGGAAGATTTTACAAGATAATCATAAATTGTACTCACAGCCCAGACAATAACAAAAAAACCGTAAACCGCAATTAACACTCTTAAAAAATTCGAATCTCTTCGTAGTAGGGGTAAGAATACAAAGAAGGCCAGTGTAAAGAATACAAGGCTTACTACACTTTCTAAAACTATATACTCACTGCCTCTTCTAGTAAGCATTCGCTTTGCTCTTGTACGCACAGCCAAAGTATTTTTAACGGATTTTATAGGATTTGCCATACTATTAAATAACAAAATAAATATTATTAGTTTATCAAAATTTTAACTGCCGAAAAATACCCCTATCCTTTTTGCTGTGTGAACCTCCAAACAATCTGGAGTTACCAATTTTAATTGTGCTACTGCTTCGGCAATAGGGACTAATACAATTTTCCCATCTCTAATACTTACCATTTTTCCGTAATCGCCATTAACGGCAGCCTCCATAGCAGCAACACCGTATTGTTTTGCTAGTATTCTATCTTCTGAATTTGGTGTTCCTCCTCTTTGAACATGACCAAGAACAGTGTTTCTTAGCTCGAATTCACCAGGCGCCATCTTTTCGATGTTATGAATAATCGTATTTGAAATTCCTCCTAATTTTATTTCTTGTTTTTGAGTACTCTCCGCTGGTTCTAGGGTAACAAAGAATCCCTCTTTAGAAGTAGCTCCTTCTGCAACTACAACTACACTCGATCTGTAACCGGTTTCCTTTCTCATTCTTAAAAACTCTACAATTTTCTTATAATCAAAAGGCATCTCAGGAAGTAATATCATGTCTGCACCACCAGCTAAGCCGGAATTTAATGCAATCCAACCGGCATGTCTGCCCATAACTTCAACAAAGATTACCCGGTCGTGACTTGTAGCAGTTGTATGAGTTCTATCCAGAGCTTCGGTCGCTATATCCACTGCAGTAGAGAATCCAAAGGTTTTGTCTGTACTTTTTAAATCATTATCGATTGTTTTAGGTACGCCCACTATATTGACTCCCTTATCTGCTAACTGAAGTGCACCGCTTAATGTACCGTCTCCACCAATAACTATTAGAGCCTCTACTCCAACTTTTTCTAGGTTTGCCTTTGCTTGATTTAAAATCTCATCATCAATTTTATTTTTATCTCCAGCACCTACTTTTGCTGCAAATCTGCCTTTATTGACTGTACCTAATATAGTTCCACCCACGTGACTTATTCCTCTCACAGCTTTTTGATCTAGAGTTCGGTAAAGCATAGGACTTAAGACGCCTTCCCAGCCTTTTTCAAAACCAATAAATTCATGACCATCGTGCACTCCCGACTTAACTATTGACGAAATTACTGCGTTCAATGGCTGAACATCTCCTCCCCCATTAAGAATACCTATCTTCATATTCCAAGCTTAAAAAATAAATTGTAAGCTTTAAGATACTAAGTTTTTTACGATAATATAATGCGTACAAAACTTAATACTCAAAGCCTATTTCTAAAATAATACCAGATATATTATGTTAAATATACTCTTATGCTATATTTAGTCGTGTAAATTTTAAAATAGAAAAATGAAGAAAAAGAAAGTAGTACTAGTTATTATGGATGGCTGGGGACTAGCTCCGGATGATAAATTCAATGCAATTGCAAATGCAAAAACTCCTAACTTTGATAGATTAGTAAGAGATTATCCTAACACAAGATTAAAATCTGATGGACTAGCCGTAGGGTTACCCGAGGGCCAATTTGGTACAAGCGAAGTTAACCACTTAACCATTGGAGCAGGCCGGGTTATATTACAAGACTTACCAAGAATAAATCACGCTATAGAAACTGAACAATTTTTTAGTAATAAGGCCATTGTAGATACTTTTAAATATACAGTCGAAAATAATTCAAACCTAAACCTGATTGGATTATTGAGCGATGGTGGTGTACATACAACCATTGAACATTTATTTGCATTCTTTGAAGCAGCTAAAAGATTAAACTATAAACAGCAAATCAATTTACACGTTTTTACTGACGGAAGAGATGTTGCACCTAAATCTGCTGAAAAGTATTTTACTATGCTCGATCAAAAGATTCAGGAATACAAAGAATTAAACATAAAATTGGCTACTGTACAGGGAAGAAGTTTCCTAGATAGAGATAGGGACTGGGCAAAAACCGAAAAAGCAGTCGAATTAATTACAAAAGGTGAGGGAAAGAGCTTCAGTGATTGGAAGGCGATTCTTAACTTTGAATATAATATTAATGTTACAGATGAATTCTTTCCACAGTATGTACTAGACAAGAGCGGGTTATTAGGCAAAAATGATGGAGTTATCTTCTTTCACTACAGAACCGATAGACTATACCAATTAGTAAAAAGAATACTTCAAGAAACTCAGTTAAATCTAAAGGCAATTACCATGATTAATGTAAGCGAGGAGTTTGATGTTGAAATGGCATTTCCAAGGGAATCTGTAAGCAATGTGCTTGCGGAAGTAATATCCAAGGCTGAATTGCGACAACTACATACTACTGAAACCGAAAAATATGCTCACTTAACATTTTTCTTGAATGGTGAAAAAGAAAGGGAAATGCCGTACGAGGAATGGAAACTAGTTGAATCAAATAGATTTGTAAAGCCTTATTATAACTTTGAACCATCAATGCGAAACTTTGAAATTACAAAGAATATTTTAGATGGAATTGATAACGACAAATACGATTTTATAATTGCAAATCTATCAAGTGCAGACATGGTCGGCCATACTGGCAACTACGAGGCTGCAGTAGTATCTGCAGAGTCTGTAGATTACTGCCTAGGTCGAATTTATGAAGCAGTAAAGGATAAGCTTGATGATTATGCACTATTAATAACTGCCGATCATGGTAATTCAGATATTATGTGGGACTATGAAAATAATCAGCCACACACACAGCACACCACATCACCTGTTCCTTTTGTAGTTGTTACCAATGGAAGATATAAATTACACAGAAGAGAAACTTTAAGCGATATTGCTCCTACTGTACTGGACTTAATGCATTTATCTAAACCATTCGAAATGACTGGTGATTCATTAATTATAGAAGAAAAATGAAAGATATAACAAAAATACAAAATCTAATCGATGAATATGTACCCGGAGACAGTGTAGAAATTGGATACAAACAAAGAATAATTGGACTTCTTAACGAGCATGGTTTGAATGCCTTCAGTAATGAAAATTTTGATGATGGACATATTACAGGCAGTGCATTTGTATTCGATATAAATAAAAACTCTCTATTGCTTTTGCACCATAAAAAATTAAATAGATGGTTGCAACCCGGAGGACACAGTGATGGTTTCCCAGATGTTTTGGAAACTGCGAAAAGAGAAATTTACGAGGAAACAGGAATTACTGAATTTAGTACAGATGGTAGAATTTTTGATATTGATATTCATCTAATTCCAGCAAAAGAAGGTAAACACCCTGAACATTATCATTACGACGTTAGGTTCTTGTTCTTAAGCGATTCAACAATACCCCCGGTCTTGAATGTTGCAGAAACCAATGAGATAAAATGGGTGGATCTTAAAGAAATATATGAATATGTAAATAGCGAAGACATTACAATAAAAAGAGTCATAAAAAAGCTGGAAAATATTAAAAAAGACGAAAAAGATATATAAGTTTTTATATTGCTAAAAAATAAATATTAATTACTTACTAAAAACTTTTTTCTATTAGACTTTGCACTAATTGTATTCTTAGCTAAAGCTAAGCGAAATAATTATAAAATCTATCAAAAAGAGATATAATTAGCTTGTTTAAATAATTATTATTAATTCAATATGGGATTCGAAATTATTTTACTGCTAATTTGCTGTGTTGTATTAGTAGTCGCAGGTGGAATTGCACTATATGTGCTTGGGGTTTATAACTCATTAAGAACTCAAAATGTGTTGGTAGATGAAGGCTGGAGCGGAATTGATGTTCAACTTAAAAAGAGATTCGATTTAATACCTAACCTGGTAGAAACAGTTAAGGGTTATGCAAAGCATGAATCAGCAATATTCGAAAAAGTAGCAGAATTAAGAAGCGGAATGATGAATGCAAAAACACCTGAAGAAGTAGGAAAATACGAAGGTGAATTAAGAGGAACATTAAAAACTTTATTTGCTGTTGCAGAAAATTACCCAGAATTAAAGGCAAATGAAAATTTTATGTCTCTTCAATCATCACTTCAGACAATTGAAGGTGACCTTGAGAGCGCAAGAAGATATTACAATGGTGCTGTTAGAGATTTAAATACCAAGATAGTTGTATTCCCAAATAGCTTTATTGCAGGAATATTTAATATTAAAGCTAGACAATTTTTTGAAGTATCTACAGAAGCAGAAAGAGAGAATGTTAAGGTGAGTTTCTAAAACATAATCGAAATTTAAAGGGCGCCTTTAGGCGCCCTTTTGTTTTATTATCAAAATTTAGGCTAATACTTCGATAGTTGCCAATGCCTTTTGTTCACAATCATTACTACAATAAGCCTTACCATCTACTGCATAGCAATTTTTACAGCACACAATGTGCCTTCTCCCTTTACAATGAATATATGCGCAATCAATATAATTATCACTAACTGCACCGCATTTCTCACACTTTGAAACAATAGTATGTTTATCCGAATCTGTTTCAAAACCCATTACTACTCTTCCATCGAATACATATAATTTTCCCAGAAAATCTTCATTCGGGTACTTTTCCATATAAGTCACAATTCCATTGTGTAATTGGTAAACATTCTTAAAACCCTTGCTTACTAAATATCCAGATGCTTTCTCGCATCTAACACCGCCCGTACACACGGTTACAATTTTTTTATCCTTTAAATGTTCCCAATCTTTGATTATATTTGGTAAATCTCTAAAGTTTTTTAGTGCAGGTAAAATTGAGTCCTTAAAATATCCTACCTTATGCTCATAGTCATTTCTCATGTCTATAATGTAAAACTCTTCTCCTGATTTAAATAAGTCATGGAGTTCTTCTGCTGACATGTATTTACCAGTTGTAACATTTGGGTCTACATCCTCATCTCCTAAATGAGCACTTACTAATTCACTTCTAACCTTCACAGAGATTTTAGGGAATGCATTACCGGTACCTTCACTGATCTTAAAATTCATATTAGTGAACCTAGAATCTTCAAGCATTACCTGCATATATTTTTCTGTATCAGGTTTTAAACCCTCTAGGGTTCCATTAATACCTTCTTTAGACACTATAATTCTACTTTTAAGATTCAACTCTTTACATAGCTGTTTCTGTTCCTCCATTAACTTTGCGGGATCGTCTATTTTTACGTATTTATAATATAGTAGTATTTGATGCATAGATGTAGATTATATCATTAATAGAACTGTATTTAGCAAGGGTTACTGCCTTGGAACTCCTATAACATCCTTAATTGCCTGAAATGTATCTAACCATAAAGGCCTTACATTATAGGCAGACAGGTTTTCACCCGCAGGTTCTTGTGGTCTCTCCAATTTAATTCCCATAACAAATGTTCTTTGAGAAGATTGGTCGAAGCCAACAAAGGATGCATTAATTTCGTCTGAGTAAGTACCATTCTGTGCAATTAAAGCAGTACCAGACTTAACACCTAAATTATAATTAATAATGTCATCGTACCACCACTCACCATAATATATAGCTTTCTGATAGTTATAGTTCATCATATAAAACATTTTTTCCGCAGTTTCCGCTTTAAGTACCGTATCTAGAATCTGCGGTTTATATTCGCTTACATTACCATCACTATCCACTACCTTTGTAACAACATAGGGTTTCATTCTTACTCCATTATTAGCTATTGCAGATACTGCAGATACAGCCTGAACGAGATTTACTAAGTAACCGTGACCGTAGGACATAGCCGCAACATCCCCAATGTTAAAATCCTTTGCATCTTTTATGGGCCAATAGGATTCTCCTGCTAAATCAACTCCTGTACTTTTTCCAATTCCGAATCTTACTAAATAGTCATGAAATTCTTCCTTGCTTAAATGCTCCTTAGCTAAATGGAATAAACAAATATTATCTGATTTAGCAAAACAATCCTTTAATGGCATTGCCGGCTGCGGTACGTGATCCCAAGTACACAAGTCACCTAATTCATCTGTAAATTTTTCACAACCTTGGTGTCCGTTTGGTAGAATTACAGTTTCAGATGTTACTCTATCTAGGTCTACAGTTGCCGCTATAGTTAAAGCTTTCCCAATTGATCCCATTTCATATGGAGCCGACAAAGCCTCGTTTCCATAAGCAGCAGGATCTTTTTCTTCTCTAAGATTTGGATCGTAATCTGGGTAATTTGCCAATGTAAGAATCTGACCTGTCTTCGGATCCATAATTGCTGCAGAACCAGATAAGGCCTTATACTTTTCAACACCTTCCTTTAACTTTTGCTGCACTATTTCCTGCAGCTTTTTATTTATTGAAGTATATACTGCACTGCCGTTTTTTGGTTCTATGGTGGCTGTAAGCGCCGTAGCAATAGCCTCTCCTTTAGCATTTGTCTCTTGAACTAAAATTCCCTTTATAGGGTTTAGAATCTCATTCCAGCCTTCTTCGATTCCTCCCAATCCAATAGTTTTATCGTTAATAACATTAGTTAACCCGACAACGTGGCTAGCAAGTCTTTTTTCAGGGTAAATTCTCTTTGATTTGTTTTCAAATTGAAAGCCTTTTAACTGTGTATCGAATTCATCTGCCTTAAGATCGTTTAACTGATTCCATTGTTTATCTGAAAGTGACTTTGCCACAGGAACCCATAGGATTCCCTTATTAGAATATTCTTCAATTGTAGATTCCAGATTCTCTGCAGTTGAGTCAATTATTGGTGCTACCTTTCTTAAGAATTCTTCTCTAGTTTGAAGCTTTAGGTTTTCGTAATATTCGAGATCCTTAACCCAAATATACATATCAAATCTTGGTTCCGAATAGGCTAATGTAGTACCGTCATTCGAAAATATAGTACCTCTTACAGAATTGATTTCCGATGTTGTTGAACGTTGACGAGCGAGTTTAGTCATTCTTGAGGCTTCGACTGCTTGCCATCTAAAAGTAGCAAATACCAGCAAGAAACCGAATACAAGAATAATTATATGAATTGTCTTAACTTTTCCTATTAAGGTAGAGTTGTTCATTTATTTAGTGCAACGTTATTACCGTCTGTCTTTTCTAAAAAATTTACGTTTTTTCCTTCGAGTCCGGCTTTTTGAGCAAGATCCTTGGCATTATCTAAAGATTTAGCACCATCAATTTTTGAAGTAAGTATTTCATTTTCTAATCTTAGTTCAGCCTTTTCCTGTCTTACATTATCGATCTCTTCACTTTTAGTTCCCACCATAGAAGTAACTACCACCTGAGTACCTACATATAAAACTGCTAGAACAATAATTAACGTACCTAGGTATGAATTTAATTTATTAAATGAGATGCTTTTTGTTTGTCTATTAGTATTTTTCATGTCTTATAGTTTTATATATGTATAAAGTTTTGCACTTCTAGATCTAATATTCTCCTTAATCTCTTCAACTGATGGCCTTACAAAGAGTTCATCACCACGTTTACTTGTTACATCTATCGCTTGTTTTTCTAGATTACTTTGCAAAAAAGGAACAATTGCCTTGTCTTCACCACTATGGAAAGTTATAACTCCCATTGTGCCTTTTTCATTAAGTAACTCAAATGTTGATTCCATCAAAGTTGTTAAATTGGTTAATTCTGCATTAACAGCAATTCTTAAAGCCTGAAATACTCTAGAATAAGTTTTATATACCTCATTCTTCTGAAATCTGTTTCCTTGTTTGAATTTAAAACTTCTATCAATTATTAGTTTTAAATCTCTTACTTTATTGATTGATCCTTTTTTTCTAAAGCTTATTACTTCACCGACCAAATTTTGATTAGATTTACCATAAACATCGGCATATCTCTCGAACATCTTAGAAAGCTCACTTCTGCCTAGTCCATTAAGTAAATCTGCAGCCGTTACACCTAAGTCTTTGTCGAATCTCATGTCTAAGAATGCTTCTACATCGGTTTCATAAGATAGACCCTCGATATCAATAAGTTCATCACTAGACCAACCTAAGTCTGCTATAATTCCATCGACGGAATTAATCCCTATTTTTACCAACTCATCTTTAATTGCTACAAAATTTTTATTAACTAGATAAACATTCACCTTGTTATTTTTTAATACGATTAATGAGTCTTTTTCTTCTTGAACAGAAAAACCTTCTTTTGTAAGAATCTTACAGAAGTTATCTATTGCTTTAAAACTAAGATCAAAACAAATTAAATTTCCGGACTTTAAACTTTTAAGGATCTCTTGACTGTGTCCACCAGCTCCTAAAGTACAATCAACAACTGTTTTTGTACCACTCAGGTCCAAACTTTCAACTAATTGTTTTAGTAATACACTTTTATGAATCATTTTGTACTTAATCTTTCTGCCAGGTCGGCCACATTGTTTGTTAAATTATTGAGTTTATCTAACCATCTTTCTTCACTCCAAATTTCAATCCATTCACCAACTCCAAGAAATATTATTTTCTGGCTTATGCTGGCAAATCCTTTTAATCCTTCAGGAATTACAAATCTACCCAAAGAATCGTATTCAATTTCAACAGCTCCTCCTACAATAAATCTTTTTGTATCTCTTACACTTAAGGACAGTAATGGGCTTCTATTAATTTCTTCAATTAAACTTTCCCATCTTTTGGTGTCTACCATTATTAGGCATTGTTCGTAACCCCTTGTTACAAATACCTTTCCGGTAAGACTTTCCCTAAGCTTTTTAGGAATTGCTATTCTGTTTTTATCACCAATAACGGTTGAATACTCGCCAATTAACATCGTAAGCAGTAATTATGGAAGCTAAAGCAGTAGAAACAGTTAAAAGTATTTCGGTTTAGTGCAATTTGTTTTGTTTCTTTAATTTCCACTTTTTACCACTTTCTACCACTTATATTAAAAGCTATTAAAACTAATGTCAACAATAAATATCCAAAGATATTAACATATACGCAACTTTTTAATATCAAAAATGGTATACGCCACTAAAATCTTTTCCAGACAGTATTTTAGATAATTTAAAATGCTAATAAGAAAATTTATAAAAAAAAGTACCGAAGATTGGTACTTTAACTTTAAGCGGGAATTTACTTAATCCATTAAAACTCCATAGCCGGTAATCCTTGAATCGAACTCGTAGCCTAAATTACACATTTCTATTACAACAGATTTTATTTCCTCGAGGGCTATTGGAATATTTATATTTCCTACGACATTATAGTGACTATCAATGCTACTATACTCAATATCATAAACGTTACGCTGCTTTAATGCATTTACTAGATCAAGAGCATTATCTAATTGACTGGACACAAAGCTAAAATCAAAGCTAACAGATTGATGTTGCTTGTAACCTCGCTCATAGAGCTGATCTAGTATAGACTGGATATCGGTGGTGAAGCTATTCAAGTCTTCGTTAAGTTGAGGCTCCGAATAAAACCTTCTATTTCTATTCCAGAAAAAGTTCATTGCTATTCTAATTTAATTCCCAGTTCTGAATATTTCTAAATCTATCTTCCACTGTAGCAACATTTGCTAAGTCTACTTTTGTAACACTCGTATTTGTATAGTACAAAAACTGTGGATGATACAAGAATGTAACCGGTGCATCCTCTGCTATTAAAGTTTGAATTTCTGCATAGTTACTAGCTCTTTCCTGACTAGCAGTAGATGGATCGAATGTTCGAGTTATTTCTAGTAATCTATCTACCTTTGGAAGTGTTTCTAGACTACTCTCTCCTTCTTTTCTATTTTCCCTAGGTCTTACAGTTTGAGCAGAACCTACATAGCTGGAAATATTCAAACCCGGATCTACAGACTGAGAGCTATGAAATAATTCAAATCTATCTGGGTCAATAAATGTATTCATTCCATATAGAATGGCATCAAATGACCTTGGCGCAAGAACTTCTCTATTAATTTCATCTAGACTCCAGCCTGAAGGAGAAGATTCAGAAGCATCCTGACCGGGCATTTGTCTTCTATCAATAATCACCCTAATTCCAATATCTTCAAGATTTTTCTGTATTACTCTTGCAACATTTACTCTATCAAAACTATTTACAAAGTATAGGGAAAAGCTCATTTCCTCACCTTTATCGTTTGTTCTAATTTTTTGATTACCTTTTAAAGTCCAACCTTCTTCATCTAAGAGCTTCTCGGCCTTATCTGGGTCGTAAGTAGACCACCCGGCATTCTTATTAAAGAAAGCAGATTTCTGAGTAATCGGACCAAACGCTTCATCACCTACACCCAAAAGAGCATTCTCTATTATTTCGTACCGACTTATCGCGGATGAGATCGCCTTTCTAACTTTCGCATTCTGGAAGAAAGCCGGGCCTTTTGCATTTCCTTCAGGATCTTTTTTTAGATTAAAGTACATTCCCCAATATTGGTTATCTAACACTGGACTTAAGTTAATACTAATATTAGTATTCTTCTCTAATTCATTTTTATATTCAACGGATATACTTGCAAGACTGTGAGATTCTCCATTCTTAATTGATTTTACGGCATCCTCAAGCGAGGTGTAATATTTGAATTGAATTGAAGAAATATGCGGTGAATGATCGTTAAGTGAATAAATATAGTCATTATTTTTTACCAGTGTAACGCTTTGATTGTCAGCAGAGTAGAATCTATACTTACCTGTACCTACAGGGTATCTAAAAATGTCTGCATCAGAGTTATTAACCTGAGTCTCCGTTAAGTTTGTAATTTTATGAGCCGGTACAATACTAATACTTACAAGCTCTAAAAAGTTTGAGAAAATTGGATTGTCTTTACTTTCGTTGCAACTTGCCTGACTATCGGAACCTTTTGTACATAACCTTATGGAGTAATCCCCGACTTTTTCCCACTTCATCTGTTTTATAGCCTTAATATAAGCATTATCTGTTCTACTTAGACTTGCTACCAGATTTAGAGTTGCAATAACATCGTCTGCATTAAATTCAGTATCGTCGTGCCATCTAACTCCTCTTCTTAGGTTAAATTGATAGTCCGATCCCTCTTTGATTTTAATTACATCGCTTGCCAGCACATTATTTACCTGTGGTTGCCATGCACCATCGGATTGCTGAACATATTCATATTTAATTAGTGGTTCATATATTAAACTTACCAAATCCTTTTCCAACTGAATATTTGTAGGCAGTATTGGATTAACCTTATTAACCCTCTGCAGATGACCATTAGCATCGGTTCCCATAACTACAGCTTCGACTAATGTTTTGGTAGGATTATTGATAATTGCTTTGTACCTTGTATTACCGAATACAATAAAAATAAGGGCAAAAGCAGCTATACCTGCCAAGAAGTGTGAATATGGAACAGATAGCCTGTAAATAGCCGCAAATTTAGTCTTTAGAGAATTATCACCGAATAATTTTTCAGGATAATCCCAAAAGAAGTCTCTAAGACTATATATTAATTTTTCTAATGAATTGAAAATGTTAGGCATTTAGAACAGCTATACTTAAAGATATCACTGCAAACAGTATACCTAAAATTATAGTGCCGTTGTACAAAAAAGCTTCTAAACCTCTCTTTGACCTGTAGAATTCACCCCCGCCTGAACCTCCGAAAACTGTTCCTAGGCCTCCGCTTCTATTCTGTAATAGTACAGTTATTACTAGTAGTACTGAGTCAATAGCCAGTACGTATTTTAAAATGTCAGTTATAGTCATAAATATTCTTTAAAATCTTCAAAAATTATAACATCATAATCGCTAGATTATGAATTAAATAGATACAATTCCAATAGTTAAATCCTTAAATCTTAAAGTATGGTAAGTGCTAAGAACTTTGCTTTAAGGTTATAACATCATAATCGCTAGATTATGAATTAATTAAGTCAATTCTAATAGTTAAAACCTTAAACCTTAGAATATATTAGATACTTAGAACCGATAACAAGCACTATAAAATTTTGATTTCCGGTATAACAATTTAATGTTATTTCTTCCTCAAATATTCCATTAATACCGATAACAAGCTTAGTAGCATTGTTATTAGAACGAGTGCATAGGTCTTATCTTGAATTTCAACTTCTCCTATTAAATCTATCCCTAAATTAATACCTTGTCCTGTTAAATTAATAATATTGAAGACAGAAATTTGAAGAAAAAGATATATGAACGTGAGAATTATTGTAATTAGGAGTGTAGAACCTAAATTCACAGGTAGTTTAAAAAACTTAAGAACATTATTTGTAAAGGCAGCAATTAGCCCAAATACTAATGCTGCTCCTAGTTCGTCTACAAATACTCCCCCACCAATTATTATTGATTTACGAACAATTGCCCAGACAAAAAAGAATATCAAAATATTTTGAATTGTTTTCTGAACCTTATTCATTTTTACCTAATATACCTTCTGATAGATAAATAACTGCTCAAAGCACCTATTAAGAACCCTACCAATGATAACCCGATTACTGCTGCAACAAGACCTAAACCAGAAATATCTGGCCATGGCAACTGATTAAACATTTTATATAAAAATACCGATACGGTAGAAGATTTATTTAATACAAATACTGCAACCAAGAATCCACCTATTAATAGGGATGAAATTGCAGCTCCAACCAAACCATAGAACCCACCTTCAAGTATGTATGGAGATCTGATAAAGAATAGACTACCTCCCACTAATTGCATAACCCCTATTTCCTCTGTTTGACTCTGGAGTCTAAATTCTATAGCAAGGAATGTAAAGAAGAAGATTCCTATAAAAAGTATGGCCAGAACAGCTATACCTACTACTCTCAAAAAATATAAGACTTGTCTCAATTGATCTAAACTTTGATCATCCACTTTTAGTACAATAGGTTTTTGTGTTGGATCTTTTGAATACTGATATGTGACTTGAGGGAATGAAGCAGGATTTTCAGATACTTGTGATGTATTTATAATTTGTAAGTCTTTATTGGCTGCTTCAATATCTGCTTCTAAGTCACTTTTTAGTGCAGCTAATTCACTCAATGAATATATTTGAATGTCCAAACTTGAAGGCAATGTTTTACTCTCTTTAGTTTTTAAAACAGTATATACTTCTTTTTGAACAACAGCAGTGTAGTCTGCGTAAAGATTATACGCATCTTCTTCTGTTGTATATGTAATATCTTTAACTTTAGGATTATTAGCCCACTTACTCTGAAGTGCATCAATCACCTCTTTATCCATCCCCTCCTCAAAGAAAACTAATACATTGCTCTTTGACTCAATATACTGTATGTACACATTAGAAACGTATGCTAAACCTCCAAAAATTGTAGCTACCAAAAACGCCAAAGTCATAACAGAAATTGAAGCCCATGCAGACCAGCCGCTTCTTGAAATCTGTTTAGCTGTATTTGCAAATATTCTTCCTAACATCTGATTTATCTTAAAATGTATTATTCGTTGTGATTTTCTTCTAGGAATTTTTTAATTTCCTTTGAAATTAAAACCACTTCCTCAGGATCAATCATTAAATTATCTGTAAGTCCCTCTGGCCCATCTTCAATTACTTCCTCTACGTATTTGTACCCCGCAGTCTTTAAGTCTTTTATTACTTCTTTTGGTAAGTCTAGCTTGCTGACCGGAGTCTTCTTTGAATTTTCCACCCACTCCTTGGCCTTCTTATTAGTTATCTTCAGTTTACCGGCAACATGTACTTTCTCATCTTCATCTTCTTTTTTATCTTTTTCAATACTGCCTGCTAAATTATCGTCACTTTTTAACATTTCAAC
The DNA here is from genome assembly GCA_016861265.1 of Patescibacteria group bacterium. Classification (GTDB taxonomy): domain Bacteria; phylum Patescibacteriota; class Dojkabacteria; order J137; family J137; genus Brojett037. The sequence continues at coordinate 161,225 of BOLA01000001.1, forward strand.
AAAAAGCTTTGACTGAGTATCTTCGCTGCCATCCTGGTTTACCTTGCCTTCGTGAGCGATCTCAATTGCTTCTTCTTTAGCCTCCTTAATTCGTTCTTCTTCCTCTTTTAACTCTTGTATGTCTAATTCTTTCTGAATCTTTTTTTCTGTTTCAAGGTCTTCTTCTTCCTCTTTTGTTATAACGGGAGCCCTCTTTAATCTTGAGAATATTCCCAGTAATTTTTTTGGAGGTTCAATTACTTCTTCAGGTTTTTCCTCAGATGGAGCTTCGTCTTTAGAGTTAAATTTAACCTTAAATGTTGTCTTAGGATGATCTGTTGAATCCTCTTTTTGTTTATCTGTCTTTTCAAGTAACTTCTCTTCGTATCCCATGTTTATTTCATCATAGGATCCATCTTTGTCGTCTCTAATTATTCTACCATTTGCCATTTGAATAACCCTTTTATTAAGAGCATTAACAATATCTGTACCGTGAGTGGACATTATTACAGTTGTACCCCAATTATTAATTTTTGATAATATCTGAACAATATCCCATGCACTCGCTGGGTCTAAGTTTCCAGTAGGCTCATCGGCAATTAATATCTTAGGATTATTTGCAATTGCTCTTGCAATCGTTACTCTCTGCTGTTCTCCACCAGACAACTGTCTGGGGAATGCCTTCATTCTTCCAGATAAACCTACAATATCTAGAACATAAGGAACTGTCTCTTTAATTTCACTATCCTTTTTACCTGCGGCTTCCATTGCAAATGCAACATTTTCATAAGCAGTCTTTTCTTGTACAAGCTTATAGTCTTGAAAAATAACACCGATTTCTCTTCTTAGTTTGTAAACACTATCCCTACTAATCTTTGTAATATCTCTTTCGTTAAATATTATTTTTCCTGTAGAAGGAACTTCGTCTCTAATTAACATTTTAATTATTGTGGTCTTTCCACTACCAGAAGGACCAATTAGAAATACAAATTCTCCTTGTTCTACTTTAAAATTAATATCATTAATTGCAAAAATCCTGTTATCGTAAACTTTAGATACGTCTTTAAATTCAACCATAAAATTATTATAAATTACTGCACTTAACAGTATAAGGTAAATAATCTAAAAGCTCAAAGCTAAACTTTTCTTCTAATTAGTTTAATAACCAAATAAATAAATATCGAAACCGTGATTATTAATATTACAAAAAATATTGCGATGAGTTTGTAGTCCGGTTCAAATCTAACTTCAATTGAATCATTCAATTTGTTAATTCCTAGTTCAGCTTCTACAGTTATTTCTCTAGATAAATTTAATATAAAATCATTTTCTCTTAAGTAATCAATTTTGATTCCAGTTTGCTGTAGTGGCATAACCGCTTTCGACAGTTGGCCCACTTCTAAATTAGACATTACAGATTCGTTATTTACCTTTAGATTATTGAAAGTTAATAACTTACTTGTTGGATTAATTATAAAGATTTTTCCGGAATAGAATTCACCAGAATACACATTTGTAGGGAATTCTATTTTAAGTTCTGGTTCAAGAAGGTCTGCATTTGTATTGTCGCTATGTTCAATAAACGATACTGTTACCACTTCTTCAGACAACAGCCCAAGCATATCGTTGTAGCTTTGGTCAGGATGCCATATTCCCATTCTAAGCTTATTTATAGATGAGGTTACGATTTGCGGGTAGCCTATAGACTTTTGAGTTGCAAAATCAAAAATCAGATTCTTTCCATCTAATAGAACATTGCACCATATAGAAGGATTAACCATTGTAGAGTTACCATTAAGGTTATAACCATATTCTATATTAGCTTTGTATCCTAAGTATTCTGCTGTAGAAACAATAATATAACAATACTGCAGCTGGTTTAAATCTTTCTTATTCGAATCCCACACACTTAATAACTCTGGAAGCTTGATCTTTTGTGTATTGAGAGAATAATTCTGAAAAATGAAATCATTTACAGACTTGAATTTAGAAAAATTATCAGTTCCTTGATTAATATTAGAATAGATTTTCTGCCCGAATACAAAATCTAAATTAAGATCCCAATTATAAATTTCTGAATAGTCCTGGTTTGAATTAGCAGAATTAAGCCTTACACTAGCTTCGGAATTTAACAAAGAATTACCGTTAGCAGGTAGAGTTATAAATGCAAAATTGTTTTTTTGTTTATCTACCAAAGCATAGTCTGCACTAAAAATTTGAATGTAGTCTACACTCTGGTCCGAGTATTCAGGAATAAGATTAAAAAGAAAATGATTCTCTGCGTCTTTTCGATTTGTAATTGAAGATCTAAATACTGCATTGAATTCTGGAGATCCCCATAAAAGCTTTATGGGTGCGGTTTGCTGAAATGAAATTTTAGAAAAATCATCACTAATCCGTTCAAGGTTATATTTAAATTCTGAGGAATAAGAAATACTGCCTAATATTACAGGGTAAGTAATCGATACATTTATTGCAGAGTAATTATAATTTGAGGATGGGTATGGAAGATTAAATTCCTTCATTTTATACAATTCTTTTACAGAATTTGATGACGTAAAATTCAGATTCAAATTTGCCCTTCCCCCGGGCTTGATAACATTAGTTAAGAAATCTATTTGAATTGTACTTTTATCGAATTGGCTATCGAGTATTATGCTTACGGAATTATTATCTAAAGTCGCATTAGCTGAAGATACCTGATATGGCAAATCTAATGAATAGCCACTTATGAGGGAGGCATCTGAGGTATTTTGAAGATCTATAGTTAAGTTCATTTCAGAACTCAAATCGCTACGGATATTTACATCCAGATTGTAACTTGTAACTACATCCGCTTTTAAACTGGTCGAAAATAGGCCAAAAAATAGAATTGTAGTTAAGATTACAAAAAGGTTCTTCATAGTTATCTTATTATACAGGAATGAAAACTTGAGTCTACCTGTATTATTTCTTTACTGTAAAGCATGTTAGAATTAGCCTATGCATAACTTTAAAAAACAATTTGGACAAAATTTTCTTAAAAATACTAAATACGCACGCATGTTAGTGCAGAATTTAGAACTAACAGATAAAGATACAGTCATTGAGATTGGTCCCGGAGATGGAGCTGTGACTAGATTACTTCTTGAAAGTGGGGCAAAAGTTATATCTCTAGAAATCGACGATGATTTAATTCCAAAACTGCTTAGTCAATTTGGTGGGTTTAACAATTTTACATTAGTACACCAAAGTATATTAGAGGCAAATATCCAAGAATTACTTGATAATGCCAATGCTACAGCTACAATAAAAGTTACTGGATCTTTACCCTACAATATATCAAAGAAAATTATTGATATATTTCTGAGGTTTAATACAACTCAAACTAAATACGTTGTAAAAACATGTGCATTTATTGTACAGGAAGAAGTTGCTAAAGATTATGCTGCCAATTCGCCTAAATCGAGCTTTTTAGCAAATTATTCAAGAATATTTGCAAAAGTCAGAAAGCTAGAAAGCATTCCAAGATATATGTTTTTCCCAGAACCAAAGGTTAATGGAGGTATACTCAGGTTTGAAATAAAGGAATCGATTCCTTCAAACTATATGGATCTAAATAAACTTATTAGAATTGGATTCTCTAACCCAAGAAAGACTCTGCATAATAATGTTAAATCCTCTGGTAAATACAGCCTTGAGAAGTTGGAACAAATTTATAAGGAACTTGAGCTAAAACCTACAGTAAGGCCAGCCGAGCTTGAATATGAGAAATGGGAAAAACTAGCAGAACTATTAGAAACTGTGGATTAATCCCTAATTCTTAATCCTCCCAAGCTAAATATTGGGTTCAAATACTTTCTAAGTATCTTTAACTCCTCGACCTTAAAGAATAGGCATACAAGGTAGTAAACCATAAACGACGTAAATACTGTAATTACTGTAAGCAGGAATAAGTTTACAGTTGTAGAACCTCTGTAGGCCATACCCGCAGAAACCGGCAATGCATAAGTAAGTACATTCCATGTTTTATAAATCGCATACATAACTACAAACATTGAAACACCAGCAATTAACTTAGCCCCAATTGTTTTTATTAAGACTTTAAGATCCAAATTTACTCTTTTATTAAAGATTATAAATAAGATTATAAATTCTATAGAGTATGCTATGCTCATTCCTAAAGCAATGCCACCAACTGCTGCATTCGAATTACCTCGTTCAAATAAATTTTGAATATTAAAATTAGTTGAGGTGATTGAGTATTCAGTATTGTGACTGAATAAGTTGGTAAATATGACTCCCAATCCGACTGTTAAGATTAAACTTATTACAGAAACAATAAGCGGTATAACAGTTTGTCTAGCAGCATAAAAGACCCTATGCATAAACCACTTGCCACATATAAATATATGCCCAACTGCGAACCACAAAAGTACCCACGCAATCTGGTAAGTACCTTCAAGATCAAGTCTCGTGTTTGGCAAAATACCGAACGCTAGTCTAACAACCGCAACTCTAAGAATTAATAATGTAATTACAAATGGAAGTGCTAAAAAGAACATTTCGTTTAGAGTCTTAGTAACAATATATTTAACCTTCTCATAGTCTAAATCTTCAAATAGTTCCGTTAATGTTGTAAAAGATGCGTACGCAAATGTTGCGCCAAAAAGACTAGGCACAATCAGCGAAATAGAATTTGCGTAATTTAAAGACGCTAGACCTCCAATCTGAAAGGCCAGAAAGTCATTAAATGTAAGCGCTATATTCTCACTCATTAATGCAAGAGTTCTAGGCAGACTTACAAAAAGCATATTCCTTAAATCCTTTATATAGTGAAAACTAATTTTATATCTAAAACCTATATGCCAAAAAAGTGGAAGTTGAATTACAAGATGTAATACAGAACCGGCTAAAACTCCAATGACAATGGCCCATGGACTGTAATTCATTAATGGGACAAGAATTACTAACCCAAGAATTCTTCCGATATTAAAGAATAGGGGTGCTAATTGGGGTACTAAAAATCTATTGTAGATATTTAATCCGCTTGAAATTAGCACACTTATTCCAAGTATTATTTGCGGTATTAGTAGTACCCTCATCATTGCTACAATATCGCTTATATCTGTAGCACTTAATTCTGTCTGACCCGGAATTAAAGTTCGTAGGAATAGTGGGAATATTACCTCTCCAAGAATGGCAAGAATTAGCGAAATAATACTGAACAAAAAAATTGCAGATGTAATTACCGAGTTATATGTTTTCAAGAATGTTTCAGTTCCTTGTTTCTTTTTTATTGCAATAAGGGCTGGAATAATTACAGAACCGATTGCTCCACCGAGTAAGACATTCGTAAGCATGTCAGGGATCGAAGTTGCAAGCAAAAACTTATTCCAGCCATCGTTAGCTGTACCAAAATAGGAGGCCGCCAATAAACTAAAAAATTGACCAGTTATTTTGGTCAATAAAATGGGTACCATTGTCAGAAAGGCTGTCTCTAAGATTACGGTCTGTTCTTTACTTAGTATTGAAGTAAAGTTTTTTATTCGATTTTTTAAAAGCTGAGTCATAAATATAAAGTACTTGTTGGTGTACTAAGTGTTTTCTATAAAGTTATCTAATAGTCCAGGATAGTATACCAATAACTAGGCCAATAACAGTACCTAAGTATAATTGAACCCAGGTATGCTTATGCAATATCACTCTGGTCCAAAATACCACCGGCATTAAAATTAATGCAAATGCGAAAGCTAAGGAAATCTTATCCGAGACATATAAAATACTAAAAGCAAGAACGCTTGCATGCCAACTTGCTTTATCTATATATCTATTTGCTAAATACATAACTCCTGCGTAGATTACCAGAAGAATAGAAATTCTCAACCACAAATCCTCATTAAATGTTGAGAACAATATTGTATTAAAAATAAACGAATAGATTCCCACAAGAAGGGGTGTATTTCGTCTTTCTCTTGGTAAATTAATAAAGAATTCCCAAGGTTTTTGCTTATGTTTATATTCGGAATATAGGTAGAAAAAAAAGATAGGTAATCCACCTACGCATACAAAGAAAATAAACGGCATTGGATTTGCATTAATTTCTTTTAAATGCGCAGCAATAATTGCTAAGGGTAGAATAAAAAAAGGGTTTAACAACCAAGATAATGCTTGAGCAATCGCGGTTTCCAAATCAAATTCCTTCTTCTTGGCCTTCATAATTTATAAATTAATTTAGTATAGTATATATTTAAATTTAACAAAGTTCACTAAATTAATTACTTACTTGCATGCTTGCAAATAGGTTTCCTCTATTACTAAAGAATTATTTAGACTACTACATATTGTATCAACCTTTAATATATCTGCTGACTTAGCAGATACTCCTAATAATGATTCAAAAAAGCCTAATTCTTTTTCTTGAGTAATAATTTGATAGTCTTCAATATTTAATGTTTCAGCAAAGTCTAAATAGGCATCGTCTATATTCATTATTTTATCTATGAGTTTAAAATCTAATGCCTGCCTATCATCGTATATGTGTGCAGCAATTTGATTTCTGATTGTATCTTCAGAGATACCCCTCGATGTAGAGATTAGTTTAACAAAGTCATCATAGGCATTATCTACAGATTTCTGTAATATTTGTCTTTCTTCCGTACTTAAATCTCTGTATGGATTACCAATGTCCTTGCCCTTACCTGATGTAATATATTCTTCTGTTATGCCGTCAGTTGTCATTACTTCCTGGTTACTTACTACATTTCTATATCTAGTTATTGGACCAAATATTACTCCAATACTTCCAATTGTAGAACCTGGATCTAGGTAAATTGTATCAGCTGTTGAAATAGCCCAATATCCACCAGATGCTACTAATCCAGAGCCTACACCTACCACACTTCTACCTGTAGTATCTTTATAATAAGAGATACCGTCCTGAATTGCTTTTGCACCTGTTATAGTTCCTCCAGGACTATTAACATATAATATAATTCCTTTAATAGAATCATCTGTTGAAGCATCTATGAATTGCTGTTTAATGTCGTAACCATAAACCACATCACTTGCTAATAAGGCCGACAATGGGTCTGAAGGCCTTTGAGTTAGAATAGCCCCCTCAACTTTAATAAGAAGAATTTTATTCTCACTTTCGGGATTTCCTTTACTATAAGAATATAATGGTTGCATAAAATCGTACTGGTTACCTGTCCCTAAGTTTTGTAACGAAGCAAACATTAATAATAAACAAGAACATAAGCACATTGCGATTAAGCCGACTAGAATTAGTACACCAAAAATACTACCAAAGAAAAAATTCTTCATAAAAAAATTAATTAATAAATCTATTAATTTATACTACATTTCAAAAAAAAAGGCGAAGCTGAAAGCTTCGCCTTAGAGATTAAATTTAGAATTATTATCTAAATCTTGAAGGTCTGTTACCAAATCTTCTTTCACCTCTATCGTCTCTTCTATTGTATCCGCCTCTGTCATCTCTTCTCTCTTCTCTTTTATACTCTGGAGCAGGAAAATTTTCTGGATGAGCTAATTTCTCCTGTAATTCAGGTGCTTGTTCAACTCCCTTAATACTAAAGCTAGTCTTTCCATTATCTTTTCCTATTACTTTTACCTTTACAATTTGACCTTCACTAAAGATTTTCTCTAGATCCGCATTTGTTCTTTGATCCCACATTTCTGAAACATGTAGTAATCCAGAAATCGAATTGCTTACATCTACAAAAACTCCGTAAGGCATAATTTTATCTACCTTACCCTCGTATTCTGTACCAATTTCAGCTTCTGCAAAGTTACTTGTAATTGTGTTTTTTACAAAGTTCAATTGTTCACCATTAGATGCACTGATTGTAACAATACCGTTATCATCGATATTAATATCAACTGGATTCTTTCCAAGCTCGCTTGCTTTTGCAACAAGCTCCTTTATATTTTTGCCTCCTGGACCAATTAATTCACCAATTCGCTCCTTATCAATAGTCATCTTCTCAACAATTGGAGCATTTTCAGGTAGAGTTGTTCTAGGTGCTGCAATTGCCTTATTCATAACCTCCAGAACCTGTAATCTACCGTCTTTAGCTAATCTGAATGCTTCCTTTAACACACTTAATTTAACTCCTCTTAATTTGTTTTCGTATTGAATTGCTGTAATTCCTGAATCTGTTCCAGTTACTTTAAAGTCCATATCTCCATAAAAATCTTCTATTCCTTCAATATCTAACAATAGCTTGTAAACATCATCATTTTTGTCTTCGGTTATTAAACCAACACCAATTCCAGCCACCGCTTTCTTTAGTGGGACTCCTGCTACCATTAATGCCATAGAGCTAGCACAGGTTGCAGCCATAGATGTAGACCCATTAGAGCTCATAATCTCTGACACTACCCTAATTGTATAAGGGAACTCTTCTTCAGATGGAATCATATTCTTTAGAGCATTCTCACCAATTGCCCCGTGACCTACTTCTCTTCTGCCTGGGTGATAAGGGAATCTTCCTGCTTCACCGGATGCGTAAGGAGGCATATTGTAGTGGTGCATGAATCTTTTTGTACTCTCACCTTCCATTGCATCAACCATTTGTGCATTTCCAATAGGACCTAGTGTAGCAATCGATAAGGACTGAGTTAGACCTCTGTTAAAAATTGCTGATCCGTGAACAGTTGGTAGAATATCAATTGCAGCACTAATTGGTCTAATCTGTGTTAAGTTTCTACCTAATCTTCTTTTGTCTTCTTTTAATATAGAATCTCTTATTATTCTTCGTGCAATATATTCAATGGAATTAGAAATATCCATTTCTGTAATTGTGCCTTCTGGAGTTATATGTTCTGCAACAAGTTCCTCAATAATTTTTGCTATGAATACGTTTCTATCTGCTTTTTCAGGTTGAAATAGAATCTCTTTAATTGCATCGTATTTTGATTCTTTAATTTTGTTTATTAATTCTTCCGGTGCTGGTAAATCACTGAATGCTTCTGTAGTTTCAATAACCTTAACTTCACCTCCAGCTGCCTTGTATTCATTAATAAAGTCAACTTGAGCTGCATTCATCTCCTTAATTAAAGTCATGGACTCATCTAATACTTTATCCATGTCTTCTTCTGTAAGTTCCTTTGCCCAGCCTTCAATACTCAATGCCCTGTCATCTACACCTGTAATTAAAAATTCTGCTCTATGTTCTTCTCTTTCTTCCACTAATGGATTTAATACTACTTTTCCATCTTGTGTAAAGCAAGCTACTACTCCTGAACATGGCCCCATAAATGGTGCTCCAGTTAGGCTTAGGGCTAGACTAGCACCTAATACAGCCAATACTTCAGGATCATTTTCCTGGTCGTAAGCCATTACAGTTAATACCAAACTTGTAGATCGTTTAAAGCTCTTAGGGAATAAAGATCTTATAGAGTGATCAACCTGTCTAGCTTTAATAATTGCTTCCTCAGATGGTAAACCTTCTCGTTTTTGAAATCTTGATCCACTAATTGCTCCTCTAGCATACATCTTTTCGATATATTCTACTGATAGTGGAAAGAAATCTGCTTCAGCATTTTTTTTATCCATTGTTACTGCTGCTAACAATGCTGTTCCTCCCATTTTAAGAAGAACGGATCCTTGGGCCTGGTTCGCGATTTTGCCTGTGGAAACTTCAATATTGGTATTACCCAATTTATATGTTTTGGAAAACTCCATAAACAGTGTTTAAAAAATATATAGATAGAAGCGATACTCCTATAGAGCTTAAATTCCGTAACGAAGAGAAACGATAATTTACTTAATATAAACTATAGCCTTCCTTCGTCTTAGTTTTAAAGCCCTGTTGAATTATATGATATTTGAGTTATGTAAGCAATTACTGAACCACTACCACTCTTCTTACAAGTGTTATTCTTCTGGCTGCTGGGTCAACTGATTCCATAACAGGGTCAGTAGTCACGATAGTTATATAGTCATTGTTAAATGAATTCTTTGCTTCTGGACTAAGCAAATTTTGAGTCTCAATCCCTGATGCGGTATAAGACCTTACTACTTTGTAGGTTCCTTGATTAACTCCATTAATTGTTATATTACTAATTAAGGTTCCTGGTTGAGAGTCATATAAATTTAGAAATAATCTTCCCCATTCAGTATAGTTATGTGCATAAATTATTGCTGTAGTTCCTGATTCAAGTGCACAGACTCCACCACCTGAGTCTACGGATTGAGATCGTCCATCGGATCTTATAAATGTTGCACACACGTTTGCAGTAATAGAGATACTATTATTTATAGTAGGAATTAAATCTTCAAAATCGTTTAAATAGTTACTATACACAAAACCTTCCGGATTATTGTCTAGGTCTGTGCTAACCATTGCCCAAGCAGAAGTTTGATCTAACCCAAGTACTCTAACTTGGTCACCTAACTGTAAGTAATCTAGTATTTCAGCATCTAGGCCTGGTCTTAATCTTAACCTTAAATTATTTACACCAACTGTGGTTGTGACTGGAAATGAAGGTGGACTATCAACAAGTTGTTCTTGAGCATCTACTTTGTAGGTTGATGCAATCACAAGTGCAAGTGCAATGTATCTTTTTACTTTACCAGAAGAGATTCTAAAAAAAGCATGCCTTAGATCTTGAACATAATCGTTTATATTCTCCAAGGTGACTCTTATTTCTAATATTTTGGATAGTTCTTCTAAAACCCTATTAACAACCGAACTCTCGATAAAATGTTCTTTGGTTTTAAGTTCTAAATTTTCAATCATTCTGAGGAATTAAGATAGATAGAGTATAGCACTCCAAAAATAATTATAGTGTGTATATGCAATGAATGCGGGCGCCAAGGCGCCCGCATATATCGCAATAATTAAATTCTACTTAAATTGAACAAGTATCCTTACCATATCTGTTAGCAAAACTTGCAAAGTCTACTATATCAATCTTGCCGTTATTATTAGTGTCTCTGCTTCCACATGTATTCGCAGTAAATCCTGTATTGGAACAACTCTTATTAAAGACTTGTGCGAAGCCAGCAAAGTCAATGACTGTTAATTTGCCATCGCCATCGGAATCCATATTTCCACAAGCAGCCAACGGTGTTGTATCTTCAACTGGGCAACTTCCACCTGCGGCAACATTACAGCTTGAATTTTCTGTGTAGCCTGCTGGGCAAGCCTCAGTTGAATTAACATCTTTGCTTTCACAGGCATTTCCATCGGTCTTAACATCTGTGCACTTATAACACTTCTTTGTCTGGGCAATTTGTGCACAGGCAGCTTGTATCTGTGCTTGAGTAGTAATTGGTTTGCCTGTTGGATCAATCAAATATTTATAACCTTTGGCATCTGTAGTGTTTGTACACGCTGCTGCAGTATACCCACTACCTGGTGTTAATGGCATACAATAGGTTAAATTCCTTCCACCACAGGATGGCCCATTAATCCAGCTACAAGTACTCTTACCATCTCCACATAAAGGTTGAAAGCCACCATCCCATATCCCACACTTATCCCCACATTTACTTGTTGCAGTTTTACATGCACATTGAGGATTAGCATTAAAATCAGTTGGACAAACAGGATTCACACATTTGCCTGCTGAACACTTTGGTTGAATCCCAAACTGTGTTAATCCACAGTCGGAGTCAACACTACACGATTCTCCACATATTGCTTTTTTTGGTGTTGTCCCAGTTCCTGTACCGCTGCCAGTACCGGTTCCTGTCCCAGTGCCAGTACCGGTTCCTGTGCCGGTTCCAGTACCTGTACCAGTTCCTGTTCCTGTTCCTGTTCCTGTACCACTTCCTGAACCCCCACATGCATTACTATTGGCCGCATTCAGATTTAATGTAATCTCCGAAGCATTATTACATTGACAATAAGCTCCACTACCTCCAACCTTTTTTGTTGTGCCAGAAGGACATGAACCAACATAGCATCCTGTCGCATCACCAGAGTTAATATTTAAAGCAATCTCTGAGGCATTATTACATTGGCAGTAGGCACCACTACCACCAACCTTCTTTGTAGTATACGAAGGACAGTTTCCGGGATAACAGCCTAAATTATTTGAAGCACCTGGATTTAATGTGATTTCGCTATTGTTATTACATTGACATGTTATTGTGCCGCCTATTGTTCGCTGTGAGGTCCCGGATGGGCAGTCTGCTGGAACATATGCACTACTTTGATCCGGTGCTTGATTATTATTAATACTTAATCCAATAATCCCTGTTGTAATAGCTAATGTACCTATTGCAAGTACCACAGCTACAATCTTTGTCTTTGCGTTTGCTTTAGAAACACTTAGGCTCTGTCTTCTTTTTAGAGCAATTAGAATTACAGCAACTATAATTAATAGAACAACAAAACCTACTACAGCTAATAAGGTATTTATATCCGTTTGAGTTGTAGTGCTACTTGTATCATCTGTGGTAACTGGGGTACTTGTGACTGCAGAATTATAGTAAAGAGCAGCGTCTCCTATATCGTCAACACTATCTTCTCCATTCGAATAACTATTTCCTTCAATCTTTAGTATTTTTGCAGACGTGGAGGTTAACTTTACTTGTAATGTTCCGATTAGTTCACCTTGCTCAAGATTAGAACTCTTTGCTAATGATAAACATACAGTGTCAGTAGTGTAGTATTCTGAGTTTTCACAGTCTTTAGTTAAACCTATCCAATCACTTCCAGTACTTGGGGTAAAGTTAGTAAATTCAGCTCCTTCAATGTTTAATCTTACACTTACAGCATTAAAGTTTCCTTCGGGTGGTTGAGCAGTTAATTCAACATCGAAAGTTGAATCAGTGTCGTAAACACCGGTATTTGGGGTAAGAGTTAATGCACTTACGCTTGAAAAAGGTATGAATAATAGAACTCCAACAATGAATGCTAAAGATTTTTTCATAAATAGTAATTAATTATTGTTAAGAGGTTTAAGTTTTATTAAAGCTGCTCCGACTGCTATTAAAAGCACGCTCGCACCAATTATTATTCCGCTCTGGGTATCGGTTAATGCTGTATCTGGAAGCGTTGTTCCGCCCGATCCCGAAATTGTAAATGTTGCGGCTGTTCCATTATTTGCATAAGATGTAACACCGTCTGAATAAACATTTCCACTTGCTCTGGTAATTGTGGCCGTTCCGGAAGTATTTGCTAATTGAATAACTAGAGTGCCTAATGTTTCTCCAGATACTATAGGAACGCTTTTTGCAAGACTTGCACAAACAGTTGTCGACGTATAGTAAGCTGGTCCTGCACAATCTTGCGTAGCCCCGACCCAGGTTCCACCTGTTACTGGAGTAAACGAAACTACTGTAGCATTAGTAAGAGTTAATCTTATTGCTACTGCATTTGATCCCGCACCGGTAGGAGCTGCAGTAACAGTTATATTAACCTGAGTCCCTGGGGCGTAAGTACCGCTACTAGGATTCATTGTAACTGCATGCAATTTAATTACTGGAAATATTGCAGTAAGTAAGAAGGCAAAAAATATACTTAATTTAGTGACAATTTTCATTTGTTAGCAAAAAAAATTTATACACTAACAAATTAATATAAATTAGTTACCAAGTCAAAGATTTGTGGCTGCGATATATTCTTTTGCTATTAGCAATAGATCGAATTTTTTATTCAGTCCTGGATCTTCTACAACTCTTTCTAATAGGTGATTAAGAACCTTACCTATTTGCGGTCCGGAAATACTAAAGTTATCGATTAAATCATTACCGCTTATATCAAGATCCGATACTTTTAAGGCCATTTCCTTAGCACTCACTTCCGCAATACGAGTAGAAATTGCGTCTAATTCTTCTCTATTAAATTCATATTTTTTATTGGACAATTGATCTGCAATTCTTAGTTTTAATAACTGATCAACTGATTCAAGTCCACCTACGTTTTGAATTAATCGTCTAATAGCTGCATCTGTCCAACCATGTATTGGTTTATCTTTTGTATCCTCAGAATTCCTCCAGTCTGCAGAAGGATAGTAAAACATATGCCACCTCACAAGTTTAACAGTCTGTTCAATTTCAGCGTTTGAAAATTTAAGTCTTTTCATTATTTCTTCCGTCATTTCGGCACCTCTCATGTCGTGCCCGTAAAAATGGGTACCTTTTTCATCAACTGTAATTGTCCTTGGTTTACCTATATCGTGAAAAAGCGCTGCGAGTTTAACAGAATCTTCCGCTTGGTCTACAGTTAGAATTGAATGCTCAAATACATCGTCTGAGTGGAATTCAGGCTGAGTGACATTTATTCCTTCAAGTAATTCTGGAATAAATATATTTAAAATTCCACTATCCTTAAGTAATCTTAAACCTACAGACGGTTTGGAAGATTTATATAAAAGCTTTAACAGTTCGTCTCTGAATCTTTCTACAGAAACTAGCTTGGTTATGTGCAATGTTTGTTTTATGGCTTCAAAGGTATTTTCTTCCACTATAAAACCCAATTGTGATGCTAGTCGGCATGCCCTTACTGCTCTTAGTCCATCTTCTTCGAATCTTTCGATCGGATTTCCAACCGCCTTTATTATTTTGTCTTGTAAATCTTTTTGCCCTTGATAGGGATCAATAAGTATATAATCTTGTTGCGAATCCTTTAGGCTAGTTAAATCCAGAGCCATTGAATTTATAGAAAAATCCCTTCTTGAAAGATCTTCTTGAATAGTTCTTGCAAATTCGACCTTACTTGGCCATCTGCCGCCAACATAGTCTGCTTCGGACCTATAAGTTGTTACTTGAACGTCAAACTTTTCACCATGAGAGTCTTCCGAAATTACAGTTATTGTTCCGAACTTTGCACCTGTGGGAATAGACTTCTCGAATATTGCAGATATTTGTTCTGGATATGCATTTGTAGCTATGTCGTAATCTTCAGGAGTTTTATTTAAGAGTAAATCTCTAATAGAACCACCCACTAAATAGGCCTCGTAACCATTAATCGATAGTGTTTCGGAGACCTTTAATACGTAGTCAGGAATTTGAGATTTTTGTAATTTCATACAGGTATTATAACAAAAGTATCTTACAATATTCCTACATACTCAATTATATACGCCTAAAAACGACTTCAAATTAAATGACTGATAGAACTAACAACACAGTATAATTTTGAATGTAATTTCATATATAGAAATATTTTCGCAAGCTTATATGAAATTATTCCAACTCGTCCGAAGTATAAAGCTCACTAGGATCTTTAATATATTTTAAGAATAGTACACCATGTAAATGATCGACTTCGTGTTGAACAACATGACTAAAGAAGTCCGACGCACCAATATTCTTGGTTTTGCCCATAATATCAATGTATTCGACTTCAATTTCCTTTGGTCTCTGAACTTTACCGAATAAGTCACCATCGTTAATACTTAGACAACCTTCCCAATGAACAGACTTATTGGCAGACTTCTTAATGATTTTAGGATTTATCATGACTTCCCAATCAATATCTGAAGGTTTGGTATTTAAATCGGAATCTTCAAGGTCGGTTCTTCTGCATACTGCGATATTCAAAAGCTCACCTATTTGAGGGGCGGATAGCCCTGCGCTTCTCTCTGCTTCCACCTGCAGAATTTTAAGCATTTCGTTAATAATGTTCTGTACTTTAGGGTCGTTAATGTCTTCAACATCCTTTGAAGGAGTCTCCAAGATTGGACTTCCGTACTGTAATATTCTTCGCATAACGAATTTTACCATTTTATTACTTATCCGATAACACTTTTCAGTATTCCCCAGCAGGTATCTTTATTTCAAAAAAATATTTGTTATTCATATCGAAGTAATAATAAGACAGTGAGACTCCATTTTTTCTAAAGAACTCCGCCTCTGGAATAGTTTTTATTCTATTTCTTAGAGGTTCGTTGATTAGAGCAATAACTTCTTCGACATTGTAATCTTCGGAAGCCATATTTATTAACGTTAGATTGTAACGCATTGTCCTATTAGGCAAGGCAGTAATGCTATCTAGTGAGGTTTCACTATCAATTACCATAGGCAAATTTTTATTCAATTCACTTGCAGTATTTACTAAGGTACTATCAAAGGTTGGTTTAGGTATTATTATTGGAAGTATGACCAATCTCATTAGTAATGAGGTCAGAATATATATGCCAATGAATACAGCACCTAACATTAAAGTTCTTTTTATTTTACCTGAGGGTTCAATAATGTTTCTCACAACTTGAAGATAGTGTGTAATTATTATCTATTAAAAATACAGCGGGAGGGACTCGAACCCTCACGCACTAATGTGCAACAGATTTTAAGTCTGTCGTGTATACCATTTCACCACCGCTGCGTCTGTATTAACATGCGTAAATGGATTTTACTCTAAAATAGCCTAATATCCAATATATTTTGCTAGATTTTAGGAGAACGGATTGTCCAATCCGCCTGTACTTTGAGTAGGCGATTCCTCAATTCTCTTTAGAAGAATATTTTGATCTAGATAACCTTCAGCTTTTAAGATTGCCTTAATTAACTGCTTGCCAGGCTCAGCAACCATTATGTATCCTCTTTTGCTTGCTAATATTGAATATTCTCCTGCAGGTAAATCGAAACGAGCCTCTCCTTTGGAGTTGGTTAAAGATAATGCAATTTGTTGTTTAGTGTCGTATATTCTTACCACTGCACCTGGGATTGGAGAGTTAAAGTCAACATCAATTACCTTACCCCTCTTCTGAATTCTTGTATAAATTGATGGGTAGAACGATATTATGAATATAAGTACATATACTACAAGTAATATTAGATTCAAGTTATCTGGAAAGTTAATTTGGCTATATATTGTAAATAAGAAGCCTATAATTGATGTAAACAATAACACTGCCCTGGCAAAGTTTATAAAGCCTTTCTTTTTGTAAGAAAATAGTGATTTAAACATGCTCTCTTTAGCATCAATTCTCCGCAACGGGATGTCATAAACAATGTCTTCTGCAGAGTTAAGTGGATTAGCCATAGATATAAATTTGGTGTAGGGCTGATAACCACTGGCCTTCACCTCTAAATAGAATTTGTCTCTTTGGTCTGTATTCAATCTATATCTACCATCTAAGTCCGAAACAGCCTGGGTAATTACAGTTGATTTCATTTGATTGTCCCTTCCTATTTCTTTAATACTCAATGTTATAGATGCAAATGCAACCGGCTTATTTGTTAAATCATCAAAGATAATTCCCCAATATTTTCTTTTTCTTGGAGAAAAGAATCCTAGTAATACACCAAAAATCTGTCCAATTCCGCTTCCTGCAGTTACTACGCTTGTAGCTACCACTGTTGCAGTAGTTACCGCTGTTACCGCAGTTACTGCTAATGGAGTCTGAGTACCAAACGACTGCACTGCGTTTTTAACTGTATCCTGATTAATTATTTGAGGAATAGTAGTTTCTATTATATTTTGTACAAATCCAAAGAATCCATTTCCAAAACTATAACTTTCGGATCCTCGATTATATGTTTCTTCTGGATTGAAATCTGTAGGTGAACCAGTCGAAACGGTTGCGTTAGGATTAAATACAGTAAATATTCTTTGTTGAGGAGTAGCTGCAACAAAGCACAACGAACTATTAGCATCTTTTCCAAAGTATGTTTCTACATTCAAACAATATTGTCCTCCATTATTATTAGAAACAGGGTCGTTAACATAACTAATATTTGTATTTTCACAGACTGTGGTTATAGGATTTGCACACAAGGCTCCCGTAAACATTAACTTTGTTTCTGCACACATTTGAGCCTTATTTGTAGGATTCAATTCAATATAGAATCCAGGCGCAGGGGTTGGAACACTAGGATATTGGAATTCTAATATTGCTGTTAAGGATTTATGAGAATTATAGTCAATATCGCTAATATCTAGTTCATGGCCACTATTTAAAAGCAGGTTGCCCGATTTTAGCGGAGTACCAGTACATGTAATTACGTTATTTTCATCTGTTGAACATTGTGATGAATCATAAACTGATGTTCCTAAAAGTGCAGGTGAAGGTGAAGTTCCTGAGTCCAAAACCTTTACCTTATTCCAGGATATATCATCAGGATCTGTTGCACAGAACATATCGTTTGCATCTAGGCTAACAGCAACACTACCTTCGCTTAAAGTAATTAGAGGATTACAGTATTCGCCTGTGTCTTCGTCAAATGTAAATACTCTACCACTATCACTTGCTGCCCACATACAACCGAAGGCATAAGTCATTGTATAAATTTGTTCGTCGAATGGTGGCTGGTAAGCTGTCTTACCACCTTCCCAACCTGGACATTCGGAATTACTTTCAATTTCATAACATTGAATTACAGTTTCGGTCCACCTAGACATGAAATAAATTCTTCCATCTGGGTAAGGTCCTTCAAAGTCATGGAACATATCGCCTGTAAGATGCGACGTTGCTAGAATTGGCAAGTAATCATAAAAGCTCTCTGAATCAAGGTCGTAACAGAATATTCTTGGAGATGTAGCAGTTACAACTCCACCACCATCGGAATATATAAACACACACATTTCATCCTGCTGATTTATAAATACAGACTGATTTGGTTTATCTGGTAGTACTTGAATTCCTTCGTTTGGAAAATCGGAACAAATCTGTTTAGTGGCAGCAATCATACATTGTAACTGTCTATCTAAATACCCTGAGTTTCCTCCACTTGTAGAGTAAATTCTGCCTGTGGAATGCTGATATTTTGTAACCGACCAACCCGGATCGTACGCCTGAATTGTTCCCATTTGGTAAGGTTGCCCTACACAAGGAGCATTGTTTGCAATGCTGTAGCATAATAATTGCATATAGCCGTTATTATCCCCAACATTAATTGAATATATCTCCTGCATGTCTGGGTTATATTCGACATCACCGATATTACCCCAACCCCAAGCGTTAAGCGCTACATTACCTAATACAATCATTCCCTGTTTTATATATGCAGTACTACTACAGTAGAAATCAAGTAGGAGATCCCAGCATAGGAATCCATGACCGTTACCGACACCATCTTTAAAATTAACATCTGTCATTGGAATATACATTTTGTCATTTACTATTTCTGCGTTTACAGCAAAGCTAGTTTTTGAAGATATATATTCATCATCAATATCGCTAAAGCCGTCTTGCCCCATGACAACGGGGTATACAATTGCAGGATTCTTAGATACACAAGTGTCGTTTATTTCTAAATCAAAGCAGAACATTGTCTTTAAAGGATCTACCATTGATCGATCTACTAACCAGTGGTGATTAAAGTAGAATAATTTATTGTTATATGGAACGACTTCGTAAACGTCTCGACCTCCTAAAGCCCCAACGTTCAATTCGGTAAAGTTTGTAGTAGTTGTAATATAACGAATGTTACTTCTTGTGGGAGGTACATTTACTCTATCATTTTCAAATCTCACACACCTAACAAGAGGATCAGTTTGACCATTGCTTCCAACGGGAGTGTAGTTAAATGTCGAATCATCACAACTTTGATCCTGTGTATAGGTAATAGTCCAGCCTGAAGGTGCAACTACAGAACCTATAACAAAATCTTGATTTTCTCTGATCGGAAAGTATGTAACTGCTTGATTAGAGTTTGGTCCAAGATTATTATGACTCATTACCCAGCTTAGAATCGATCCAATTTTAGTCTGGGTTAATGAACCTGTGGCTTTATCTTTACCCACGATTGTTGCACTAAAGTCACTATTCCCACCTTCACCTCCTGATGGGGGTATGTCGCTTCCCGTATTTCCTCCACCAGTATTATCGGTTTCTGCAACTGCCTGAAAGAGTGTCTCTGACTGACTTGGTCTCATCCAAAAATTTATTAAGTCATGTCTTGGTTCATAATATGCTCTAATATGATGGACTCCTTCGTCTATATTAAAAGGCTGGACTGGATCGTCAGATGTGTTTATAGTTATTTCCGCATCACCATTGGCATCCACTTGATCCCAGCCAATTTCAGATCCTCCTATTCTAAATCTTACCCAGCCAGTAAGTTCAACAGGCGAATTTGGTCCGACTGTAAAATTAGGAAGAGACACATGTGCACTTAAAGTAACCTGATCCCCTTTTACCACCGAATCATCCGAAGATTGTAAGGTTGTAAAGGTTTGTATTGCATAAATTACCTGATAGTAACCAATAGAAGCGCTTGTTGTGTAGTTATTATCCCCTAAATATTCCGCATGAATAGTATAGCCACCTGGATATAAATCCCTTAGTGTAAATGTTACCTCTCCGTTACCATCTAAGGTTGCGGTAGCTAGAACATTGTAATCACCACTACAGCAGAGGTCATGTCTTAACTCTACATCACCTGTTGGAATCTCAGATGGATTATTTGGGTCGCTAACACTCACAGTAATTACAACATCTTCTCCTGTAACCTGACCATATGGATTTGGTGTAACAGACGTAATTGTTGTCTGTGAATCTAAGTAACCCCCTGGTGCGCTAGTAACATTAATTGTACCTAAAGTACCATTGCAGCCAGCATAATTTTCATCACCTGAATAATATATTGTTACAGTATAAGTTCCAGGGTTAAGAATAGTGAAGTCATGACTTGCGTTAGCAACACCATCGAGCAATGATTCTGAAATCGGCAAGCCATTAGCACGAATTTCTACATATCCAGTAGGATATGGAGGTGGATTGTCAGGGTTTCCGTCAATCCATGCATTTGTATGAATTGCATTTCCTGCTGTTATAGTGGTTAAATCCAAATCTCCTCCGGCCACACAAGCCATACTTCCTGCAGTATTCAAAGGTATATAGTCAAATTCAAGAAATTGATATAGGAATGTACTTGATGTTACATATAAGTTGTAGTCATTATCTAGAAGAATATCTACTATACTACCTACATCGTCCACGTCTAATACTTGGCTATTTCCCTGTGTGTTAAACCAGACCAATTGTGTATTCAAAAAGTCACTCGATGCAAAAATACCGCTGTTATTCTGAATGTATATGTCTGTAATCGGCAATCCAGTGAATATTGCATCTGTAAATTCGTTGTCTAGAATTATCGACCCTGTTTCGGTATTAAGACCCACAAACTGATGTACTATTCCGTTACTGGATGAATTGCTTCCGGATATATACAAATCGACATTATCATCGTAACGTTCCTCAATAAATATGTCAGTTGGGGTTATAAAAGTATCAAAGTTATAGCCGGTTAAATCCATACTATAGGCTATATTTGCAAAGTCAGCAGCTAAAAGTCCATAAACATTATTACCGCATTGCAAAATCGCATCTCCTGAATTTACGATTCTTATTCTCGCAGAACATGTGCCAGGAAAGTCAAAGTTTTTTGAAACCAAGTTACCCGAATTATAAATTCCGGATTGGAACTCTATTAACATCGTATTATTAAAGGATTGACTTATTACAAATACATCACCGTTATTTCTTACTGCAAAGTCCACACTACCCGAAAAGGATGTCTGAGTATCGTAGGCATAGTCAAAATTCTGACTATCATAATCGAAGTGCATAACAAACGTATAACCTCCTGGCCCGGTTGTTAAAAAGTAAACACCATCGGTTCCATAATTTTTATCTGCTGTAAGGGCATAAATACCACTATAGTCGTTAGGTAAAGGATAATAATTATTTCCGGCATAAAGTCTATTCGAGTCTGTTGCCGCAAAAAAGATTCCATTATCCATAACAGTCTCAGTAAAAGCTTCTCCGATTTCAACTGTGGTATTGTTATTTAAGCCTGTATTATTCAAATAACGTTCACATCTTGTATAGTTTTCGATATATGGTGGAGTATCTGTTATACAGGCATCCAAAACTTGTGCAGGTTGATAGTCATGTTCATATTGCTGAAAATCTATATTTTCTGAAGTCACATATAAGTAATTTGCATCATCTATTGCCAAATCTGTTAAGAAACTATCGGCTACATCTAGATCAAAGGCATGCTCAGTTCCGTCGGCGGTAAACAGTGCTATCTGATTTGTTGATCCGGGAGGTATAGCAAATACGTTTCCATAATTATCTACTGCAATTGATGTAAATTCATAGGAACTATAAGCACCATAGGTTGATGTATAGTTAATCAATGTTCCATTTATATTTGCATTTAAATCAATATCAGGAAGTTTTAATACTGTTGAAGTTACTGTAGAATCTCCACCAGAAATATATAGATCAGTAACTCCAGGGGAGCTATTTTTTACAAAAATATCGTTTGCATAATATAAATCATCTTGAGAGATATCTCTGAACGCACTTGTACTGTAATTGCCCCCATCGTAGTCAATAACTCTCAATTCAGATTCAGCTACAGCATATAGATTATTATCCTCATCAACGCCTAATAGTGGATAGTCGTAGGAACTAAAATTAAAGTCCGGATCAATTGTTACCGGGTTTAAGTAGTCACCAAAAGGGAATAATGTTAATGATGTTAATCCTGGTCCATCGCTATTAATAGTCACTATATTTCCGTCAAAGTCCATTACCATATCAACTGCGAATTCCTGTCCATTAGGCAATGGTAGTGCACTGTCAAAAACAGAATTTTCAATATCATAAATTAATATCGACTGCCCTCCGCCAATATTGTCGTCCTCCTCGAATAGAATGTACAAGTAATTCCCGTCTAGACTTGCAACCATGGTTTCTGCATATAAATAACCGGAAGGAAATTCATCGAATACGCCATTAAAGTCGTTATATATACCACCTCCACCCATATAGTCTTTTCTTAATACCATAATCCCCTTATTAGTAAATACCGATTCTACAGAATCAAAGGCGGAAGCATTAGCAACATCAAATGAATATATCCACCTTTCACATCTGTTGCCATTTTGAACATAGGGTGGAGAATCCACTGGACAAACGGCTCCTCCGCTTATAGTCAGAGTGAATTTATAAAAGTCTCTATAGTAGGAACTAAACACCATTGTATTATTACCCATGTAATCAACCGACATAAATGACACGTCGGTTAATATATTCGATTGTGTATCTGCCGGATAACCAATATTAAATTTAATCAGATTATCGTACTGCACGGCAAAGATATAATCATCATTTACAGTAAAATCGGTAATGTAACCAGGATTAACGTATGTCTGTTGAAGGCTAAATGCTCCGTTATATTGGTAAATATTGTAATCACAGTTGTCTGAGATATAAAAGGAGTTACTCCTATAGACAATCTTTTCAGAACAATCTGAAACAGAACTTATATCATATTCAGTAACATTAAATGAGTCGTTCCCATTAAATTGTTGAACATAACCATCTCCAAATAGTACGTAAGGGGAATTATTAATTTCATTAAAAGTTAATGAGTTTGGGTAAGTTCTTCCATTAGTAAAGCTGTATGTTTCGGCATTTCCATAGTCACTAATCGGAAGCCTAACCATTATTGTTTCTTGAGTTGCATATAAATCACCAGACGAAGAATCTAATACTAATCCGGTAATATCTTCATCGCTAAGCGTCACATTCGAGATTAAATATGTACTTGGACTACAGCTATCGAAAGGGTATACGTTTAAATTATTAAGCATTGCATCTAGAATATAAACATTACCATCATCGTCTACTGTTACCGCATTATTACTTAAGCCGTAATCGATACCTGTATCACAGACATTATATTGATTATAGTCAGAAGGATTATAGTGAGAATTAATTTGAAAATATGAACTACTCCATTGATTTGTAAGAGTTACAAATCTGTCTGAACCATCTTTTAGAGTATGAATAGACTTAACACCATTAGTAGCTACTCCTCCCACTCCTGTACCAACTAAAGTATCCGCCTGAGTAAATTGAAATCTATTTATATCACTAATAAAAAACGAGAGAATAATTCCGACAACACTAAAAGCTACAAAAAGTAACCGCGAATATTTAGTGAGGGATTTATTAATATGTTTAACTCGAGTCCGAAAATTCATACTAATTCAGAATATCAAAAACTTGTGCTTAATGGAATATCTAATAGTCAATACTCATCACTTTTCCCGGAATTTGAATGCAGGTAGGTTTTGAGTCTGCACTTCAACTAAGTATGTATGAAAATTATGTTTGGCTTCTTCAATTACTACAGCATATGTTCCTACAGGAATTGGAGTGCCTGTAGTAAACTTACCGTCTGCACTACTCTTTGTTCTATAGATTACATTTTTTTGTCTGTTAACAAAAGAAACTAAAGCGTTAGGAATTGGGATGTCTCTTTTATCCACAATAATTCCATTAATTATTTTTCCCTGAACGGTAGTAGTCTGTAAGTTCTGATTTCTAATTACAGGTTGTACATTATTTACATTTAATTGAGAACCATCTAATACTTTAATTTCTCTATATAAATCATTAATTCTAGACATTATCTGTTCTTCTTTATCTCTATATGAACTATCTTTTGCGAGCATAGATAACTGATATTTTAAATCCTCAATTTGCTTTTTATAAGATTGAACTCTGTTTTCGCTACTTTGTTCGGCCTTAGGTTTGTCTACGAATTCCTGCTGATACAAATTTTCTAATACAGAATCTTTTGTACGATTGAACAACCCTTCACCAAAAACGTCTTCGTATACTCTTACGAAATTATCTTCTGAAGTTTGGTCAGGTTTTAAATCAATATCTCTTGATATAGTTTGATTTGTCTGTATTGCAGCTGCAGGAGCATTCTTGGTATAAGAACTGCCGTAAATTTGCTTAAGATCAATTTTATCTATATCTAATTTATTTGTTTTTCTTGCTGCGCCAACTTTCATGTCTTTAGCAGTTGTGGTTGTCACTTCCTTTGCCCTAAGTATATCGGGTGGGTTTGCCTCTCTGATCCAAACATATCTTGGTGAAATAAATAATGCCTTAACAAATCCAGATAACCATGTGCCTAAAGCCGGAGTTACCGCCATTCCAATCCCTAAAACTACACTAATAAAAGACAATGGATATTTTATAATTGCCGGTACAGGTAAAAGAAAAAGCACAACTCCAATTAATGCCCCTATAAGAATCTTGGAAAATTGTTTTAATGTAAAACTTCCGAATAACTTAAATTCTACTTCAATAACATTTTGTGGAACCGGATGTTGAGTCATACCAACAGTTTAAATTTATTAATACTAAGTTACAAGTTATTATTCTACACCAACATACTCTACTTTATAAATTGCATTTGCTGAATCGTCCGAAATAAACATATCACCGTTCTTATCAAACTTTACATCTACAGGTCTTCCCCATACGCTGTTGTTAGTTACCCAACCTGTAATAAAATTAACTTCCTTAGAATTTGCCTCTGAAGTATTCAATCTTACTATCTTGTATCCAGTTGGAGTTGTTCTATTCCAGGATCCATGAAATGCAATAAACAAGTCATTTGAAAAATCCAATTGAGGAAACTTTACTCTTTGAGTTAAGTCATCATTAACTAGGAAGGTTAAACCAAGGGGTGCGGAGTGTGCCTGTAGTCCAAAAGTATTACCTTCTGTTTCTGTTTTGCAGTAACCAGAACGTTCTGGATATTCTGGATTATTAATTCCACTACCGTAACAATAAGGCCAACCATAATCTCGACCTTCTTTTATAATATTAACTTCTTCAGGAGGAAGATCGTCACCTATTAAGTCCCTTCCGTTATCTACACCCCATATTGTAAAAGCATTAGGTGTTGCCTTAAATACAAAGTCAACAGTATTTCTTAAGCCAGTTGCAAACACTTTTAGATTACTCCCATCAAGATCTGCCTGAAGCATTGTTGCTCTACGCTCATCGGTTTCTAAACATAAGTTACAAGAAGAACCAACTGTAATATACATCTTTTGGTCCGGTCCTATTTTTACTGTTCTTGTTTTATGCGATGCAGGACTAACAGATGTTGGGAGATTATCAACTAATATTATTTTGTCTGAGTAAGTTCCATCTTCTAATAAATTTTTATATACGATTATCTTATCCTGAGTACCTACATAAAGATCACCGTTGTAAAAATCTACACTACTAGGCTGATTTAGATTTGTATCAACAGTTGCAACTTCTTCAACATAGTCATTAGATGTAACCGATTTATAAAGTTTAATTGAACTTGAGCCCCTATCTGCAATTATTAGTGTTCCTGAATTAGTCCAGTCTATTTGTCTAGGATTATCCAATTCAGCAGCCCATAAACTTATTTTAAAATCTATTGGCAGACTTAAAGTTCTGGCTTCCGCAAAGACTCCCTTTTTATATCTTTCCGGTACACTAACTTTCTGCTCTTGTAATTGAGTGTATTTATCTTGTAGTACGTCTGTATTCTGGTTGTTTGCTACCAATTGAGATTCATCTAAATTTCCTGAAAAAACCGATGTGTTTTTGGCCAGAAAGTAGACTGCAAGACCAACAAAAATTACAACAAGTAGAAATAGTACTAATAAAGAGATCCTGAGTGTTTTTTTCATTTTTTTAATTTAACTAACTTAGTTTATCAGCTTTACGGGCATTTTTTAACCTAAATAAGTGTTATCAAAATATAGTGACATTTGTATGTAAAGATGATATACTATATTTGTACGGGTAAGGAGGTGTTCAATGAATCTTAGTTTTCAAAGCGTCGTTTCGTACCGTTGGATTGAACACATGCTCGCAGCCGGTCAGAAGCTACCCAAAGTCGATGAACTGAGGGAGTTCTTCAAAGACATGCAAGCAGAAGCCAAACCAGAAAAGGTTTGGGCTACGTCGTTGTTAGGGCGGGGATGCATATACTTCCCCAAGCAAGACGTGTTTGAATTTCCGACAAAATCGGACGAGACGGCAAGCCTGTACACCGAATAGGTGTTGGGTGGCTGGTTGATCCAGCCACCCACCCTAACCCCCAATCTCCGATTGATTTTTCTATATAACTGTAATATAATCATTAAGTATTAGTCTTCCAGGGAGGTAACTATGGTCGACTACCAAACTCTTGAGCAATTGGTTGCAAAAGGAGAGCAGCTCCCAAAGGTCGCTGAACTTGAGGCGAATGGTTATAAAGGTGATGCTGTTTGGGCAACAAATGCCCTAGGTGAAATTGTCATGTTCAATCCGAACGATGAGAGTTTTACCTTTCCCCATATGTCTACCGATTCCGCTCAACTCATTGCTGCGTAAGCAGCTCATGGAGCAGAAAACACTCTGCTCCATAAATTTTAAATTTCCATAAACGACTTATACAGTTCTGAATTCTCTAATTCATTAAAGATATCTTCCTGTTTGTAAGATGATTGAAACCATAATGCAGGAGGAGTACTTTCATATAGTTTTTTATACTCAACTATTACATCAGATATCGTAGCCTTTTTAGCTTCATCAATAGATTTAGCATAATCAAAATTATAAATTCCCATTCCAATAAAATGGTTATATCCCCAATCGAATGTATAATTAGGATTTACCTCAGAAGGAGGATAGAAAATATAATTGCTTACATGGCTTTTAAACCATAGGCCACCTTTTTTTGACGTTAAATAATCGACAACATTATCCTTTAGTATGGAATTCAAGGCGTTAAATGAGTTTAGAATATTCTCCTTTTTAACAATCATTTTTATGCCTCTCAACCTTAAATCCCAACAATATATACTATTAAAGACTTCAGCGGAATAAACATAGTTATGTCTTTCTCTTAAAATTTCCCTAGCAACGTAGCCCAATGCTCCATCTACTAAATATCGTAATACATTATTCCTATAACCAGAAGTATCTTTTAAAGATTGAACATAGTTTAAACTAAAGAATAGACCTTGTTGCGAGTCTTCGAAAAAATGTTGCTTCTTAAATACGGGCTTATATATTTGAGATTCGTAAGTTACTTTATCACCTTCGAAAAGAGTTATTGATTCAGCAAAATTATCTAATTCTTTTAGTAATTCTTTTGTTGGCTCCAAATTTGACTGAATTGCAAAGTAACAATTGTTAACATTAAATACTTTTCTAATAAAAGTTTCTATATGTTGACTACCAATGCTATTAATAGTCGCAGGAATTCCTAAGTTTCTTTTTGCAAAATCAGGGCATATGTCGCCTATCATGAATTTGTCGTACGCTATCGAGCTGTCTTTTTCTATAGGCTTATATCTGTGTTCTTCCGCTAGAATTACACCTCTTTCTTCTTCAATATATTTATTTATATTGGAGAATTTGATTTGAAGCTGGTACTTTAAGTAGTTGAGCATTCTAAGGAATCCCTTAGAATTACTTTCTAGATTAAACCAGACTTCTTTTCTACTTGTAGCGGCATTACTGTAAATTGAAGGTTTTACTCTGTTTCCAAACTTATAATCGTTCATTCGATCCTGGGTTTTTAGGGTTGAGTTTGGATTACATAATAGGTGTTCCGCAAAGTGTGCAGTACCATCGGGAACATTTAGACTAGATTCAATTTGTGATCCTCCCAACGTAGAAAAAGCAAAATAAGTCTTATATATATCAGGTTTGAAGGTATAGTAAACTTTTAAACCATTATTGGTTTCAAAAATATAATTAGTGGCGAAATAATATTTATCTTTCCATTTTTCTATAAGTCGCATATGCTCTTTTTAAAGCTAATACTAAATTATATCAAAGGAAATTGGTTTGAAGTTTAAATTGGGGGGGTGAGACACATGGCCTCACCCATACCCTTATGATTGCTCTTTCGCAGAGCCAATCCAGCGCAGAGCAAAGCCCTGCAACAGGAGGAAAGCACTTCCGATGAGCGTGACAATTCCCAGATCTTGCTTCGACATAAATCCATCGAAGAAGTATCTTTCCGGTGTGCTTACAGTAGTATTAAAGAAGACTACGAACACCAGAAGTACACCAGCAAAGATCATGAGACCACCCACCATACGCATACGAGTTTTCATCGTTCTACCCTCCCTAGGTATATACCTATTATATACCATACCTAATTCTATGTCAAAACTTATAGTACTGTATCCCCTAGATTATCTTTACCTTCAAGGTTATCAGAATCAGACTCATCCATACCGGTAGCTACAACATCGTTATCGTTTTCTGCTGTAAGCGTTGCATCATCTTCATCGTAATCAGTCGAAGCGTCGTCACCAAGTCCGGCGTCTAAAGCAGCATCCTCATTGTTCAAATCATTTGTATTAGTAATATAGTCCTTCTGTTCATTATCTTCGTAAAGACCTGCTGCATACCTTGTTCCCTGTTCGTCCAAAGAATCCATTTCTAGTTCGGAAGTCTGATCATCTGTTGCCTGAGGATTGATTTTTTGATCGTCTTGCATAATTTTAATTTAAAAAATAATTTATAATTCCATACTGTCAGACAGCATAACTGAATCTATTACCTGAATAATTCCATTACTTGCTGTTAAATCAGCCTCATCTAAATTTACGTCTCCCAACACTATACTTCCATCTTCCGATATAACTTTGATTGATTGCCCATCCATTAATGTAATGTTCTGGGTATTCATTGAATCAAGTTCATCCGAGGTTAATTCACCTTCTACAATATGGTGGCTTAGAATCTTTCCAATTAATTCGTGATTCGAAAGAATAGACATTATGCTCATTTCTTTAGTAGCTAATAACTTCTCTAAATCATCAAAGGCTTCATCTGTGGGAGCGAAAAAAGTGTATGGACCTTCCTCCTCTACTAAAAGCGTTCTAAATCCATCGTTTGCATCTATTAATTGTAATAGTTTATCGAAATTACCATGGTCTACAAGAACATCGTATATGCACATTTGTTCTTCCATTTTGTAATG
The DNA here is from genome assembly GCA_016861265.1 of Patescibacteria group bacterium. Lineage (GTDB taxonomy): Bacteria > Patescibacteriota > Dojkabacteria > J137 > J137 > Brojett037. The sequence continues at coordinate 190,905 of BOLA01000001.1, forward strand.
TTAATAATTATTGAATTTATTCTAAATTATTAACGGTAAATTTCAAATGAAGAAAGAGTAAATTATTGTCCATGTTACTCACGTGTGTTTAAACAAAGGCTTATTGTATCTTGGAAGTCCTGCTCTATATTATACTCTCCATAATTTAAGCTCTGCTTACTTTCTTCAATGGGTAGGAAGGTATTGCTAGTTTGTAATGTTATAAAATCTACAATATTTAATCCCGATTCCTCTCCTTTTAGGAATTGCATAAATTTTATAATAACTGCACCAATCCTTACTAAAAATGTAGGAATATAGACCACCTTTATAACCCTGTTTTTATTCTGCTTTAGTGAGTTCAGCCAGTCTGCCCAAGTTAAATTTACATCGACTACCTGGTAACAGGAATTTTTAGTCACAATTTCAAGGGCATTTGCTATTGCGGCCCCTACGTTTCTAACCGAGGCTACTGCCGTTCCACCCTTTGTATAGAATTTGTATTTACCAGGAGAATTTACATATCTTATTAATCCTTCCCACAAGGAACCTTTTGTTGGGGTAACACCTACAATATATGGTAGTTCAATTATTGCTGTAGGCATATCCTCACCAGCAGCTTCAAAAGCCTTCTCTTGCTGTAGCTTTCTAGATCTAATATAGGGGTGCTTTTGAGCCAACTTCATTTGTGGCCAAATTCTATTAAAATAGGCAAAGTAAGAATTTAATATTACGTTCTTTTTAACACCAGCCTTTTTAGCAATTGAGATCAGCCTTTCTATACTTTCAACGTTCGCCTTATAGTAGAAATCAAATGCAGGCTTCTTTGGAATAATTCGATCGTCTGCTCCGGCCGCAAATATAAAGTAATCATGGACTTTAAAGATTTCCAGAAGTTGATCATCGGTAAGACTATTTACATCAGCCTTCTGTACAGTAACGTTTATAGGTAGGAAGTTATCTGGAACCGTGTCTATAGACAATGCTGTGACTTGATATCCTCTATTAACCAACTCATTACAAATATGATAGCCCAGATAACCCGTACCCCCAATAATAAGAACTCTAGATTTATCCATACAATGATAGTAAAAAATAGTTCCAATTCACTAGGAATAGGCAAGGATTTAAGGTATTATAGTACTTTTTAGGAAGAATAAAATCGGGATGGAAGGGACTCGAACCCTCAACCTTTCGCGTGACAGGCGAATGCTCTAACCAGTTGAGCTACCACCCCATTAAGAGGCTAAGAATTTTAGCGTATTTTATACTAAATTACCATACTTTTTAACTCCTGCTCATTTTCTTCTTTTCTGTATAGTGGCGTGGATATGCTTTCTCTTTTTTTCGGCAATTAGAGAGTAGAATTTATCCAGTTTATCTAGTTCCTCGTCCGACATATCCTCTAGGTCAATAAGCTCATCGTCTGCTTCCTTTATACCATATAAAATAGCGTCTAGCTTTAACTGCATGGCTTTAGTATCGTGGTTTTGGGAGTTCTGAATAATAAAGACCATAAGAAAGGTTATTATCGAAGTAATTGTATTCATTACTAACTGCCATTCATTGGAAAAATTGAAAATAGGGCCGGAAATTAGCCAGCTTAAGATAGTTAATACAGCAATTATAAATACATAAGGATTACCCGTAAATTTAGCTACTTTTCTGGAAAACTTTCTAAAAAAATCATTCATAAAATTAATTTAATATATTTTTATATAAATTGAACATCTGTTTATTTGCATTTTCCCAAGTGAAATCCCTGACCTGGGGATAGGTATAAAATTTTAAAATCCCATTCTTTATGCTTTCAACATTTCTTTCTATTTTAATCAAATTTAAATCTTTAGACGAGCCAACATCGGTAGTTATCACGGGAATATTCAACGCCATACATTCAAAAATTGGATTGCAATGACCTTCGTTATAAGATGCAGAAACTAACAGATCAATACTCTCATAATAATCTTTCATTTTAGAATGTTCAATATCGCCTATAGCTGGATTAAAAGTTACATTTAATTCCTCACAGGCTTTTTTTATTAATTCAAAACCTTTGTATTCAGTTGGTTTTCCGGCAAAGCCAACAACAAATTGCTTCTTATTGTTTAAGAATTGTTCACTTATTCCATTGGGTATATAAACTGAACCTGGGAATTCATTTAGAAGATCTCTATTTATTACATGAGTAAAGAATTTATTTCGGGAAATAATTTCCTGTAAGTTCTGAACATAGTTACCATATCTTCCTGATCTGATAGATAGCAAGAATGGCTTGGTAAATTTATCAATAATATCTAAGTGAAAAGATAAATCTGAGTTTCCATAATGAATAAGATCAAAGTCATTAGACATGTTTAAGAGCTTTTGAGAATCTACAAGTGCATAGTATTCTTTTGTAAAATCCACTGGTACGCCTTTTATAATATTATCGATATTTCTATCAACAACCCAGCCTGGTTTATCGGACAGTATTAGTACTTTTGGCTTTTTTTGTTCCATACTACAAACATGGTCTATAATGTACAAACATTAACAATTTTACAAAATGAATTCAGAATTAGATATAAGTAAATATGATTTTGTAGATTTTGGAGCTTCTGTTGGAGGTTCTATTGATTTTGCGATCAAGGCACTCGGTGGTGTAAATGGGCTAGGAATTGATATCGATCCAGTTAAGGTAAGAAAAATGCAAGACTTAGGATTGAACGCCTACTGTGCTGATTTTACACAGCTACCGTTTCCTAGAAAAAGTGTGCGATTTATTGTTATAAGTCATGTTTTAGAACATTTACCGAGTTTAGAAGTTGCAAAGGCATCAATTAAGCAGGCATGTGACCTTGCAACCGATTTTGTTTTTATTCAAGGGCCCTACTATGATGGTGATGAATATTTAAGAAAGTTAGGGTTAAAATTTTTCTGGTCAGATTGGAAGGGACATACGTGTCATTTTAGTGTAAAGAATCTGAAAGATACATTAAGGGAATTAAATATTTCAGATTACAAATTATTTATGAATAAAATAGTGTCACATTCAATGTCACCATTTGTTCATCCACTAAATTCCCCACCTAATCAGCATGATTATGATTCATTAATACATCCACCTAAACACTTAATAACTTTTGACAAGAAATTGTATAGAGAATTTGTATGTTATATTAAATTGAACCCGGATTTAAAAGACTGGGATAAAATAATAAAATCACGCAAAGGTGTTATAACAGAACATGAGGAATAAGATAGCAATATATACTTCAATATTTGGTGGTAAAGATACACTGCGAGAGCAAATTAAATTTGAGAATGTTGACTACTTTTGTTTTACCGATAACAAAGATTTAAAATCAGATACATTCCAGATTAAACATTACCCTGCTACGTCCTCAGATCCGGTTAGGAGTGCAAAAGTCTTTAAGATGATGCCTCATATTTTTTTAAAAGATTATGAATATACCATTTGGATTGATGGGAATATAATATTAAACCCCCAATTCATGGAGCTTTTTAAGTATCTTGAACAGGGAGATATAGCACTTTTTAAACACCCTCACAGAGATTGTATGTACATTGAGGCTGCAGCGTGCGTAAAAAGGAATAAGGACAATCATTATGTGATTAAGACTCAAGTAAAGCAATACCACAAGGAAGGTTATCCTGAACATAATGGATTAAATACTGCTGGCGTTATTTTTAGAAGAAATAAATCGGAGAATGTAAAAAAGTTAAATAACGCCTGGTGGGAAGAAATTCAAAAATTCAGTAGAAGGGACCAATTAAGTTTTAACTACGTTCTGTGGAAGAATAAATTGAATGTAGTAACAATAGATTTACCCTATGAAACTGGTAATCATCATTTTAAAATTGATAAGCATATAATTGGAAACTCGCTTGATATTCCGGAAGCAAGAACCGAATATCAAAAAATGGAAGACCTTATTAGAACTAATGAGTTAATAAGAAAAGAAAAATTAAAGAAAAAGGTAATATATACTGCCATTTTTGGAAAAATTGATGATTTAATTGAACCCGAAGGTGACTATTCAGACTTTGACTTTATATGCTTTACTGATAGAAAGAATTTAGTTTCTAAGAGATATAAAATAATAAGAGTGAACAGATTTCACAAAGACCCTACCCTAGACGCAAGAATGTATAAGCTCCTTCCACATATATTTTTACCCCAATATGAATATTCTATATGGATTGATGGAAGGGTAATAATAAAGAAGAAAGATTTAACTCCTCTATTCGATTATTTGGGTGATACTAATCTTGCAGTGTTTCCTCATATGCACAGAGATTGTATTTACGAAGAAGCTAAGGCTTGTATTTATAGAGGGAAGGACAAACCAATGGTAATTCTAAATCAAATTACTCAATACAATAAAGAAAAATACCCTACAAAAAATGGTGGTGTAGAAACTGGTGTTCTTGTACGTAAGCATATGCAAAAAGATGTTATAGAATTACAGAACCATTGGTGGAATGAATTACTAAAATATTCCAAACGGGATCAAATAAGTTTTAACTATGTAGCCTGGAAGCAAAAATTTAAGTTCAAATACATTGACGGTCACGTGTGGGATAACAAATACTTTAGAGTTTTGGAAAAACATCTGGCTGATTCCAGGAAACTATTGTCTTCTCAATAGTCTTTTTATCTTAATCCCGGTAGGAGACTTTCTGAAGAAACGTCTAACCTTCTTTTTTAATTTATTATATGCCAGCCAGAGTTTTAAAGTTACAGGATTATGCTCTATTACCCTTACAATATAGGCCTTTAGCGATTTAAGCACGTTCTTCTTCATGAAATGTTCAACCATACTCGGGGAGTAAAATGGTGTGACAATTTTTCTTGAGGAAAAATTGTTTACTGTTTCTACTATAAAATTAGGAAGCTCATCAATATTTCTATAATCACTTCTTTTGAATTTTGACTCTCTTGTAATGATTTGAACCTTTACACCTTCTTCGTCTGCAATATTCTTTAGTTCATCTGTTCTGTAATTACTACCTATAAAGTATTTTGTGGCGTTTTTAATAAAATTTTGAGGAAATTCAATACTTCCCAGAAAGTATACTTTTTTAATATTATTTCGTAGTTTCTTTTCGTTTTCTTTTGTATATGGGCCTTCAACAAATAAAATATCCTTTTCTCTGTTTAAATGCATCTGGTCAATTACCTCGGAAAGTTTGAATGAATTTCTTAGATCTGAAGATAATAATGTAAATTCTCTACTCAATAATTCAGGATGGTCAGTAAATAACTTAATAATGTTGCTTATTTCTGCCAATGGATTTACCCTAATAAAATCAAGAAATTCAGGAATCATATACGGGTAACGTTGTTTTAGCAATGTAGAATTCTTCTTTTTTAATGCTAACTTTGCTTCACTCGTAAAAGATCTAGAACCCAAATGCTTTACAAAGGAGTTGCCGGCTAGGATGTTTATAAATCCTTTTTCTCTTACCCGCAAACTAAACTCATTCTCTTCTCCGTAACCTTTACCGAACTCTTCTTCATTTAAAATACCTACTTTATTTATACACTCTCTTTTTATATACATACAAAAACCATGAGCGCTATGTACCTCAATTCTATTTTGAGAAACGAATTTGTTTAGAATATTCGAAATTAACTCAACATCAATATCCTGCTTGCCTTTTATGCAGGGTATCGAAAGATCTTCTATGCTATTCGAAAGAGGGCTTGCGGTCATTATTTTACTGTCTGAGTAAACGGCTTTCTGCAGGTTCTCAAGCCAGAAAGGACCCGGAATAGTATCAGTGTTAAGTAAAATAACATCATTCTTACTTGCTTGTATTCCCACATTACAGCTGCGGACAAAACCAGAGTTTACTTTGTTTTCGATAATTGTAACTAAATCATCATTCATAAATTTTGCTCTTATCTTGTTGTTCAACTCTTCATCTGGTCCCTGATCCAATACAATAAATACGTTTTCAAGGCTTTGAATTTTGTATTGTTTAACTTTTTCAATACACTCAAAGATGTTTCTATCGTTATAAAAAGGAAGAATAATATCAACCTTTTGTTGCCGCTTTAATTCTATGTTTTCCGTAAACGATTCTAATCTTTTAAAAACAAAACTATGACTGTATTTAGAATCTATCGAATTAAAGAAATTCTTAAAATTATCAAAAATCAGTCCCGCACTACTTTCTATAAGATTTTTATAATGCTGATATTCAAAGTAACCTTTGTACTTTGGATTATCTGTTAAATCTTCGTTAACAAACCAAATATGCGGTTTGTTTATTAATGTGCTTGCTACTGCACCCGAGTTAGATAGCATTGAAATTGTCAAAACCACGTCTACATTCCATTCTGCGAGCTGGTTTGCTATTGGTACTGTATATTTAAACGTTTCTTCTGTATGGTCAGACGACGAGAAGTCCTTTGAGTATGCAGGAAAAATCCAAGGATTTGCATGTAGGGTTGTATAGTCAATATTCAGCTTGTCTAGTTCATTAGAATAGTGTCCGTTACTACCCCCAAGAATAACTTTAATCTTGAAATTCTTTTCCTTAAATATTGCAATGAATTTTCTTAAGGTTCTAATTGTTGTGCTTGCTTCGCCATCTGTTGGACAAAATATTCCGATTGTCATTTTATCGCTTTAAATTTCTAGGTATAAAAATTATAACTTATAAACTGCTACTATTTTGAGGCTTTTAATTCCTCTATGTTTTTTAGTGCATCTTCGTATCTTGTTAATGCTTTGTCCGGTGAACCATCAAACTTTACAATTCCTCTATTCAGCCATAAACATCTTGTACAATATTTTGAAATTGAGGCCAAGCTATGTGTAACGTATAGAATTGTTTTTTTCTTTTCTATTAGTTCAAGAATTGATGCTAAGGATTTTTTTCTAAACTCCGCATCTCCAACAGACATAATTTCATCTAGTAAATAAATATCTCCATCTGTTTGTATTGCAATAGAAAACCCAAGCCTTACCTTCATTCCGCTGGAATAGTTTTTTACTGGAGTCTTCATAAAACCTTCTAACCCAGAATATTCAACAATCTCGTCATATTTTTGCTTTATATGTGCGTTTGTCATTCCAAGAAGTGTTCCATTTAGGTAAATATTTTCTTCTCCTGAAAGTTCTGGGTTAAATCCAACTCCGAGCTCAAGAAATGGAATTATTCTACCGTTAACTTTTACTCTGCCCGATGTGGGTGCGTAAATATCAGCTATTAATTTTAAAAGTGTACTTTTTCCACTACCATTTCTTCCAATTATTCCTACAAACTCCCCCTGTTTTATTGAAAAATTTACATCGGTAAGTACATTGAACATTTTCGATTTATTCTGATTTAAAATTGACAATACGTAAGACTTTAAAGTTTCCTTCTTGTCTTCAGCTATCCAAAAAGTCTTAGATAAATTCTCAACTTCAATCATTGTTTTATTTTCTTGCGAGTTCATACTAAAAATATTCTGCAATTTTTTTTACTTGTCTATTAAAGAATTTACTGCCCAGATAACACACAATTAAACCTAGGACCAGGTAGATTAAAATTGTTGAGTATTCAATACTGGAGTAAATGTTAAATCCAGCCCTTACTTGATTTATCAATATTCCTACAGGATTTAAGGCCATAAAGCTAGAACCTCCAGCTAAACTATCCTTTTCTGCTACAAAAAATATTGGTGTTGCCCAATAAAACAAGAATAGTGCAAGCTCCATAATATTTTTTAAATCTCTGAACCTAATTGTAAAAACTGAAGTGAAAAACGATATTCCTAATCCCCACACAAATGCTGTAATACTTACTAATATAAAATACAGTATTCCTATTGGAGTAATCTGAACTCCTGCAGTAAAAGCTAAAATAAGAATAAGTATCGTATTTATTAATAAATTAATTACTGCATTTGCTAGAGAGCTCAATAAGGCAATCTCCTTTGGGAAACTGACTTTTAAGATAATATTGGATTTATCGAGCAACGCCATTTGCCCGAATGTAATCATTTCAGATATAAAACCGTAAAAGACAATCCCAATTAATAGGTAGAGTCCGTAATTTTCTATGGGAGCTTTTCCTGCATTAACTCTTATATAATAAAGTACCAAGAAGGTTGCATAGGGCTTTATTAGTACCCACAAGATACCTAAAACCGAATTCTGGTATCTCATTTTAAAGTTTGCCTTTACAAGATTTATTAGCAGGTCTCTTTTTGATATAACGCTTTTCTGCATGTTCTTAAACTAATTGTGTTCTAAAAAACAATCTTATACTATTTATTAGATATTGTCATTCGCGACTATGGATGAGTTTTACAGGTAATAATATTTTAGTATAATACCTGAACGCAGACGTGGCGGAACTGCTCAAGAGATTCGTGATGAGAGCTTTGCATTTCAAAGAATCGAATCTAGAAGATCTTAGTCCCTTTAGGGAGTATACTCGGAGGAGTTAGAATTAATAGCTTTATAAATTACGCAGACGTGGCGGAACTGGTATACGCGCAACGTTGAGGTCGTTGTCCAATTTATTGGGTGCAGGTTCAAGTCCTGTCGTCTGCAATTTAATACTCAATAGCTAATTTATATCTAATATTATACTTTTCCTTAGTTTTAATCCCAATAAATTAACTTTTATTCTTTAAATAAATCTGATTAAATAGACTAACAGCTAAATTTTAATCCTGATATCAATGCTAAAGAAACTATTCACTATTAGTATAATTGTGTTTGGCGTCGTTCTGTTCTCTTTTACTCTACCGAATAAGGTATATGCTGTAACTTGTACATGGAATGGTTCAGTGAATGAAGACTGGGATAATGCCGCAAACTGGGATCCTGGTTGTACAGGAACCGAGGGGATTCCTGGAAATGGAGATGACATAGTGCTTCCCGAAAGTCCTAATACCTACAATCTAAATAACAATATTAACAATTTAGAGTTAAACTCATTAACTATATATGGAGATTCAAATGATTATTATGAAATTTTTGGAAATGATATTAGTATTACTGAAGGTATAACAACAACCTATCAAGCTGCTACCACCACAATCTATAATAATATTACATTTACAGGCAATCAGCAGTTTAATATACAAGCAACAAATTTTAATGGAAATATAAATTTAAATGGAAATAACCTTAATATTAATGCCACCAACGATAACTCAGTTTTTAATGGAATTATTTCTGGGGAAGGCGATATAACAAGGAGATGCAGTTGTATATTTTAATAATGATAATACATTCACTGATTCGCTTTTAATGACAGATAGTGGTGAGGTAGGACTTGGACATAATAATGGTTTTGGAACCATAACCAACACAGTTACCTTCGTGGGAAATAATTTATTCCTAATAGATGGCCCAGATTTAAATAATATCCAATACAATTTAACAATGAGCGGGGATGTATCCGCATGGGCTATCACCGATGCGGTAATGAATGGAGATATTACATTCGAGACTCTTTCAATACAGAATATTTCAGGAGTTTTAACACTTAACGGTGCACTTAATGGAGATATTTTGACAAAAGATTATAACGGTGGATTAACTTTAGGAGGAAATACCTCAAATTCATTCACAAATGAGGTAATTGTCTACGGTGGAACACTAACCCTATCAAAGCAGATGGTGCTACTGCCGTTGATGCGGATATTACTGTGGGAGATATAACGTCAGCAGTCTTGAATCAGACAGAATCGGATCAAATTAGTGACAGTGTAAATATTACAATTTATCAAGATGGTGAATGGAATCTTGATAACAACAATGAGGACATTTATGATCTTACGCTTTATGGGGGTACAGTAACAGCAAATGGTGGAGATTTGTATGCTAGAGGTATTACAATGCAGGGTGGCCTAATTGATAGTGGGGACTCCGGCAATATTGACCTAAGTGGGAATATACTCATACAAAATAGTAACGAAACATCTGTAATAAGAGGACACCTAACATTACTCATGGAAAGTACACAAATTACAGTAGATGATTCCGATGAAGATGCTGACCTTGAGATAACCGCATCAATTCATGGACAAGATCAGATTGAATTTATTGGAAGGGAAATTATATTAAGTGGAGATAATAACTATACAGGAAAAACTATACTACACGATGCTGCCGAAGTGTTAGTAATGAATGCTAATGCATTCGGAACGGATGGCAACGGAACAGAAATAAATGATACCAGTTACATTATTATATATATTGAATTTTTCGATGGATATATTTACGAACCATTTGAACTAAACGGCAATGGAAACGGAACTTTTAGTGCAATTAATTCTGCGGGAAATCCTATATTAAGGGGGTTAATAACATTAAACACTGATTCTGACTTTAAAAGCCTTTCCTCAGATAACTCACTTAATATATGGGGTAAGATTTCCGGTCTACACAATATTTCCTTTAGTTTAGATTCAGGATCAGGACCTTCTAGCATATCGTTACATAACAGCGAGAGTGATTTTATAGGCATAGTAACAATTAATAGTGGAATATTGCTCGACATACGCTCGCCTAACGCACTTAATAATAATGCGGTGGTAATTAATAATAATGCTGCATTGTCTCTAGGCATGACCGGTTTAGGAGATGGAATAAATATTAATATAGGTTCAATTTCGGGAGAAGGTGACTTAGAGGTAGTCAGTACTCTAGACGGTAATGGAAGTTTGACTATAGGTGCAGACAATACCTCCAAAACATTTAATGTAAAGATTTTAGGTGACGGAAGTATTTTTAAAGTTGGTACCGGAACGTGGACTTTAACAGGGAGTAATACAAATACAAGTACGTTTATAATAAATAATGGGAAAATTATATTTAACGGAACTGATGAATATGGTCCAGTTCAATTATCTGGTGGTACATTGGGTGGAAATGCAACACTACAAACTGTAACTGGTGATTCGGGAAGAATAGCTCCGGGCAATAGTCCAGGTGTATTACAGATTATGGGCGATCTAGTGTTAACAGCTGATATGTCCCTTGACTTCGAATTAGACGGAACACTGGGAGACGAATATGATCATATTGCAGTATCTCAAAATGTTCAGCTCGGTAATTCTACTCTTAATCTAGACCTTTGATTTGTACCAACTATAGGTACTACATTTACTATAATTTCTACTGAGGTTGGGGGTTCAATAAATGGTATTTTTAACGGGCTTCCGAATAATTCCACATTGGTGGTAAATGGTTTTATATTTAGAATTAATTATACTGAAAATAGCGTAGTACTTACTGTAGTTGGTCTACCTACATTGGCAAGTACAGGAACCAGTATACCTGTAGCACTTATTTTAGTAGTTATTCTAATTACAATCAGTACAATGGTATTGGCTATAAAAAAGAGAATTTCAGCTAAATAGTCGCCTATTTTCTTAATATCTTTTCCATTTCTTTGCCGTTAGCAAGTTCGTCTATTAATTTATCCAGATAACGAATTTCCCTCATTGTATTATCTTCAATCTCCTCTAGCCTTACACCACAAATAACACCTTTAATTAGCGATCTGTTTGGATTCATTTTAGGGGCATGAGCATAAAAGTTTTCGAAGTCAGTCTGCTTTTCTATCTCAGATTCAATTTCGGATTGAGTATATCCTGTTAACCATCTAATAATCTCATCTACCTCCTGTTTTGTTCTTCCCTTTCTCTCTGCCTTAGCAACATACAGCGGATAAACACTTGCAAAAGTCATTGTATAGATTCTTGGTTTGTTCATATATTAACCTAATAAAATGTTATCGAATAAGGAATATATTTATTTCAGATACCAAAGAAGTCCTTTAGCTCCTGTATTTCTTGATCGGTTATGGGATCAAACATGTACTCCTGATTCTTACCTAAACTATTAAAGGTCAGAATCAACCGCTTAAAGTTTTGTACTTTAAATTCAACTAAATCTGTTTTTGAGTAAAATTTAGGATTATCGTCGTTGGGGCCTGTATATATTTCGATTGCGTTTACTATTAGTTTGTAATGCATTATTTGTTAGTTAATATTCTCTGCTAGCATTATCACCCGAGGAAGGAATATTGCCAATCCAATAATAAAGGATGTTATACCTGTCATTACAACCGCAGAAGCAGCAATGTCTTTTGCTAATTTAATTTGTGGATTCTCTTTTAGATCAATTGCATCACATGCTGCTTCAATTGCGGTGTTTATTATCTCGGTAGTTAGTACCAGTCCACAACAAAACACAATAAACAACCATTCCATCTTTGATATGTTCAAAACATATCCGGCTATTAATACTAAACCCGTAAATACTAACTCCATAATAAAGTTATGATTTTCCACTGTTAAAAGTTCTAGAAATCCCTCCTTGGCATGTTTATAGCTTTTGATATGTTTTTTTATCATATAATATTTAAATAAATATAGTTAAAGGATTAGGCAATCAGCCGTAAAAAAACCTTGTAATAATTAAATATTACAAGGTTTAAATTCTTAAATCAATTTGTAATTCAGGCTACTTTCTCCTGTACAATTTGTTTATAAAGATTCATTAAAGCTTTTTGTGCCTCTGTTAGAGGTTGACCCATTTGTACGAAATACTCTAATTGCTCACCTACTGCAACAATCTGAGATGCAGCCTCAGCCTTTGTATCTGGGTCTTCAGAATTGAAATTATTAATTAACATTCTTGCCCTTTTTCCCATAGGTGTAACCCAGCTTGTATCTATAATTTCTTCATTATTTTCTACTTGTGTATCTACAGAAGTTGGATCTGACATAGATTGCTTTTAAAAAGTTAATATAATCATATTATTTTCTTGTGAGCAGAATTGTCAATAAAAAACCTCCCGAAAGGGAGGTTTAAATTCTTAAATCAATTTGGCTTATTCAGCCTTTGCCTCTTCTTCTCTAACTGCCTCAGGTAAAATATCTACATATTTCTGAGTTCTCTTATAGCCAGTCATTCTTCTAAAGTGAACATAACCATCTTCTTTTGCGAATATGGTAAAGTCTCTTCCTATTGAAGCATTTTTACCTGGGTAAAATTGTGATCCTCTTTGTCTAACAATAATTTCACCTGCGTTTACTTTTTGACCACCAAATCTTTTAATACCAAGTCTCTTGCCTGGTACATCAACTGTTCTTTTTGCGGAACCTGTAGCTGCGGAATGTGCCATATATTAATAATTAACAGTATTAAAATTTAATAGATAACACTTTAAACTTTGTTACCTGTTTTCTAAATCCTCTTTTTCTTCTATATCTTGATTTTGCCTTGAAAATTCTACTTGTAACTTTTTCACCCTTTTCATGACTTAAAACCTCAATTTCAACAGCAGCTTTATCTAAAACTGGTGCTCCAACTGAAATATCCGAACCTTCTCCAGCAGCTAAAACATCTGCTAGTTTGATCTTTCCAACTTCAGCACTGAATTTTGGTAATTCATATTCTTTTCCTTCTTCAAGAGTGTATTGACTTCCACCCAATTTTATAATCGCAAATTTACTCATAATTTCTTAGTTAAAATAGCTCACGAATGATAATATAAAATCGACAAAAGTACAAGTGCAATTGAAAAAAACTTTGCATTAACATAGACTGTATTTATGAGCAATTCCTACGAAATAGACAGTCTGAAAGACCTACTAAACTTTGACTATAAAACCGAAGATATTTATTCTGTTCAAGGCAGAATGAGAGCCCTAATAGAGTACTACAAAATTAACTCGGAATTAGCCTGTTTGCGTGACTTTCTAAAAGTATACTGCCTAGTTACCGAAAAGGTTGTGGATTCAAGATTTCAGCAAGATAAATACTTCTCAAATGTAAGAGAATTAAATAAATTAGATGTAATCTTTTGCCACTATTACTTTAGAGCAGTAAAAGAATATGTAATGCATGGAGCAACAATTTCCCCATGGGTTAATAGCTTTAGAATAAGCAGTGAACATAATGCTCCATTTATTAATGTTTTAATGGGTATAAATTCTCATATAAACGGAGATCTACCTATTTGTTTACTGGATATGAATTTTAAGAGTAAAGGTGACTTTGATAAAGTAAGTTCAATATTGTATGCAGTAATTCCTAGCGTATTAAGCTATTTAGCATTCGAACGAATGGACTTTTATGGAGCATTTGGACTGTTGGCAAAGAAATTTATTGAAGATGAGTTTAATACCCTTATAGTCAAATGGAGATCAAATGCCTACAATAATTACAATAAATTGAAAAATTCCAAGAATACATCGAAGGATATTAAATTTATTAAAGAATCCACTGAAACCATTTCTGAAAACATATATAATATCTTTAAAAATGAAGTTTTAAATCCTATAAATTTAATAAACGATCTAAATAAATTAGAAGTTATCTTATGACTTTAAGCCAAGACATACTTAGAAAAATGCTGGAGCTACCGCACAGAATGGCGGGTACTACTTACGAACAGAAGGCAGCTGAATACATAAAAAATGTTTACGCCTACTTCGGTGTAACCGCAAAAGAAGTTCCTTCTTCTACTCTATCTCACAGTTTTCAAAACCACCTAATAATAAGTTTTGCATTAATAATGCTTACAATAGTGGTTAATTTTTTAGGAATAGCATTAATAACAATTCCTTTATTTATATTTACAGTTCTTGTTTATTTAAGATTATTTAACTTGCCGTTTAGATTTTTTAAGAAGAGAACACAATCTCAAAATATTTATGCTGAAATACCTGCAAAAGACAAGCAAAAGTACACACTGGTTTTCACTAGTCACTACGATACAAGCGGCGATTTAGGCCCTCTGGTATCGATTTTAGGGCCAATATATAACTATATGCGTACATCCTCAGGGTTAAATATTCCTGAATACTTAAATAACGTACTAATTTTACCGAACTTATCTTTAGGATTAACATTGTTAGCACTATTCATTCCAGATAATTCCGCTAAGTTTTTCTTCGGCATTTTTGCGGCTATACCACTACTGACAGGGATTTTCTTCTTGAACAAGAGTAAAAAGAAACCTACACTGGGAGCCTACGATAACGGAGTAGGAACATCGTTATTAGTTGAACTTGCGGCGTTCTTTAATAAAAATCCGCTTGATAATACAAGACTGATTTTTGCAAATGTTGCAGCAGGAGAAACCTTAACAAGGGGAACTATACCATTGCTCAATTCACTAAACTTGGAAAAGGTTAATACATTTATTGTAGACCTTGAATGCATAGGTGAGGAACAACTTACACTAGTAAGTAGTGAGCCATCCTACCCTATTGGCTTACCTGTTCCTTTTGATTCAACATTCGAAGTAATTGCAGATTTTGCCCAGGATTTTTTTCAGGATGATTTTAAGGTTGTTGACTCTCCATTACCTAGCGCAAACCAGGACCTAATTATAAATGGATATAGAGTCACGGCTATTGTTACTACTATGCCAAAAAATGGTTATCCTAAAAGGTTTCACTCCTCCAAGGACTATTTTGAGAGTATAAAATGGGATAAAGTAGAAAATATTAGAGACTTTATTATCGGTTACTGTAGCTATTTTGATGATGTAAGCAAGGAAGTAATACTTTAATATAGCGTTACTAAACAAATTTCCGCATCTGTATTAATTCTTAACCTGCTGCCAGAATGTCCAATACCCTGAGATAGTAGCAGCTTTGTATTTTTGTTAATCTGGAATATACCTTTAGTTAACCATCTTCTTTTAGTAGGCATAGGAAGAACTGCTCCAATTATAGGCATATAAATCTGACCGGAATGATTATGGCCGCTCAGAATTAAATCTATATTGTCATTTTCTGAAATAAAATCGATTACATCTGGGTTATGCGATAAAAGTATATTTACGGCGCCTTTCTCTGAACCTTCAAATGCCTTTTCAATATTAAATGTTTTTGAATATAGATCAGGAATTCCTGCGATATTTAATTTAGTTCCGCTAATTGTTTGAATTGTATTATTGTTAATTAACAGTTGAATATTTGATTTTGAAAATGCATTAATAAATTCTGTTGGAATATTATATTCGACCTTATCTTCTAGATACTCTGCATCGTGATTACCGTAAACTGCATAGACCCTCCCTTTTATATTTTTTAGTTGCTCTAATAGTTCCGGCTCTATGTCGTGAGTTAAAAAATCTCCTCCTAGCAATACTAAATCCTGATTTTGATTGTTAATTGTCTGAATAATCTTGTTAAGTCTTTTAGTGTTAGTACTCGCATATTCCTTGCCTACATGAAGATCGCTTACAAACAAGAATTGAACTTCTTTTTTTAGCCCTATATCGATTTTATATTCATTAATTTTTATTCTATAAAACTTAATAAAAATGTAATAAAAAAAGAAGAGCTGTAATGAGAATAAAATTACTGAGAGTATAAGCAACTGCGATGAAAGAGAAAAAGCAAAAGTAATAAAGATTACAAATAACCCAGAAATCAATCCCGAGAAATCAATTGTAGGTCCCATTAACTTACGAAATCTTGCCATTGCACCTTTTCTTGGCATTAAAACAAGCTTATCTATATTTTCTTTTGAAAATCTATCCATAGTTTTTAGTGTGAACCAGGATATTTTATAGTTGTTTGAAGTTTATGTAAACAGAAAGTACATGGCGGGGGTGTTTATTCCCCGCCACATTTGCTGAATGAACTACTGATTGAAGCAGGAACGAATCTCTGCTTCGCTGGGTAGGTCGTAGAAGTTGTATGTTAGTACCCCTTGATTTATTGCCCTATCCCGCTGATTCTCCATTCGATCATAAAATCCTACAGCCCACCAGAATGGACCATTGAACCCAAAACTTTCGCCAAATTCCTGCATAAATTGACAGGTACCGGCGTAGTAACGAGTCTGTGCTGAGAAATCACGTCTTCCTCCATTGTTACCATTCCATGGTGTAATGAAGGAACCAACCCGAGGAGTCACACCTACCTCCGCAAACATTATCGGCATATTGAGCCGATCGTGGTAACTGCGGAGATATGGTAACCACTCTTGCCATGCATAGTAAATGTCCGTTGATGTGGCATCGTTGCCAATGCCATGTAGATCAAAGAACGCATCCACCATTAACACGTCAAGAGAAGGTGCAAACCCCGGTAACTCAGAAACTGGCGTCCAGTTCTTCGCGTATGTTACATTCCCGGAATACACTGCACGAACGCTCGCAATTAGCTGATTCCATCTATCGGTGTACCTTTGCTGGTCCTTATCAAGAGATTCCATCTCTGCACCGATAATTAACCCTAGCGCGCGTTCTTCTTCCGCTATCGCTGCATATTTAAGGATTAGGGCTCCGTAATTGGCGAACCATTCGTCCAGTGCAGCATCGTTAAAATCACCACCCGGTACAATTGCACCTCGCCACGTCCCGGTTCTTTCGTCGTCTATGAGAGGCTTAAGCCAGACATAGTATCCTCTTGACCTTCCCTCCCGAAGAAAGATACGAATGTTTTCCTCGGATGGTGTAAGCAGAGGATCTTCATACAGAACCGTTGTTGTGGCTCCGTCTTGAAAGATCGGGAATGTAAAGATAATTGAGTTTACCCCCAATTCCCTACTATCAAGATCATCGAAAAACGCGACTGTATTGCCCTGCATGGTAGTATCGTTCCCATACAGAACAACCGATATCCCTTTTTGATAGGGGATTTGCGTCCCGATTGGAATTGGATTGTACTCTTCTGTTGGAGGGCCTTCTTGGGCATTCACTGGCAATGGAGCCAGTGCGATCACCAGTAGAATTAGAATACTGAGAATCCTAAGCATTTGACCTCCAGAGGAGGGGTTTTACCCCTCCATATTATCGCCCTTGTGATGTGTCTTCGACCAGCCTTGTGCAGCCTTGTTGGATTTCAGGAACTGATAGACTGCCACATAACCGGCTATTGAAATCAGCAGCCAGTAAAGTGGAGCAAACAGTCCCATTATCACATTCGAGTAGTTCTTCGTTCTGAATGCGGCAGTCTTAAGCATGTACACGTACATGTAGTTTCCCGCCGAGAAACAGAACATTGCCACGTAGAAAATAAGCGGAGGATAGAGCTGCTGAATAAACTCTGAGTGGGTAACAGCATAGATAGCCGTCATTCCCCAAAACACAGGGTTTACCAGGTAAAGTACAAGCGGCGCACCAATAACGTACTGAAACCCGACAAAGCCTTTCCAACCAAGTTCTTGCTGAAGCCTGATTGGGTTACGCATATGTCGGAAGTACGTTTGGATAGCCCCCTTTATCCATCTACTCCGCTGTTTTACCATATCGAAAGCATTCTCGACAGCTTCTTCTGACGTGATCGAGTCGAGAACCAATGTGCTATAACCGAGTCTCGCAAACTTAACAGCGAGATCCATGTCTTCCGTTACGTTGAGGGAATCCCAACCTCCCACCTCGCGTATTGCACTAGTGAGAATGTAGTTGGAGGTTCCTCCAAGAGGTGACACCAACCCTAGTCGAGTTAGTCCGGGCAGCATTATTGAGAAATGCTGCAAGTAGTCCAGATTCAACATCCTGGTAACCCAGGAACGATTAGCGTTTTGACTGAACGCAAGACGTGCCTGAACGCAGACCAGATGTGGATTATTGACCACTTCTCGGAAGTAGCTAACCATTGCCTTTCTGGGCTGCAATTTATCGGGCTTGTCTTCACTGTCAAATACGACGGTAAAATCGCTTCGCCAGTGAACGTAACCCTGGTCGAACAGGTAGTTCATTGCCGCAGGTTTGGTCTTGGCCCCTCCTTTCGGACGAACAATAACCTTGAAATGCTTTGGAAGAGCAAGCTGAGTATATGCCTCGATTGTGGCAAAATCCCCCTCTTCCAATACGATTAGAACCTGCATACGATTCTTCGGATAGTTCAGCTCCCATATGCTTTTAACAATTTGGCGAGCCACTGCTGGTTCCACATATGACGGAACAATCACGGTGATGTACGGAAATTCGTTAAGAGCTAATGCCTCTGAGTCATCAACTGCCACTAAGCTTCCTTCCTTCATGCCACTGACAGCGACAATGGAGGAAAATACGAACATTGAAGCGAAGAACAGTGTTGACAACGCTACGAATCCCTGCAAGTACTGTAGGAGTGTTAGCTGTAACACCAACCCCAACATCACCGATCCTATACCCAGTGCAACAATGAAGCCCAGTTGAGACTTGCTCATACGAACTTCTGCACCAGGCCCGAATACTGCCCCCGAATTCAATTGATCCATGTTGTCTGCCTTGTCTTATTGCGCTAACTTGTAGATGTGATAGAGTTCGTTTTCAAAGACCAAGACGTAATGGTCAATGAAAGATTGCTGATTCCGAACAGTTGTCCATACACGATCTTCAGCAAAACCGGAGTATGGGCCTCTCATTACAATCCACTCCATCTGATTTGCATATGGAGCGTTTAGAACTGGTTCCCAAAGTCGATATGTACCCTCGTAAGTTATGTTTCCAAGGTTAATACCGCTTAGGAACTGTAGCTGCTCATTTCCGTAGGCTTCCAACAACATTGTCCCGTTATCGTAGTTATCACCCAGCCATTCAGCAGCCTCTATTTGAAGCTGGCTGAACACGTAGGATGATGCACGTTGTGGTTCGATTAGTGTTGTAATCCCCGGATCCTGAAACAGTGCAAACTGCGAGAAGAGTACACAACCTCCAACAATAACTGCCAGCACTCGGCTTCTCCTAACTAAGTAACCCACCATTGGGGCCACAGTCAGAATTATGATGAGTGCAAAGCGAATGTTGTAGAGAGTGTCCTCTGTCTGCATAACCTGCATGGGTCTTTGACCTTTGTAGATCATAAACCCGAAGAACGGGATCATCACCAATGGCAGTAACGGAGCAAATGATTCCCTACGCAATCTGGTTGAGACCACGTAAATGAATAGACCTATTACAGCCAATACAACCACCATGCCAATGGTATCCCAGATCCCCCACCCGTAGGTCAGGAAAGCAACCCTAAGGTTTCCAAACCCGGCTTCTCTTCCCGAAACCCAATTGCTGGGTGAGGAATAGGTACCGTTTTGAAACTCCAAAGGGTTACCAAAGATTGTCATATTCCAGACAATCCAGCCTATGACTCCGGCTAGTGCAACAAAACCCCACTCAGCCAGATGTCCCACTAGGTCCCAGAAGCGCACTCTGTTGCGAAGTAACACGTATGTGTAGATAGCAGCTTCCGCCACCACAATTACCCATCCTTCGTAACGGATGGTACACATAATCACGCTTGCTACTCCATTCCAGAAGAGCCACTTATGGTTTGACGGTTCCTTACAAAGTTTCCAGAACGTGTACATCGACAGCAATACCCCAAAATACATGGGAATTTCCGTCATTGATGTACTTTGCAGATACAGTACGTTTGGGTTGAGCATCAATACCATCCATGCGATTACAGCGGCATATGTGCTATTAGTCAGTTCAAAGACGAACTTGAACATGTAATAGCCCATGACCAAATAGCAGAACATGGATACTGCGATCATTCCCAAGCCATGCGAGTAAAAGACGTTAGTCCGCAAAACACCCACAGTAAGCAGGTAGAGAGTCGTACAAATACCAATTACCACCCACCGAAACAATACAGTCCAACCTTTAAGCAGTCGGCGAATTGCAACAATGGACAGAACCAGTCCAAGTGCCAAAAAGATCGATCCGTATATGGTGTTTGACCAGATATCGGAGCAAACCAATGGCAGACTTGCCAAATGGGTCAACGGTAGCCATACTGCCCCTAGCTGTGCAAGCCCGGGTGATGTACTATCGCAAACCCTGCGAGCGATCAATAGATGTGCCTGTGTATCGAAGTGGAGAAATCCCACATCGTTAACAGTCACAAGGGTAAAGCATACTACCGACAGCAGAAATGCAACTGCCATCAGAGTAGGCACGATCCTTCTGGGCATTTGCCCAATACCTTCATTCATTTTCAGAACCTCCTCAGGTCTGTTTTATGATTTTCTTATGTAGTTCATTCAGTTGTAAACGAACCTGTGATGAACAAGATTCATTCACATTAGCGCTGATTTTACCATAAAACAGGTGTACATTGCTATATAAAAGCTATATAGGATAATTAAAGTACCCCTCCTATTTTCTACTTGAAATTACAATACTAAAAGTTAGATAATCACGAGCTTACCCTTTTAAAAACTTTTATGGATACATTAACAATACCCGACGGACTTGAAGTAGCGAGAGTTAAATCCGAGAAACTATCTGCAGAACCAAACTTTTTAGAGTATCTAGAATTTACCGACAGAAAGATTAATCAAATCTGCTACGAAGTTTTGCACAATATTATAAAAGCAGTGGGAGAAGGCCGCACAGTGAATTTAATTGTCCCCTTGAACGGAGGTTTGCTTTTCTATAGAAAACTAATGGAATTGTTCAGCAATCTCGAACTTTCTACTAATGCATTAAACATTATTTTCTGTGATGAAGACGAAAGTGACAGATTACTTTTTTCACAGGAACCGTTAGATGTTACTAATGCATACAACATTGTAATAGACGATATCTGGGATAAAGGAGGTACCGGAAGCGAAATAATCGAGGAGCTAAGAACATTTGGAGCCGTAGATACATTGGATTATTTCGCATTCTGCCGAAAAGAAAGCTCTCCAACCCAGAACAATGGTGCCAGATTAGCAAATATGGATTCAGTAACTATATTCGAAGATAGGTGGTTACACAACTGGGGAGGAATGAACAGCAGTCTTTTTAAAGATAGACCTAGGGTCACGGCACTAGAACGTACAAGTTTTCTGCCGCTCGTACCTTTACCTGAGTACTTACAAGTAAAATTTAATACTCAAGATCCATTTACTGTTGATGCCTATATGGATTTGTTGACACAAACTAATTTAGCTGTAAACGGTGTAATACCTATTGAGGTATTTAACGATGTATTATTCCTTGAAGAAAACCCAAGTCTTGTAACAAGATTCGACTACATGACCAAACTACATGCAAGAATTGCTCAATCTATTGAAACTAGTAAAATAAAAGTGGATAGAGAAGGTTAATAATCAAAATTTTTGTTAAAATCATTATAGATAAATATATATTAACGACCCAAGGATGAGATATTCTGCAATGTTTGGCAAAACACAGAAAGATGCACCAAGCGATGCAACACTGAGCTCGCACAAATTACTACATAAAGGAGGCTTTATTAGAGAGTCTACCGCAGGCAGATATTATATGTTGCCCTTGGGAATAAGAGTGCAGCAAAAAATAATTAATGTAATAAGAGAGGAAATGGATAAATCAGGCGCACAAGAGTTAATTACTCCTGTTTTACATCCTTTAGAATTATGGCAAGAAACTAACAGAACAAATACAACAGGATTTGAGTTATCAGTTATTACTGATAGAAGAGGGGCTAAATTTGCGTTAGGTGGAACTGCAGAAGAGATGATGGTTGACTTAGTTAGGAAGTTTCAAATCAGCTATAAAGATCTACCATTTAACATTTATCAATTTTCTACTAAATTCAGAGACGAACTAAGAGCAAGAGGAGGACTATTAAGGGTGAGAGAATTTATAATGAAAGACGCGTATTCGTTTAGTACTGATGAAGATCAGTTCAAAGCTGAATACAAAAATATGTGGGAAACATATTTAAGGATTTATAGAAGATTAGGATTGGAACCATTGGTTGTAGAAGCTGATAATGGTTACATTGGAGGAGAGTATTGTCATGAATTTCAGGTTGAAAGTGAGATTGGAGAAGGAAAATTTTTTATAAGCGAAGACGGACAATACGTAGCTCATGAAGATGTAGCTAAATTTATTGTAGAAGATAAAAATATTAACGAAGATCTAAAAGAGATGCAAGAGGTTGAAGCCATTCGAGGCAACACAATGGAAGATGGAGTAAAGCTACATGGCTTACCGGATTGGCAACAAATGAAAGATGTAATGTTTACCGATTCGGAAGGAAAACTTTACTTAGCTGTAATCAGAGGCGATTTAGACGTAAATAAAACCAAGCTAGAGCACGTATTAAATAAAGTAGGACAACTAGACTCTGCAACTGAAGAACAGATTAGAGAAATAGGCAGCGAGCCTGGATTTATTTCACCAGTGGGTTTGGAAGGCAAAGTGTTCATAGTTACAGATAAATCAGTTAGAACTGTTCATAACTTTTACGGAGGCTCAAATAAAAAGCATAGAGATATTCTTAATATTAATATAGATAGAGATTTTAAAGCTGACCTTGAAGCAGATATTGCATTAGCTCAAAATGGATTTGAATCTATTGATAGCCACGGAAAATTAATTGAGAAAAGAGGAATTGAAGTTGGAAATATTTTTCAGTTAGGTTATCACTATACTACATTAATGAACAACTCGACTTATACAGATGTAGATGGCGAACAAAAAAAATATTATATGGGTTGTTATGGAATTGGAGTAGGTAGAACATTAGCAACAATTGTAGAAAAATACCACGATGATAAAGGTATTATCTGGCCAGAAGAAATAGCACCTTATACTGTCCATCTTATCGGCTTAAATCTTGAGGATGAAGCCATAAAGAGTAAAGCAGAAGCAATTTACCAAGTATTACAGAAAATGGGAGTAGAAGTGTTGTTTGACGATAGAACAGATACAATGGCTGGTGAAAAATTTGCAGATTCAGATTTAATAGGAATTCCCTATAGAGTTGTTGTTTCAAAAAGAACTGGTGAGGGAGTAGAGCTAAAATTAAGAAATCAAAAGGAATCTAAGAATATTTCCCTTGAGGAATTAGTGGAAACACTTAAGTAATTGACCAAATTAACCTAATAAAGTTATTATCAAAGTAATTTAGTTAATACTTATGTCACGCTTACCTGAACCCAAAGATAACATAGACCTATATAGATTTAGCCGGAGTAAATCGGGGAAATTAATACACACTTATATTGAAGCGGGCTTACTATCTAACGAAGATTTAAATAATCAAGATGTAATTGATTTTATAAATAATTCTGAACTTTGGACACTAACGGGATTATCAGTGGGCGACGAAGTCTTTATAGTTGATGATATTAATCCTAGACAAATGATTAGAGCAAAAGTTGTATACGCGGGAAGCTTTGTTACCCTAGCATATAACGACAAGACTCTTGTTAACACCCCAGGAGTCAGCCTAAAGGCTAGACACTCATTTCCTAGAAATTTACTGCAAAGGGGTATACAAGCAGTACTACCTATGCATATAGACATTATTGATTTAGCCTCAACTCAAAAAATCTTCAGAGTTATAAATGAGGAAGTTGTCGAAAATAATGAGCCAAGATTTATATTGGAAGCTTAATTACTTTCTAAAATTTACTAAAGATTTAGTATCTAATACCTCGAACTTATCCACATAGGTTCTCATCCACATTTCTGTAATAAAGACTCTCCAGAAGAATAAAACATCTCCCTTAATTTTATTTTCCAGAGCAAGTTTAAAGTTCTGTAGTACTAAGTCAGCCTTCCAAAACGGCCTGGATTTAAAAGTATCGGATTCGAATACATCTATAAACTTTTGTTGCCTTCGTTCTATCCATTCCCATTCAGGGTTTGTAAAACCAATTTTACTTCGTCTTAATCTGTTTTTCTCAGGAATTAGGCCTTTCATAGCTTCTCTATAGATATGTCTTGTCCAACCATTCTTTATCTTTTGATCAATAGGCAAATTAAAAATATATTCCACAACCATGTGGTCGAAGAAAGGAACCCGGGACTCAAGAGAGTTCGCCATTGAATTCTTGTCTTCATACCTTAAAAGCGATGGTGTAGTCAAGGATGTAACGTCCTCAAACAATCTTTTATTTAGATTTCTAGTTGCCTGTGGTCTTATGAACTCAGTATTATTTGTATTTACAATCATCTGATTAGGATTGATTGTATTTTCTTTTTTGAGTTTTTGTATTAACTTATCCACAAAGAATTTAGTGTACAGATCTTTTCCTGCGACTGTTTCTCTGAATGCTTCCAGAACTTTTCCGTTATCGATTGCACTTTGCAAGTAGGTCATAAAGTAAGGAATATAACCGGCCAGAAGCTCATCGCCGCCTTGACCAGTTAGTAGTACAGTTACATGTTTTCTAGCTTCCCTCATTACCGTGTAGTAAGCATATGGTGCAGTACTAATTACAGGTTCTTCTTGAAAATATACCCAATTATCCATTTCATTCCAGAAGTTACCCACATTTGGAGTCATTTTAATTGATTCAACTCCAGTAGCTTCCACAATATTGTCTATGTATTCTTCCTCGTTTATTGTTTCTCCCGGATGAACTGCGGAAAATGAGTAAAGTTTTGTATCAGGATGATTCTCTTTATATAATTTTGCTGCAATTGAAGTAATTCCACTTGAATCAAGTCCACCCGATAATGTTACTCCAACAGGTACATCTGCTATTAAATGTAACTTTATTGCCTCAATAAAAATATCTCTAAACTCTTTCGAATATTCCGCATCTGATTTTTCTGAAGCAAACTTTGTTGAGTAAGTCGGATTCCAATACTTCTCTATTTGAAACTCTCCTGTATTATTAATTACCATATAGTGACCTGGCAGTAGTCTCTTTATATTCTTAAAAAATGTATCTTGATTTGTATCGTGAATTCTAGCAGTTAAAAATTTATACAGTGAATCCTGGTCAACTTCTCGATTAATATTAAATCCAGAGAGTAAACCCTTAATTTCTGATCCGAATACTACTCTACCGTCCACCTGAGTATAATATAGTGGTTTAATACCGAGTCTATCTCTTGCGATAAAGAGTTCATCCTTTTTCTTATTGTATAAAACAATCACAAACATTCCTCTTAAATGGTTTACTACTTTTTCACCCCATTCTTCGTACCCATGCGCAATAACTTCAGTATCAGATTCACTACTAAAGTTATGGCCTAACTCTTCAAGCTCTTCTCGCAGTGCTTGATAATTATAAATCTCTCCATTATTCATTACCTGAATTGTTTTATCTTCGTTTGTTAGTGGATATAGACCCATTGTAAGGTCAATAATTGCAAGTCTTCTATAACCCACCGAAAAATTATCATTCACTACTCTTCCACCGTCATCGGGACCTCGGTGAAATATAGATTCAGTCATTTTATCTAGAGTTTGATTATCTGGTTTGCCCGAAAAGCCAACAATTCCGCACATAAAAGAAAGTTAATATTAATATTCCATAATACAATATAGTTACTCAACGTGTACACCCTGCGCAATTTCATTCTTACCGGTTCTAAACTTCCAGATGTAGATAACAATTAAGAACCCTACAATAGGAATAATAATAACAAGCGGATTAATATTTGAGTTCTGATCCTGTTGTTCTCACTACCCTCTGCGAATCCATTTTGATGAAAATACTTGGCTACAGCTTTATTCGTGATTTATAGTATTGTATAATCGAACAAATGAAGAAATTAAGAATTGCCTTCACAACTACTACAACTACAACCCCATAAGGGGGTAAAATATCTACGTATAAAAATTCTATACACACTCATTTTAATTAACTATTAACCAATATATGGATAAAGACAATTTATATAAAATAAGGCATTCGGCAGAACACGTATTCGCACAGGCCGTAAAGGAATTGTATGGAGAGGACGTTCAACTAGCAGTTGCCCATATTTCCGATACAGGTTTTTCTAACGATGCAAAGTGGTCAGTAAAATTATCAGAGGACGATTTTCCAAAGATTGAAAAAAAGATGCAAGAAATAATTGATGCTAACCTGCCAATTGTTCAAAAGGAAGTTACACGAGAGGAAGCTAAAGAAATGTTTAAAAATAATCCTTTCAAGCTAGAATGGATTGAGCAATGGGACGCGGCAGAAAAGACATTAACCGTTTACTGGACCGGAGATAAATATGTAGACTTCTGCAAAGGTCCACACGTAAATTCAACAGGTGAAATCAAAGCCTTTAAACTTTTAAGCGTTGCTGGAGCATACTGGAGAGGTGATGCAAACAATGAAATGTTAACAAGAGTTTATGGAACTGCTTTTGGCTCTAAAGCTGAACTAGATGAATACCTAAATTTATTAGAAGAAGCTAAAAATAGAGATCATAGAAAATTAGGAAAAGAATTAGGTTTGTTTACATTCTCAGATCTTGTTGGTTCAGGATTACCAATGTTTACACCTAAGGGAACTTTTTTATGGCAAGAACTAGCTAGCTATTCTGAGTCTTTACAGAAGGCGGCTGGTTTTGAACAGGTAAAAATTCCTCATATAACAAAAACTGATTTATATAAAACTTCAGGACATTGGGATAAATTTGGTGATGAATTATTTTTAGTAAAAAGCCAGGAAACTGATGACCAGATGGTTTTAAAACCAATGAATTGTCCGCACCACACTCAAATTTATGCAAGTGCAAAAAGAAGCTATAGAGATTTACCTATTAGATATTACGAAACTACAACCAACTATAGAGACGAAAAAGCAGGTGAATTATCTGGATTATCAAGAGTTAGATCTTTAACTCAAGACGATGCTCACGTATTTTGTAGAATAGATCAAATTGAAGGTGAATTTACAATTATAATGGGAATGATTAAAAAGATGTATGCATCCTTAGGGCTAGAATTTAGGGCTAGACTTTCTTTTAGAGATCCTGAAACACCGGAAAAATATTTAGGCGATGAAGAGACTTGGGCAGAAGCACAAAGAACAATCGAAGATATTGCTAAAAAATTAGAAGTTGACTACTTTGTAGCAATTGGCGAAGCAGCTATTTATGGGCCTAAAATCGATATTATGGTTAAAGATTCACTAGGGAGAGAATGGCAATGTGCTACTGAACAATTGGACTTTATTCAGCCAACAAGATTCGGTCTTAAGTATACCGACTCAGATGGACAGGAAAAGACACCTGTAATGATTCATAAAGCATTATTGGGTTCAGTTGAAAGATTCTTATCTGTTTACATTGAGCATACAGCTGGTAACTTTCCTGTATGGTTAAGTTATACACAAGTTGCAGTATTACCTATTTCAGCAGAAAAACATGCTGATTATGCATACAAAATTAAAGATACGTTAAGAGCTGCAGGAATTAGAGCCGATGTTGACGATGCCAGCGAAACATTAGGCAATAAAATTAGAAAGGCACAATCACAAAAAACACCTTATGTATTTGTTGTGGGAGATAAAGAAGTCGAGAACAATACAGTAAGCGTTAGAGCCAGAGGAGGAAAAGATTTAGGTGCAATGAGTGTAAATGATATTTCGGAAAGAATAAAACAAAAAATAGAAGACAAGTCCATGGACCTATAATCAAAAGGGCAGCCTAGGCTGCCCTTTTTTATAACTATATTAAGCTTCTTTGGGTATAAGATTATTTAATCTGTACTCCATAAAGTTTCCGGCGTTAACTCTATCTAGAGTTTCTAAGAAAGCGACCTTTAAGGAATGGTAGTTAAAGTTATGACTTGAAAGATAACTTTCAATATTTAATATCCTACCTTCGGCAACTCCAGCTTTCAGGCCATTCTGACTCATAGCCTTTTTTGTCTGTGCAATATAGGCTTTCCTAAGCTTTATTATATCTGCCAATAAGTCTTCAATATCGGAACCGGAATATTGAGACATTAGATAATACCCGCCTCTATTATCTATTATTAATAGTCCTAATCTTCTTAGATAATCAAAAATATCTACATCCAAAGTTGCAATCATGTCAGCCGCTGACTGAACATCAGGGTTTGTTGTACCAGATGGAGTACCCAAAGCTCTATATTTAGCATTGGCAGCATAATCCATTTCTACTACCTCTGAATCCTTTACAAATGTGTCAGCCATAAATATAGCCGAAGATGTTTCATTATCTATTTCGGGAAAGTCAGTGATAGAAAAACGTACAATAGGAGATTGCTCTTGAAAACGAAGAATATTAGGTCTTCTTCCGCCACCCAGCTGATTCGGTTGTTCGAATGCCATAATTGTATTAATAACAAAGTTGTTTGGACTATTTTGGTATAATCAACACAGACAATTTTGTTATCAAAATGTACTCAATTATTCAAACAATAACAAATTTAAACAATGATGTCAAACAAGAAAATACTAAATCTGGAATATCCCGTGTTGGGTCTATCTCCTATGGACGGAGTTACAGACTCTGCATACAGGTACATAACAAAGAAATATGGTAATCCTGACTTGATTTTTACAGAGTTTACAAATGTAATTGGGTTGTCAGTTGCGGGACATCATGTGTTAAAGGATTTTCATTACGATAAATCTCAAAAACCTATTGTTGCTCAAATATATGGTAAGGACCCTGAATATTTCTATCATGCGGCTAAAATTGCTTGCGAGCTAAATTTTGACGCCGTAGATATAAACATGGGTTGCCCCGCTAAGAATGTAGCTTCAAGTGGAAGCGGTGCTGCATTAATAAAAACGCCTGAACTAGCAAAGGAAATAATTGCAGCCACAAAGGAAGGAGTAAGGCATTGGGTAGAAGACGGAAAATTAACAGGACTACCTACTAAAACAAAAAACGCAATTAAGGCCTTGGAAAACGAGATTGGAATTGAACCCCACGAAAGACAAATGATTCCAGTTTCAGTTAAAACAAGGATTGGGTTTTCGGAACCAATTACAGAACAATGGATTAGTACTGTTGCATCAATGAATCCGGCATGGATTAGTGTTCACGGAAGAACATTAAAACAAATGTATTTGGGAGAAGCTAACTGGCTTGAGATAAAAAAGGCGGTCGAGATAACAGATATACCGGTACTAGCGAATGGGGATATAAAAACATACGATGATTACAAACGAATTTTAGAAGTAACCGGAGCATTTGGTGCACTAATTGGAAGAGGATCCTATGGCAATCCCTGGATTTTTAAAGGAAGAAAATTTGAGGATGTTTCATTAGAAGAGAAGATTAAAGTTCTAATCGAACATACAAGAAAATTCGTTGAATTGAATCCTGACCCAAAAGCATTTGTACAAATGAGAAAACATTTTGGGTGGTATATAAAAGGATTTGACGGAGCTAAAGAAACGAGAGAGGAACTAATGAGAGCTAATTCCACTGAAGAAGTTGAGCTTATACTTGGTGAATTTCTACATTAATTTTCTTAAATGCTTCTGAGACCTTATCCCAGGACTTCTCTTCTATAAATTCTCTTATAGTTTTACAAAGTGAACTCTTTAATTCTCTTTCTGTTGGATTCTCAATTTTTTGAGCAGTATCCTCTAGTAGATTAAGCTGATCCATAATAAATTCGGTCTCAACATTTTCAAGCACCGGATTAAAGATTTTTTCGAATGGAAGTTTAAATTCACTAAGCTTAGCTTTTAGTTTTTCCATAAAGCTAGGTAAGTCCTTCGAGGAATCAGCAACTGCATCTTCCAGTTCGCTGTACTGTGCCTCGCTTAGACTATTTTTTAAATCTCCGTCGAGCATGTCTAATACTGCAGATCTATATATCATACTTTCAATTTGAACTTCATCTTCCTCTGCTAAATCAAGACCAACAATTTCAAATAAATCGTAGTCTAAAAGCGTCTTTTGTTGTTCTGAATTTTCCATATTATGCAGCTAATTTATTAATTTCTTCTTGTAAAGTAATTGGCAATACTCTTCTTCTTGGTGAAAGACCTCTTACATTCTCCTGATTAAATTTGTGCATGCTTACAATCTCAGCTCTCTTTTCCTTAGGCAATGCCGAACCTAATTTTGTAATAAAGAAGGTCAATTGCTTTGATATTGATGGGTTTACATACAAGTTAACGTACATTAGAACTCTTGACAAGGCCAATACTAATCTATCTTGATCTTCTTCACTACCATTTTTTATTAACTTCTCTATTATTTCAAAGTTAGAGAATAAAATTTCGATTACAGGCTTTATTGCCTCACGAATCTGCGATGATTTTAATAAATTTACCGAAATTGATGTGGCTACTTTTTGATCTTTATTGCTTACAGCAAAAGGAGATTTCAATTTCTCGAATGCACCAAGCACTATTAGACCTGCTGCTTCAATAGACTTTTTCTCACACAAGTCTCGAATTGCTTTAATATCTTTATTGAAAGCATCAAACTTTGCATTACCAGTTAATTGAGAATAAGATGTAACTCTACTATCTATTTCTTCTAGTATTTCTATATATGTTCTTGATGGTCTAAAGTAAGGCGGTTCAGTTTCAAGTAACTTTTGCATAAAATCCAAAACCTTCTTAAGATCGATCTCGTCATATCCTCTTTCAACTCCATGAACCAATAAATCAATAAATCTTGGAATCATATCTAGTACTTCAGTCTGCACCCTAAAGGTTAGTGGAGGATTCATGTTGAATGCATCAATAAATACAATCGAAGCATCAATTGATTTCTTTAGTTTGGTATCTAATTCTGCAACTCTATCATTTGTTAGCAATGCTCCTGTTGGATCCACCTCACCGGCTTCGTCTTTAATATCTTCGTAGGCTTGATGGGCAGCGTTTTCTATCTTAACTTGCTGTTCGACAGTTGCTTTTTCCGCTACAACTGTGTCCACTACATCATAAAAGCCCTTAGCATTAACTCTATTTCGAGTAGCAAGATAGGCCATTATGTAATTTAAATTATTAGCGTAATCGTTAGTATTGTTTCGAGTAACAGTATCTCTTAACCCTTCAAACATTTTTCTTGCTCTACCCTTTTTTTCGTTAACTCCCGCAAATCTAATTAACTGATCTCTTTGTTCTGCTGGCAGTTGTTGAAATGTTGCACCAATAAAGTTTAATACATCGGCGTTCGCGAATGAATAGTCCACTGAGTCATCGGTTTCGGTAGCAAGATCAATTAAGATCTCGTAGCCTGCAGGATCCTGCTTAGACCATAATGTAAGTACTTGAGTACATAGTTTAAATTTAACTCTATTACTTACACTATTCCAAATACTCTTATTATCAATTATGAACAAAATAAAATCCTTCTCAGCATCTGATATTTGTAGAAATTTATCAGGATACATAGAATACTGGTCAATTGCATACTCAACAATATTTTCAAACTCAGGTTGGGAAGAATAAATATCGAATAAAGGTCTGTTCGTAGAATATAGAGTTACTATCTCTGTTAAGCACTCCCCTCTTGGGGTAGAAAGTGCCTTGAACTTCTTAGCTAATCTAGATTCATACCATCTCTGCTCTCTTGCTTTTAGTGCGTCTAATCTGACTTCTATTCCATCTTCAGTCAGTATTTCTTTTTTACTTGCACCATAATTTTCTGATATATCCTCTAATTGATCTAATCTATCCTTCCACATTTCAAGCTTAATAACACGAACATGTGGGGGCATAAGTGTTACCAGTTCTACAGAATCTAAAGACAATCTTAGGAAGTCATAGATACTTCTTTCTGTTCCTCTACTAACATCTAATTCATCAACGAACTGATATAGTTCTTCAATTAGGTTAGCAACTGTGGCGTATGCTTCTGGATCAGTTTCTACTGCTTTTATAAGGAGTTTTACCGCTATAGGATCTTTAATAATATCAGCTAATTTACGTACTCCCTTTTCAATACTTCTTTTGTCCTCACTTTCAACACTTTCTCGAGCTTTTTCTCTCCTTTTTTGAGCCTTAGTTGGTTCGGAATCAAAAGCAAATAATATTCTATAGTAGATATTCTTCTTTAGATTATTTACCTTTTGCTTCATTCTCTCCGCCTTACCCTCAGGTCGTAATCTATCAAGCACCAATTCCTTAATTTCTTCTAATTCACTTTCTATTTCCTGAGTTCCAAGTTTCTTTACCAAGTCAATTTGATAAGCTTTTTCTCTGTAGTATTCAAGCATGGCCGTTTCTCTGAGCAATAGAGTGATGACTAGAGTATCGTTGGCAGAATGGTTCTCAAAGAATTTATCAATAATTGCTTTTTTTTGTTCCTCAGAAAGTTTAAGTGCCTCTACTAATTCCGCTACTAATTCAATTTTGGCATCCTTATCTTTTTGAAATTCGTAACCATCAGCAGTAAGGTCTTCTAGATTAACACCTTTTACTTCACCACTATATAGATAGTGCATTAAATTGAATAGGTAGCTATCTTTTGGATCTGTTAAGTATCTTTCAATAAATAGTTTATAAACTGCAACTCTATCGTCTTTATCAAAGATTGATAGTGGAGCAAATGCTCCAACAGGAACGACCAATCGTACTATTCTCCTTATAGCCTTCTGTGTATCCTCATTTTGTGAAGTGGCTAATGTTGATTGCAAACCTGCAATTATTCTAGATGTAATACTTTTTAATAATACGTCGGTTAAAACCTCACTGATTACAACATTATCTGTTTGTTTTAATCTATCTATGTAGTTTAATATATTAACTTGAATATCAACCCATTCTGTTTGAACAAAGTCAATTCGCAGACTAACTTGTCCCATGTACTCAACCAATGCGCTTATGTCTTCCTGGTTACCCGAATCTAGCACTCCTTCAATGTAAGGCTCTATGTATACAAAGATTTTTATAAGCTGAGCTGAGTTATCAAGTTTACCCGAAATACCCACAAGTTTAGCTACAAATTTAAATCCTCCAATCTTAATGGCAAATTCAATCAAGATTTTCCTATCACTTTCTGCAGTGGAATCATCTATAATTAAACTTCTCAATTTTGTCTCGAATATATTCTTGTAATGATCAATGTCTAAAGTTTTACCAATTACGGTGTATATTGTTTCTGCATTTGGTGAGCTTTCAATTCTGGAAATAAATACTATTAGCGTTGATAGCGGAAGACTATCAAGAATTGCCTCTCTTAAGGCGTCAACAATAAACTCTGCTAGCCTTCTAGCTTCGATATTCGAAGTTATAATTTCCTTAAAGATTATGGAATATACACCTTCTATAACTGCACTATTTGAATCATCTACAGTTCTTAGCGTTCTAATAATATTGTGTAAATTATCTGCTCTTAGGCAACTATCTACAATTATCCTTGGCAATGCTGCAGATATTGCGTTTTTAGTGTCAGGATTAGTACCTAGTTGACTATCAACATTGTTAACCAGAGTTCCTAATATCTTGGTGTTATTACCACGAACAGTTTTTACCTGAAATTGCACAAAGATATCTGTTAGTACACTTACAAAAGTTGATTCGAAGTTCGGATTAGTTAATAGGACCTGGCAAAGCGGAGTTATTAGATTTGTATTGATAAAATCTGCAAGTTCTTCACCTGGATAATCCAGATCAGCCATAAAAGCCGAAAGATTCTTTAATTTGTCTAATGCAGCTTGAACCTTATCAGGATCGCCTGAGCTTAATTCTTCCACAATAATACTAAGATACTTTACTGCCGTTTCGTAGTTCTCTGCTTCACTCGGTTCAATAGGTTCATTTGGTTCTAAAGCAGCTTCAGGTTCATCTGCGCCAAAGCCTACAGGTAAAGCCATTGGCTCTGTCTTTACCGCCTGAATGGTCGGCTGACTTTCATCGGTTGTTTCTTCTGGATCTGGAGTAAAATTTTCTAGTGCGGCCATGTTATAAGAATAATATTATTTTAACCAACGCTGCCCTTCATAGACATACGTATAAGATCGTTCATCTCCATAGCATATTCCATTGGCAATTCTTTTGCAATAGGTTCTACAAAACCCGATACAATAAGACCACCCGCTTCTTCCTCGCTCAAACCTCTAGACATTAAGTAATACAACTGATTCTCCGAAACCTTGCTTACTGATGCTTCGTGCTCCACCCTAGAAAGTTTTTCATAAATTTCATTATACGGGTAAGTATCAGTTTGCGATATATCATCCATAATAAGGGCATCACAAACTACTTTTACTTTTGCATTTGTTGCGCCCTTAGTAACCTTAACTAAACCTCTGTAACTTGTTCTTCCACCATTCTTACATATTGATTTAGTAGTTATAACTCCACTCGTATTTTTACCAATGTGAATCATTTTTGCACCACTGTCTAAATGTTGTTTTCCATCTGCTAATGCAATAGACAGTACTTCACCTTTCGAATTATTGCCAGTTAATAAGACCGATGGGTATTTCATTGTTTTATAGGAGCCTAAATTGCAATCCACCCATTCAATTTTTGCATTTTCATAGGCAATACCTCTTTGTGTTACAAGGTTATAAACATTTTTAGACCAGTTTTGAATTGTGGTGTATCGTATTCTCGCTCCTTTTAAGGCTACCAACTCTATAACACCTGAATGTAGAACATCTGTTGAATACGTAGGAGCAGTACAGCCCTCAACGTATTGAACCTCGGCTCCCTCATCAGCAATAATTAATGTTCGTTCAAATTGCCCCAAGTTTTGAGTTTGTATATAAAAGTATGCCTGTAGCGGAATTTCTACCTTTACTCCTTTTGGAACATAAACAAAACTACCTCCGCTCCAACAAGCAGTGTTTAATGCAGCATATTTATTGTCTGTTAAAGGCACTACTTTACCGAACCATTTCTTAAATAGTTCTGGATATTTTTGAATACCACTATCTGTGTCGGTAAAAATAACTCCCTGACTCTCCCACTTTTCCTTCATTCGTCCATAAATAACTGAAGAGTCAAATTGAGTTTCGACTCCTGCTAAAAATTTTCTCTCAGCTTCGGGGATTC
Source organism: Patescibacteria group bacterium (assembly GCA_016861265.1). Taxonomy (GTDB): domain Bacteria; phylum Patescibacteriota; class Dojkabacteria; order J137; family J137; genus Brojett037. Next base: position 226,472 of record BOLA01000001.1, read on the forward strand.
TCAATTCTTCAAAGGTCCTTTTTACATCATCTGGAACCTCACTCCAATCCCTTTTCTTTTTCGATCCGGGAACTGCATAGAATTGAATATTATCATCCTTTAAATCGTCTAAATCAGCTCCCCATTTTGGTACAGGTCTTTCTATATAATGCTTGTAGGCCTTCAAACGAATCTCAAGCATCCAATCCGGTTCATTTTTATATTTAGAAATTGCAGTTACAACTTCTTCTGATAAACCAGGCTTCGATAATATTTTTATTGCTTCATCTATAGTCATTATCCAATTTTACCATGTGGAATATTACAAAATTTATACTCGTATAAATAATTATAGTTACAGAAATCTTATTGGTATTGTTTGCAGAATTACCTCACTACCGTCCTTTGCACTGGAATAGTAGAATTCCCATGTTCCTGTTAATCCTTGCGCCGAAGATAAGTCATCCATTGAGATATCATAGCTAAAATCAGTAAAGCTAAGAAGCTGATCTGGAATGGTAATTGAATCAGAATAAATAATATTTCCATCGGAATCTTTTAATCTTATTTGCAATAAACCTTCGAACAATCCTTTTGCTTGTCCTCTAATTGCTAAATCATTGCTGAACATTATCTGATTTTTTAATGGTGTGAATAACACAAGATTTTCGGATTCAGAATAACTCTCAAATTTAATGTCAACAGACACTTCGGTGGCTGGCTCTACGGAGCTAACAATGAGCTTTCCTTTTGTAGTATTCGGTGACATTAATACATCTAGTTGCGTCTGCCAGTTGTTAACTGAATCACTCACAGATGTTAAAGAAACAGTACTTGAAGCCAATTTTGCATTTGTTTCGTCAAATAATTCAACTCTAATATTGTTAAATTGATAAGTAGCAGTTCCTTTTACATCGATTTGTCCATTTACAATCTGCATCTCAGTTGGTTCACTTAATGTTATAGCAGGTTGAGTTGCAACTAAGCTATTTGGTGTAGAGTCTGTTACAGTTGTATCGGTTGTATTAACTTTATTGGTTCCTGTTGTTAAGCCTATATAGCCTATTACTACAACAATAAATCCTAAACAAAGAATTATTACTACTCCAATTAAAACGAGTGTAATAGTTGAGTTTTTATCTCTCGGGGTAATAGTTGGAGTTGTAGTGACATTTTCCATAACACTATTTTAAAAGGTACTTAATACAATACTACCAGAAAAAGCCCTAATTATAAAACAGTCTTTAACAGTAGAATACAAAATGGTAATCTATTTACATATTATTAAAATGTTATGTATATTTTTTACGCTATTCTGTCGGCCTTCTTTGCTGGATTGGTAACTTTATTTGCAAAATTAGGATTAAAAAACATAGACTCCACACTTGCTACTTCTATTCGAGCAGTTATCATGGCAGTATTTTTAGTAGGGATAGTGTTAATTACAAATAAAGTAAATATAGAGGGTATAAAAAGCATTGAAACTAAAGAATGGGTTCTAATTGCCTTGTCAGGGATAGCAGGAGCCGTGTCGTGGATCTTCTATTTTATTGCCCTACAAAACTCAAAGGATAATACAACTCAGATTGCCGCACTAGACAAACTCAGTCTTGTATTTGTATTCATATTCTCTCTTTTATTTTTAAAAGAAAAACTAGATATTAAAGTTTTAGCGGGTGTAGTGCTTATGACGATAGGTGCTATACTGACTATTAAATAAAATTTAAAAATAAGTTATGAATATAATTGTTTCTGGTTGGCCGGGAGTGGGACAGTCTACTTTGGCAATAATAATCGCAAAAACACTAAATTATAAATTACTTCAAGGCTCTGCAACTTTCCGATACCTGGGGAGTCTAATTAACTTAGAAAACACAGGAGCAGATAGAATAAAAGCCGATGAACTTCTTGAGCCTAATTGGGGGCCTATATTTGAGAAATACATGCAATGGATTGCTAACAACGAACAGCATGTTGTAACAGAAACAGACATTTCAGGGTTCTTCACAAAAGGCAATAAAAATGTATATTCAGTGTTCCTGCAGGCGCCACAGGAAGTTAGAAAGTTAAGATTAGTCAAAGATGGACGACCCAACGATGTGGACTTTATTCAAAAAAGAGATGAATCTTTAGCCCAGACATATAAAGATTTATTCGGAGTAGACTTTTTAAATACAGAAAAAATTGAAGAAAATTATTCAAGACCGCTAAATAATTCGGAATTAACAATTGAACAGGAATTAAAAATTATTTATAAAGACTTATTAGAATTGAAGGCAATTACTGAAGAGGAGTTTAATACCTTGGCTAATAATGCAAAAGCTGAAGAAGAATTTTTTTGGGCAAACGGTAAGCAAGCTTTCTTGGATATATTAAATGAAAGAAGAAAATTGCCAATTGCTGCTGATATAATAAAAGACATTATGCAGGTTTTCCCTAACGAAATACAAAATCTTCCACAGGAACTAAAAGATATACTGGCAAGAATTTAAGGCAACTTAAGAAGTTGGCCGGGTACAATTAAAGCTTGTTCCCCGTCAGGTAAGGTACCGATAGAATCTTTGTTAACCTCAAGAATTTTTAACCATTGATCGCCGCTTCCGTAATAGGCATTAGCTATCTGCCATAAGGTATCTCCTAATTGTACAACATAAGTATTTTCTACAATGTCTCCCTCAGAATATTGTGTTGCATTCCAACTACCGGAATTACTAATGTATTCTTGATTCTCTAAAGACTTTTTATAACCTTCTTGTGTATGTCCAGTTCTAACTGTCGAAATAGAAGACGTCATAGGGCCTGGGTTGTTTTCTGAGTTATCATTTGTATCTACGGAAGGACTCTGGGGCACCTCTTGTATTGAAACACTAATGTCGTCTATTGGAAAGCTAACAGCAATTTGTGTATCGTCTTTTACTCTAAATATCGAATAGATTGAGATAAAAATAATGATAGGAAAAACCAAGAAGCCGATAGTAAAAAAAATTATATCCGGCTTTAGTTTTTGTTTAAATTTACTATAATTCATACCTGATTTTAACAATAAGTTCTGAATACACAAAGTGAACATCTTAATTGATAGATTTTATAAGGTTTTTAGAGATTTTAACAGTTGAGTTTTAATCAATCTAATATTAAAATACAAGGATAAATTTATACTTTTTTTATATGAGTCAATTTAACCCTAAGGAATTTGAAAATAAATGGAAACAACAGTGGTTAAGTGAGAAACTCTATAAAACACCTACTGATAAAACTAAAAAGAAGTTCTATTCATTATATTCCTTTCCTTATCCATCCGGAGCAGGGCTTCATGTGGGGCACGTAGAAGGAATGGTGGCAAACGATATTGTAGCAAGATACTATAGAATGAAGGACTACAATGTTACTTTACCAATGGGATGGGATTCCTTTGGATTACCTGCCGAAAACTACGCAATTAAAACTGGTATTCACCCTCATGACAGTACAGAGGAAGCCATAAAGACATTCATTGATCAAATCGACAGATTGGGTATTTCAGTAGACTGGGACAAAGAAGTGGGAGCACATCGATCCGATTACTATAAATGGACTCAATGGATATTTCTACAGTTGTATAAAGCTGGAATTGCATATAAGGCAGTTGCACCTGTAAACTGGTGCCCAAAAGATCAAACAGTACTAGCTAATGAGCAAGTTATTAATGGTCTATGCGAAAGATGCGATACCCCTGTTGAACAGAAGGAAATGAGTCAATGGTTCTTTAAAATTACTGACTATGCAGACAGACTTTATGATGATTTAGATAAAGTTGATTGGCCTCAAGGTACAAAGCAAATGCAAAGAAATTGGATAGGACGAAGTGAGGGGACCACCGTTAGATTTGCAGTCAATGCAGGTAGTAAACAAGTTAATAGCTTCGATATTTTTACTACAAGAGTAGATACAATATTTGGTTGTACATTTACTGGAATTGCACCAGAAAATAAAGTTTTAACTGAGATTAAAGAACATATTACAAACTGGCCGCAAGTCGAAGAATATATAACTCAAGCCAGAAATAAAACCGATCTTCAAAGACAAACTGAAAAAGATAAATCAGGTGTAAAGTTAGAAGGAGTAGTTGCTATAAATCCTTTTAATAGTAACGAGGTTCCTATTTATGTGGTTGACTATGTATTGAATACCTATGGAACAGGTTCAATAATGGCTGTTCCAGCACACGACGAAAGAGACATGGAGTTTGCACTTAAATACGATATTCCAATTATTCCAGTACTTAAACCTAAGAGTGAAGAATACATTTCTTATGTTTCAAGAAAGTGGAGTAATGACTTTAATAAATTCTTAAACCAAATTGCTGAATTTAACCCTATTTACCTTAAAAAAACACAGGAAGAAGTTCTATTTAAATTCAAAGCTGAATTTATAGATAAATATATTGACTACGCATCCAAGAGTGTAGAAGGTAAATCTGCTTGGCACGATGCAGTTAGCGAATCCGAGGTTGTTGTAATATTTGGCTCAGACAAGGCTGAATTTAGTGGTGTAGATATCGCAAGAATTCCTAAGTTTATGTCAGACGAAAATATTTGGATAAAAATGAAAGACTTTGAGGAAAGCATAAGACAATATTCCAACATCTGGACCATGTATTACAATTCCGAATATAGAGAAAAGATATGCCCTGCTCTTACCGATGGCATTACAATAAACTCTGGTGATTTTAGCGATTTATCGGCTGCAGATGCTGCCGTAAAAATGCAGGAATGGCTAAAGAGTAAAGAGCTTGGGAATAAAAAAACAAACTACAAACTAAGAGATTGGCTAGTTTCAAGACAAAGATACTGGGGTTGCCCTATTCCAATTGTTTACGATCCTGAAGGCAACGCACACGCTATCGATGAGAAAGACTTGCCCCTACTATTACCTACAGATGTAGATTTTAAACCTACGGGCGAATCTCCCATTAAAAGCAGCGAAAGTTTTAAGAAACTTGCCGAAGAAAAATACGGAAAGGGATGGTACTTTGAAGCCGATACCATGGATACATTTGTAGATTCTAGTTGGTACTATTTCAGATTCACATCAACAGATGATCAGAATCAATGGGCTATAAGCGAAGAGATGAATTACTGGCTACCAACAGACTTGTATATGATAGGCGCTGAGCATACAGTTCTGCACTTAATGTATTCAAGGTTCTTTACCAAATTCTTCTTTGATCAAGGAGTCATAAACTTTGATGAACCTTTCTATAAAATGAGACACATGGGAACCATTTTAGGTCCTGATGGAAGAAAAATGAGTAAGAGATGGGGAAATGTAATAAACCCTAATGATGAAGTAGAAAAATACGGTGCAGATACCCTTAGAATGTATGAAATGTTCATGGGCCCGCTAGAAGAGCCTAAGCCATGGAACGACAGAACTGAGAGCGGTGTATTTAGATTCTTGTCGAAAGTATGGAACACCAATGCGAAAGTACAGGAAAATGTTCAGAAATCGGCAGAGCAAGCGAAGATTGTAAATAGACTTGTAAAAAAGATTACCGATGACATTGAAATACTATCGTTTAATACTGCAGTAGCAAAATTCATGGAAACATTAAATTCTCTAAATGAATTCGACTCAATTGATAAACAAGCATGGTTGACCTATGTAAAGGTATTAGCTCCTTTCGCACCATTTATTACTGAAGAACTATGGAATTTAAATGGTCAGCAAAGTACCATACATACTCAATCCTGGCCGGAATATAATGCAGAAATCGATATTGAAGAACAAGTAACAATTGCGGTACAGGTAAATGGCAAATTAAGGGCCACATTTAACATTGAATTTGATTCCCAGGAATCCAACGTGGTTGAGAAAGCAATGCAAATGGAGTCTATAAAGAAGTTTGTAACTACAGAACCTAAAAAAGTTATTTACATAAAGAATAAACTATTAAATATTGTAGTTTAATTAGGTTTTTTCAATTCTGAACTCGGACTTCACTTTTACTGCAAGTAATATAAGGTGAAGTCCGATTCGAGTTGTTGTATTCCCTTTCTAGCTCAACTTTTGGCCTTCTAGACTTGCAAGTTACAAAAATGGTATAATATTTGTTAACGGGGCCCACTCCAAAGAATCGCGTTTGGGTCTTAAGGCAACTTAAAAACCCAAATGAGGAAAGTCTGGACTCCATTGCGGTCTCGACTGGCAGTTCTGCTGCCGAGTTCAAGCTGTAAAAAGCTTTAATTTCGAGATAGACACCCTTAACTAAAAAGTAATTAAAAGGCCATGGTTTAAGAAGTAATTCAAGGGTTTTGGCCCGCTAAGCTTTATAGGTATGGGCTGGGAGCAATCTTAGGGAGAAAAGGGCAACAGAGAACAAACAACCGACAGCTAGTTTAGTAATATGTACGTGATATTACTAATGCTAACTGAAGGTAAAGGTGAAAAGGTGGGGTAAGAGCCCACCGACTTTAGTAGTAATACTAAGGTGCAGGCAACCCCTGTCTGGAGCAACCAAATATTTGGGCAATAGATAAATGATTCTTTAAACAGAATCCGGCTTATGGATGGACCCCCGTTTTATAGACTCCAAAACCTTGTCAATCGCCAAGGAATTTCTAAAGGATAGGTTAATACTTCGTATTTTATCTCATTCGCTAAAGTTTCGGCTCTGGCCAATTCAACTAAATCAAGTTTCAACAGTGGCTTAGCCTCAATTAATACTTGATTGAGTATTTTGTTATATGCCCAAATCCCATATATAACTAGGAATATATTAAGCATTAATACTAAATACCCTGCAGCAAGAATAACTGTTTGTATTGTGGGGAAAACAAAGAAGAGTATTAAACATAAAATCTGTGACAAGAATACAATAGACTGGTAGCTATAAATATTTCTAACTTCTTTTAATTTAGGATTGGTAAGTTTTAATTGAAATAATAACACTAGGTTACTGTACAGATCTTTTGCGTAAATTGATTTTTTACTGATAATTATTAGGTTATTCTCAGCAATACAAACATCATTAATTTCATCGGAAGCTAAGATGTTTAAATTTGAATGCTTTTGCTGATACGCTTCAAGTATCTTATTAAACTCAATCTGCTCGCCTAGATAATAGCTATATTTCCTCCTTAAGCTTCTTTTCACACTGGAAGCGAAAATACCCATAAGGATTTGGGTAATTACTAAAAAAACGAATATAGCAAGAAACAGATACATAAAATAATCTAATCAAATCATTTTATCAAAATTTTAGGGATTAAAGAGAAGCGTATTTATCAACAACTTTTTCTATCTCATTTATGTTTACTTCAGAATTGCCTATTACCTTTCCGTCTTGAACAAAAAGAACTACAGGTGCATACGAAGTAGACATGCTGTTAGCTAATTCACGATTAACTTCGATATCAGTTTCAATGAATTTAATATCTGAATATTTTTGTGCCGATAATTTGTATAAATTGGACATTGTCTGACAAGGTCCACACCAGCTTGAAGTAAAGAAGATGAAGTTTTTTCCAGATTCAATTTTATCTGCGATTTTACCTTCAAGTTTTTCGTAATTTGCTGGGATCTCTTTTACTACCGATGATGCAACAATATCTATTTTTAGAATTCCTGTTGCCAATGATATTGCCACAATAAATAATCCTAACGCACTCACAATTGCAAAACTTTTTAGTGCAAACTTTCTTTTCTTTTTGGGTAACATTATAAATTTCTAAAATCTGGTGACATTTATTAGTATACCAGCATCAAGGTAAATATCAAGATTTTTTGTAGAAAGTTGAGAAGAATTCTTTGAATGAAATTCTCTTGCTATACTCCAATGCTCCGTACTCAAAGAGCTTAAAGGCAATTATTACAAAAACAATACAATATAACAACAAAGTAACAACTCCTAGAATAATCTCCGGCAATGTTAAAGCACCTAGGGCGTTTCTGAATAGAAGCACAAAACTAGCAGTAAATGGAATAAAGCTAAATATTCTTGCAAGATCTCCAGATGGATCCGAAAGAATTATAGTAATAAAGTAAATTGGAAATATAGATAAGATTACAAATATTGACGACATACTCTGAGCCTCTTTATATGTTGGACTAGCTGCTCCAACACCTACCATTGTGCATGCTAGTATAAAGAAACCAGCGAATGTAAATACAACTCCCAATACAATCTGTCCTATTAACTGACCTAGAGTAATATTCAATGTTCCTAGAGTTGCTCCTATGTTGGCAAATGCAGAGCCTTGTCCCCCGAGTAGGGTTGAGGTGGCCGCTAACCCAAGTAATGACAATACAGTCAGTAATAGTACTTGTGTAAATATTACACCTATTAAACCTATAATTTTGCCTAATATTAAATCTCGTGAAGAAATTGATGATAGTACAATCTCCATAACTCTATTTTCTTTTTCCTCGGAAACACTGAGTAACAAATAGTTAACGGCAAATGTGGTTAGCGTAAAGTAAATAACCAACGAAATTCCAGGAACAAGTAAATCGGATAAACTAAAGTTTGTTTCCTTTCCTTCTTTGTAGGTTTTAACCTGAAATTCCAGTTCTGAATTGTAGACAGAAATTTTATTAGGATCGCCGAGGTCGGCCAAGATGCTTTGCTTTAATAAATCCGTAGCTAACTTGTTATAAGATTCGTTAAGGAGTATTCCCTTATCCTGCGAATATATTTGAACACTCTTAGTCGAAACAATATCTGCAGGATAAAAAATTAATGCATCTGCAGTACCGTTTATAACTTCCGAGATACCTAATTCTAGATCTGTGGCCCTAACTATTTTCTCCGAATATACTTCGGGCTTTATATAATTTGTACTATCTATTATTAGAACCTTATTTGCATTTGCAGCTTCGTCCTTCAATTTTTCTTCAAGTTGCATTGAAGAATAGCCCGAAATAAAAGACACGACTACAATAAATATAGGTAGAAATAATGTAGAAAGCCAAAACGATGGTTTTCTTACAACTTTTATATATTCTCGTTTTGCTACTATTAAACTTTTTTTCATTTGTTGTTCATAACTTTAATGAATATATCGTTTAACGAAGGAACATTTTCTTCGAGTCTATTTATTCTTATATTATCCGCCAAGTACTTGATTACTTCTTTTTGAGTCTTGCCGTTTTTAATAAATAATGTTGCCACGTTCTTATTAATTTTTGCAGAAAATAATTCATTCTCTTCTGGTAACTTACCTTCGAAACTAATATGTATTGAATTATCAGAATATTTTTCTTTAACTTCAGATAAGTTTCCATATAAGGCAGCTCTACCATCTTTAATCATTAATAATCTGTCAGCAATTTTTTCGACTTCTTCCATTTGATGGGTACTGAAGATAATAGTTGAACCAGAATTATTCAAGTCCATTAAAATTGATAGAAGCAATTCTCTATTCACTGGATCTAAACCTTTTGTAGGCTCATCTAAAATTAGAAGTTTTGGATTATTCATAACAGTTATTCCTAATTGAATTTTTTGCTGCTGTCCTGATGATAGTTTCTTTAACTCTGATTTTTCTTTATCTTCAAGATCAACCTTTGCCAAGTATTTTTTAGCATTATCTGTGGCCTCAACCTTTGTTAAACCCTTTAGTTGTCCAAAGTATACAAGTGTTTCTAAAACTCTGGAGGTTAGATACAGACCTCTTTCTTCGGGCAAGTAACCCAGATAAGCTGCCATTTCTGAACTATATACTTTGCCGTTAATTAGCAACTCTCCTTTATCGGCTTGATAAATATTGAGTAACGTTCTTATCGTTGTAGTTTTTCCACTTCCGTTAGCCCCTAGAAAGGCGAAGATTTCACCTTCAAATACTTCAAAATTTAAATCATCAATAACTTTCCTGTTACCAAAAGATTTACTAAAATTTTTAACAGAAATAACAGATTTACTCATAATTAGATTTTAGCTCTACTAAACAGAAGGGGCAAGATATTAAAGATTTGGTGTCTTTACCACGAAAAATTCATAATTCTTATCTTGTGTTGAATCTACTGTTTTTAATTCTCCAAAGCCGGAATCGGAAATATATTCTTTAGCATTAATTGTAACCGAGTATACTGCTTTGGGTATATAAAATTTCGCAACTCCTGAACTATTAGTTTTACCAATTGCTACAAGTGCTCTATTGCTATCTCTCAATTCAACAAATGCATTGTTTATGCCCGAACCAGATACCTTATCGATAATTTTTATCTTTATAAGCGGTTGTTCCATAAATTACTCCTTCATAGGACTCATAGAAGTTAAAATATGGCGGAGTAGTTTCGTCTGCTCGTAGACTAATAAAAACTATTGAAGCTACAAGAAAAAATAGAATAACCGAAACTATTTTTAAAGAAATTCTATTAATTTTTGAAGAAACTAATAAACCCATTTACACAATATAGTGAAATTTATTTAACATATCAATAAATTTATGTGTGTGCATAACTATGCTATATTAAAGAAAATAAATTTTAATAATTATTTATGAAATTAATATTTGCAACATCTAATCAAAATAAAATAAATGAAGTAAGCAGAATTCTTGGAAATAATCTTGAGATCGAAGGAACATCTTTAGAGATTGATGAAATTCAATCTATTGATCCCGTAAAAGTTGCAGAAGCAAAAGCAAAGGCATACTTTAATCAATTAAAGACACCATTAATTGTTGAGGATACATCTTTAAGTTTTAATGGTCTCAACGGCTTACCAGGTCCATACATTAACGATTTTTCCAAAGCTCTAAGTAACAAAGGATTAATTGATCTTCTTTCAAGCACTGATAACAGACGAGCCGTAGCTCAAGTTACTTTCTGTTTGATAGTTGATGAAAATAATATTCATACGTTTGAAGGAAAAGTTGAAGGAACTATTGCTAATCAGGAAAAAGGCACTAATGGTTTTGGTTGGGACCCAATATTTATTCCGCTAGGACAGGAAAAAACATTTGCAGAAATGCAGGATTCAGAAAAAGACAACTACTCAATGCGGGCTAAAGCGTTATCTTTGTTGCAGCAGTATATAAGCGCAAATCCGTTCTAACAAAAACCCTCCTTTCGGAGGGTTAATCTACTCTATTCCAAAAATAACATTCAAATTTATCGATAACTCTAATTCTCCAGTTGATAGGCTGGTTGACTTAACACTATCAAATGATGCGCCTTCAGCATTATATGTAACAGGAGCCACTACACCAGTATTTACTGAGTAATCTGTAATACTAACGGGCTTAAGTAGTCTCACACCGGACAACCTGGATAATTCATCGGCCTTTTGTTTTGCTTTATTGTAGGCAAGTTCCCTCGCTTGATTGTATGCTTCTTCTTTGTTCTCGAGATCAAAACTAATAGATCCCATCTGAACTTTTTCAACAACAGAAACTTCGTCTATAATTTTTGTGGCCTTGGACGCCTTCTCATCTAACCCCTTAATTTTTACAGTAACACCAATACTTGCTCTCTGACCTTTTATTTTACTACCTCCATTTACTGAATAGTCGTACTCAGGATAAATATTAAACTGTGATGTTTGAATATCTTTATCTTCTATACTATTTGCTCTAAGTATCCCTAGAACTTGGTTCATACGTTCGTTGACTTGTTGCAGAGCGATTGCAGAAGTATCTGCAATTTCACTTACTGCGAATGTAATGGTTGCCATATCCGGAGTAACACTTACTCGCCCATCACCTGCAACTGTTATTGTATTTACTATTGCGCCATTCTGTTCAACCGAAGTCCCCATATTACGGATATAAATAGGAGTGTTTAACAGTATTACTGCTAAAGCTACTACAGTTAAAACTGCAGCAAAAATTCCAAAGACAGCTATCAACTGACTTTTGGTTAACGACTGATTCATTTAATTAATAATAAAAATTAATTCAACGCCGATTTTGCAATTTGATCTGCTTCATCCAGTAAGTCTACATCACCTGTTTCGATTGTTGCTGTACTTGCGCCGTCGGTTCCAAAACCTGGAAAGAACGAACCTACACATACCGAAAAGCTTGCAACTTCTTCTACAGTGAAGAATGGTTCACCTAAGTCTGAACAGTCAACACTAGATACATATCGCCAATTATTCTCTCCTTTTTCGGAATATCTTACCAAGTTAGTTCCCGAAATCTCCTTCCAGTCATGAGTCGATGCTTTTAAACCGTTAGGGAACCCATCCACTCCACCTAAAATTCTTGTGAATTTTAATGCCACACCGCTTTTTCTTAACGTATATTCATATTTAGATATTACCTTTCCATACTCGGGCTCATAGGCAAAGTCAGTACTCAATTTTGTATTTAACACGCCTACCCATGTGTTAGGGTATCTAATTTCGATTGATTGACCGTCATCTTTAAAGGTACTATCCGTGGAAGTTGTTGTTGGGACTTCAGGACAGGTTGGTGCTTCTTCAGCTACATTTGCCATACATGCAGACAGCTCTACATTCTTGATTTTTATTTCGTTCTGAGAGTTCATGTATAGTACTGCAAAGGTCGTTGTGGAAATTATCCCCGCCAAAAATAAAATTCCTATACAACCTAATATAAGTATTCGCTTCATAATAAGACGTAAAAATTTAATCTTAATAGAAGTTTATGCGAAAGTTTGGGTAAAGTCCAAGGAATTTAGTTTGAAGACACAGTCTGAAGTTCGTAGCTGCCTGGATTTATTATTCCAAATTTATTCAAAGGCCAGAGTCGGAAAATTACCTTACCTTGCAACCACTCACGCTTTATAAAACCAATGTATCTGGAATCATTGCTTACTGCTCTATTATCCCCCATTACAAAGAATACATCTTGGTCTATTATTTTGTACCCATTTACATCGGTCTCTTCCATTTGAACCTTATATTCTTGTCCTTCTTTTAAATTACCTGACTTTGTAAAAGTATTGTCTGGCAAATAATCTTCTACAAGAAGTTGCCCGTTAACGTATATTCTACCCTTTTCAATTTTAATTGTATCTCCTGGTAATCCGATTATTCTTTTTATCAAGGAACTACCCATGGTAGGCTTAAAGAAGACAATAACATCTCCTCTGTTATAGCCTAGGCCAAGTGACTTACCAATATCTGATTTGCTGAACCATTGCGGTAATCTATTTGTATACACTCTTTCGGTATTGTAAAACGTTGGCTCCATTGATGGTCCGTCTACCTCGCTAGGGGTTACAATGCTAAAAATTATAAATGAAAAAATAATAGCCAAAGTAACTGATTGCAAGAAATCAATTAAGGCAGATTTTTCCTTTTTTTCACTGAATTCAGATTCAGCCTTATTTCCTTTGAATGGATTCTTCATTATTGATTATAGTTTATTGTACCTGTCGGAATTAATCCGAATGTATCGAGTGGAAAGACTCTCAAGAAGACTTTACCCTTTAACCAGTCATTTCTAATAAAACCTAGGTATCTGGAATCGTAACTCACAGGTCTATTGTCCCCCATCACAAAAACCGCACCTGGTGGGACTATCTGTGCTTCTCCTCCATCTTCTAAAAAATCACCTCCTTTAGTATACAATGCTGGAGGTAAATAGTCTTCAGAAATTAGTTGATCATTTAAGTAGACCTGACCGTCTCGGATTGCGATTTTATCTCCTGGCAAGGCAACTATTCTTTTAATAAATGCCGGGTAGTTTGGGATTTGCAGAACTACAACATCGCCTCTGTGGTATTCAAATCCGGTTGTTTTACCTATAGGAGTACCATTAAGCCATTGAACCACTCTATTTGCGAAGTAAATTTGCTTAGTATAAAAATTAGGTTCCATCGATGGACCATCGACCTCGTTTGGGGAAATCACGAATAGATATAGAATTATCCCAATCGATGTAAGTATTACCAATGATTGTAGTATTATAATAAACCAATTTTTTGGCTTTGGAGCAGGTTTTTCAAAGAAAGGATTTCCTTCCATTTAATAGTAGTTAAAAGTGCTAATCTACTAACAATATCATAAAGATTTTTACAATTCTACACAACATTACTGGACTTGTGTGAATTTAAAGTAAACATAAAGGCACCCTTCGGGTGCCTTTAAAAATTTAAAGAAATCTTAGTTCTTGAATTCTAGTAATTCGATTTCAAAGTATAAATCTGAATTTGCTGGAATTGAACCATAATCTTGTGAGCCATATCCTAATGTTGGAGGTACAGAAAGCTTTCTAACCTCTCCTACCTTCATACCTAATACGCCTTGACTCCAACCTTCAATCACTCCCTGACCAACTGTAAATTCAAATGGGGTTCCTCTATCTCTAGAGCTGTCAAATTTAGAGCCATCTGCAAATGTACCCACATAATGTACACTAATCTTATCACCTGTCTGAACCTGTCTATCCCCTGTACCCTGAGTTACTGTTTCTGACTTTAGTTCACTTAGATTAGATGTGGATGTAGTTGTTGTATCGTTTTGAATTCTTGAATTTTCCACTGGTTTTCCTGTAAAAAATAATATACCAACTAAAAATACTATTACTATTAATGCTGCGACAATTGATTTATTTTCCATAAAAATATTCTTAAAATAGTCAAAATATAATAATTTGAAAGTTCGATTTGGGCAAGAGGAATTTTAGTAGAGCTAGAATACTGCCGCGCACAGCTATAGAGCAGATATATATTTAACCCAGACTTTTCAAATCTCAAAGTATAAATCTGTATTAGAAAACCTTTGATTTCTGTGGTAAAATTCCAAGTCATTTTTAAAAGAAGAATTATGTATATAAAGCCCGAACAATCAAAGATAAGAAACATTGCAATAATCGCTCACGTTGACCATGGAAAGACAACCCTTGTAGATGCTTTTCTTAAACAAACACATGTTTTTAGAGATAATCAGGAAGAAATGGGACAGGAAATGATCCTTGATTCTGGTGATCTTGAAAGAGAAAAAGGCATTACTATTAAGGCAAAAAATATATCAATCAGGTATAGAGGCTATAAAATTAATATTATCGATACTCCTGGTCACGCTGATTTTGGAGGTGAAGTTGAAAGAACACTTAACATGGCGGATGGATGCCTACTTTTAGTAGATGCCCAGGAAGGCCCAAAACCTCAAACTAAATTTGTGCTTAAAAAGGCCCTAGAAATGGGTTTAAAGCCAATGGTTGTAATTAATAAAATTGACAAGAAATTTAGCGACCCTCAAAAGGTTTTAGACAAGGTTCAAGATTTATTCCTACTTTTAGCTACTGAAGACAGCCAGCTGGAATTTCCAGTATTCTATGCAATAGGAAGAGAGGGAAAAGTATTTACCCAATTACCCGAAGGCGACCTTACCGTGGCAAATTCAATAGAAGGAGACATGACTCCAATTCTTGACGCAATCGTAAACGATTTCCCGGCACCACAAGGTGACGAAAAGGAGCCTTTACAGATGCTTGTTACCAGTTTAGATTACGACCAACATTTGGGCCGACTGCTAGTAGGCAAAATAAAAAGAGGAACTGTAAAAATTGACGATTCAATTGTGATTCTTCACAACGATACTGCAGAATCCGGAAAAGACACAGGGAAGATAAAAGGAATAAAGGTAAAGGAAGGTTTAAGTTACGAGGATGTACAAACTGCATCTGCCGGTGAAATTGTTGCAATATCTGGTATCGAGTCAACGGCAATAGGAGGAACGCTATGTATATCTAGTCACGTAGAAAGCTTGCCTACTATAAAGATTACTAATCCTTCAGTTCAAATTAAATTCGAAGCCAATACCTCTCCATTTATGGGTAAGGAAGGTAAATTTGTAACTGCTAAACAATTACAAACAAGAATAGAAAAGGAAGCCGAATTGAATATTTCCCTAAAAATTACGAAAGGCGATGCGGGAAGTTACTATGTTGCAGGAAGAGGTGAACTACAGCTTGCAATTTTAATAGAAACAATGAGACGAGAAGGTTATGAATTTCAAATTAGAAAACCTGAAGTGGTTTTTGCTGAAAAAGATGGTGTAAAACAAGAGCCTTTAGAAGAAGTTATAATTGAAGTTCCAGACACATATCAAGGAACAGTACAATCCGCACTTAGCGAAAGAAAAGCTGAGCTACAAGATATGGAAGTTGAAAATGGGCAGGTTAAATTCACTTACAAGATTCTAACCAGAAAATTGCTTGGTTTAAGAAATCAATTATTAACAGCTACCAAAGGTAATATTGTAATGAATAACTATCTTGTTGATTATGTTCCTGTTACTACTATTGAACCAAACTATAGAAGAGGAGTTTTAATCTCTATGGAAACAGGTACAGCAATGGGATATTCATTAAATACAATTCAAGAAAGAGGTGACTTGTTTATAGAACCCGGAACAAAAGTCTACGAAGGTATGATTATTGGTCTAAATAAATTTGATTTAGATCTAGAAGTTAACCCTGTTAAGGAGAGACAAAAGTCAGCCGTTAGAATGAAGCACGATGAAATAACCCAGACTGTACTAAAAGCTATAAAACCCGTTACATTAGAATATGCCTTATTATTCTTAAATGACGATGAATTACTTGAAGTAACTCCAGAAAATTTAAGATTGAGAAAACAATATCTTACTAAGACTCAAAGAGATTGGTCAAAAAGAAAGAACCTAAACGACGTTGCAAAACGAGAAATGGGTTTAATATAAAAATAAAATTATAATAGTGTTCAAAGGGCTCCAGCCGTAGGCTGGAGCTCTTTATTTATTGCAATATTAAACAATAATAACTTATAGTAAAAATCTTCTTTTTTTGTATAAATTTAGGAATATAATCAATTTATTCCTACTTTTTATAGCGTGGTTATGGCTAATATTGCTCCAGAACTGGAAATGCAATCACCTTTATCAGAAGATTTAGATCAGATAAGCCCGGAAACCTTAGTACAAATGCTTACTAACTTTGACGATACAACTCTAGGTGCAACACTTACTCCATTGGCAGGTAGATTAGCCGAGAGTCCCGAGATAGCAGCACAATTTATAGATAGTATTATCAAAGAGGCCATAAATTTAGGCATAGATTTATCTCCAACACTCGGTGTGCTATTGGAACAAAGACTAATGCAAGTAAAGCTGCCTAATAACAGCATTGAGGAAATTTTAAACGAATTAGCACAAAATCAAGACGATTTAATCCAATTCTTCAAACAACTTGATGTAGAGGTTCAAAGACAAATGGGTGCGTTGTATATATACCTGCAAATTAATAGAGGCATTAGCGTAGATGATTACTTTCAGATTGCAAAAAAACTTAACCTACCCAAATTGCCTAGACAATTATGGGATGTTAGGCGATTTGGAGTATCAAATATGGGAAAAATGAATAGTGAGGTTCCAGCTAATTTAGATTACACACCAGACATTCGCGAGGCTTAATTGTCAATTTTAGAATTTACTAATATACTTTAATAGCTATTAGTAAATTCTAATGTTTAAGAATGGAGTCAGTAAAGACTACCAAACGACAGAAGAATCGGTAATTAGTTTTATAGTTACCCGCTTTAGCGACCCCGAACCCAACTTTCCTCTTAGCAGAAACGTAATTCTTAATATATTTAATAAAGAATTTTTATATAAACTAATTGCATATTCGCTTGAAATTGCTGAAGGTTACAGACCTAGTAAAGAGTCAATATTAGAAGTATTAGACAAATGGTCTGTACCGATAATGTCTATTTACTATTTGCTTGGAATGATTGCTAGTTATAAAAAAGGCTTAAGAGTTGAGCTAACTGATATAGAAAAATTTAACTTAGGCTATGACTATATTCCAACCTATTTTAAATCTGAAGAATACAGGCACTTAGAATTAATAAAGAGTTGCTTAACACGGCTTACCAATTATTTATTTGAATTATAATTAAACAAGAGTAACTTCAAATGCCCCGTCTTGGCCATTAAAATAGCCGGCTTGCTTGAATTCTTTAACTTCCCTACTCTTTTTTAATAATTTACTTACCAAAGGCCTTACTACATAGCCCTTGCCAGTAACAATTAAAATTCTTTTGTAACCAAGAAAGTTACAATCCTGAATAAACTCTATTAAATATTTCTCAATTTCATACGGATTTAACACTCCCAGATTATGATAATCAAAAGTGGCTTGAGGTAAAAAATCATTCTCAAATTTTATATGGTTACTAGCCTTTTTCATTAATTAAATTCTTAATGATATACTCAAGTTATACAAATAAATTTTAACAAAAGATTATGCCACAAATTCATCCCGATGAAGAGACAAAAAATAGAATAAAAAACCTAAGTATTGTAGGTAAGGCATTAGGTGAGGAAACAAACGAAAACAAAGGAACTACTAACGCCTTTTTAGCAAAGACTTCACTTAATGAGTTCGAAGCTGGAATAAAAAAACTAGACTTAGATCCTCAAAGCATGGATGGAATGCAGCATTTAATAAGGCTATTGCATAAATTAATTGATCAGAAAATGGGACAAATATCTGCATGAACATATTGGTTGTTGAAGATGAAAATTCAATTAGAGAAATAGAGACTGCTTATCTAAAAAAAGCTGGTTTTAATGTATTCGAGGCTGAAAATGGAGCAAAAGCTTTAAGTCTATTCGAGAAATTAAATATTGAACTGGTAGTGTTAGACATAAATATACCAGGTATCGACGGCATTACCGTATGTAAAAGAATTCGTTCCAAATCAAATATACCTATAATTATGGTTACGGCCAGGGTTGAAGATCAAGATGAACTAATTGGACTCGAGTGCGGAGCCGATGACTACCTTAAGAAACCATTTAATCCTGCAATATTGGTAGCCAGAGTGAAATCATTATTAAAGAGAACTTCAAATGCCGTTTTAGCTAACAAGTATATGCAAATAGACGAAGAAAAGCAGCAGGTAAAAGTAATGGAAAAACTAATTGAACTAACAACAACCGAATTTAATATACTCACCACCTTATTTAAAAATCCTGGGAAGGTATTTGATAGAGAGAACATAATTCTAAAAGCCTACAATGATTTTGGGAGTAGCGATATTTTAGATAGAACAGTCGATGTTCATATAAAAAATATTAGAAAAAAGCTAAAGGTAACAGAAGACCTACCTGAATTTATACTTACTGTAATTGGTAAGGGCTATAAATTTAATGATTCATTATGAATATAAAATCGGGAGTTAAAAGAGTAACCTCAAAAACTTCAGTTAAAATATTTGCCGGTATTTTTCTTATTACTGCTATTGTACTTGCATATATTAGTATATTTGCAATTACCACAGCTCAGAGCGAGTTCCAAAGTGCAACAATACGTTTTATTGACGGAAATCTGTTCCTAGTAAAACAATCTCCCGTAGCACCAGTTGAAGTAATCAGGAAACAATTTAATGATTCACTATTTAATACATTATTTTTTGCTGGGGCATTAGGACTACTTATGTCTCTAATAGCAGGAACAATCTTCTCGATAATAATTACCCAGCCTTTAAGAGAATTAAGAGTTGGAATTGAGAATTTAAAGAAAAGTAGATTCAAAGATAAGCTGGTCAAGACTGGTGAAAGCGAGTTTGACCAGGTAATAGAAGAATTTAACGACCTTGCAACTGAATTGGAATACCAAGAAATACTAAGGAAGGATCTGATCTCTGATGTGGCTCACGAGTTAAAAACACCAATTACCGCTTTAAGTGGGCAAATACAAGGCATGATAGACGGAGTCTTTGAACCTGATGCAAAGAGATTAAATACTACCCTTGAGGAAGTTCAAAGATTGAACAATCTTATTGATATGTTGTACGAATACACCAAACTACGCACCAAGCTACCAAACAAGAAGGATGAAGAGGTTAATCTACACGATCTTGTAGAGGAAGCAAGAACAACCATAGGAAGTAAGTTAGATGATAATAAAATTAAATTGGTAAATAATATTGAAGAAAAGGAGGTCATAAAGACAGATAAATACTTAATGCATAGGGTTTTAATAAATATTATTGATAATGCAGTAAAATATTCTAAGGGTACTGAAATTGTAATAAATAGGGACGGTAATAAAATAACCATTAATGACAACGGAATTGGAATTCCTAAAGAAGATATTAAAAAGATTTTTGAAAGGTTTTATAGAGTTGAGAAATCTCGAAATCGATCAACCGGCGGACTTGGTTTGGGACTTGCGATAGTTAAGGAAATAATTGAGGTGCTAGGAGGAGATATTGAGGCAAAAAATAATGAGAATGGTAAAGGTGTAAGTTTTATTATTAAAATTTAGATAGATTCTTCACACATTCTTCATAGAACTTCACTATGATTTAATTAATGGAATATTGTACCTTTACTCTACCTGAGGTTATCAGGAATTAATTAAATACAAAAATAAAAGGTTACCTTTCCAGAAAAGTTTATTTTTGAACTTTTTAACTATGAAGAAAAGACAAATTATTGTAACAACGGCTGTAGCAGCGACTGCTGCAGTTTCATCTGTATTACCTATATATTCAGTAGCTGCTCAGGCTAACGTCAACACTATTGAAAAAGCGGCCGACTATTTGGGTGTTGAATCCAAAGAACTTCTAGATGCTTTCAAGAGAGCGAGAATAGAGGTAGTTGAGGATAAAATAAAAAATGGATTAATAGATTCCAAAGCTGGTATTGAGTTAATTCACAAAATAGAAGATGCTGATGACTTCTATGTACTTCCAAAAGTATAACGTTTAATAAAGCAGCCCAAAGGGCTGCTTTATTAGCTAAAACTTTATTGAGGAAGCAATTCTTTCTATAATACTTTTTGCAGTTTCTTCTCTATATTCACCTTGTGGTATTAAAGTTATCTTGCTGAAGTTTCTATTCTTAGTCTTTGATATATACAATACCAAACTCTTTTTTTGACCAAATACTCTTGCATTTCCACTATCGGCTGTAATTTCATTCATATTAAGTAAGAGAGTTGCCTGTACGTTATTACTTAGGGTAAAACTTTCTGATTTTACATTCAATGAATCCTCAGGCTTTAGAAAGTCTAATTCCTTCTGTATCCAAGATTTTAAGTCTTCTGGTTCACCTCCAGGGTAGTTAGTAAATAAAGGGAATCCTAACTGCAGCTTATAGCTTTCTCCCATTTCATCACCCGAAAAGATGGTAATACCATCAGAAGCTCCTACAGTAGTTTCAATAAACGCCGATGGTAACTGCAGACTCCATACAACATTGTTATTAATCTTTATTTCCCTTAGTGCCCATTTGGACTGAATCGTATCTGTGTCGCTTACTTCTACAGTATCGTTGGGTGTATTTGTTGTATTACTAACTTGAGAAAGCTTTTGTAACTGAGAAAGGGATATTAAGACATATACAATTATTCCTGTTGCAAGAATAACAAATACACTTGTAGCCAAATAAAAGAAGTTATTCTCCTTTTTTGGCGAGTAAACCATCGTCTTAATCCTCTTATTCTGAATAGAATTTGTTGTTGATTTAGGCAAGGAAAATGGACTCGTTTTGGTTTCAATTTTTCTTGGTAAGTGATCCATAACTTTGAAAACTTTATTACATTACATTATTATTTAATCTATCAGAAAAGTAAATCATATAAAATTTTACTTTAAATGATAGAATCGTAAGAATATGCGATCAAACAATACCAAAGGAATAATTTATAGAATTTATAGTTCTGGGCAATCCGATAAAATAATCCATTTAATTGATAGTGAGGGTGCCAAAAATACTCTTCTCGCTAAAGGTGCCAAGAAAAGTACCAGTAGAAAATCTCATTCAATTGAGCTCTGTAATCAAGTAGAAGCCAAGTCTTTAGAGGGTTATCAAATTCCTATCATTACCGAAATAAAGGTTATTAATGAGTTTCTTCGGTGGAAGAAAGATAATCTCGGAATGCTAGTAATTCAGCTATTTTGTGAAGTTATTGATAAACTCTGCTACGAAAACAATAAAGATAAAGATTTATTCTATATTTTTTTTAATGCTTTAAGTAACTACAATTCCAACCTATTACTTGTAACTAATGCCTTTTTGCTTAAAGCTATATGGCATACAGGCAGTATTGCGTCTATAAATACCAATGCGCTTACCGGCCAGCCCTTGAGCCCTGATAATATATTCTACTGCCACCAGCTGCGGATATGTAGCCAAAGAGGACTTGGCTAGAAATATAGAGCTAATTGGTGAATCGGTCTCGGCTAAAATTGCTAAAGGACAGAAATACCTAATCGAACACCCAATTGCCGACAGCAATAATCTAATAATGGAACCATCGGAATTATTAAAAATGCTTCAAATTAACCTTGATTGGTTTGAAATTATTACGGAACAAAGGTTAAAATCAAAAGGTATAATATTAAGTTTAGTTGGCAAATTACATAAATAAATATGAAAGTTCTATACTCCCAGTTAAAGAAGTACTTACCTGAATTATCAGCATCCGCAAAGGATGTTGCCAACGTATTTACAATGACTGGTTTTATGCTGGATAAATTCATAGAAGTCGACTACAACGGGCAAAAAGACTACTTTCTTGATCTTGAAGTTAGACAAAACAGAGCCGATTCCTTTGGTGTATTGGGACTAGCAAGGGAACTTTCCGCTTATTACAAAATACCTCTAAAATACCCTGAATATAATATAAGCCTTGGAGGGAACACCTATAAATTACCTATTACAATTAGCGCAAAGGAAGCTGTAAAAAGAGTTCAGGCTGTAAAGCTTATAGACCTAGAAATAAAAGAATCTCCTGAATGGTTAAAAGATTACCTAAGTCTATACGATATTAACAGTATTAATAATTTAGTAGATCTAACCAACTATGTAATGATTGAAACCGGACATGCTTCTCATGTGTTTGATACTGACTTGGTAGGTGATGCCCTTACGTGGGAAGTTAATAACGGTAAATACCCTAAAATGACTACTTTAAACGGTCAAGAAGTAGAACTTACAGCCGATAGTCTGCTAATTACAGACGGGAAAAGACCTCTATCGCTTAGCTTTATTGGTGGAAAAGACGATGCCGTTACAAATAGTACAAAAAAGGTGATTATTGAAATGGCAGTCTATAACGGTACATTGGTAAGACGAAATGCAAGAGACCTAAAAATAGTAACTGAGGCAGGTACAAGATTAGAGAAATTCATGGATCCTAACTCAATACCGCAGGCATTCGAATGGTTAATAAGTTTAATACTTGAAAATTGCGGAGGGACTATTGTTTCTGAATTATTTGATGAATACATTCAAATTACTCCTGAAATTGAAATTAACGTAGACTTGGACAAGGTTCAACAGGTGGCCGGCATTCCCATTACTTACACTGAATCCAAGGAATACTTAAAAAATTTAGGATTTAAAATAATAGCTGACAATAATAATTCTGTAAAAGTACTAAGACCGGTTAATAGGCTCGATATTGAAACACAACAGGATGCATTCGAAGAAATTATTAGAATGAAAGGCTTCAATAATATTCCGTCAAATTATTTAACAACGCAAGTGGTAAAAGATATTACACCTACAAGAATTTACTTAATGGATAATATAACCAATTGTTTAGCAACCAACGGTCTAGACGAAGTAAGATCGTGGGTCTTAGTAGACCAAAAATCCAATGATCTAACAAGATTTATAGATTGGGATGCTATAAGAGTTACAAACTCAATAAACGAAGAAGTACCTTTTTTAAGACAATCTATTGCCGTAAGCTTATTAGGACAAGCCCAAACATATATAAAAAATAATATTGCTCCTATTGAATTATTCGAAATAGGAAAAATATTTGGTAAAAAGGAAGGAACTTATACGGAAATAAACTCACTGGGTATGTTAATAGCTAATAATAATATTAACTACTTAAAGCTTAAACTTGAAAGTCTTATACGTTACCTGGGAATGGATAAAATTGAGTATATAAAAGATGCTAATCCTCCAAGATCTTCACACCCGTTAACTAGTTGGCAAATTAGAATTGAGAACCAGGTTGTGGGAGTTATTTATATTACAAACAAGAATGAGTTCGTAGAAGCAAGTGTAGCTGAAATTAATATTGATTTAATAGATTCCATAATTAATAAGAACAAAAAAAGCTCAACTCAAGAAGTAACTCAAAAGATTGTAACTCTAGATGCTAATGTTAATTTGGCACAAGATGTGGATGTTAACTCATTTGTGCTTAACAAATTAGAATCGGTAGGGGCTCATCTGTGGTCATGGGAATTGATTGATCAATTCAAATCGGACTCAGACATAAAATATACAGTAAGAGTCAGTTATGTTAATCTAAGCGACACCTCCGCCAAAGAGCTGCACGCTAAACTATTCTAAATATTTAAACAAAAAAGGGATCTTTCGATCCCTTTTTTGTTAGTTCTTACTATTAATTTTTAATAGTAACACTAATAGTTCCCGTTTGATTGTCAGGAGTTTTATCTACCCATAATTTGTAATCTGTTTTCTTGCTTAATTCTAATCTGTATTTTGCTGTTCCATTCTCAAAGGAAAGTAAATCTACTTTAACAAGTGTAGCTCCGGCAGTTGTGGCTCCAGTTTTTGCCTCAATATCATCCAGCGTAAGAGAAGTCTTGTTATTTGCAGTCATAACTTCCTGGGTTAAGTTAGAAACCTCTACCATTAAGTACGTTTTGCCTGCAGTTGTTGTATCGTAATATGCAGTAGCATTTGGTACATTATTATCTCCAATTACACCGGTTTGTGCCCATGAAAATTCATATGAACTTCCATAATTATCAAAATAATAAACATTATGTGCAAGCTTATTGTCTGTAACTGAGCTAACTACGTATTGTTTATTCTGAGAAAATTCATTATTCAAATGAGGTGCCTTTGGTTTATCTACATTAGTAGTTGAGTTGTTTGTGGTTGTCGAATTATTGGTAGTTGTAGTCGTGTTTGTAGTTGTTGTAGGCGTGGTTGTTGTTTCTGGTTTAGCTAACTCTGTATTAGTTTTAAAGTCAAATACAAGGTTATCTCCATCTTTTTTAACAGAATACTTAACACCATCTTTAAACATAACTACAAAGCTATTGTTAGTCGAAACGTATCTTATTTCTGAAACAATATCGTTTATAGTCTCATCTTCTTTTAATGTTTCTGCAACACTGCCTAGTGTTTCAAATGCTATGGTTAATTTATTTCCTACTGAATCAAAATTTACTGTAGTTTTTGGTAATTTTTTATCCGAAGTATTTAAATCGAAAGTTAATCTAGCAAATGTTGCATATCTTAAATAAGAGATCTTATCTAGAGATGTCTGCTCTTCTGTCGCAGTGGAGTCTCCTAAAGTAACAATTGCTGAATCAACATAATCTGCGTTTTTAACTACATTTACCGCAGAAGAATCTGCTAAAGGTGATACCGAAACAATATATGCACTAGAAATAGTTTCTGTTGTAGTATTAGTTGTATTTGTTTCGTTGGTAGTACTATTCTGATTCATCACAGAATTCCTTACTAATAATGCAGCTACTACACCGATTACAATAATAACTGCAATAAATATAATAATTCGCAATGAATTTCCGTCACCTTCCATATCTCGTATTTCAGTGAATCGGGTTCTATCCAGCTTAGCTGGATCGACAGTACTTGTTCGTACCGGTCTTGCTGCCAGCAATGGTGATTCCTCTATCATAGAGTCATCCATTGGCATTTCTTTCTTTCGAGGTGCCATCATATAGATACAGTAAAAAAATTAATTAACCCCTTTTTTAGGGTAAGCCTTTGGCTTAAAGTGCTAAAAACAGTATAGAGTCCCTTAATACTCAAATCAAGTATTTGATTTAATTAAGTTACCGCCACTCATTTCATGAACAAATGTTGGGTTCAAGTATTCCAATGCTCTATCATAATGTGTGATTATCACTAATGCGCAATTAGGATTCATTTCCTTAAAAGTAGCTATACCTTCAAATACTTCTTTTACGGAATTCCTATCTAGCCCAGAATCTATTTCGTCAAGAAAAACATATTTGGGTTCGATTACCAGCATTTGTAAAATCTCGGTCTTCTTTTTTTCTCCTCCTGAAAAACCCTCATTTAAATTTCTAGATAGTAAATGTTTTGGGTAATTAATAATGTTTGCTTTTTCCTCTAATAATTTTTTAAATTTAAATACACTAATTTGCTCCTCCTTAGGTAGTCGTGAATTATAAATAAGTCTAAGATAATTTGTTAATGCTACTCCCGGAATTTCAACGGGATATTGATTTGCTAAAAACAATCCTAATAAAGATCTCTGGTCAGTATCCATTTCGGTTAAGTCAAATATATTATCTTCTAGTAATTCGGAATCAATTTTACTCAAAATATATTCGGAATAGATTTCGTTTTTTATTTGAACTTTACCACTTGTAATAGAAAACATAGGATTTCCCATCAATGTGTTTACCAAGGTACTTTTACCCGAGCCATTATTCCCGTTCAATAAATGAATTTCTCCTGGATTAATTGTTAAGTTCAATCCGTGTATTATCTCCTTATTGCCATCAGTTAGGGCAACCTTTAAGTCCTGTATATTAAGCATTTTTTATAATTTTAAACAGATAATTTTAGCAATAAATCGAGTTTTAGCCCAATTTATATAAATACTACATGAGTAATAAGTTCTGCAACCCTTTATAGATCTATTTAGGGCTCTTTGACACGTCTTATAATTTCTGCAATACTGTGAAGAGTTTAAACTAATAATAAATGACTAAGAATAGAAAACTGCTAATAGCAATTCTTATTATTGCCACTATAGTATTGGCTGGAATAAGCATAGTAATTAGTACGGCAATTAATAATAATAACCTTCAAAGCCAGACTGGAGCACAGACCAATCCAATTCTTGCCAACTGCAATAGCTCTACCAATACTTGTACCATACCATCGGGAGTATGTAACCCATCTAAGGTTTATGTCCACTTTTGCAGTGAACTGAAAAAAGATAACGAAAAGTGTGTGTCTACTAATCCAATCGAAATACCAGTGAGTCCAGTGGCCTCCGGAAGTGCAGTAAATTTAAATGACTACCTTGGTAACGTAACTTGTGGAACAGTACAAATGTATCTTGAGCTTGAGAATTCAGGAGTAAACTCACTAGGGGCATGCGGCACAACTGTAAAGAAGTTTTCAGCAGCTTGCGGAGCTGGAACAAATACACCTGTATCGTTCCCAGCTTCATTTCCAAATGGAACAAACAACACTGGTACTAACACAGGAACAAATACTAATACCGGAAATAATACAAATAATAATGGGACCACCCAATTGGCTGACCCTCAATTTAGAATTACAAATTCATATGCTGCGACCTGCGAAGCTTCTGGGGACGCTCTGTTAAAATATACAATCAGTATTAGTAATATTAGTACAGTTAGCGGAACAATTACTAAAGTGGAAGAAGTCATTGATACAAGTTTAATTTCTAATGGAATCATTCCAACTAATGTAAGTAATAACGGAACGACTGCAAGCAATAAAATTACATGGGCAGAAACTTCAGCAGAAAGAACGTATAATGCTAACCAAACAAAGACACTAAACTACGAAATTCGAATTCCTAAAGCCAAATTAGCAACATTTCAAAATGGAACAAGTTCAAACGCCACTGTAACATACAATACAAGCAACACCACTGGCAATACAAATACATTCGCATTACTTTCAAAACATTCATGCGTAATTCAGACAACAAATACAAATACACCTAGTCAAAACACTAATACACTGCCTAATACTGCACTTGTCGATGATTTTAAGCTATTACTAATTGGTGCAGCGTTCATATTAGTTGCAATTCTGATTTTTAGATTTCAAATTGGAGAGGATATGGTAGCAAATTTACTAGGAAGCAAATATAGAAGAAAAAATTAATACTTCAAATTGACATACCTTATAAATTTTGAAATACTGACTTAAATTAACTTTACAGTGGACCAACCTATGTCGAACAGAAAAAAGATTACCTTAGCAATATTGATTTTTCTTACTGCGATTCTCGCAGGTGTAAGTATTTATGTAACTGTAAAGTTACAAGAAAGCCAGGCTCCCACCGAAACAGGAGCATTTACTGGTGCTGGATTTACTAATTGTTGCGGTACCGGAATTGGTTGTTCGGGTGGAGGTTCTACCTGTCCTGCACATAAATGTAGCGGAACAAGTTGTAGTGGTTCGGCTGTAAAAATGTTTAAGTGTACTGGAAGACATAATGAATGTGGAGGTGGAGGTGCTACACCATTCTGGGAAAACAATGGATTCACAGGTGGAGAATCTGTTCCTACTGGAGAATGCGGAATTACTGTACAAATCGATGTGTTTAATAGTGCATCATACGGTAGCGGTATGATTGACTACATTGTTTACTACACTGGGGATTGTAATCAAACTACTCCAAAATATAAATGTAGCAATAACTCTTGCGTAAGAGACGATGCAAATGGAACATATACAAGTTCAAATTGTAATAATCAATGTAGTGCACCTAAGAAAGTTGCATGCGGAGAAAGATGCAATACGGATGCAGATTGTAAAGGAGCTGCAAATGGAGGAACAACAGTTTGTAGAGATGAAGGTGGTGGTGTAAAAAAATGTGCAAATGTATTCTGCCCTGTGGGAAAAACAATACCTGGAGCAAACTGTGATTGTTCGGCAGGAAGAGTCTGCGGACAAACATGCAATGCTAGCGTAGGTTTATGTGCAGATGGAAAATCGACTTGTAGATACATAGTTGGTCCATCATGTACAACCTCAAGACCTAATGTTGCAGATACTACCTATTGCGTACCGACATCTGGAGCTGGTGCCAGCCAATTAACTACTGCAAAATGTGTAGACAGAGATCAATACAATAGTTATGTGCTATTAAATGGACAAAATCCAACACCTGCACAAATTCAACAATTATGTAATTTAACAATACAAACTACTTGCTATAAATGTACTGACCCTACAAATGATGGAAATACTTGTACTAGTCAAACAGTAAGCGGAACATCTTGTCCTACAGGATGGACTACAAATTCAGTTTGTTCGGCAGCTGCTCCTGGCGGTGCATGTCCTGTCGAAATACCAAAGATTACATGTTATCGATGTACAACTGGAACATTAGATGGTAATGCCTGTGAAAATCAGCAATTTGATGGAACATCTTGCCCAACAGGCTGGACTAATAACTCAAATTGCGGTGCTGCAGCTACAGGTGGCGCATGTCCTGTCGAGACTCCTACAGTAAGTGCTGCTGCTGCTTGTGTTAGTAATACTAATCAAGTAACAGTTACATGGAATGCTGTAACTGGTGACAATAGTCAATATGTAGTAGATATTAGTGATTCAAACACATTTGCAACAAATTTTTATCATAAAGCAGTAACATCTGGTACAACTACAACAGCACCTAATGGATTTACTGCTGCTACTGGCGGTACTGGAGCTCCATTAACAACACTTGACCCTGCAAAGACTTACTATGTAAGAGTTGCTTATACTGCAATAAATAATTTATATAGTAATACAGCTACAGTATCTACATTAACTTGTACTGAACCCACAATTCAATGTTATAGATGTACAGTAGGTGCAACAGATGCAAATGCCTGTGAAAATCAACAATTCAACGGAACATCTTGCCCAACGGGTTGGACTTCGAATTCAAACTGTGCTGCTGCAGCCACGGGAGGTGCTTGCCCTGTAGAAGTAGCTTGCGGTGCAACTTGTAACGATACAAATAATTTATGTCCTCAAGGTCATACTTGTAATGCAGGAGTGTGTAAGCTTAACACTTGCTTAACACCAGGGAATTGTTCCGATAATACATGTACGCCAACTGTCCCTGTTTGCGGATCAACATGTTCAACAAATGCCCAGTGTCCAAATAATCATAGTTGTACTGCGGGTAAGTGTGTACTAAACGGATGCACAAGTTCTACATGTACAAATGGTTGTGTACCGTTATGTGGCGGTCCATGCGGAACAAACAATGATTGTCCAAATAATCATAGTTGTACTGCCGGTAAATGTGTACTAAACGGATGTACAGCAACAACTTGTACAAATGGTTGTAGTGTAATTCCAGTAATTCCTGAGACTGCAATTGAAGATGACGCTAGATTATTACTAATAGGAGCTCTATTTATAATCGGAGGTTACCTATCAATGAAATTTGGATTAGGAAGTAAAACTAATTTCTTAACAAATATGTATAGTAGTATGACATCTAGCTATGAAGATAAGGCTGAAAGAAAATTGAAAGAAAAAGCTGAGAAGTAAAACTAAACCCTCCGAAAGGAGGGTTTTTTAATCTACCTTAAGAGAATTCCCATTGACTCTAAGCCAATTCCTGTATGTTAAGTAGTCAGGCATTACTTTTTGTACAACAAGCCAAAATGCTTTCGAGTGATTCATTTCCACTGTGTGAGATAATTCATGTACAATTACGTAATCTAATACCTTTTGGGGACCAAGAATTAATTTCCAATTAAAGTTTAGATTCTTCTCACTTGAGCAACTCCCCCATCTAGTGCTCTGCTCTCTAATACTTATTTTCTTGAATTCAAAGTTATTTTCTTTAGCCAACATTTTGGTTCTGTCGGTTATTATCTTGCGGGAATATTCCTTAAGCCAATCCTCAAAAATTGTTTTGGGATGCTTTCTACTGTCCTCAGCCTGAAAAATTGTAATAGAATTACTTCCTATAACCACCTTATCCTTTATAAATCTTTTGGGCGAAACGACAACGCTATATTGCTTCTCTAAAATTGATACTTGCATGGCTAATATTTTATCACGGGTTTACCAAATAAATTTATCTTACTTAACTTCTTTTTTAATGACTTGTGAATTGCCTTCCTAGCCCTAATGACTTCTGTAATTAGTACAATCAAAATAACTAAATAACCAAGTAATATTAGATAAGTTCTCGATTCATCAGTTGGGTACTGCTTAGGCAATAACGAACTGTCCTTTTGAGGGAATGAAGTCGGATAACTTACTGCCATGAATTCCGAAAGCACGTTTGGAAAGTAATATTCATTGGCAATGACTCTGAATGCGCCTCTATAATAGTCAACTACCCCTATTATATTTAGTATTGTGCCCTTTTTAAGCTCTATTAAATTTGCTGGACCATAAAAATAAACACTAAAAGTGTCATTGCTTAACCTCACCCTTACTCTATTCGAATAAACCTGATCTACTACTGCAGAAATGGCTACAAGTTTACCGATATCACTTGTCTCGGGATTAAACAAATTTAAAGCTACTGGTGCAGGGTCTATATAATCGATTATCTCAATATTAGCAGGATTAATTTCAATATTTTTAGCACCATTTTTAGTTACAACTTTAGCCTTAATTAGCGAGAATGTATTTAATAAATCTCGATCGAGCATTGTAGTTAATTTTGCTTTTATTCTCATGGTGTTATCTTCAAGGAATGCATATTTATCGACTGAACCAATTATATTTGCCTTGAGCATAAATTCAGTTCCTCCCTGTAAGGAATTAATATCCAAAATAGTATAGAACGGAAATTCAAGATTGTTCTTTGAATTTACAAAACGATTTTCTCCCTTTGGAGTCGGAGACATTAAAATAAAAGTTTCTTCTGAAAATACTCCATTCTCAAATTTCCTACCAACGGATTGAGACGTACTAACTTGTGTATAAGAGAATTTATTGATCTGATTACCGTTTATATCAAATAAATAAATCGAATCTCCGGAATTATTTAAGCTTATTGTAAGATCCTCTTCGTAAACTACATAGTACTCCCTTGGAGCGATTGTTACATCGGGCAGAAGCGATTTCCGATTAGTTACACCAGTGGATGTTTTTTCTTCTATTACATAATCTTTTAGATTAATAGAATGAGAATCATTATTATAAATTTCAATCCACTCGTCGTCTCCACTTTCAGGACTCGGGTAAACTTCAGTAATAACAACTTTATTTGTAATATTGTTTTGAATATTTATCCTCATACTTTCAGAATTTATTGTTTGGTCATCGTATTTTAATTCTAATTTAACTGAATCTGAGTAGACTGTATTAAACTTATGAGGTGAACTAATTGGATTATTATTCTTATCTGTCCATTTTTCGGATATAGGAGATTGAGTTATGGTAGGAATAAATCTAAAGTAGATATCCTTACCTATGAATGATGATAATGTATCGGTCCATACCACTGAGTCTAGTGAAAATTCGATTCTCGGAGGATTTATTGGGATAACTGTATAAGAAATAGGAATATTAAAACAGGTGCTTATACTAACTGAATTGTATAGCCCAACCGTGTTGTAAATGGAGCTCAATAAGTTTCCACACAAAGGTCCATCTAATTCCCAAGCCACACCCTCTTTTGAATCTCCATAGCTTAATTCATAAACTAATACTCCATTGTTAAATAACTGTAATTTTCCATAATCATTGAAAAGAGCAAGTTTTCCATTCCCAATAGAAATACCATTACTTATTTGTAGGGTAGTCAAGTCTTCTGCTATAACAAAATACGAATTGGGATTTATTTGGCTATCTGGAATAATAATTTTCTTACTGCTACCACTCTGAGAAGTATTTATAAAATAGGCATTAACTAATTGAGCTGCCGAACTGCTTGTATTATAAATTTCAATGTATTCTTTTCCCGTGTCAGTACCTACTGCATCTGGCAACAATTCATTAATAATTAGATTAGTGTCAGCACTTAAATGTATAGAAAAAAGATAAGGGATTAAAATAAAAATAGAAAAAAGAAAGGTAGCCTTCATAAAGTTTTTTTAATAATTTACTTTAAGAATGCTACCTATAAATTCTTACAAAATTCTGACTTATTTCTTTAAGAATGCAACAACCTTGTCAAGCTGAACTCTAACTGATGCAGGTAATTTATCAGGTGTATAATAAACCTGAATAACTCCACCAACAGTGTTCCAAATAACCATTCCTACAACACCCCATACAAATGCACCAATAAACCAACCTATATAATCAGCTAAACCTGGGGTATAGTAAACTCCAAAAAAGCTTACTCTAGCAAATAGTAATCCATTCAATACGGATGCTACGCCGCCTCCAAATCCGGATACTAAGCCAGCTATTACTCCTGTTACTACAGTATGTTTTATTACATCAGGTAATTTCTCTTTACTTCCACCCACTGTTGATACTACAACATAACCTGAGGCTACACCTACTACCCAGTTTAATAAGCTGAAGAAAATACCTAAAATAGGAATTACTCCTAAAAGGTTCAATACAGCAGATGCTGCACCAAAAACGAATCCTGCTTTTACGACAGGCTTAGGGAAAAGCTCTGAAGACTTTGCTTCGTTCATATTTTGCTAGTAATAATTTAAGTTAATCTGAGTTTAAATCTTATTGAATATCAAGTCAACCAGGAATATCTATAGCTGATAAATAAAACCTGGTGTTATAATTTACTAAATGAAGAATTTAGGGGGCTATAATGATTATCCGATCACTCAAGTATCTAATTCTTCTGGCTCTTACTCTGGGGTGGTTCTACATGAGCCTTCCATCAATGATGTTGCTGGTTATTGGACCTTACTACGTAATCAACAACTGGATGGGAGGCAGTATACCGCTCACAATTCTGTTCTTTGATGGTTGGGTAGCAGCAATGTTACTGCTTGTAAAACCTCTATTGCGAGCAGATGCAAAGGTAAGAGCAATCAATGAAGCGGCAAGAAAACGCACCGAAAAAGGTGCTCTTGCCAAGAACTAGGGGGCGCATGCCCCCATTCCTTCTATATTCAATCTACAAAGTTTTTACTTGCTTCCTGAAACATGGCATCGTGAGCTTTTTCTCTCATCATTGCGGTTTCAAAAGCTTTAATTGCTTTGTGTCTTTCTTCTTCAGACAGTTCAGTATCTGCTTTGGCTTCTTCAATCATTCTTGGATACATTTCATCTATTTCATCTTGTTCACCTGATGCAGCTGCATCAATATTTTCCTTTGTACTCTTTACAAATCCCATAGCCAATAAATGGTTAATACCATGAATTGTTTCCGCTCCTGCAGCTTCCTCAAATAATTGCGCTACTTCTGGATGGCCTTGTTCCATAGCTCTTTGGGCAAAAGCCATGTACTTTAACCTGGCAAAAGCCTCGCCCTGTGCAGCTTTCATTAAATTATCTGCTGTTTTTGACATAATAGAAAAGTAAGAATTATTAACTCATTATACATCTGTAGCATTAATTGTATAATTCTTACATGAAAGATCTAAATATATACTTCCACATACCATACTGCAAAGCAAAGTGCCGATTCTGCAGTTTTTATGTAATTCCCGGTAGAAAATCCAGACTAGAGGAATACTTTAAAGCTCTTCAAAAAGAAATAGTTGATCATAAGCATACATTACAAAATTATAATATTAGAACTATATATGTTGGAGGAGGAACACCCTCCTTAGTAGACTCACCTTATGTAGTAGAAGTTATAAATACAATAAAAAGTAATTTTAATATTGATTCGTTTTGTGAAATCTCTATTGAAACAAATCCAGAAACAATAACTCTGGAAAAGATTGAAGACTACCTATCAGTCGGCGTGAACAGAATTAGCATTGGACTACAGTCAACAGATGATCAGATTTTAAAATTTATGGGAAGGCTGTATACCTTTGACGAATTTAAAGAAAGATACGAAATAGTAAAAAATAGTGCTATTAGCAATATAAATCTAGATTTAATATTTGGTATACCGGGACTGACACTGGAACTGTGGCAACAGACACTCGAAAAAACAATTGAACTTGAACCGAAACATATTTCTACTTACTCTTTAGAAATTGATCCGGATTCTATTTTCGGTTATCTAGAAAAACGTGGAAGATTCAAAAGAATGGACGATAACCTTGACAGGAAAATGTATAAACTTTCTAAGAAAGTCTTGAACAATAGTGAATTCTTTCAATACGAAATTTCGAATTTTGCAGCTAATGGTTATGAATGCAAACATAACTTAAATATATGGAAAGGACAAGACTATATAGGTTTTGGAGCGTCATCACACTCAAGAATAAACAATATGAGATACAATAATATTAACAGTCTTGAAAAATATATTGATTTAATTAATACAGGTCAAAGTCCTAAGGAAAATATTAGTGAGTTGAGCACTAACGATTTATTGAACGAAAGAATTATTTTAAATTTAAGAACTAATCGAGGTATTAACCTTGATCAAATAAATAGTGAATTTGACTCAGAAATTACTTCAAATTTAAACTCAAATATAGATGGACTTTTACAACAAAAATTAATTAAAATAGAAAAGAATTATTTATCTCTGACTTCAAAAGGTCAGGATTTAGAAAATTATGTTAATTTGCAGCTAGTAAACATATGACACAAGATCCTATTCTGGATATTTTTAGAGAATACGAATACGAAGATGAGATTGAAGCCCTAGCAGCCATTGGAGAATCTACTGCGAATATGGCTTATTTTAAGAGGGAAAGCAGGCGAACCGAGGAAGATGTTGCATTTACCAGAGCTTTGTATAGTGCAGCAGATGCTCGAAGGGTTCTAAAATATTCTGCTGAAAATCTTCAGAATGCAGCGTTCAGGAATTTAAAACCAATCGCAGAATCAGAGTCAATAACCGATTTTGTGATAGAAAGAGTTTCTGCACTTAATCCTGTACACAAAAGATTATTCGAAACCAAACAAGAGCTTCAGCAACTGGATGCAAAAATTATTTCAGAATTAAATTTCTCCGCGAAAGATTTTATAGAAACATTTTTCCGTGAAGAAAGAGATCCTTCGAAGATTGTTAACGCAATTAAATTAGTTCTTGAGAACAATAATTTAGATACTAGCTCACCTGAGGTTAAACAGATAAAATACAAAAATGAAGGAAGAAGAATATTCAGTTCCCCTCTGCTTCAGGAATTTATAAAGATCTATCTAGAATATCTGGCCCTAGAGGACTTAATTAAAGTTGTAATCAGTCAGACACTAGATTCATTAAAGGTGGGTGCATCCTTAGATGAGCAGTTAATATATATTGACCTAGTTTTTGACTATTTAACTGACCCAACCGATCCTCAACCTGTACTACCAGAAACAATTGATTACGTTTTAGATATATTCTTGGATTATGTAAAAGATGCCAAATTCATTTATAACCCTGATCTTACAATTGATCCCACACCTGCTGGAAATATTGTATATGCCACACTAAGAGGCAACGAAGAAAGATTACTAGCCTACGAACAACGATTCGGTGAGTTGAATTTAAATTTGTTTGTAAAATTAAAAAGAATTGAATCTCTAATTAAAAACACCGACGAAAACAAACAACTGGCAGAAAGACGAAGAAAAGCTGAAAACATGGAAGCCACAATGTCGGAAATAGAGATGATCTTTACAACCATTGGACTCTCTACCGATAGAATGGAAAAGATATTTAAATCAATTCCTGCTAACCGATTAAAAAATGAAGTTGATAGTTTTCAAAGAATAAGCGATTATAGAGATTTAATAACCTTTACTACATATTTACTGAGCTTTATGGAAGGAAAATTCGAATACTTTCATGCATTTGACCGCCACAGTCAATCAGTAAGCCAAACCAAAATGCTTAACCTATTTGCAAGAGACGCTACCAGAACAGTGCATGGAATTTTCTCTGATGACCTTTTTATGGGAAGAGCATTTGTTTCTAGTCGAGAAAGACTATTAGAGATATTAAGTGCCAAAATTGATCGTTCTAAGCCCTACTCTGACTATATAGATATTGAATTCCCCGAAGAAGTCGGTGATGTATACAAAAGATATAGAGACAAATCAGGAAATGATAGGATAGTTAAGGTAGGTAGAACTAAGAAAGTTAGGATTTCCATTAACCATGTACCTGGCTGGACTCCAAAGCAGTCCATTATTAGCATTTACCCACTAGGAGAATAATAGATGTTATAATTATTATATGTTTACAGATTTAAATACAATGACAGATGATTCAGAGGGAGTTGTTTTAGAACATTTCACTAATAGGAATTCATTAAACCAGATAATAAGCCGTCTAGCAATATTATCGGGAGGATCCTACGATGATTTCATAGCTACAGAGGTAGCCAGAATACTTGAAGACACCCAAGCCAGAGATAGTCTATTGCAGGATCTTAAGGGAATTATTGACTCTTCCGAGAGATATGGTCTTACATATTTAATAGGTAGACTTGAGGACTTCCCTGGTATTGAGACGGGTTTTGAAACCACACCAAACATTCAAATTAACCCTACTGATTCAGCAGAAAATAATAGAGCTAGGGTTGTTTATCAGCTTGTTTTGGATTTATATCAAAGACTGTCTGTTTCCTGAAACCAATTCTTGGGCACAGCTTTGAAGACAAGTTCCTCTCCACTCATATTCTTAATCTTAAGTGTGTGGGAATGTAGAAGCACTCTATTATATGGCACTCCATTATATAAGGTATCGCCTACTATAGGATATCCTAAACTTGCCAAGTGCACTCTAATTTGGTGAGTTCTTCCTGTATGTGGAATAACTCTTAGCTGGCTAAATTCATATTCGCCCATTTGTAAGTTTTTCTGGAAGAAAATATCAGTTTCGGCATACTCATTTTTTAATGAGTCTATTGCAACCCTATACCTAAAACCTTCCGGACTCTTGCCTATAAAACCACTAATTTTAATAAATGTCTGGCCTCTTAACTCATCATTAAAGTCACCTTTAACAACTGCCCAATACTCTTTAGCTACCTCTCTTTTCTTGAATTGCCTTGAATAGAAGTTATGACTTTCAAGATTTTTACTGAATAGAATTACACCCGAAGTCTCTTTATCTAATCTATTCACTGGCCTTATTCTACTAAACGGGCTATCACTATTTTGAATATGATATATTAGCCCATTCATTAAAGTATCGTTTAGATGATTATAGGATGGGTGTACTACTACGCCCTCCGCTTTATTAACCACAATGATATCGTCATCTTCGAATAGAATGTCTAATTCCATTTTTACAGGCTCAATCTCTGTAATTGTTGTCTGCGCTATATAATCCTTTAGCGCCTGTTCGTCAAAGGTTATTAGATCGCCTTCAACTAATATCTTATTGAATTTTGTGAATTCCCCGTTGACCTTTACTACCTTACTTAAGATAAGTTTTTTGACTGTGGATCTAGATAAGGTCGGATAAACAATGCCAATATAAGAATCTAGTCTAGTTCTTTTTTTTAGATTTTCTGCTTTAATTTCCATAATCGAATTATACTATTAACTGGCAATGTACACCTAAATTTACTATAGTATAAATATTTAATTTATTTGTCCTTATATCATGGATATTCAACAGAATACTGGTTCATTGGCACAACCGGTTACAACTACACCCGAAGTAGAAGTAAAAATGCCTAAACGAAGAAATAAAGCCTGGATTTATGTAGGTATTACTGCAGGATTAATTGCATTAATAGCCCTTACCGTAGCCATAACTATATTATTAACTGGTAAAAAAGATTCTACAAACGGGACGGTTGATCAAAATATTGTAAGCTCTCCTAACCAAGAAACGTTACCTGAACAAGAAACTCCTGCTGAAAAGACTAAGGATATTAGCTTTGATATTAATACCTCAGTTTGGAATGGGAGTAAATCAATTAATGTAAATTTAGTAGTACCTGAAGACAGTACATATATTCAGGAAAATTCTAGTCATATACTTGGCTATAGAATAATTAACGGCGCTAACTCAATGTATGTGTTTATCCCTTACGAATCTATGCCTACAGCCTATACATCACTTACGGTTGTTGGGGCAAATTCACAATTTGGGACAATATCAAGATTTACAACATCTGTAGAAACAGATAAGAATACATATATGTATACTACAAATGATAACTTAAATGGTATATGTAAGTCGCCAGAGGGAATGTATGGCTACAGTGAACCTTGTGGAGAAAGATTTATGGGAACTGCAAATGGAGAATATATATTTATAAGCTGTCCAACTACTTCTAAAGACTTTTGCGATAAGGCAGTTCTAAGCATTAATGTTAAAACAACTGTAGTTGAGGAAAGTACAAAATCAATTTCAGCCGAAATCGACTTTGGGGAATGGATGTCGCAGACAGTTCAAAAATTCGAAGTTGCTAACGTTCCGATGAATGCAACGTATACCCAAGTAAGTGAACAAGGGAACAGAGTAAAGGGTTATAGAATTCAAAATGAAAATTTTAGTTTACTATTATATTATCCATACGAAAGCTTTCCAGGACAAATTCTTTCTGAAGAAGGTAATATTACTAACGAACAATTTGGCACTATAAAAAGACTTAAGTTCAAAGATGCTGGTGATAATAGTTACTATGTAAACCAGACCAATTATTTTGATTGCAGCGAGATAAATGTAAGCGGCTGGGAAGGCAAATGTGCCGGCTTCTTTATGAAAGAAAGCGATGGAACAAATGGTGAACATATATTTGCGATTTGTGAAAAAGGTTTCGAAACTTGCGACAAGATTATCGCTACATTAAAAGTCTCTTCCAGACAATTGTAATTACCAAGGCTAGAGTCTTCTTCGGATTCTAGCCTTTGTTTCTGTCATAAATGCATGTTTTAGCCAGTCAAGACTAACATTATCTTTCTTTTGAATTATTATTTCGACAACATCTCCAGTTTGTAAGACATAATCCATACTTACCATTTTACCGTTGACCTTTGCACCTATGTATTTATAGCCAATATCTGTATGTATTCTGAATGCAAAATCAATTGGGGTTGATCCTTTGTCGAGTCTAATAACCAATCCTTTAGGCGTGAATACAAAAACACTATCTGCAAATAGTTTTATTCTATATTTATCATTACCCTTTTCCTGCCACTTTAATAGATCCTCTGTTAGTGTAAAATTACCATTTTCACCTTTTGACTTTAGTTTATATAAAACATGACTTGCCGGTCCATATTCATTGTACTCGTGCATTTCCATGGTCCTTATCTGAAGCTCAAGAGTAGTATCCATGTAATTAAGTAGTAAATGTATTGACTTATAACCGTTTGGTTTTGGGTTTGAGATATAGTCATTAAATTCTTCTGGTTTAATACCGTATTTAGACTGTACTAAGCCCAATACCATATAACATTCCTCTACCGTATTGACTATTACCCTTGCTGCGTAAATATCGAATAGATTCCTAACTAGTTCAGGTGTGAGTTCAGTATTATCTGTTAAGAATTTCCTTTTAATCTTTAGATATGCACTGTAGATTCCTTTTTTTCTAACCTGTATAGGGTGACAGTTAATATTATATTGCTTAAGCATGTTAGTAATTTCCTGTTCAAATGTACTAAAGATATTCTGCGAACTCTTAAAATAATTCTCTATTTGATCGGTAATTATTTTATATTCCTTTGGTTTTAATATTTTGAAGGCTTGTTCCTCTATTAATGACTGCACTATTCCTAATCCTAGGTATTCAGCTAAAGGTCCATATATCTTTAGTGCTCTTTCGGCTGCTCTTTTTTGTTTTTCTTCAGATAAAGAACTTATATTTAGTAGACTGTGAAGCTTTTCAAGTAGTCTTACTATTAAAATTCTCACATCTTCTGTTGCATTAAAGATAAGCTTCTTAAAATTCTCCATATCCAGGTGCTCATCGTCAATTTCTACATTTTGTGAAAGTTTTCTAATATGGGACAGTCCATCTACAATAAAGGCAACGTCTGTACCAAATTGCTTATCGATTTCATTCATAGAAACAGGAGATCGCTCCAGAACATCGTGAAGTATTGCAGCAACTACCGATACTACATCTAAATTCAGCTCTGCTACATATTTTGCAACTGTAAGAACATGTGAAATTTGAGTTTCTCCAGATATTCTTAGTGAATCTGTATGTACACTAAGTGCGTATTTATAAGCCGCAGTAATTAAATCCATTTCCTTTGGATCCAAGTCTTTTGGAAGAAAACTCTTAAGCTCCTCCAGTGTATTTATGGCCGTAAGATCAAAATTATGCATGCCCTATAATTACAAGTACACTTATTTTAACAGAACTAGTCAATTAGTCTGAGTCTCTTTTGAAAATTTTACGAATACGAAATAAAGAAGTACAGGCAGAGCCGCTATCGAAGTAATTGAGAAGGCGATACTTGAATTGAACCTATCGATTAAAGCTCCCATAATAACGCTACCCAAGAAGGTACCAATTCCCATTAATGTAACTAGCAACCCAATTCCGGTTGCTTTATATTGTTTTGGAATATATAGGGATAGCCAGGCTTTTGTAATGTTTTCGTATACAGTAGCAAATACACCCCACAAGATAAATGTTGCTACTAACGAATATAAAGGAAGATTATATGCAAAAAGTCCATACACAACTGCAAATACGATAAGAGCCAAAATCATTGATTTCTTATGTCCCAACTTATCACTTAAGGCCCCAATAGGATTTGCAACAATTACATAACTTATGTTGTAGATTATGTATAAAATAAGTACTGCAATGTCTATTGGGAAAGAGGTTCCGTAACCGTTATTAAGTTGAATTAATTCTTTTGCCCTTAATAGAAAAAAGAAATCAGTTGAGTTTATAAACGAAACTAAAACAATTCCAAGAAGCAACTTTTTATAGTTACTACTAGAAAGTCTTAGAAAAGATTTGAATGAAATTCTTTTTTTCTTTTCTAATACTAAATCCTTACTATCTAATTTACTGCTTTTAACAAGGAATGTAAGAAATACAACAATAAAACCGGGAATTGCAGTATATATAAATAAATTAGTGTAGTTATAGTTACTTGCTGTTAGGAATACCAATGCCATAATAGGTGCAATGGCACCACCTAAGGTATCAAGAGACCTATGAAAGCTGAACACCTTTGCTCTGTCTTCTTCCTTAGATTCCGCAATTAGAATTGCATCTCTTGGAGCAGTTCTTATTCCTTTGGAGAACCTATCTGCAATTCTTGAAGCTAATATTAAAGGGAAGGCCTGAGTCAAACCCATTATGGGCTTCGATAATGCCGATATTCCATATCCTATTTTTATGAATATTGCCTTTTTTCCTAATTTATCTGAAAAAAATCCAAAGAAAACTTTACTTACACTTGAGACCAGCTCTGCGAAGCCTTCGATTGAACCTATGGCTGCGTAACCTAAACCTATACTGGATAAATATAGTGGCAGTATTGGGTAAATAATCTCGCTTGCCAGATCGTTAAAGAAGCTAATAAGAGAAAGTAATAGAATATTTTTTGTTACGTATCGTTTCAATTTGAAGAACTAATTAATACAAAATTTTTTCCCGCGGATACTTCTGTAATATTAATATCGGGCAAAGTCCTTATTGGATCCGGTGTATAGATCTGACTTAAATTTGAACTTATTATTCCAGAGTTATTTTCTCCGAAAAGATGAAGTTCTCCATTTTTACTAAGTGTGGCAGAATAATCGTGAGATGCAAATACATGTTCAACATTTTTTAGCTTTAATAATGTTGGCTTGTCTACTTTCTCGGAAGTGCTTCCAATTCCTAGATCGCCCCGCAGGTTATAGCCCCAACCATAAACCTGCCCAAGGGAATTTAGTGCTAATGAATGCCTATAACCTGCGGACACTTCTACAATATTTTTTAATTCAGGAATTCTATATGGCTTCATATGGTCAGCTGTTGTTGAAACCTGCATGTATAGGTTACAACCCAAAGCCCACACATCACCTTTTGTATCGACTGCTAATGTATGCCCCCAACCCGCAGATATTTCCTTTATTGCCGATAGACCCTCAATTTTAATCGGCGTTTTGGAGGAAAACCCTATAACTTCCTGGTTAGCACAGTAGGAATTGTAATCTTCTGTTTGATTGTTAATGTCGTTACCCGAAGACGATGATGACGTAGGATCGTAGTAGCCCCCGATTCCAGGAACAGTTTTTGGGGAATTTAACCATGCATCAGCAGCTTTTTTACGTTCTTCAGAACAAGATCCACCCCAACCCCATACATTTCCGTACCTATCTAAGGCCAATGCAAATTTATAGCCTGCACTAATTTTTGTAATATCTCTTAACCCTTCAATTTTTAAAGCATAAATACTGGAAGTATTATCACCTTTTCCTAGTTGCCCTGTTAAGTTATTACCCCATGCCCAGACTTGTCCATTCGAGTCTAAGGCAATTGAATAATCTGAACCGGCCGAAATATCTATAATATTATCCAGACTACTTCCTTCGGATTTTTCTACTGTCCTTTGTGTCTGTTCACCTTCTATACCATTCAAGCCATATTGCAAAACTTCTCCGTTAGAAGTTAAGAATATGGAGTGTTTATTTCCGGTCTCAAACTTAATTACATTGCTTACCCCCAAGTTCTGAAGCCCTACAGGAGATTTTAAAAAGTTATTCTTACCCAATTGCCCTGCGAAGTTGCTTCCAAAGCCAAAAATATTACCCTGTAAGGTATAGCTAGAAGGCAGGTTAATACCTGGCTTCGGAATCTGAACCAGATTATTCAAGCCAAGGTAAACAATACTAACTATTACAATTATTCCAAGAACAATAAGTAAGTTTTGCCTTAGGTTATTGTTTTTAGACATATTACAGTGAATCTCCTGTCTGAAGATAAATACTTAGTGCCATTAATCCGTATTCTAATCGAACAAATACATTTGATAATGTGTCCCTTAATCTATCGTCCCTATTAGTTACAGCATCTGAAAACAAATGCAGAGC
Organism: Patescibacteria group bacterium; assembly: GCA_016861265.1. GTDB lineage: Bacteria > Patescibacteriota > Dojkabacteria > J137 > J137 > Brojett037. The sequence goes on from BOLA01000001.1 coordinate 270,121, forward strand.
CAAAGTATATTCAGTTAGAGAAGTTACAATACTCTGCTCATCTTTACCTGCTAACCCTAGCTGCTCAAGCATATGTTTGAATCTGTTATAAGAAGCAGTAAGTGCCTCATTGGAGAATAGATCTTCACCAGGATCGGATACAACAAATAATCCAAACAAGATAGCAACATTTGCAGGATTGCCCTCAAATGTTTCAATTAAATATTTAAGATTTATAGTTTCCTGGGTAAAGGATTGCAGTGATGTGTTCAGATCTCTTGCTGTTTGAAAATCTGCCTGTTCGCCCTCGCTTTTAGCTTTTTCTATTAATTCCATTGTAGGGAATCTTCTGATATCAACCGTATGTGAAGCTATACCGGTATTGTTAAACTTTCTTAAGACTTCTTTGTCTAATTGTTCCTGATTATCAACAATAAAAGTTCTAATACTGTTTAAGAAATTTAGAATTAATATTCTAAAATTTTCAAATACGACTTCGGGAGCATCGTTAAAATACAAATCGAACCTTTCAGGGCCAAGTCTTAGTTGATGAGATCCACCTAACTTAAATAGGTAATCCATTACTTCATCTCTATTAAATTGAAAATTTGTATAGTAGTCAACTAATCTATCAAGAGTTCCAATAGCGGTTTCAAGTAGTTCTTTTTTTTCTTCGTCGGGAAGATCCAGAGGTGCCATCTAGCAACATTTAATAAATAACTAGACTATGATAACTCGTTACCTATTTATGCTGCAACCCTTTCACCAGAAGTTGGTGTTGTATGAGTAGTATTTTGGCAAAGAATGAATAGATTTTCTCCGTAGAAACAAGCTTTAATACTAATGCTTCTTCCTAAGATTTGAACTTCTTGAAAAGGTGCATATGTAAAGCTAAGCGGATCAGTTTGAATTTCAATAGCCAATTGTTCATCTCCAGCTACAAGCGCATGTCTACCTTCTGGAGTCGAAGCTCGTATAAAGGTTATAGGCAGGTCTTCCTGTCCTTCTAAGTAAAACTCCACAGTATCTGAATCTGCAAGTTCTACAACCTGACTAATTGCCTTTTCTCCCTTAAAAATGTGTGTGTCTAATTTCGGTTCTATATTCATATACCCTATAATAACATTTTAAATAAGATATAGTCAAACAAAACTGACTAGATTTATGCTACCTGTAAAGCGAATACTATTCAAACTTAAATAGTGTCAGCATTTATAAATACTGTAAGTCTTTGCTGTTTTTTGATAATCTATTTTTATGTCCAGTGTAACTACAGAAACAAGTAATGAGCTTATTACAAACCCCAAGGGTTTTAGATTCGGCTTAAGTCTAAGCGGATCAAATTTTAGACTATTTTATTACTGTATAACAGTTCTGTTTGTGTATTTGGCGGATTCAATTATGTCTTATACTACACCCAGTTATCTTGAGGATAACCTTTCGAGCACTGCACTTATGGGAATTGTCTTTGCAACATCATCACTTGTAGGTTTTATTGTGGATTTTTTACTTGGAGAAGTATTCCAGAATAAAAATTATAAGTTCTTTTTAAAGTGGAGCATACTTTTTGCAATTGGCTTTCCACTTGGTTATTTACTGTTCCCTGCCCACATTATTACATTATTAGTGGGACTAGCCATCTGGGGAATTTACTACGAATTCATTTCTTTTTCTAATTCACAATACATAATAGAAAAGACAGAAAGACATAATCACGAAACTGCCTGGGGAATTATGTACTTTTTTAGAGCAATATCTCTTACTATTGGTCCTATTATTGCTGCAGCACTAATTGATATATCTTACGAGTCCACATTCTTGGCCGCATTAGGCTTTTTGGCAATTGCAATTTTTTTATACTTTTTTGACCCCGAAAGAAAAAGAAAAGCAATAAAAAAACCAGAACCTGAAATAATAAAGGTATCGGTTGTACAGGAATTAAAAGTATGGAGTATTTTTTCAAAAAGACTATGGCTATTATTATTATTTTGTTTTGGCATTGTTTTTATAGATGCAGCATTTTGGAGTGTGGGGACATTATTATCCGAAGATTTGCATGCTCAAAATGGAGGTATTCCTGGACTACTTTTAGTATTGTATAGCTTGCCTATGTTCTTTATGGGATTCTTCGCAAAAAGAGTTGCGATGCCGTTTGGCAAGAAAAAAGCCGCATTCGTAACGGCATTAATAGGGTCTATATTCTTAATTCTAGTAGGTTTTACTACTGACTACGGTTTAATTAGTTTATTTGTATTTATATTTGCCTGTTTCTTTGCAATTGCAAGCCCTGAAATAAAAGGTGTTTTTGCGGATTACGACAGTAGAATGAATAGATCAAGAAATAGCTTAATAGGTCTTGAATCGGGTATTTATAGTGCTGGATATGTTATTGGTCCTATTGTCTGTGGATTCTTAACCGACAAATTCGGACTTCGAGAAACTTTTTCTATAATTGGTATTGGAATGATTCTAATAATAATCCTTTGCCTAATTTTTGTTCCAAGAAAACTGAAGATGCCTAGATCGGAACTTGAGTTGTTAGACATGGATTAAAGTTTATTACCGGATGCTTGGAGTAAGCATCCAGTAACGTGCGACTTAAAATTTATGGGCTGTAGTTAAGATACAATCTTCTCATTGCCCAGTAAACAATAAGCGCATAAAACACCCAACAAGCCCACATAAAGTCCCATTGAGTTAACAGATGAAGAAGAAAAAGGAATCCTCCCAACCCCGCAAGCAGTAGATGGACAAAGATTGCACCTGGTCTTCCTTCTGAATCCGCCTCATTCTGAGGCAAGTTGTCTGAATTCATATTCACCTCCTATTACAGACAAAAGATTATAACCCAATTGTGACTGTTGTTACAATATGGAAACAGATTGTATAAATTACAGATTTTACATTTTCTTTACATTACAAGGCTATAATTACACTATTATTATTTAAGCTAGTAATATGAATCAAGACTTAGCACAAATTCTTACAAACATAGATGCAATGATTAACTCTCTACGAGTAGACCCAACCAAGGTGAATAACTCACAGGTAGACGAAATCAAGAAGCTAAGAGATCAAATGGAAAGTAGACTTGAAAGCTATAATTCAACTCTGGCAAAAGCCAATGAAGATGTAAGAAAGGATCTTGATAGTTTATCTCGTCAAATTCAGCAGAGAATTTCGTATCTACTTCAACCTCAACAATGATCACTGCTCTACCCAAAGAGTTTTATTCAAGAGAATCTCCCGATGTGGCAAAGGAACTTCTGAGTTGAACTTGCTTATCGGTAGATGAAAACTTGTGTTTTTTGCTAATCTTCTCAGGCTTCTGTCGATGCCTGGAAGAAGGTTTTAATGAGCATTCTTCCTGAAAAAACGAATGCCCCCTGAGTTAAACTACAGAAGAACACTCCTCCTTTCTATTGATAACTTGACAGATAAAGGATTTTAGCGCTACCAAAGTATATTGTCAATATATTTAAGTGACACATATTTTAATAGATTTTTACACTAATATTATTCGTATTTAACATTGTGTAGTAATAATGATGACTATTAAATATTAATAATGGTTTATGGCTAAGTACGGTAAGAAAACTCAAAATAAAGTAAAAAAGGTTATGAAGGAATATAAAAAAGGTAAGCTCAAGATTGGAAAAAGTAATAAGAAAGTTACAAACAGAAAGCAAACAGTAGCAATAGGGTTATCTGAGGCAAGAAAGGAAGGCGCTAAAGTTCCAAAAAGAAAATAAACGCTACTCTACAAGATAGGCTTTAACTACTAGTCTGTTTTCGGAACTATATAAAGGGGTGCAAGTATATATGGTTATCTCGTGAGCGTAATCAGAGTTGTCACGGATTTCAATTTGATCTGCCGTGACTTCGAATACGCTATATATTTTATAGATAAGAACTTTCTGATTCCAGATTACCATTATATTGTCTCCTTCTTGCATTTGGTCTAAATTATAGAAAGTATTGGTATTTGGAGGCAAGTACTGAAACCTATGACCTGCAATTACCATGTTGCCTGGCAGTTCAGGATTCGAAGTAAATGGCTCCCGCCAAACTCCTTCTTTTACACTCAATATATCCAATGTTTCTGATTCAAGAATTTCGCTGTCGACATCTATTTTGGGTATAACCAGTCTGTTCTCAGTAGGGATTGGCTTCTGATTCTCAGAAGTTTTTATTTCATCCTTAAGTTGAGCATAGGAGACAGGGTAATCAAATTTATTAGGATCAATTCTTTTGAAGGCATAGTTTACCCGGGGCCATAGGGGCATAATCAAAGCGATTACACAAACAAAAATTACAACGCTAAAGAAGCCTAGTACTAGTTTTAACTTTAAGGGTAATTGTTTTAGAACTTTTAACTTATCTTTTATTTTATTTAATTCTATTTTTTGCATTAATGCATACTAAGACCTTTTTATATTAATATATTTTTTATTAATTTTGAAATTGATAGTTGTATAATTATTTATAGATATTAATTTTATTTTTATGGATAGTTCTAAAAAGATTTATAGATCTGAAAAAGACAAGGTTATTGCAGGAGTATGCGCAGGACTAGCAGAATACCTAAATGTAGATGTTACATTAGTAAGATTAGTTTTCTTAGCGGGGGCGTTTTTAGGATTTAGTAGCACTATTTGGATTTATCTTGCAATGTGGCTTATTGTACCTGTGGAACCTTCAAAATAATACGGAGCCGTATATTCGGCTCCTTTAAATTATTCTAATGATTGAATTAGACAAAAACATTTCAAGATATTCATCTTCTGATTTTATATTTCTATCCTTTCCTAAATCCGGAAGAACATGGATACGATATTTTATTGCAAAGTATATTGAATTAGAATTTCAGGAAGAGTTCACACTCGAAATAGAGGAAATTAATAATATTCCTAGAATAATATTTAGTCACAATTATTTTGACACTAAACAAGATATAGAAGAAGAGCCAGAAATTATTTTACAAAATCTTTTAAAACAAAAAGAGATTTTTATAGTTGTAAGGGACCCGAGGGACGTAGCAGTTTCGTATTATCATCAAAAGGTTAACAGGGAAGAAAGGCTAAAGGAAATGGACATCAATGAATTTGTATTCTCGCCCATTTATGGAATTGAACGCCAAGCTAAATTTGTTCTAAAACTTTTAGACTTAAGAAAAGAGCATACGGGAAGTAAATTAGTAGTCTACGAGAATTTATTAAGACAACCAGAAACTTACTTTTACAGAATGATAAACGGGATTTTCAAGGAGGTTAACAGTACAAATTTCTACAAAGCACTAAACGAATCCACTTTTGAAAAAATGAAGGAGTACGAATTAATGATTTCTAAACAGGGAGTAGGCGACTTCTCAAGAATTGGAAAGAAGCACTGGAACGGAGATAATAATTCGTTAAAAGTAAGAAAGGGAAAGTTGAATTCTTACCTAAGTGAACTAACTCCAGAGACGGTAGAGAAACTTAATAAATTACCGTTTACATCTCAATTAATTTACGAATTGGAAAATATTAGGTATTAAATACTTTCTAGATCTAATTCCTGGTTAATTTTAATCTGGGAGACGAATTCTTCGTTGTGGCTAACGATAATTAGTACACCCTTGTATTGATCTATTGCCTTAGCAATTACAGGTAAATGTCTAAAGTTAATGTGGTTACTTGGCTCGTCCATAATCAATATTCCAGGTTCCTGGAGCATGAATCTGGCATAGCATAAAAGGCCTTTTTGTCCGTCGGACAATGATTCCACTTTATTTTCAAGCATTTCCCCACTAAGCATGAATCGACCTGCTGCTGCATACATCTTACTCTTATCCATTTCGGGCATTACTGCTAGTAATGCATTAAAGGCGGTATCATTAAAGTCCAATTCCGAAAAATCTTGACTGTAATAGCCGATTCGTACACCATCTGCGATTTTTACACCTTTCTTATCAAGAAAAGATTTTAATAATGTACTTTTACCTATTCCATTTGGACCCTTTATTATTAATCTATCTCCTCTAAATAAATGATAATCAACTTGTTTTGTTATTGGTTTCCCATCTTTAAGCACCTCTACAGCGTTAATAGTCATAACTTCTCCCGGACAATGCTGCGCAGGTATCTCAAAGGATGGAATTGTTTTGTCTTCCTTTCGAACATCCACCATTTTCTCTCTGTCTTCTTCAATATCTGTTCTAACTTTGTTTGCAAGCTTTCGCATAGCAACACTTTTACCACCCAACTTATTTACTTTCTCGAATCGGTCTTTAATACTCTTCTCTATTCTTGCGTTTAATAATCTTTGTCTTTCTATCTCTGCGGCTATTTGTTGAACAACATCGTAATAGTTACCTACAAATTGATCTACTTTTTTTGTATGAACATCTAGATTTAAAACTCCATCCGTAAAACTATTTAGAAAGTCAGCATCGTGAGAAATAACAATAACGGTTTTTGTATACTCCATTAAGAATAGTATTAGGTGACTTATTCCAACAATGTCTAAATTGTTTGTAGGTTCATCTAATAATAGTATGTCTGGGTTTTGTATTAATGCATATGCAAGTAATAATCTGGACTTTTGCCCGCCTGATAAGTCTTTTACCAATTTAGTTACTGGAACTTCCAGATGTACAGCTTCTAAAACTTCATGTATTTTTTTATCAATATTAAAATTTGTATTATCGAAAGCACTCTCGAAGTATTGCTTGATTGTTAAATCTAGTTTGTGTCTTGGAACCATTTGCTCTGCAATTCCAATTTTAAGATTCTGGTTAATAAAGATGTTACCTTTATCGGGTTTTAGAGTACCCATTATCATTTTAAAAATTGTACTTTTACCTGCGCCATTCTGTCCCATTATTGTAATCTTGGAATTTTTTCGTACGGAAAAAGAGCTATCTTTTAAGATAACTTTATCACCATAACTAAAACTCACATTGTCAAATCTTATTACTACATCTTTTTGTTCCATATTTTTTATACTAACGGCTTATGGATAATATACTAAAACTTATTAATATTCCATATCTTAATTTGTCCTGCCCCATCACGGGGCAGGATTATTCATTCTTCAACGTGGTGACGACGTCCGGCAGATACAAGTCCACCATTGCCATTGAGTATGACCTCAAAGGAGGTTTCACCGTTCTGGAACGCGTGCCATTCGATCTCATTGCTGGTATTCCAGTTATGAGTTCTGCCATCGGCTGTAACCAGAACAATACTGTAACTTTCGGTATTGTTACCCGAAAGTCTTTCTTGCTCGCCGTTACGCCCCAGCGTATAGTCGCTATACCAATACGGTTCCCAATCGTTCCCAGACGACGTTAGATTCCTGCTAAATACCCACCGCTGCACTTGAAAACGGTACACAGTTCCGTACACATCACGGTATGAGTAATCCGGCACAGTACGATAGCCACTGATGTAGCTTTCGGTACGTGTCTTTGGTGTGCAGGAACGAGTATACGACCCGTTTGGGTTCTGGCTTGTAGTACATGATTCTCCATCAGAAACCGTCATTGAGCTATAGATTGGCTCTTGGTGCGATCCCGATTGGTAACGTTCTTGCCCCACAACTTCTCTAGCGCTAGTGCAGGAACGACTCCCGGTCGGGCAACCCGACTGGTTGTTATCGTTGACCCAAGTGTAAACTTCCACCGGCATGGTACGTGACCATGATACTGATTGAATAGTTGCCGGCAAGGACTGCCTTACAATAAACTCACGATAGCCCCAGATTCCGCCCACAACAAGCAGTAGTCCAACCGCAATAATAATTAGCAGTTGGGGGATACTAAAGCTGGACAAATTGAACTTGGGACCCTGTCTTGGTTCGTAGCTTGGGTAACTTTCGCTCACAAAATTGTAGCGTGGCTCTTCGTCGGTCTTGTGGTCGTAATCGATAGCACTGCTGGTGTAGGTGCTGGGAGAAGTTGCACTTGAAGCAACTTCTTTCGCAACACCGGCTTTGGATGCTCCGCATTTGTCGCAGAAATTATCCTCGTCCGGATGCACGCCGCGACAGAACCGACATTCCCAAACACCCTCGCGCCGTTCAATTCTGCCGATTACCTCGGCACTGTGAATTTCGTAAGCAGAAATTTCGCTCTCGTCCGGCATGCGTGTGTCAGGATACCCGTTTGACTTTAACGGCATGTCCTTTCCACAGCTTGGACAGTGCAACTGCTCACTTATCAGCTTCGATTTCCCACAATTTGGGCAATCCCATAAACCGAAGAAATGTGTATCGGTCATCTCCGTTCACCTCGTTGAGTTTTAAATGAACACGCCTGATTGCGTATATAGGTATTATATCATTTTTCGAGTTCTTTCTCTAGATATAGCCTTCACTTGGTGTTTATCTTACTTGTTCTTATTATAGTTCTACTCATTTACCTAGATGGCGGAATTACCTGGATCACAATTAAAAAAATTACCTAAATGTTATCTATATAAATAATCCTTTACATTATATTTACAATTTCCTAACGTAAAGTTTTACTTACATCAAATATATTATTTCAGTTAATACTTTATTTAATTAAAAAGAAAGGAGGCTAAAAGTAAAAATTCGCTTTTAAATTTTTTAATTATAAATATTTTGATATGACACGAAAAATACTTGCTAGTGCCCTTGTGGTAATCTCACTAATGAGTGCGGTAGGAGGTAGTGCTTTAGCTATTTTCTCTGACACAGAATCAATTCAAGGTAATACAATCTCTACAGGTTCAGTAGATATTGAATTAACAGGTGACTTTGGTCCAATTACAGCTCAAAATCTTAACCCAGGTGACTGGAGTGATTGGGAAAGAGTTGAAGTGGATAATAATTCTAATGGACCAATTAAATTATACTTTTATGTAACCGATGTAAGTGGAGCAGCCTGTGGAGACACATTGCTTAACTTAGTAACTGGTCCATTGGGAGGTGATGAAATGCAATATCCATTCTATGCATCTCACTTAACCTCATTAAATGGAGCAAACAATAAAGTTGAGGTTACAGGTTACGTATTTAACCCAACAATGCCTGCTGCACAAACAGCTGTAGTACACATGAGAGCTGGATTAGATATGGCAGCTGGAGAGGCAGCAATGGGTGAAGACTGTGACTGGACAGGAGTATTTGTTGCTGAACAAGCACCTAACGAAGAAACCGAAGAACCACCAGTTTCAGCTCCAGTATCCTTCCCTGAGGAGACTGAAGAAAATGTTTAATAGACACTAATTAAAGATGCGCAGGTAAAACCTGCGCATCTAACTTGAATTTAGTTTAAAATAATAATTATGAATAGAAATAACAAATTTGTGAAGGTGATTACGTCAACTCTGATGATTTTTTTATTTGGAATTATTATTTTAACTTTCCTGTCATTATTTGGAATTCCACAAAACTTTAGAATATTTGTTGTAGAAACTGGATCCATGGAGCCAGCTATTAACACTGGTAGCTTAGCGTTTGTTACCCCACAAAGTAGTTATCAAAAAGGTGACGTAGTAACTTTTAATACTCCTTTAGAAAAAGATGAAAAGACTAATTATGTAGTAACCCATAGAATAACCGATATAAAAAAAGAGAACGGAGAAACACTTTTACAAACAAAAGGAGACGCCAATAATGCGCCTGATTCTTTACTAACAAACCAAATTCACGTTATTGGTAAAGTTAATGGCTCGGTTCCACTTTTGGGTTATTTAATTGGTTTTGCTAAAACGCAAATTGGATTTTTAGTAGTTATTATTATTCCTTCGCTGTTTATAATTTATAGTGAGATACAAAATATTTCTAAGGAGTTTAAGAAGAAATCTAGAAAGAATATTCATACTGAAGATTTAAATTACGTATAAAAAACTCCTCTTTCGAGGAGTTAAGTTTTAGACTTTTGCTACTTTAGCAGCTTTTTTTTCTTTTCGGAGTTTCTTAGCCATTTTTCCACTCATAACTTTAACTGGCTTTTCTGCTCTTTGATTTCCTTTATCTTTTTTTGACATAATATTATTATAAAAATTTAATACATTCTAACTAAGGTTATTTAGTATGAATTCATGGGTAAATTTAGATAATAATTATTACTATACTAAGTATAAGCTAAAATTTAATTTCTTTAAACTTTTAAACTGGTAAATTAGTTTTATTAATATATAATAATTTGTCTGAAGTATGAAAGGACCTGCTCCTTAACAACTTCGATGGAATTAACCGCTATGTTCAAATCTTCAAAGGAGAGTGTCATGGCTAAACGAAAGACCCCTACGATCCAGGAACTGCTTCAGAAAGCGAGAGAAGCCCAGAAACTCCTAGCAACCCCGTCATCTATTCCAAACGTGTTCCAGCAGCTCAGAGCACAAGCTACCCTCAAGAAGGCTCTGACAGAACTAGCGAAAGTTGAGCTACGAGCGATTGTCCCGCATTACACACCGACTCTTAATATGATTGAAGGCGAACCACATAAATGGGAGATAGAGAATCAACCAAATCTTCAAGTCGCGGTAGAAGGTCAGGAAATTTCCGGTGCGCTAAATGACGGGGATGTTTTCCGTCTCTACTGTAATACCCTTTTGGGCTGGTCAGCCTATAGAGGGGAGGTAACAAAAGGAAAATTGGAGTTAGTTATAACTCCACAGCTGATTGGTTTTAATGAAGAAGCCTATCTAGCTGGATTGACTTTCGTTCGCTTGGGTGCGTCTGTCACGCACCCAGTAACAATAAGTGCCAAGCCGTCACCAGCTGCACTAAGGCTTAAAGCTGCGCTTATGGGGGAAGAGGTAGAGGGCGTGCAGGTCGGAACCTACCACGACGATGAGTTGGGCTTTACACTCTCTATCGCAACCGAAAAGCAGCTACAGAGTAATCGATTACTCGTCGCTGCAAGACTCCAAACAGATACCCCACAGGAAGCGGGGGCAGAGTTTCGGGTCAATTTCGACGCCTCAGATCGTCAAAGCTGGTTTAATGCAATCCAATTCGGGAGCGATCAAGACCAGTTCGGATTGACCCATGCACACCTGAGGTCAGGTGCCGCACAGTCAACAGTGACTGCAGAACTTAAGCTAAAGGGCGACAAAGTTCTCAAAGTTAGTTTGGAGGTCACCGTAGCGCAATAACATCGAAGGCTTTGGACTACCCTGCGCTCTTGTGAGCACAGGGTTAGCCCTCTTTAGATTTTCAAATTTGGAGTGAACATGTAAAATATACTGATGATAAACTATCAAGATAAAGTCTTGAATTTTCTGGACGTGGAAACTACTGGCGGCAACTCCCGTATTGATAAGATTATTGAAATTTACGTTAGCAAAGTAATAAATAACCAAGTTGTTAAAACCTTTCATACGTTTGTTAATCCAGGTTTTAAGCCAAGTCCATTTATTCAAAAACTTACAAAAATTACATATAAAGAATTAGATTCAGCTCCGCAATTTGAAGATATTGCCCAAGATTTATATGACTTTTTAAGCGATGGAATATTTGTTGCTCATAATGCAAGATTTGATTACTCCTTTATAAAACAGGAGTTAAAAACTTACGGATTCGAAGTAAATTGGGACTATTGCTGTACTGTTAAATTATCCAGAAGTCTTTACCCGCTATATAGATCGCACAATCTAGATAGTATTGCTACTAGAATAAATTTCCCCTCTGGCAATAGACATAGAGCTGATTTTGATACTGAAATTACAAGAAGTTTTTTTTATCATGCATTAAACCAGCATGGGTCTGAAAAATTTAATACTGCGTTTAATAACTCCATAAAACAATCTGCAATTCCTAACGAATTAGTTAAATTTAATTCAAATGAAGTCCCTGAAAACCCTGGTGTATATATCTTTTATGATGCGCAAGATTACCCTATATATGTTGGTATGAGTAAGAATTTACGTAGACGAATTAACGAGCATTTTTATCAGGATTTAACAAATTCAAAAGATTTAAATATAAATCAAAAATTAAAACGAATTGAAACAATAGAAACTGCAGGGGTAGTTGGTGCGTTAATCCGCGAAGCAATTTTAGTTAAAAAATATCAACCGTTATACAACCGCCAATTAAGAAGAACTACAAATTTAGTTAAGCTTGAACAATTTAATGATGAACATGGTTATATAAATTTAAGATTCAATACTGACAATAATTTTGACATTGAAGGTTTAGGTAATTTAGTTGGAGTTTTTAGAAGCAAGGAGGAATTAAAAAATAAGATTGAGCAATTAGCAAAAGATTTTGGTTTATGCTCAAAACTACTAGGTTTAGAGAAGACAAAAAACGCCTGCTTTGCTTATCAGTTAGAGGTATGCAAAGGAGCGTGTATTCATAAAATATCTGCTGATGAATACAATCAAATATTTAATGCTGCATTTTCTAATATTCGGATTGCGAACTGGCCTACAGAATCTGAATTAAGAATTAAAGAAGAAAATGGAACATTAACTGAAGAATTAATATTCAACAAATGGGGATTAGTCGGAACAACACTTGATGATTTAGTAATAAAAGAGTTTACCCAAAATTTTAGATTTGATCTTGATATTTATAAAATACTTTCAAGTTATCTAAAGCGTGGCGGTGAGAACTTTAATGTTGAATTAAGTGACTGACAGAGAGAGGGCCGTCGTCACATTTTCCTTACAAGTGCGAGTTTTTTTTCCAGTTGGATCTTGGGACGAGTGGGGTTAGGGATCACCAGTTCTACGTCTGGCTTTCCATTAACGATTAACGTGTTAACCCTTACCTCGAACATTGTGTGAAAGCTGTCTACTTCAGGTGCAAGGTGGATTCGGAAATGAACGATCTCCATGTCCTTGTCCCTCGCCGCTCCTTGACACACATTCAAAAAGCGTCTTGCCTCGCGAATCCGAATTGCGTTGATTTCATCCGTCGTACCAAGCAGACTTTCGTACAACGGCATGTATCTTACTTCACATCGCCGCAACTCCAGACCTGCTGTCCCTACGAAAACCTCTACACCACGGAGGTACATCTCCACACCTTCTTGAACTTCAAGGGTGTAGTTAGCTCTGGGGATTACAATAGTACTCATTACCCAACCTTTCTGCGTGCTGCTCTCTCTCTGTCAAATAGCTGTGGAATTATAGCACCAAGAAGTGCAGTCAGTTAAACAAACGGTTTAGTGAGATTCTTTATATTGAATTAAGTGACTGACAGAGAGAGATTGCAGTCACAGAATGGAAACGATACTCAGTTTCTTTTCAAGGGCGATCTTTGGACCCGTCGGGTCTGGAAGTACGATTCGCGGCACAGGGTTCACCTGCATCAGGTCCACATGAATCTCAAACACTGTGTGCCATGCTTGCTGCTCAGGTGCTAAATGCAGCCGGTATTGCACCAACTGCAAACCCAGCTTAGTTGCATCTGCACGCCATTGATCCATCGTGATTCCGACTTCCAACACCCGCAAGCTGTTGATCTGACTCATCGCTTGAGCTACATCACCGGTAAAAAGCGGTTGGTGACGCCTTTGGCAATGATGTAACTCCATATTGGCAGTACCCAGATAAGCCTGGACCTCTCTGAGGTACATTGGAGTACCATCTTGAATCTCCACACGGTAGTGGGTAAGGGGAATAACAATTGACGACATCTTTTCCACCTTTCTTGATAGTTCTGTTCTGCTCTCTCTCTGTCAAATGAGTGAATTATAGCACCAAGAGATGCTTTAACTAAACGGAAGTGTTTGCAGGTTAGTTGATTGAAACTTTAATCTTATCTCCAGTTATTAATTCCTGAATTTCAGGTTTATCTTCTGGTAAGTCTGCAGGTAATTGAAAATCTTTATGAACATAAGCTAATGTTATGTGTGGCTTAAATTCGTAAGAATTTGGTCTACTGCTGAATGTTCTTATTTTATTAACGAATGCGGAAAGTTTTTTATCTTGATCAACAACTTTAACAGCTAGTATTCTGTATAAGCCTTGAAAGCCTTCAATAATCATAAAGTCACCTAGTTTTAATTCTCCTAAGTCAATTGATTTTATAAGGTCTAATAGGTCTTGATTATTTGCGGCACTTGGGTCAAGTCCATAAAAGAATTTTAAGTGGGCGTTATTCGTAACATCACCGTTTATGTGAGGCATTACAGGAGAAACATAATACTCCTCCTCTACCACCATCTGTTTAGTTATTCTACTTAAGTAATCTTTAAATGATTGAGATAACTCTAATGCTACATATGCAACTTCTGGTTTATTCATAAGAGGAAGGTAACTTGATATTTAGACTATTTTATCAGATTTTTAGGAATTTAGGGGGAATCAAAAGTTTGAGAGCCGCTGTAAGCAGCGGCTCTCTTTTAGCTCTTGATCAGTCTGGGTTAGCTTTCGCTTTCCCAGTAGGTGATCTGAACGAAACTTTCCGGATCGTACAGGTGAACTTTCGTTTGATTGTCCACGTATTCGATTTGGGCTAATGCCCAGCCCCACTCGAAACTTTCCAAGTGGAACTCGCCGACATATGTGCTCATCACGCCCGCACCTTCGAAGTTGCCCTCGAGCGCCATTACCCACGCCTGAACAGCGTATGGCACTTCCGGTGCCGACGCGCCGCTTGCCGGGCAATTGAACAGCGCCTGACGCGAGGTCCCGCTTGTCCAAATAACTCCGACCAGCTGGCAGGTTGCCATTTGTTCTGCGCACGCCCCGTCGTACGGGGTCGTACCATCGATGTCGAATTCGCAGATTGCCCCCGGGAACTGGGGGATGGTACTCGGAACGGGGCACCAGACTTCCCACATATCACCGCGCTCCGCCTCTTTATAACAACCGTTGACCTCAACGAGGTCCGTGCACCACTGATCACTGCTATCGCAGTAAACAGTAGTATGCGAGGCGAACACGGGCAGCGCCACGGCTGCAAGAACGATGAACAACACGGATAAAACGATTTTGCGGAACATTTGAGTCCTTTCCTAGCTAATTAGCTAGTTGTAAGTAAAATCCGCAAGCTATGTACTTAATACACAATTTGCGGACTTTACGCTTAAAAGAGTTATATATACATTATATACCCCTACGCACTTATTTGCAATAAATTATGTTCTTTTAACAGCCCACGAAAACAGGGCACAAATAGTAATAATCTGCCCAAAAGTACTAAATTCAAGTAAATCTTGTGTAAAGAAATCAATTACATTAGAATGAGATAATATGTATCTTTGCGTCTTATGAACAATATTAAACACTTAAAAATAGTCGTAATTATTCTTGCTGTAACAAACTTGTTTACAGGAATAGGACTAGTAAACCAATCAAATAACATCGCAAATATAGACCTTAGGAGTTACTCAAACCCTTACCCACTTGTAGATATTGCAAGAAACTTTATCGAACAAAAAGATGTGATCGTAAATCTTCAACCTTTAAGAGATTCATTAAAAGGTATTTATGAAGAATATGGAGAAGACAATATATCTTTATACATTGAATTTTTAAACAGTGGCGCGAATATATCTTATAACCAAGATGCCAGGTACTACCCTGCAAGCTTAATTAAAATGCCTGTAGCAATTGCTACAGCAAAGAAAATACAAGATGGGGAATGGGATTGGGATAGCAAATTAGTAATATTTGAAGAAGACGTTGACACCAAATTTGGCAATGTAGGTCTTAAACCAATTGGCACGAGAATCACAATAGAAGAACTGCTGAAAGAACTTCTAACAAAATCAGATAATACAGCATACAAGATGTTGTTAAGAAATCTTGGTTCAGGTCCAGTGAATGACTTCTTAACAGAGACAGGTTTAAATGATTTTTTTGACCAGGATTTAAATATTACAGCAAAAGAATACACAAGACTTTTTAGATCTTTATACACATCTAATTACCTTACCCGAAGGTATTCGCAAAAAATACTGGAACTACTTTCACAATCAGAAAGGAATTACCTGGGACAAGGTATTCCCGAAGATGTTACTTATGCTCATAAATTCGGTGAAAATGCAGTAGAATATATATTTGCAGATTCGGGGATAGTATATATACCTTCTAGACCATATATTGTAACGGTTTTATATAAAGGCAAGGAATTGGAAGAAAAAGAACATGTTGATAGTTTTTTTAGAAAGACCGGAGAAACAATATTCAAATATTTTAACGAATATAATAATCAATGAAATTTAGATTTAAAAAAATAATTACAATTTTATTCGTTTTAACTGCTAATCTTGCTCTGGTTTTCCCTGCAGATGTAGCACTGACAATTGTAAAGGAATCATTAAAAGACAGTAAGGTTGTAGATATCATGTATTGGGCACTGCAAGATTCAAAAGTTATTGACAATTTTTTAGATACAAAACTAGTTGAACAAGTCAAAGCTGACCCTCCACCAAATGGGTTTTATTTACAAACTGGAAAATTCGTAGGAAATGCTGCTCCAAAAAGTATCACTGGGCTAGGATTTTCACCTGATCTTGTAATACTAAAACCAGATACAACTGCGGGGTCAGGTGCAATATTCAAAACAAAAGCAATGTCAATATTGAATGTATCCTATTTTGTTGCTACCGCCCAGACCACGACAGGAGCTATAAGGCTAGATGAGGATGGATTTACTGCATCAACAACAACTTCAAATAATGCAAATGTGACCACTTCATGGGTTGCAATAGGTGGATCCGACTGCACAGCTTCAGGTGTATTTTGTATTGGTGCATACACTGGGAATGGTGCAGGAGCAAGAACTATAGATACTGGATTCCAACCAGACTTGGTCTGGGTCAAGAGATCAACAGCTGTTGCAGGATCCTGGAGGACGTCTGATATGGCTACAAATGAATCCCAATATTTTCAAGCAACTACCCAAGATACTACTGGAACTAATTTTACTACGTTTAGCTCAACAGGCTTCACAGTAGGGCCAACTAATAATGTTAGTACTGGTATATATTATTTTGTTGCATTTAAACAGGTTGCAGGTGCACTGGATGTTGGTACTTACACCGGAAACGCAACAGATAACCGAAATATTACTGGTGTGGGCTTTAAACCAGATTTTGTATTCCTTAAGAATGCCAATGCCGGAACCGCTGTATCAGGCATGTTTAATATTAATGAATCTTATGGCGATAGCTCTAACTATTTTACGGATACAGCAAACTTAGTTAACTCTATTCAAGCATTACAATCGGATGGATTCCAAGTAGGTACTGACAATACTGCAAATGGTTCTGGGAACACCATTTACTACGCGGCCTTTGGAGGGGCAGCGGCATATTCAAACGGCAGTGGCACATTCAAGGCCGCGAGTGGTAGTTATACAGGTACTGGGCAAAATGAAGTAATTCAAAATCTAGACTTTATGCCGGACCTGGTAATTATAAAAGGTAATACTACACAATCAGGTGTATTTAGAACTAGTCTAATGTCTAGTGATTCTACTGCGTATCTAGATGCGGCTACCGCAAATTTTGCAGGGGGAATTATTTCTATTAATCCAGATGGATTTACTGTGGGTACTTCTGCGACAGTAAACACAACAGGACTTACATACTATTGGACAGCATATGGCAACGCGTGGATTGCAGATAAAAACTCAGGAAGTTCGGATTTTTTTGTAGGTGCATATTACGGTAATAGTATAGACAATAGAAGTATTACAAGACTACCATTTCAGCCTGACATGGTCACTGTAAAACGAAATGGGGCGAGCGCAGGTGCATGGAGATCATCTATCCATTCTGGGGATTCGAGTAGTTTCTTCGCTGCTACTGCTGATGCATCTAATGTAATTCAATCATTTAATAGTGATGGGTTTCAGATAGGAACGTCTGCAAGTACGAATACTGCAGCAAGTGTATACTTCTATTTTGGCTTTAAGACAGGAACTAACTTTGCAGTGGGTAGTTACTCAGGTACTGGGATTACACAAAATATTACATCTGTGGGGTTTCAACCTGATAATCTTTGGGTTAAGGCAGCAACTGCAGTCAGGGGAGTACAAAAAAATGCTGAACTTACAGGAAATACTGCACTGCCTTTTATTAACGTTGCCTCTATTGCCAATGCAATTACGGGGGTACTATCTAATGGCTTTAGCATTGGTACTGCCGCGGAAACAAATACCTCTGCAGTAACTTATAGGTATGTAGCTTGGAATAATAACTTTAATACACTAACTCCTACTTACACCATGCAAACAGGTTACTATATAGGTAACGGTGCAGTAAAAACAATCACTAACTTAGGCTTTTCACCAGACCTAGTAATTATCAAATCTGATACCAATGTCACATCACCGGTATTTAAAACAAAACAAATGATATCTTCAAGCACTTCGTACTTTATCGCAACTGCTGACGCAACTACAGGGATAATAAGGCTGGATCCAGATGGATTTACGGTTTCTACGAGTGTTGGAGTAGCATCAAATAATAGGTACACTTGGATTGCATTTGACGGATCGGATTGCTCATCATCAGGGCAATTCTGTACTTCTGCATATATTGGCAACGGTGGTGGTACAAGAGCTATATCAAATGTAGGATTTCAACCAGACATAGCTATTGTTAAACAATCAACTGCTGTTGCAGCAAATTGGCGATCATCTTCTATGCCCTCAAATACAGCTCAATATTTTATTAATACGAATCAAAAAACTACGGGAGCACTATTTGCATCACTAGATGCAACAGGATACACAGTTGGTACAACAAATAATGCTAGCGCAGGTATCTATTACTCTATTTCGTTTAAAAGTACGAGTGGAGCAATCAATGTAGGAACTTTCACCGGAAATGGAACCGACAATAGAAATATTACTGGTGTAGGTTTTAGGCCAGATTTCGTATTGATAAAGAATGCGAATGCTACAACTGCAGTTGCAGGAGTATTTAATCTTAACGAATCATATGGAGATAATTCAGGGTTTTTTACGGCTTCTGCAAATACTTTTAATTCAATACAAGAACTACAATCTGATGGATTTCAAGTAGGGAACGACAACACTGCCAACGGGAATACTAACACAATGTATTATGCTGCTTTTGGTGTTGCTGTAGCACTAAACCCCGGAAGTGGAACATTTCAGATGGCATCTGGTAGTTATACTGGTGTAGGGAATTATATGCAGGTCTCTGGACTTGGGTTTCAGCCAGATTTAATTATAATAAAGGGTAATACAACGCAATCTGGGGTATTTAGGACATCTTCAATGGCAGCAGACTCAACCGCATACTTGGATTCTGCGACAGCTAACTTTGCAGGCGGCATAATTGCTATACATACCGATAGCTTTGTGGTTGGAACGTCTCCAACAGTTAACAGCACAGGTCTCACATACTACTGGACAGCATACGGAAATGCTTGGACTTCTGAAAAAAATTCGGGAAGTGCTGATTTCTTTGTCGGAGGCTATTACGGTAATGGCATAGATAATAGAAATATTTCAAGAATACCTTTTCAACCAGATATGGTTACAGTTAAAAGAAGTGGTGCTACTGGGGGAGCTTGGCGTTCCTCAACGCACTCAGGTGATACAAGTAGTTTCTTTGCAGCTACTGCAAATACATCTAATGTAATTCAAGCAATAAATTCTGATGGATACCAAATAGGTACAGCTGCAAATGTAAATACTGCCGCAAATATCTATTGGCATTTTGGCTTTGATGCTGGTCCAAATTTTACCGTTGGCAACTATAGTGGAACGGGTTCGGCTAACAATATTACATCTGTTGGATTTCAGCCTGATAATCTTTGGGTTAAATCAACAGGAGCAGTAAGAGGTGTTCAAAGAATGACTAATCTAACGGGGGATGCCGCGATTCCATTTATTAACGTCGCATCTATTACCGGGGCAATAACAGGAGTTTTATCTAATGGATTTAGTGTTGGGACCGCTGCAGAAACAAATTCTGTAGGGACTAATAATTATTTTTATGCAGCTTGGAACGTACCTGCAATTACATTAGCATCTACAGGCACACAAGTAGCTACAATTAATAAACCAATTACAGACACACACGTTGGTGCTGCTTTTACTTTAGCTTCTAATGGTGCCAACATAAACCTTAATAATATAACAATATCTGAAACTGGAACAGTAAATGCAAATACCAATCTTGCTAACGTAAAACTATACTATGAAACTGCTGGTACTTGTACCTACGACGGAATTGAGACACAATATGGCAGCACTCAGAGCTTTAATGCATCACAGCAGGCAACATTTGCAAATACGTTAAGCATTGGCACTTCTCAGGTATGTATGTATGTAGTTTTAGACGTAGGTTCTGGAGCATCTGCTGGAGAAACAATTGAAATAGAAGTAACACAATCAACAGACATAGAAGCAGATCGAGCTGTATTAGGAACATTCCCTGTTACTCTTGCAGGGACATCTACAATTTCATCAGGAAACGTTGCACCAAATAATCCTGCAAGTTTATTACAAGCAAGAACTGACGACTCTCCTATTTCAACAGGAGCCTGGATAAACCAATCATCTGTAAAATTTTCTGCAACAGTAAGCGATACAGATAATCCAGACACACTTTATTTATGTGTGGAGTTACAACCTGTGAGCACACCATTCACTGGAACAGAAACGGCATGTGGTAGCAGTGTTAATTACGTTGGCACACCATTAACCGCAACCGTAACAATAAGTTCCCTAACCGAAAATGAATATAAATGGCAAGCAAGTGTAAAGGACTCAGCTGGAGCATATTCAGCATGGGTAACCTATTCAAATTCTCCTACCGGATTAGTAGGTTATTGGAAAATGGACGAGTCAAGTTGGACTAACGATTGCAGTACATTCACGGCATTAGATTCTTCAGCTAACTCATTAAATGCAAGATCATGTCCTAACACAAGCGGACCAAATACAAATGCAGCAGGTCAGTATGGTAGAGCTGGCGAATTTGATGGTGCTGACGACCGAATCGAGGTACCTTATAACTCAGTATTAAGCCTTGGCAATAATATGACATTAGAAGCATGGATAAGACCTGACTCTGTAGCAATAGATTGGCAGTCAATTATGAATAAAGGAAGTACAAGTGACTGGTCTGCAAGATCATATGGGCTTATGCTTAATTATGGGAATGTACATATAAGCTACTTAAATGGCAATGGATGGCAATCATTTGCAACCACTACCTCACCGATAACCGCAGGGGTCTGGACACATGTAGCATACACAAGAGATGGAACAACAGAAAAAATATATGTAAATGGATCACAAGTATTAAGTCAGACCATTACTGAAAATATAGCAGATGACACCTTCCCACTAACAATAGGTGGTGTAGCACAGGGTGGCTCTGGAGTAGAAAAATTTGATGGTCTGCTAGATGAAGTAAAAATTTATAGTGTTGCAAGGAACTTATCAGAAGTTAACGCTGATATGAATGCAACATCTGATAGAAATTTTGGAATCGACCTTTCTGCTCCTACTGGTGGTACTGTCTTTGATGGCGTAACTATAGGCGTTGATTCTACATTTAACAATGGATCATTATCAACTCTATCTGCAAATTGGAGTGGAATTGATTCAACACTTGCAGGTTTGCAAGGTTATGAGTATTCAATCGGTACTACTCCTGGTGGAACGGATATCTTAACTTGGACCAGCATTGGAACATCAACCTCTATTACAAATAGTTCATTAACACTTCAAAGTTCGGTATTGTATTACGTTAATATTAGGACTACAGATTTTGCAGGAAACACTGCAGTAATATCTTCGAATGGACAGATGATACTACCTGCTTTGTCATTTACATTATCTACAACATCAATTGTTTTTGATAACTTGAATAATGGAAATAGTTTTACAGACACAAAATCAACAACACTAACTACATCCACAAATGCATACAACGGCTATATTATTCAGCTTTATAAAACTGACAATTTAAGATCTATACTTTATCCAAGCGAAACAATTAGCGACTTTAGTGCTGGTAGTTACGCAGCTCCTGCAGAATGGGGACCTGCGAATTATGGATTTGGCTACACATCAAGTGATACAACAATTCAAGGAATTAATAAGTTTAATCCAGTTACTTGTGCAGGTGGAGGTTCTTCACCTTGTTATGCACCAATCTCTTCTAGTGCGCCAGGTGATATAGTAGCAGACCACACAACAACAGTCACAGGATCACCTATTACAAATGAACAGTTTGATATAACATATCAAATAAAAGTGCCACAAACTCAGATAGCAAGTCCTTATACGACAACTTTGGTTTATACCATAGTACCTCAGTATTAAAACTGTTAGAATGAACAAACTATGAAAATTTTATTATTAGTTTTCTCAATTATATTTTTGGTTCAACCTGTTCTAACCATACAGGCACAGGAGACAGTCCTGACACAAACGTCATTAGGCGTTGATCCTGCAATCCTTGAAATAATTCTTGAACCAGGCAAACAGGATGAAAAAATAATTCATGTTAATAACTCAAGTAATTTACCTTTACCAATAAAAGCAGTACGGCAAACCTTTGTTGCGAAAGAGATAGTAAATGTGCCAGAAGAAAAGCTAAATATCTTTGATGCATCTTCCTGGTTAGAACTTGCTCCAGAAGACGAGGATTTTATTCTACAACCAAAAGAAGTAAAAGAGATAGTAGTTAAATTCAACCCCCCTGAAAATGCATCTCCAGGTGGGCATTACGCTTCATTAATATTTCAACCATTAATTCCACAAGAATTAGTATCTAATCAATCTGTATTTGTATACGCAAGAGTTGCAGTATTGGTGTTTATGCAAGTCAAAGGGGACATAAAACAGGAGTTAAGCTATAACCAGGTTAAGATTGATTCATTATATAATGAATTCCCTATTCAGGTTTCAACAAAACTTGAAAATATTGGAAATACTCACTTACGACCTGAAGGCAAATTAATTATATACGACGAACTAAATAGAACCGTCAAAACTACCGTTGAGATAGTTCCTTCAATTATTCTACCAGAACTTATAAAAGAATATCCCGTTACGATTGATAGTATTTATGATTATGGGCAGTACTCTGCACAATTCATAGTAAGCTATGGTGACGATCAAATACAAATACTCTCGGAAAAACACTACTTTACAGTTTTTCCTTATAGAGCAACAATAATAATATTAATAATTCTTGTAATACTTTACTTAGTATTCTTTAGATTAAGAAAAAGAATTCATAAAGCTGGAAAAGTTCTATTTGAAAGTAATGATCCAATACTCTTTACATCAATAAAGAACAAGAAACCTAATATAATAAAAAAAGATATTCTTAAAATTAATAAAAAAGAGGGTGATAAATTATTTTATAAACTATCTGAAAAGAATAAAACAAAAAGTGAAGTGATAAAATCAAAACTACATTCGATAATTAAAACATATAACCCACAAAAGAATACTAAAGGTACATTAAAAAAGAAAAATCTTTTTACACATATATCTATAAAGCAAAAAACCTTCACGGACATACAAAAAGAAAATAAGAATAGATTGTGACCCAAAAGGTTGACATTGATTGTAAAAAATCTATAATAAATTTGTTAATTATTTGTAAATTAAATTTTTAAAAAAAGTAAATGAAAAAGTACATATCAATATTCCTGATTTCGTTGTTCGTGATTGGATCTTTTAGCTTTTTAGTGCCATTAAGGTTTTCAGCCGCATCACTACAAAGTGGGTCGTTAACATTATCTGATTCTAGACCATCAACTGCATCTGTAACCTATACATTTAATTTTTCAAATGTAACTACATCATCAATAAGATGTATTAATGTAGCATTCTCAGATGCTGCAACAGGTGGCTCAAAACCAACAGGCTTAACAATCACTTCAGCAACATTCGGTGGTACCTCAACTTATGTACCTACACCAGCTAGCTGGACAGTTAATAATAACAATACAACAGGTGTAACAACATTAACCTTTGCGACAGGTGAAGTACCATCATCTGCAACTGGCAGAACTGTTGTACTAAACGGAATAACAAATGGCTCAACTGCTGCTACAACATACTATGTGAGGTTTTCAACATACAATAACGTTGACTGTGCAACCAGTCCTGTTGATAATCAAACAATCGCATTTATATATACCAATGGTCAACTTGTTTCTGCTACAGTAGACCCTACTCTATCATTTACAATTGCAGGTGTAGCTTCAGGCCAAACAGTAAATGGGGCAACAACGACAGTCACATCTACCGCTACAACAGTACCTTTAGGAACATTAACAACAGGTTCTAATTCAATCGCAGCACAAGATTTAACAGTTGGTACAAATGCACAAGGTGGATACACCGTAACAATTCGATACACTGGATCACTAACTAATGGAACACATAACTTTACTGACTTTGCATCACCAAACAGTGCACCTACTACATTCAGTGCAGCTGGTACAGAAGCTTTTGGTTACACAACAAACGATGCCACATTAGGAACAGGTACAGTAGATAGATTCACATCATCAGGTGGTCTTAAATTTGCAGGATTTACAACATCTCCTGTAGAAGTTGCTTATAGTGCTACTGCTGCTTCTGGAACAACAAGAGTTGGTTACGAAGCTGGAATTTCAGCAACAACACCTGCTGGTGCATACACCACAACAGTTGTATTTGTTGCTACACCAACTTATTAATAATTTGAAAAGGTGTTAAAATATGCTATATTTCCTTGTTTATATATAATATATGAGAAGATATAGCATTTTTGCTTTTCTTACAATAATATTAGGACCTTTGGTCCTTTTAAATACCTACACTTTAGAAGCTCAAGATAGATTTGGATTTTCAATCTCGCCACCATCATTTGAAATAACTGCAAACCCTGGTGATCGAATAGAAAATTCATTAAAGATTCAAAATCTATCACAAACCCCATTAAGCATAAATGTAAATAACGAGAACTTTTACGCTTACGGTAATGAAGGTCAAATTACTCTTACGGAAGATAGTTCTACCTATTCTATTTCTGACTGGATAAAATATGGTAACAAGACTATCGTGGTAAATCCATCAGAATCATATACATTTGATTTTGTAATTGAAATCCCACAAAACATTGAACCTGGAAGCCACTACGGTGCAATTGTATCCTCCACTAACGACGCAATATTACAATCAACTGGAGCAAGCGTTGTTCAAGAAATTGGTGCCATTGTATTAATTCGAGTACCAGGTGATATTCAAGAAGAAGCAAAACTTGTAAGTTTTGAACCAGTTGAAAGTGTATTTAAAGATCCTGTAATAAATTTAGAGTCCCTTGTAGAAAATATTGGTACTGTACACATAAAACCCTACGGAGCAATAACAATATCAGATATACTAGGCAATACAGTAAAGACAATAAATATTGAAGGCAAGAATGTTTTGCCAGGAAGTCAAAGAACATTCAATCAAAGTTTTGATTTTGAAAATATTGGAATTTACAGAGCAAACTTACAATTATATTACAAAGATGGAACAAAAATAATAACTGGTGAGACTAGCTTT
This sequence comes from Patescibacteria group bacterium, assembly GCA_016861265.1. Classification (GTDB taxonomy): domain Bacteria; phylum Patescibacteriota; class Dojkabacteria; order J137; family J137; genus Brojett037. Next base: position 295,564 of record BOLA01000001.1, read on the forward strand.
ATAAGCCTTTATACAGAAAGACTCATACCTATAATAGTAATTATTGTTGGCTTAATCGCGTTCTATTTAATATTTAGAAAACGAATTAACAAAGCTATCAAAATTATTATTAAAGGATAAATTATGTTGTGCAGAAGATTTATTCCTTTTGCAGTTGTGTTTAGCTTCCTTTTTGTCTTTTTTAGATTTGGTTTACAGGCACAAAGCGTTACTTTCTCAGCTCAGGTAGGTGATACATCGTTGGTTGTAAACGGTTACAGTGCACCTAACTCGGTTGTAGTATTCACCGAAAATAACGCAGTTATTGGTACTACCACTACTACGCTAACAGGGAGCTTTTCAAAAACTTTTACCGCGCTATCTTCTGGGCTTTTTATATTGGGCACCTACTCTATTGATGCAAATAATAATTTTACATCAGTTATTCAACGTAACTTATACCTAATTGAATTTCAGGAGTTAGAAATAAATGATGTATATCTACCACCAACTATAAATCTAACTCAAGATCAAGATGAAATTACTATAGATGGTTATACCCTACCAAATACAACGGTAGAAATATTAATTAATACAGTACCTACAACTACTATTAATGTGACATCCAATCCACTTGGGTTTTATGAATATTCCCTACCAGTTAGCAACATAGGTGCAGGTAATTTTTCTATAAATGCATTTATTCTAGATAATATTAATCTGCAGATATCTACAAACCCTATTAATTTTCAAATAATAGATCAAGATAATGAACCTAGCAATCCAATTGTGATAATTCCAGTTGCAAGCGAAACTGTGACTAATACCAATCAAACTGTAGTAAGCCAAGGAAGGAGCTTCCCTGTTCTATCATGGCAAGCACTTGGTGAGGTACTAGGTGAGAGAGGTGTTGATTACTTTAATGAGGAAAAAATTATTCCACCAATTGTGATTTCATCTCTACTTCTTGTATCAATTATAGTTATAATATTGTTTGGTATTTATCGTATATTTAGTACTTTCAGAAAAAAAGATAATGAAAGAGAGTAAAGACTTTTTGCTAAGAAAATCAATAAAAATGCTATTTGTTCATATAGTCACATTGATATTTCTAGTTATACTGCTTGTATTACAAGTAAACACCGAAGTAGAAAAGAAATATATAAATGTACTTCATGCTGAATTCAGCAAGTTTGATTTAAAAGTAGAAGCTCAAGCTGATATTTTATATTCTGTCAGATCCTTTTTTATAGTTAACGAAGGAGTGAATAAAGAAGAATGGGATTTCTTTTTACATTCACATAATATCTCCCACAGATACCCGAATGTAGGTGATTTGAGTTACATTGAAATGATTAAAAGCAGCAATATTGTAGATAAAAGTGCTTATAAAAACCTAAGTAATAACGAAGACCACTACGTAGTAAAATACTCAACCTTAGACGAATCAATTATTGGTACAGATGTAGGATCAGATCAAGAAAGGTATTTAACAATTAAAAGAGCAATTGAGCAAAATCAGATTATTATTACAGGCCCGGTTACTAGTTTTATTGATGCTCCAAGAAAGCTTATATTGTACTTACCAATTTACGAAAATGACTTTAACGATAATGGAGAAATTCAATATAGAACTGAGAACGTTAAAGGTATAGTAGCGCTTTCTATGTACATGGATGATTTTATGGCTGAGATATTTGATGATTACCTACTTGAGAACTTTGAAATTAGAGTTAGGAATCGGGATACAAATGAAGAGATCTACGCAAATAGCATAGACTTTACTAGTGCTATGCGACCACTTTCGGAGAAGGTTACTGTTAAGGTAGGCGGTAACTTTTGGGAAATTAATGTAAGAATCAACTACTTCTTTTTTGTAGATACTAGTACTAAAGTAGTATTTGTTGTAATTATATTTGGTGGAATACTCATTAACCTTTCTATTTATTCCATGTTAAGAAAATTCAGGAATATGCTCCTTATTTGTATGGAAAATGCAAAGGCCAATCCTCTATCTAAAAAGTAACCAGTACAGGTGCTAGATATGTGGCAACCCACTTTGTTACCAGACATAGTCATCAACAGCTTGATTTTAATACAGAAAGTGATATAATAATTATATACGCACATATACAAAAAAGGAAGTGTCGCAATGAAGTTCGAAATGATTCACTACACTGTACAGATCGTCCGTCATGGTGGCGGAACCCAAGAGGTTCTAGCTGACGCCGCTCATCTGCCTATCGTCCCGACAAAGGGCGATCTGGTGGAAACGGAAAACGGAGGATTTTTTCGGGTGAAGCACAACATCGGCGGAAATCGCCAGCTCGTGCTCGATGGCGGCCGATATCAGATCACCGGCTTCTTCTCCAAAGATGGAGCTGGCGTTGTGATTCGCCCCAGCGGTCGTATCGAAGGTGTTAAGGCGCAACCTACGGGCAAGCTCGTTGGTTTTGATGCCGCCTTGCCTGCGGGGAACCTCGTGAACGTCGACGGCAAGTACCTGATGATCGTCGAACGCATCATCTCATCGCAAGGGGTGACCCTTGTGGTCGATGACCTCGAGCGAGACGTCCTCACGGGCGAGCCCGAACTGCAGGGCGTGGTAATGCGTTACACGTTCTAGTCTGTGCGCAAGAGGGCGCTGGAAACAAATCCAGCGCTCTTAAGCTTTTTATTCTCCTCTGTAAGCTTTTTCTAATTCCTCAACAATAATCTTTTTTTGTCCCAACATACACTGGTTAACTCTCTGTACCTTTTCTTGATCTGGATCACTGCTTAACTCCATTAGTCTTTTAGGAATTATCTGCCAAGATACTCCAAATTTATCCTTTAACCAACCACATTGGCTTTCTTCACCACCATCTTTTACTAAGTTATCCCATAGGTAATCAACTTCTTGTTGATCTTTACAATCTACAAACAACGAAATACCTTCATTAAACTCAAATTTATGATCCATAGAACTATCCATTACAACGAATTCCTGACCAGCAATTGTAAAAGGACCGTGGTTTAACCTACCTTTATCAGGGCCTTCAGCATATCTACTTAATTCACCTACTTTTGAGTCTTTAAACAAAGAAGTATATAGTTTTATTGCCTCTTCTGCTCTACCCGCATTCTCTTTTACAAATAGTAAACATGGAGTAATTTTTTGCTCGGCTTCTCCAACCATAATTTGCCAAGATACGCCAAACTTATCTTCTAACCATCCATATTTTTCTGAAAAGTCGTATTTGCCGTATTCCATTAAAACACTTGCTCCTTCAGATAATTTACCCCAATATTCATCGGCTTCCTGCTCATTTGCACAAGCTACCATAAACGAAATTGACGGGTTAATTTTAAATGCTGGACCTGCATCCATTCCTTGAAACTCAAATCCTTCTAGTGCAAAGTCTGCCACCTTAACTTCTGGTGTTAGGGCTGTAACATGGTGTATTTTTGAATTTTTGAAGATCGACACATAAAAATTGGCTGCCTGTTCTACTTGGTTATCGAACCAAAGAAATGGTGTAATTTTTTGCATTAATTATATTTTAAAAATAATAGACATTATATATTAAATATCAGATTGAACCTAGTAGGGTAAACACATTATAGGGGCAAGAGGTTTTGTGTAGTAAGAATCAAAAAAGGAGCATCTCTGCTCCTTTAAAATATTTAGATTATATTTATTTACTTGCGTTGTATTTTTTTAATGCAACTTCAAGAATTTGATCGTGGTCAAAAGCCAGTGGCTTTGGTAATTTATTTAAATCAAACCACTCTGCTTCTGTGGTGTCGTTATCGGCACCATCTTGTGGTTTTAAATCAGATAATTCATCGGTAACTATTAAATATGCAATAGAAACAACTCTTTTTCTTGGGTCTCTATTAACTTTTCCAAAAGCTTGAATTTGTTCAATGTGCTTTGCAGTTTTAAAGCCAGTTTCTTCTTCGAGTTCTCTTAATGCTGCATCTTCTAGTTCTTCATGGTCATGTACAAATCCACCGGGAATAGCCCACTGACCTTCGAATGGTGCATACTTTCTTTTAATTAAAAGCAAATATTTCGCATCCTTTTGTTCAGATATTACAACAATATCTACTGCAACTTTAAGTTCTTGTAAGTCAATAACGAATTTTTTCATATTATTAATTAAAAGTTAATTTATAACCTTTGTTATATAAAGTTACTATATCTATATTATAACCAGATTGTTTTAGTTTTTTTCTTAATCTAGACATTCTTTGCTCAATAGCCCATTCAGAATATTTTTCATCAACTTGATCACCCCAAATAATCTTAGCCATCTCTTCCTTAGAAACTTCGGGATTTGCGTGCATATATTCAATCATTGTTTTTTCACTTTTTGTGAATAAATCAAAATTGATATTAAGTTTATTATCTTGAGTAACAGTTTCTTGTTTAATTTTGTAATTAATTAGTTTTTCTTTAATAGCTGGCACTGAAATATCACCATTAACTATAAAGCCTACTTTTTCGTACATTTCTACAATTTCTTGTTCATGTCTGTTCAATTTCATTTTATTTATAACTTTTTTGAAGGTACTAATTTCTTCTATAGTCATGTTGTCCAGTAAATACCCTATAAAGTTATCTAGATGTTGGCTTCCTAGTAAAATGTCTCTATACATTCTTTTAAAAGTACCAAAATGAGTATTTGTTTTTGCAAATATCTCTTCTAGTGTTTTAGTTTCGATTGGCTCAGGTTTTTTTAGTAATTGTCTGATAATCGAATCTTTATCCCATGTACCTATTTTAAAGTAGATAATTGCATCGAATATACTCGATGACACAGGGAATGCTTTTGTAAATTTATCTTCAATATTTGGAGTTTCAATTAAGTATATAAACTTAACTCTATTTTTATATTTTTTAATTAATCCATCGATAGATGCTACTAATTTATAGGCGTCACCATAAATTTCGATGTCATCAATTAATACTACAATTTCGTACCCTTCTTTTAGGGATTCTAATAAACCAGTACCAAATTTATCCTTTTTTCTAAGTTCAATATCTATACAATTTTCAAGTGAGTCGATATCAGTATCCTTTAAAGACTGAGTAGATATGTAAATAAACGCATATTGTGCGTCGTAATTTTGAGGATTTTGATCTAGGTTGTCTAAAATATCATATAAATTACTAATTCCATCATCTGGAAAGCTTAATATAGTAGGACTAACCCCCATATTTAAGTAATTTACAATCTTTTTTATATCTTGCTCCATACTTATGGATTTTGTATTAAATATATAACAATTATATCACCAAAGGCCACTTAATTCAATTTGTGTTATCCGTTCCTGGTAACCCAATATTAACTGCTGGAAGAAATATTTTTTCTAAAAACAGCAGTGTTGCAATACCCCTATAACCTTCATCCCAGAAAGTTCCTGAGTAATCAATTAGATTCGAATGCTCAGTCTGGACCTGCTTAGCTCCAGGGTAAAATCGCTTATAACCTTTATGCATTAGTCTACATTGTAATATATCCATTTCTAATTGCCTTAAAAATTGAGTTCGAATTTGTGGTTCTTCTACTCCAAATCTATTTAAATTAAAGTATTTCGATATTATATTTGAATAAATATCTCTTAACTCCGGGCAACCACCTATCCATAAACTATTCATTAATATATGAACTTCTAAAGGTCCAAGAATATTTTCTTCTCTTGGAACATCTCTGAAACCATAAATGCCATTATGTTTATATAGCCAGAATTCAAGAATTTTATCAATGCCGTTTATCTCAGGGATAGTTTGCCTTAACAAATCCATTATCTCAGAACGTTTTTCCCATGGAGTTTCTGGCTTAAAGAAAATTGCCATATCTATATCTGAGTTTGTACCTGCATATCCTTTTAGCCTTGAACCAAAACCAATAACAAATGGATAAACATATTTTGAGAGCTCATAGCTTTGCTCTATTCTTTTTGCAACAATTGCTAATAATTTAAAGTCCTTATTTATTAATTGTTCACTACTGACTGCTTGGGCTTGGGATAAATCTGTTAATTGGAGTCCCAAATTTGTAAGATACTCTTTAGGAACTACATTTAATCTGACTAGATAATTTAATCCCGTAATAATTGCATCTCTAACTTCACCTTGAGCATTTTGAAAACTATTCTCAATGATTACTCTATAGGTTTGAAATAATCCTTTAGCATCTTCTAAATTTAAATATGATATTCTTTCTGCTGCGGTAAAAATTGATTTAATTGCTACAATTAAAAAAACATTATCAAAACCCTCCATTAGTGCAATCGATTGTAGGTCTAGATTTGTACTTAATAACTGACTAGCAATTTCATTAACTGCACTATTAATTATTTGCTCTCTTGAAACTTGCTTCTCCCATTTTGCTCTCGCTCTAGAAATCGTTCTAGCGTAATCAGAATTTAAATCATATTTATTTTCTAAGCTTATTAAGTCGAATTCTAAATGCTTAATTATTTCTTCTAAAGTTTTTGGAACTTCTAACTGAGGCAGTTGTGAAGTAATGTTTTCACCTAACAGACTTCTAAAAAGCATGCCTATTATTGGTTTACGGCTAGACATTTCAGTTATTAAATCAATATAAACATCGTCTAGTATTCCGCTATAAGAAGCAGTCAGCATTCCTTCGAGTATTGATTTTATTAATTCTTCTTCTTGCGATATTTCTAATAGTTCAATTAGTAATTCCGGTTTAATTATTGTAAGTTTGAGAAATATTGGAATTAAATGAGCTATTTTTCTTACTCGCTCAGGAATTCCCAATCCAGGTTCTAGAACATCACCATCTACAAAGTTTGCTCTTATGTCACTTTCGTGAAGTAATCTTATAAATCCAATTTCGATTAGTTCTTTTAATCTAGTCTGCAAATTAAATAACTCATGTTCGAAAAGAGAATATGGAAAATATAGAAGTATTCTAGAGTTATTTGTATCGAGTTCTAAAAAATCAGCTAGTTGAGTGTATAATGATAGTAATTCCTCTGATGTTACTTCTTGTTGTAAAGATTTTTTATGTAGAATACTTCTCAAATTACTTGAAAAACTCTCTCTTTGCAAAGCCTGGTCAACTAAATCTGGATTTATCGTAATATCAGTTGGCAATAAATCATTAGTTAAATAATTTTGAGTTGTTAAAGGTTCAATTAAATGTACAGAACCTACACCTTCTATATTTTTAATTAGATCTGATTGATTCATTAAGCTTCTATTTCTTTATCTGAATTATCGGTTTTCCAACCGCCTGTTCTTGAAAGTAAAGCTTCATGGCCCTTTCGAATCCTTCTATCAGAAGCTTTTGGGCCGTGAGAAGTAGCAACAACATTTACTTTTAAGTTCTCCTCTACATATTCTAAAAATACTTGCTCCAAACTTTTATCTTCGGTAGCAACCAAAGTTCTTAATACTGGTTTACATTGTTTAAGTAATTCAGTTAACCTAACTTGATGGTTATAGTGTTTTTCATCTTGAGTATTAGCAACAACTTTTATTGCTTTTATTACGCCATCTTCAATAACAAAATAATCTTCAAGATCATCTGCAATCCCGTCGAATATATAAGCTTCACAAACCTGCCACTCACTGAATTGATTTAAAACATCTAAATAACTTATTATTAATCCGTCGTATGTATTTGCTCCACCGCTAATCGCTAAGGAATACTGCATTGCAACCAAATCGTATTGACCATTCTTAAAATCACCTAGCCAATCATTACCTGTATTATTATGAGTTTCGTGTATGGCACTAGACATTTCAGGACTAAAGCTAACAAGAGGTCCTGCACCATGCCTAGTCATGTAGCATCTTGAAACTCCTAATCTAATAACCTTTCCTGAGTAATTTTTTGTTTCCAGAGTTTCCAGTAAATCTGAAGACGTTGGATCAATTTGTGTAGTGTGCGGTATAAATCCATACCAAGGATGTAATAAAGAACCGTGTGAAGGTTCGGTTACAATTGCTCCTTCTTGATTTAGAATTCCAGTAAATTGTTCGTCATTAGAAATTTGAACAAGTGCTGCTAAGCATTCAAAAGATTCAACAGTTGCTACTACTAAACTTGTACTATTTAAAATTTTCATTTCTGAATAAACTTCGTCAGGCAATTCTTCAATTCCCATATCACTTATAATTTGGATTGCTTGCTGTAGTTTATGCTGTCTAATTGCCTCTACTTTTCGCATTAAATAATCTGTTCCAAGGCTAAATTCAGCAGCAGTTATTCCTAAATCAGGAGAAGTCCTTGAATCTTTTATAGCATCACCAACTCCTTTACCTACTGTTCCTTTTTTTTGATCTCTTAATCTTTCTTTGAATCTACTAAATGCTCCATGAAAGGGAGTTACGGTTAAACAGTTTCCGTCAATTGAGATTAAATCCAATGGATTTGCAATACCTTTTGCTTCAAGTTCTAAAGCTTCCGTAAATAAATCCACAGGGTTAATAACCATGTGAGTTAAATGTGTTTTTGCACCTTCAAAAGTCCCACAACCAAAATGAGAAAACATTTGTTCGGTTCCATCTTCGTTAATAATGTGATGACCAGCCTGAGAACCACCTGTTCTTAAAACAGTGTGGGCATTTAAAAGTTGAGTTAACCATTGTACCGTTGCACCTTTAGTTTCCTCACCAATACCTAGACCATTAATTACTACAATCTCCGAATTATTTTTTACTCCATCCATATTATTAAATTTAAAGTTATTCCTTTTCGTCCTTTTGGACTCATCAGTTTTGATACACATCAAAATAAGGATCGAGCAGGTGAGATTTTCATCATCACCTGCTCAAACATGTGAATAGCTACTTAGAACTTCGACCAGTCGAAGGGCTTACGTGGCGGGCGCGGGGTCGAAACATCTTCTTCCGCCTCCCCACTTTCGAAGACAGCCTGACCTTCCGCCTTGGGGTGACCAATCGGCCAGGCATGGCGATAATTCTCGAACTCATCCCCGGGCTTCGGCATGACACCGAAGTTGGGCAAACGAGTCTGAGCGCCGGCATCGATCTTGGCGACTTCCAGCGCGTACCAGATTGCGTTGGCATCGCGCTGCGAAATCGGCTGGTTCGTACCGCGCGTTGTCTCGATCAGGAAATCAACCAAACGCTGCTGCGTCACGCCGACGTTCTCGGTGATGTAGATGATCGCAACCTGAGTTTCAGCGATCAGGTCAGCATTGGGGACAAGGACAACGCGTCCTTTACCCAAAGTGCTTTCCCAGAAGCTGGTCACGTGGTTGCGTGTTGCTGCTTGACCACCACGCGCCACCTGAAGGTAGAACGTGTGCCACGCCTTATTCAGGCTGCGGGCGAGATCACTGGTCTTGGTCGTGGATTGCAGACCAATCCCCAAGTGCAGCATTGCTGCTTCCTTGGTGATGCTGCCGCGACCTTCTTGGTCACCGACAATCATCATGTAGCCTTTGAGGCCGTACATGGTATAGATGTCGGTCTGGACAGCGCGATCAACGTAGGCGAGCGCCATGTCGTAGTCTTCAACCGGATCGCCGCCGCTTTCCGCTGCGAGCAGAAGACGAAGCTGTTCAGCAATCCGATTGTCGGACTCGAACTGAGTCTGTTGATAGACCGGTTTGCTGTCGTCAACGTCCTGAACCACTGCGGATGAGAGCTGCATGTTGTAGCGCTCCCGGGCGAAACCCAGCATGTCGTAGATCGTGCCAAGCTCAAAGAAAGCCTTGCCCACGTTCTCGCCCATGCTGGCAGTACCGTCGAATACCGTGAGCAACGGCATCGCCGGGCCATTCTTGAGGATGGTCTTGTCGCCTTCACGCACCAAAGCGTTACGCGACTTACGGGTCTTGCCATTGATGTCCACCAACGGATCGACCTTACCGGTTGCGCGGAAAACACGATCACCGACCTCGTGTACCGTCTCACGACGGGCTTTCATGGTGGCGACCGTTTCTTCGAACTTGGCACTGCTGAAGGTTGCGACGTCTGTTGTACGCATGATTGTTGTCTCTGCTTTCTTGGATTTGTTTTAGATTCGGATTGAGTTGGGCGAATGCCTGAGTTACAGGCTGTAGGTCACGAACTGGTGAAAATCACGCTTAAAACGATCAGTACCTTCGATGGGCTTTTTGGGCCAGAAGATATCTGCCTGTGCGTAGATGATGCTGTGCTCAGCACCAGCGCCGTCGGTGCTTCCGTCCATAATGCGACGGAGCGAGTCAATGTACTGCGTGTGGTGTTCAGCCGAAAGGAGCGCTGCATCGTGAGGGGGATTGTTGTCCCCGCCGCCCACAGCATTCCACAGCATTTTCGCTGCGGCCGAAACTTCCGCCATACATTCTGATTTGCTGGCGTCCTCGTTCGCTTCTGAGAAGTCGAGGACAAAGACACCGTGAACATCCTTTTCGATCAGGACGTTCGTGGCGTCGACCATGCCAACAGTGAAGCCCAGCGAGTGGACAAAGTCCAAAAGCTTGAGCAACTTGCCCAGCACCCACGTGCCGGTCTTGAGATCGATGCGCTGACCGTCAAGCACTCGCGCCAGCGGGAAAAGCTGTTTGTATGTGTTGATGCTCGGGTGGTAACCCAAGACCATCACAAAACGCCCATCTTCACCCACGAACGAATCGAGTAATGTCGGGAAAAGCGCTCCGTAGTTCAGCGGATTCTCGCCCCGGCCGACCGCTTCCGCATCCAAGTCCGTCGCGATCTGCTGCAAAGTGCGCAGAATACGCGATTCGGTTTCGAGGATGTGGTTGAGGTCGACGGTTGCAGCGATCTTCATCAGCCCCATTTGTCCCGAAGGGAGTTTGGCAACATAGAGCTTCCAGCTTTCGGTGGTGACCAATGCGGTGCCGCCGATGCTGAAAATTTCGTAAGTGCCATTCGCGCCGTCGATTTCGGTCATGCTCGTAAGAGCCGACCCCGAAGTTGAGTCATCACCAACTGGTGCAGTCCCGAGAAATTCCTTGTCGTCCATTGTGTACCTTCCTTATATTGTCGAATGTGTATGATTACCAGGATATTCCCTAGTAACAGCCACACCCTAAAGACATAATCTACAGAGTGTGACTGTTACGGTAACCTTACTTTAGCTATTCACTTGTTAATGTACTTTCCGAGATTTAAAATCATCGGACTCTCAAAAGAGATTGATTTGTACCTTTAGCAAACTTCTTTCGAAGATTTATTAATTAAGTACATTGAGATTGTATTAGCGAATGGATATATAAGCCTGATAGCAAAAGTCAGGCAGCAGTAGATATATGCCATATATAATTAAATTTCTGACAATTGCTGACAAATCAAAAAGAAAATAGAAACTGACACTTTTTATTTTGTTTACTGGTAAGTGTTTTAAAGAAAGTGGGCACAAACTGACATAGAAAATGTAGAAAATTTGAAGAAAATTGACAAAATTTAGGAAAACCCACTAAAAATAGCGCTCTTTAGTAGTTTTTTGATTTTTATAGAAGAAATCTGGCTTTATTGAATTGTTTAACTCTAGTTAAAAAGAAATAATTACTGTTAATAAGCTATAATTACTGCAAACATGAATCATCAAAACACAAGCACAATCTGGGACGTAATAGTAATTGGCGCAGGTCCAGCCGGCCTTATGGCTGCAGGTCGAGCTGCTGAGCGTGGTAAAAGCGTACTACTATTAGAAAAGAATCCATACATAGGTAAAAAACTTTTAATTACAGGTGGTGGCGGATGCAACGTTACAAACAATAAACCAGAAGTACAACAATTAGTTAATAGCTACAAAGGTTCCCCTAAAGCTCTCTACTCTGTTTTTAGTCAATTCGATGTTACAAATACTTTAGAGTTTTTCCATAACAAAGGAATGCCTACTAAATTAGAAGCAGAAGGCAGAATATTCCCTGAAAGTAACAAGGCTCAATCTGTTTGGAATGTTTTAAATGAATACATTACAACAAACAAAGTTACATTAAAAACAAATGCTGTAGTTACAGGAATAACTTTAAACGAAGATAAAACTTTTAAAATTAAACTAGTTAACGATGCTGTTGTTGGCAAAGCATGCATTGTTGCAACTGGTGGAACTAGTCACCCAGAAACAGGTTCCACTGGTGATGGTTTTAAATGGTTAAAACAATTAGGGCATACAATTAATCCTAATTCATTTTCTTTGGTACCAATTGCATTAAAAGAAACCTGGGTTAAAGATGTTAGCGGTATAGCATTAGAAGATGCAGTTATTCGTGTTTATTTAGATGGTAAAAGACAAGCACATAAACAAGGTAAAATCTTGTTTACTCATTTTGGATTAAGTGGACCAGCTGTTTTAAATTTGAGCAGTCAAATTGGTGAACTACTACAGTATGGCAATGTAAGTTTAGAAATTGATTTACTACCGCAATACGATAATGGAATGTTAAAAACAGAACTATTCAATGTACTTACTACAGATATAAATAAGAAGATTAAAAATACATTGAATAATTTAATTGCTAGTGGATTAGTTTTAACTGTATTAAAGTTAGCAAACGTGGATACAGACAAAGCCAACAATAGTATTACAAAAGAAGAACGTTTACGTTTAGCACAAATATTAAAAGCAATTCCAGCTAATGTTAAACATTTACTTGGTGCCGATAAAGCAATTGTAAGTTCCGGTGGAGTTGATATTAACGAAGTTGATTTTAAAACAATGCAATCTAGATTAATACCAAACCTATATATTATTGGGGATTTATTAGATATTGATAGACCAAGTGGTGGTTATAGTTTGCAGTTGTGCTGGAGTATGGGGATGGTGAGTGGGGGCCTATTTAAAAGTTGCAAGCTGAGGTATTTTTAGAAAAATAATACCTCTGGCAATCATAATATTGTCTTTTATAACATAACATTCCACATAATGATCTCCAATGTATGCAATTTGTTCTTTACGTATTTTGGTGCCATCATCTTCCCAAATTTGACCCCTTAACTTCTTAGCATATTTACCTGTATTTCTAATTTTCCAGAAAATTTGAACTGGATCATATGTACTTATGACTTCATTATCTTCTATATAATATTCTAAGTTTGCTGATCTTCTAAAAAACGTGACTTCAGATAAAAGAGTAGGGTTTGGATTCCCATTTTGAGTCACTATTGCATTGAGTTTTATTTTTAGTAAATTAGGACTTACACTAAATCCTTTTTCTTCTATAAACTGCTCAACATCCGATGGAAAGTTCTTCACAGCCCAAGAGATGAAGGAATGGAAAGCCATCGAAATCGGATAACTTTTAATTGATTCATCGTCTTCAATTACCTTAAATTGATCACCAAATATTTGATTCCATTTCTTGGAACTTTCAACTACATCCTGCAAATCTAGGGCCTCTTTTGCGATATTAAGTGATTCATCTACTATTCTCATAAACTTCTTAAATTCGTCTAAAGACATTGAGATTTTTAAATATTCGCCCTCTAAACCTGGATCTTTAAGTTCTGGGATTGATGACAATGTCTCGAAGTTACTATATTTATTAGATATAGATTCTAGAACACTTGTAAATAATTCAGCATAAGTATCTTTAGCTTGGAAATTATCCCCTACTAAAAACTCAATCCAGAATCCTTTCGGTTGCGGTTTTTTTACTTTTGAATTTAGTTTCCACCAATACTTAAAAATCTTCACCAATGGGACGAACATTTCTTTACTTTTTTCCAATGAATTTAAGTTAGAAGTGTATTCAGTATGTGCCTTTGGATGACTATAGACCCATTTACTTAGTTCCTTATCTGGAATTAATAGCTTACTGTCTCCATCAGTTTCAACTACTGTAGGTAGGACATCTAGAGTCATCTCAACATCTGGGTGTTCGGGCAATGCTTGCTTTACTTTTACAGATTTACGGGAATACTCAAGATTATCTGCATCCTCATAATGTTCATTCAAGCTTTTCTTCAACTTTGCTAACACTTTAGCAGGTGTATTTTCTTCTTTGGATGGATCAAAATCAGTAAGAATCGCGATATCAATATCTTTAATATCCCCTACTGCGGTATGTCTCTTATAAGAACCATATAGAAATGATCCAATAACATTTTCTGCAATAGTAGCATCATTCTCAAGATGTTCTCGAATAGTTGAATGTGCCTCTTTTGCAAAATTTTTTTGTTCTGGATCTGGTTCAATATTTGTTAAAAAATCATCAAAGCAAGTATTAAGAGTTGCCATATTAAAAAGTACTATTTGTAATTATTGTTGCACGCTGATATATTTCTCTATCCGCACCCAAAAAATATACATGGAGCTTTGCATTAAGAGAATCTAGTTTGTGTCCCGCCATTAGCGAGATAGGTTTAGGAATAGCCAAAAATAAATGTATATCTTTGATTCCCCAACTTTGAATCTCCATAATAGAATTAGACAATTCTTTTGCTACAATTGAAGCATGCGCGGAGTTTGAAACTCTTCCATCCACAATGTATTTATGTACTATATATTTTATTGTAGGAAAGTTTCTGTCATTTATATTTTTTAAAACAATATCTTTTAAGTCTTTTCGACCAACAGCATCAAAGATTAGTACAGCTTCTGTAGAACTATTATCTATTATTAAAGGTTCTTGTGATTTTATTCTTGATTCTACAGCTGGAGTATCCTCTTCAACACTACTCCACAATTGTTTTTTGTAGATTACCTTGAATTGGATTCTATTTTTTCTAAAAGCTAGGCCTAGTTGAAACGCAAGGGAAATCTCAATATCTGTATAGATTATTATATTTTCGTACATGGATGTAGACTTTATAATTTCTACCAAAGCTTTTATAGATTCGATAATTTTCCTATTCCTATCTTCTAACTGTTCTTTGCTTACGTAAAAATCCTCGAAGTACACTGTTAAATCAACTACCTGATCAAAAGTTGAATTTTTCTGTGTGGTTACTCCTAAGTAAAGTGTTCTCGGTTTTACTGAAGTAACTTTTTTAAATATATTTTGGGTTTGATTAAGTTCTAGTAGTATTTCCTTTATTTTTTCTTTTTCATTTAGAATTTCTTTAGAAGTTTTCAAGATTGTCTTCCTAGTAAGCACATTCAAGTCAGAAATTTTAAGATCAAAAAATTTGTCAGTAGGAAGATTCTTTGAATAATATTTATACACTAGATCGGGATAATTATCTAAAGAACTCATTAAATCACTCCAAAAAACGGGCGTTACCATACTCTGTCCCTGAGCTAATCTATTCTTACTTAAAGCCAAGCACATTGAAGTTATTTTCGAATCACTCGCAGCACTAGTTACATAATAAAAATTGTTTAACTTAATACCTGCCTTCTTAAGCTTTTCTAAACTTTCTGTTATATCAGCTTCCATTACCGATTGAATCTTATTAGTTGGAACATCTAAATGATTTTTGCATTGAATGCCCTCAATTTCGTTAGTTCCAAAATTAAACCCCAAAATATCTAATCCATATTGAGCTTGTCCTTTTCTACCAAATCTTTGTAGATTGGGATTTATGAACTTCCGTGAAAAGATATCGCAGACTAAATCTTCGAAAAAGCTATCATCTTTAAGTTTTGGTAAATCAAAGATTCCACTCATATTGAATTTGTATTATTTCTGTAAATCATAACATTCGTATACCAAATCTTGTCCATAGACAAATTTTGCACTCAGATAACCTTTCCTGTATAATCCCTTCATGTACATCAATACATCAACACAAATCTTCTTGCTTTCCTTCAAAGCAGCAATATTAAGCTAAGTATATTTGCACGCCTATACGATTTAGGCACTAACTTAGATTTAATATTAAAACACCATGTTAAGAGTAAACAATTTATCAATAGAATTTAGTAAACAGTTATTTAATAACATTTCATTTACCTTAGGCAACAAAGAAAAGGTTGGTCTTATAGGCCTTAATGGAACAGGCAAAACTACTCTGCTGCGCTTACTTGCAGGTCTAGAAGTTGCAGACAGCGGAAAAATAGAAATATCTAAAGATGAACACCTTGAATACTTACCTCAGGAATATTCATTTAAAGACGACTTAATGGTTGGCGAAGTTTTAGAAGAAATGATTACCAACCCTAAAACCGAAATGTTTAAGGTTACAAAAGTTTTAAACAAGCTTGGATTAACCGATATTGATTACTATGCCTTTGTTAATACATTAAGCGAAGGTCAAAAAATGAAGTTGTATTTAGCAAAGCTGTTAATAAACAACCCAACAATATTATTACTAGATGAACCAACTAACCACTTAGATATTACAGGCATTAGGTGGCTTGAAGGCTTTATTAAGCAGTTCGATGGCATTTGCATTATCATTTCGCACGACAGAGTTTTTTTGAACAATGTAATTACAGATGTATTCGAAATTGATGAACAAAAGTTAAATATATTTAAAGGTAATTACAATGATTACTTGGTTCAAAAAGCAGACTTACTAGAAAAACGTAAAACTCAATACTTTTTGCAAGAAAAGCATCGTGAAAAACTAATTAATTTAATAGAAAAAACGCATACCTATGCAGCTGGTGAAAAGCAAAGCCGTGCCCTAAGTGCTGCAAAGCACAGACTTATTCGAGAAGTTTTAAGTAAAGAAATAAGTGAATACAAGGAACAAAAAATATCTGATATTGAAATTGCAGGATCTGTACATAAATCTAAACAGATTATTAAAATTAGGAATTTAAATTTTTGTTACGGCAATAATGCAATTGTTAAAGATGCAAACTTTGATATGTATGGTAAAGAGAAAATCTGGCTTGTTGGCGCAAATGGAACTGGTAAAACTACACTAGTAAAATTAATACTTGGTAAGTTAAAGCCAGATTCAGGGGAAATAAAACTGGGAGATAATTTAAAGTGGGCATATTTTTCGCAGGATCAATCGCATTTAGATATGAATGCAACTGTAGAAGATTTCTTTTTAACCAATACAGGTATTAGTTACAATCAATCATTTAATGTAATGGCAAAATTCTTGTTTGGCAAAGAACAACGTACAACTAAAATTAAAAATTTAAGTCCTGGGCAAAGAGCCAGATTATCTTTTGCAGTGTTCAGTTTAAAGGAATATGACTTTATGATTTTAGACGAACCAACTAATCATATAGATATAAAATCAAAAGAAGTTATAGAAGAATCTTTAAATAATTACAAAGGTTCAATATTTGTTGTATCTCACGATAGATACTTTGTAAAAAACATTGGAGTAACAAGAGCAATAACGTTAAACAATAATAAAATTGCTGAAGTTAAGAATATTGAGGATGAATTTTGAAAGGAATAATTTGTTGCAGGACCTCCGTTCCTACAACAAATATTGCTTGAACAGAAATCCTGCTATTACCGATCGGGCTTGGGGTGCCACAGAGGGCGCACCACGCCGCGGTAAACCGCGAGCCCGAAAATTGCCACTGCAATGACTAACCAAATGGTCGCCCACTGGTTGCCATTCAAGAACGGGTACAGCTGAGAAAACTGGACCGCATCGTTATGGTGGTCCTGTCGCGACAGCTGCTCCAGAGCGCGTAATCCGTTAATGGCGTCCAGCGCAACGTACGCCGATAACACGTTGATTAAGCCTACCCCTATGTGCCACGGCAAGTACTTGCTCACCAGAAAGACCACTACTGACAGTACGACCGCCACGATCACCGTGAGCTGAGTGCCGGTTGCTTGGTCGGGTTGCGCGTAAGTCAAGGCGAACAACCCCATAACAATCCCCACCCCGAACGCCACAACGGCGCCCCACTGGTAACGATTGTTGAAATAGAACACAACCGACCCAATCAGAGCCGAACCCAGATAGCCTGCAGGCAGAATTAACGTCCACCATCCACCGGCGGACTGAACGTATCCACCGCCGTCGGAACCTACGACTAGCGCCATCACACGGCCACCAGTAATCCAGGTGGCAAATGCGTGGCCAAACTCATGAACCAACACCTGCACAAAGTGCAGACTCCGATTAACCACGAACATGTTACTGTCCGTGACAATCAGGTGCAGAACAACCGCCACAAGGACGGTCACCGACGCCATGATAACAGCGTAGGATTTATTCGTCGGGTAACGCATTATAACGATAGCTCCTTTTCAACGAACTCGGTATATAGTAATTATATCATTTGCAGAGTAAATATTAAAGCGCAATAAAGCCCGCCTTGCGGCGGGCTTAGTGTAACTTTAATTCAGCTTTATGCTGCCTCTTCTGTCTTTTCTGATTCTTGAATGTCTTCTACTTTAGCTACAATTTCTTCGAATGCCTTTTGTGCTCTCTTTTTTACTGGAGCTAATTTATTATATACAGATGGAGCTTTTGGCTCTAACATCTTTAAAATTTTGCCTAATTTATAGTTAATCTCGTCTAGTTGTCTTTGTAAGTTCATGTCACCAAAGCTACCATCTCTTCTTTGATTGCTGCCTTGCATTCTTTCAAAACAGTCACTGCAGAATACTGGCTTATTACTTGTTGGTTTGAATGGAACTTTACATTTTCTGCCGCATTCATCGCATATAGCGTCAAACATTTCTCTTGGCTCTCTTGAAGGTGCTCTGTCGTAATGATCTCTCATATTTATGTATAAATAGTTAAATTGCTTTGTAGTTTAGCCTTTTATAGCAAAAATAGCAATATTATAGGGTAATTCGATACTAAATATATTTATAATCCGCCAGTTTCTTTTTTACCCTTCGCTCTTCTTACAAGCTCATCTCTAATTTGAACTGCATCGGCTTCTGCAATAGCGGGTAATCGCCCTTCTGCCCCCGCTCCATAGGCTCCATATTTTCCATATACAGCACTCATACCTGCTGTTTGAATCTGTAAGTCAGATAGGCCTAATAGTCTTGAAAGCAATCCTCTGTTAATATCTACATTTTGAATTCGCTCGTAAGGGATAGTTACATACTTTTTAGTAATAATTCCTGATTCCTTGTAAAAGCCATCTTCTTTTAGTTCGTACTTGTAATTACTATAGGTTAGTTTTGCGGTAATATAACTCAAGATAATAACCACAATAGACATAAATATAAAGCCCAAAAATAGCATTACAGTTGCAGAACCGAATAGGTTTATACTGCCTCTTGAATCTTCAAGTATTCCAATGAACACCGGGAAAATAAAGCAACTACCAAAGAAAACCACAAAAATAATCCAGCCTATACTGTACTGTAGAAAAAACAACCATACAGATTTTGGATCTAATCTTTTCATAAATAAACAAAATTAATTATTAATATGATTATATATCAAACCAATAGCAATTTCTTACCTATTGCCTTTATTCAATATTATTTATTAGTCTTTGCAGTTTCGTTACCAATTATCATAGCGTTTCTAATTTGCTCTGCTAGGTCAGTCATTCCTGCTGGGCTGTGCGGTAATAGAATTGTATTTGTATTCGATGTATGCCCAAGTTCTTTAATAGTATCAAAGTATTGAGTTAGCAATACTAAATTCATTACATCCTGAGTTGTGGCTCCACTTACTCCATCCTTAAAGTGTTCAACCGATTCTTTTAGACCATCAATAATTGCTTTTCTTTGATCAGCAATACCCTTACCTTGTAAAGCTTTCGATTGAGCATCGGCTTCAGCAGCCTTAACTCTCAAAATTCTATCTGCTTCTCCTTTTTCACTTGCCGCCACTCTTAGTCTTTGAGCTGCATTAATTTCGTTCATAGAATCCTTTACCTTTGCATTTGGTTCAATGTCTGTAACCAAGGCATTCATTATTTGAAATCCAAAACCCGTCATAGTTTCGTTTAGCTCTTCTTTAACTGCCAAAGCAATTTCATCTTTCTTTTCGAATAAATCGTCTAGTTTAATCTTTGGAACTTTTGCTCTAACAACATCAAACACATAAGAATTAATCTGTTGACTTGGGTCAGCTAATTTATAAAAAGCTTCGTACACTTTTTCAGGAATAACAAAATACTGAACCGAAATTAATATGTGTACAAAAACGTTATCTTCAGTCTTTGTCTCAGCTTGAATATTTAACTGAGTCACCCTAAGACTTTGTCTTTTAACAACCTTTTCTACAAATGGAATCTTAAAATTTAAACCAGGACTAGCCATTCTTACAAATTTTCCGAATCGCTCTACAATTCCTACTGTTTGTTGTTCAACAGTGAATACAGAAAGAAAAATTAGAGTGATTACAACTAAAGCCAGGAAACCCACTACCATCAGCAAGATAAAAACATTCATATTAAGAAGATAATAGATATATTACATTTTAGCAAATAGGATAAGCATTATAAAGGCGGCTGACTTTATTATCTAACTTCTGACAGTCAATAAATTAAAACCAGCTTATTTATTCTCCTTAAGAATCTCCTCAATTTGTGCCTGGGTTAATGCTAACCAAGGTGAGCTTGTTGGATCGGCTGTTGCGGCAGCAGGACTATCGCCTTGCGTCCACCATTTTGCAACATAAGGAACACCGTTGAACATTACTCTGTTACCAGAATCGTATTGTGTTGTTCCAGACCATGCTGGGTAAGTTCCTTCGGGTAGTGTTAATTGGGCAACAGGTTTTTCACCTGGTAATACTGGGCCAATTAATTGCCAAGGAGTCTGCCATGACTGTAGAACTGGATTATCTGGTAAGTCACCTTGAGTCCACCATTTTGCTTGATAAACATTTTTATGCCAAACAACCTTTGTACCTTCAAGATAAACGTTTAATTCACTCCAGATTTGATAAGGACTAGAAGCCGGATCGTCTATATCGTTAGTTGTTTCTTGACCATCTTCTTGTGTAGTTACTATATTCTGCATTATTGTTCCGTCCATTTCTGAACTTAATGCATAAATAAAGGCAAGACTATCCTGTTTTATTCCACTACAGGAATCAGAAACCATAGTCAGGTTTGCATAGTTTTCTCCACACTGAATATCTCGGTTTGCGGACCACATAGACACTCTAATAATACTCTTAGAAGCAACAAATTTATTCAAGGCCTTTGCATCTTCGAGCGTAAAAATATCTGTTAGAACATCGTTTTGACCAATCATTGGAGTTGCTCCAATCTTCTTCCACAAAGTTGAATCGCTTAAATTAATTCCTGCATTCTTATATAGTATACCTAGTTGCCTTTGTGTTTCTATTAAGGCTCTTTCACTCGCCTGCTCCATAGTTTGCCCTGTTACTCTGCTTTGCCCGTAATTCATTGTCATTATATTTACTCCAGCTAAATCCACACCGTTGGCAAGCATTGCCGCTACAGCATTTGTCCCACTTTCTGTTAGTCCACTTGGAATTACAGGAAGAGTTAGCCATATTGCAAGATTCTTACCCTGATCTCTTAGTTCTTGTTGAAGATTAGCAAGAACCTGAGCTCGTCTTGCTGCTGCATCTTCAGATAACCCATTGCCTTCCAAATCAAAATCTAGAGTATAGACACTGTATTTTTCTATTACTGACTTATATGCAGCTGATAATTTTTGAGAATCGGTACAATTAGTTGCTAATTCATCGTTTAGTAGTCCTCCAAAGGAAACAGCAATATCTCCACCTAACTGTCTTAGCCTGGCAATTCTTCTATCAAGGTCTAACTGTGCATTCGCCTTATCTAGGGAATATGCCTTCCCCCAACTTGGAATGCAAGCATCTTCGGCAGAAGATACAATAAACGATAGAACAACATTTTTTGCTGGTGTTGTTCCTAATTTTTCGAAGTCATAGTATGGAGTTGCAGTTACATCTACATAAGGAGCGAACCATGGGTTTGAATTGCCTATAAATCGATTGTCCTGCCATTGCCTAAAACTTAGGAATGCAAAATAAGATAATCCTGCAATAACTACTAAAGCTAAGACAACTCTAATAGGAGATAACCTTCTTACTGGTCCTTCTGTTTTTTTGATTTCTTTTTCTGTGTTCATTATTTACTTTCTGATACTGTATCAACAACTAAATTTTTTAAAGATAAGTGAGGCACTTTTCCTTTATTTTCACCATTGTAAAGTACTGCCTTCCAATCAATTTCAGAAGCATTTTCTGCGATTTTCTGTTCCTGCTTAGGTTTTACATCTACATACAACCAGCTAGTTAATCCTAACCAGATATCGGTTAATAAATTGCCAAAACCTATATACGCTGCAATAGCATAAGTTGCTGCTAAGGCATTTAATGCTGCAAAGGCTGCATTACCCCAGTTCTGATCCGCTACATTTATTAAGAATATATATACCGAGAATGCAACAATACCAACTGGAACGGCTACAAACAAAAGCGATGCTGCAGTTCTGTTTTTAATTTTTGGGGTTCTAGCAAATGGAATTTTTTTACCGGTTAATGCCTGCTCAATGGATTTAATTACACCGGCAAGGTTTACAGGTAATAGAATTAGATTAAAGCCGTAAATTCCAAGTATATCTAAGTAGCTATAACGGCAATACTTTAGGTCTACAGCCTGTGCAATAAAGTATGGCAAGGCAGTTAATAGAACCAATGTACTTAGTAAATGACCATTAAACGGGTAGGCTAATAGAAACACCAAACCAAAACTTGCCCATGCAATTGATGCCATGTAGTTTACCCTTAGCATTATTTCAATTCTTGAAACATATTCGTTTCTTCGCTTCTTTTCTCTAATCATTGCAAACAGCTTAGGCAATATCAGTAAACCACCATTCGCCCATCTTCTTCTTTGAATAACTAAAGATCCAAAGTCGGGCGGTGTGGCACTGTAGCTTAATCTTTCCGGATAGTTTACTAGCTTCCATCCGTGAACTGCCAAGTCAATGCTTGATTCGGTATCTTCAATAACTGTTCTATCTTGTATAAACCTTTTAATTTCAAAACCGCCTATCCATTCTTTTTCTACAATATCGTTAAGTGCAATTTTTCGAATAACAGCATTAGCACCTACCCAAAATGTTGCGCCATACTGGCTCATTCCTTGGTGCAAAATATGTTGTACATCGGTTGTAGCTCCAGAAATTCGTTCAATTCTTGTAAATGCTCCTCTAAAAGAAGAATACGGAGTTTGAGTTACGGCCACTCTTTCGTTGCCTGGCTGCTGTAAAAAGTACACTAATCTTAAACAATAGTCTTTAAGCAAAATTGAGTCTGCATCTAGAGTTAATAAGAATTCGCTATCAGGAATTTGAATATCGTATTCCTCTCCTTCTTCTGCTGCTACTAGAATTGTTCCATCTGGTGTCTGCTCAAACTTATAATTTGCCCCCATTAATCCAATGTACGAATTCAAGTTCATTGCTTTGTTTGCTTCCTTAGAAAGAGATGCATATTTTTTTCTTTCAAAGTATGTAAGTTCACACTTAAAAATCCATAATAACCTTTTATACAATTGGTTAATTCTTTCTTTAGAAAGTTGAGCACCTTCTTTTACAGCTAGGTCCAGAGCCTGAGAAACTAGTTTTAAGTCTTCCGCTAGTTCGTTTAGTACTTGATCTCTAAAGAATACATCTACATGATCTTCTATTTGCTCTTCCCTAGCCATTTTAAATAGGTATTCAGCTGCCCAAAGATAATGTTCCGACAATTCCTTAATTACGGGTGCCGGAATAAGCGAGTTATTATTGTATTTATGTTCAAAGCTTTCGAATGCATTATTGAATCTATCGAAGGGGACTGCCAATAAATACTCTATTTCCTTGGCTATGTTTCTGGTTTGGTTTAGTCTTTCAAGTGCTGCAGGATTTGTGGGATTGGGATTATCATCTAGTAAAAGAACCACTCTTTTCTGTGGATATTCCTGAATTGCCGCAGAGAATAAAGTTTTTCTTATTACATCAGGTTCTTCATTATAAGAAGGCACGAGTACTGTAATTGCTGAGTCGCTATGCGAGAAATGCTTTTCTAATACAGAATGCGGTACTCTTACATGTTTACTGAATCTTTCGAATGCACCTAGTCTTGCAATTAAATACATTAGAGCCGAAAATGTCAAAAAAGTTACAACAGCCGCATAGGTAAATGCCTCCATTGTAAAGTCGTACCCTTGAGGTGTATCTATTAATTGTCTAATTATTATTGAAAGTATGTATGTTATCCAGAAGAAGATTGTGAGAAAGATTGCGATTCTACTTAAAACTAGTTTAGTAGTTGACGGTCTTTCGTGAAGCCACGGCAAAGGCACCATATTTTTTTCACTTCCCCACTGCCTTTTTTGATTAATAATAGGGTCGCTTTTTGTTTTTTTGTTCTTGAACATAGTTATATATACTGTATCTATTCAAATTTACCCAGAAATCTAATCCACAATAATAACACGAAAGTGCAACAAAGATAATGTTCTGGTGCATAATCAATTTGAATATTAGTTACAGTAATCACTCTCCGCTGTAGCATCAACGGCTATAACCGGCAAAGACCTTGCCAATGCTTTATTTTCACCTTCCAGATAATCCAGCCAACAGATTGCATTCGATGCAGTTTCGGCATCGTCCATATGAGTAGCTATATAATTAGGATCGGTTTGAGAAATTGAATTCTTCTGACGTAAATCAATTACCCCGAAGTCGAAGCCTACATTGTGATTTTGCCTTATACCTACTTCTATTGCTATAACTTCGTCTTTATTAAATAGCAGACTTGGACTACTATAGGTTATTCCTAAAGCTTTGGCGAGAGTGTTAATAAGTGATCAAATTTATAGATAATTCCGCATTTAGAAATAAATTCAATTAAATATTGCACTTCACCTTCCTGGTCGTATTTTGAGGCTCTCCATAAATATGCGTCGGCTGGCATTCTTACTGTCACCGAATTGCTTTCCGGATTAAATCTTAACCCGCCATGAGTCTTGTAATCAGTTCCTCGCACTTGGCCTGGGTAAAGTATGGATACAGCAAGCGATAAATCAGCCGGGCTTGAAAACTCAAGCGGGTCTGTACAGGCTGGCGCATTAACTGGTGCAATCCAATTTGGCATATCGTATGTCCATATAATACCGTCAACATCTGTTTGAACTGCGGTAGATATATTTTTCTTAACCCCTGGGCAATTTGCTTCAATCCATACTTTTTGTTCTTCGCTAAAACTATACTTTTGACTACCTATATATGCATAAGAAGGATTTCCGAATCTAAGTTCATCCACACAAGTATTGTCAGTTATTGGTATAACTATTTCTTGTTGATCAACAGGCTGCGAAACAATCAAGCTGCTGTCTTCATAGATTTGATCTATATTATTATCAATACTAGGTGTTGCTAAATTAGAGACAATAACTACAACTGAAATTACAAGCATTACACTTATACTTACTAAAATTGGTAACCTGTATTTTTTTAATACTAATATTGTTGAGTTCAAATTTATATATATTGTTAAAATGAACCTGTCGTAACCTGACCGTCTCTTTTATAGCTCGCAATAATTACTCCGCTAGGCGAATTCTTACATTCTATTAGTTTATACGCCGCAGGAACAGTTCCGTTATCGAATAGTTTTTTGCCAGCTGTGCTCTTTAAGTGTTGTTGAAACTACATACTTGGTTGCACTATTAATTCCTTCACCTTCTTGAGTATGTTCTGGCCAGTATGCGGCAAAAATTTCGAAAGTTTTTCTACCTAAAAGTAGGTCAAAAGGTACAGACATTTGTTTGCCCATTTCTTGTCCCACAAACTCGTCAAAATAAGGAACGCTCCAACCACCTAATGTAAAGTTCCCAGTGGTGTCTTCGTGCGGTCCACCTGGAGCTTGCATTACTCCATCCATTGACATAAAAGTAAGTACTACAATTTTTCGCATACTAGATAATTAACTTTTAATTTAATTATTATACTTTTATTTAAGTTCAAACTAAATTTATTCTGAATAACTTGCCATTATTTCTTTAATTTTTCTGAATGTGTTGCAATTGCGTACAGTTGAGTTTTTATATATAGGAGTTCCAATTATTTTTAATAATCCGCTTTTTGTAACCTTGTCACGGTCAATTCTCCATAAAACTGCACCATCTGTATATTTAACATCGTCAATTCCTGGTTTAATTGTTAGTTGGTCTAAGATCTCCTTCTTATTAATATTGTCCCACAAGAATATTATATCGCATTTCATTTCTGTATTATTTAACCAGTTGTCGGGAAGGTGTTTTGAAATATTTAAAATCTCGTGTTCAGTTGGAGATTTCGTAATTAAACTGTATTCTAAGCTTGAACGTGCTGTATTTGAACGAAAGCGTTCGCTATATACTAATCATTATTATTTATATACGATATCACTTAGAAACTTTAGTTCTACTTCAGGTGCCTCAAAAGCACCCAAATCACCATGTCTTGGTGCATCTGGTCTTTTGTCAATTGCAAATTCCAAAGCCATTTTGGCATATCTTTTTGCCTCATCAATTTTACCTAGTTCTTTACATAACCAGGCCGCATGATATGTAAATTCATATTTGTTATATTTAAAAAAATCAAAATCTATATCATGCTCCTTTGTCAATTTATATGCTTCATGGTACCTATCTTTTTTACCTAAAATTAGAATTAACTTTATAAGCTTCATATCTGCATTTGAATAAATACCCCCCTTTTTTAGTTTTTTCATTTGGACATCATCCAGCCATAATAAATCAGAAACTTCTAATGCTTTATCAAAAGAGCCCTCTTTAATGTAAATTCCTGTCAAATCCTCCATTGCCATCTTTACTTGGAAATCTTCTTCAGCATATTCATTAATAACTCTATTTAAAAGCTCCTTCTTTATGTCCATATAGTTAAGAGACAAATTTCCAGCCTGTAACCTTATATATTGGGCTTTATTATAATTGCTTTTAGATCTAGATAACCTCTTTTCAAAGTTCTCGGCAATTTTATTATTCCACTCTTCATTTTCATACTATTTGTTATTCTTCATATTGACTGTATGATCTTTAGGATTTACATCTATAAATTCGTTTAACTCTGCACTACATATTCCCAATCAGTTATTAAGTTTTGATCTAGTAATTTATTCAATTCCATCTTTATTGAATCTTTTGAATTCTCTCCATCTAGATCAACTCCTATCATATTAATTTTAGAAGGATCTAAAACGCAACCTAAATCTACGAGATGTTGCATAACTTTTACTTGTTCTTCCTCTGATAACCTTGTATTAAATATAAATCTTGCGGAAGTATTTTTACTTCTGTACTTCAGCTTCGTTATGATGTCAGTATTTTTATCAACTTCAACAACATCATATCTTTGAAACCCATAAACAAAGTGAGGTATTGAAACAATTATATAAAGATTGTCACCTATATAACGTGCTGCAAGATTTTCTTCATCATAATCCTTACTCCATACATCGTCCGTAATCTTAACAAGCACAGCAGAATCAGGCTGAAGATTATTATTATGCATATGAGAATGTATATAAAGTCGATTTGTCATGAATGTATTATGAATAACGGTGTATAATCAATTAATTAATTTTCCTAAGCTGTTTTCTTGCTGATTTAATAACACTTCAAGATTCTCTGCTATTTTTGGATCATTAGTTGTTGTATTAATAAAACTGTTAATGATTTTCTCTAATTCTGACATAAATTTAGCAGCTAATATAAGTACTCATAATCGGGGTTAGCTATCTTTAGTTCTATTCTTTCTGCAAACGCCATCGGTCCCATTACTGCATCATCATAAGAAATTGATTTAAATTTTTAAGAAATGTTCATAAATATTTATAGTTTTCTTGCTACTCTAAGTGAATATGGCTCTTTACTGAATAAGTATGTATTAACAATCTCTCCTTCTTTAAATTTGTGTGAATAAATAATCTTATCTGGCTTACTTTCTTCACTAGGAGATACATTAAAAATATTTTCAGGGATTGGCTCTAGTATTTTTAGTATGCGGAACTTTAAATCATTTGTAATTACAGCATAGCTTTTTAAAAAGCGACTGTCACTATTTATAATTGGTAAATAAACTGTATATAAATAATCCCATTTATTTTTTAGGAAAAATTCTTCAAAGAAAACCTTTAACACTTTCTCTAAGTTGTTGAAACTAAAAAACGATAAGAAGTTATCATTAACAACTTCAACCGTCATCCAATCATCTATACTGTTATCAATAGATAACTCAATAGATTGTGTACTTAAACAAGTGTTCTTTAAGTTAATTTTTAGTTCCATAGTTAAGTAAAAATTAGGATTAACTATAGTTTTAATTGTAATTGGATCCTCATATTCCTTAACTCCATCTCTGTGCAGTTCGTACCACTTAACTAGTTTTGTATAGTTGTCCATAAACAATTAATTATAAATTAAAAATTGCTCGGCAAGCTTAAGTAGTTCGCCCTTTAAAAACTGACCTTCTACTAAATAATTTACATCGTCTTTATTTAGGTTTTCTAGAAATCCAAGATACACTAAAGTATCATAATAATTTATATTCAAGCTTAAGAGACCCTCTAAAAAACTAATCACATTTTCTCTAACCAAATTATTATTTTTATATAAACCTGTAAAAAAGACCGCTAACTCACTTATCAGCAGATAAGGAATAACCTCATTATAAGTTTGAGTATGTTCAATAAGTTCCCTGTTAAACTCTGGAATAGAGTTCTCTATTGTTCGTCTTAAATATTCGCCCGGAAATCTATTTGATAAAGTTTTGTTTATATTATTCATTTGGTTTACATTTAAAAGCATCTATAATATCTTCCAGAATACTCCTTGCAATTTCTCTATCTGACGAGGAAGCATTTGGATTATCTCTTAACCAATTCTCAAGACCATTCTTAATACCTTGCGCTTTTATCGAATGAAATTTATCATGTACAGGTAAACCTGTTGTCAACTCGTATCTCAATGCATCTGCTGTTGTTCCATTTCCCGTCCTATCTATTTTGTCAATTCCCTTATAAAAGTCATTGACCAAGTTATACAATCTACCCTGGTCCTCTACACTTGGCTTTTTAACAGTGCTTCGCACAGGAAGACAAGGTTTATTAGGAACATTAGTACTTGTAGTACTCGTAATTGCTTCCTCACTAGCATTAGAATTTATTTCATTAACTAATCTAACCCCTTCCTCTACCACTTTATAAGTAATAACTGCAGCAGCGACTATGGCTGTTGCGATTACTATAACTTGAGCAGTGAATACAATCGCCTCCCAAATCACAATAACTGCTGGTACCGCTAACAGAATAAATTCACCACTAAAGTCACTACCATTTATAGGATCCACAGGATACACATAATCATTCTGAGTTCCTCCTTCCACAGGATCTACCTGCATGAATCTTCCTAATCCAGGTATATACACCCTTGCTCCCATTTGAGTAAATAGAACACTGAATCTATTTTCTACTTCTCTTCTTTCACTTCCTCCAAATCCAAACTTCTCTACTCCCGTTATTGGTGTTCCAAATGGATCGTATCTTTTTAATGTTCCCGTATTATTGGCCAAAACGTTACCAGTTGAGCTCATTATACTATAATCGCTGCTAGAAGTCTTTACAGTCAATAACATACCCGGTAGGCTTACATATTTCTCTATAATATTATTACTGTTGTCTCTTAAAACATCTGCAGAAGATGAACTGGCTGTAAAGTTATATTTCTTAACATCTGCACCAGAATTATAGTTACTATTAATAATTCTACCCATTACATCTCTTGTGTAGGCAATAGATTTATCAGGTTCGGATACTCCAATGTTTTGGTCAGATACATCGTATGTAAATGTCATGTTGCCTAGTTTAGTAGTATTGCCATGGCTATCGTAAGTTGGAGTACCGTACTGAGTTGAGCTTACTAATCTATCAGCATTATCGTAACAGTAATTATTTGTAGTTGTTACTCCGCTAATAGTTACACTATCGCTTGTCCTATTAAAGTTTTTGTTAGAGTTTGTAAAGCTGCAGTTAGATGCAGTTGCATAAGAATATGCGTACTGCCTATCTCCATAGTCGGCTGCAACTAATCGATCTGCTTTATCAAATGTATATGCTTGATTATATTCTGTCGAACCTTGCTTAAACTTTTGAGAAAGAATCATGCCGGATTGAGACTTTGTTAATTCTTCATCAATTAGTGTTCCGTCAGATTGTCTCCAACTGTATTTAATTGGTCTTTCTAAAGAATCTCTGGTTGTACCTAAGTATGCGAGCTGACCTGCTTGAGGGTAAGTAATTCCCGAAACCCTGCCATAAGAATCGTAACTTACATTTGCATAAACAATATCATCTAGTTCTTTAGACGTAACTTGAGAGTAATTATTGTAGTTCCATTCTTCTTTACCTATGTCTGATTCCTTTTTAATTAGTCTATTTAAGTTATCGTAAGTATAAGTAGTTACCATTCCATAACTATCTGTATACTTAATCAAATTACCTACAAAGTCATATTCAGAAATTACTGTTGTTGTTCCATCACTAACTGAACGTTTTAAAGGGTTATTACCATAAGCAAAGTTATTGCTCACAGTTTTGCCTGTTTTACCATTGTTTGTAGCTATTACCTTACTAGTTACTCTGCCTCTGGAATCAAAACTTGTACAATTCCAATTTTCCTTGTTATATCTGCTGCCAACAACTCTTCCTGATGCATCGTAGACTAATTCTGTTTTTATGCCTTCTTTATTAACTTCATCGGCACGTCTAAAGTTAAAGTTATCAGTGTACAAATCGCCATTAGATCTTAATACATGTAGAATTGTTATGTTTGTTACATTATTAGGGATTTCGATATCTGTAGCATACGTAGTCCAATTTGCACTGGCTGGTATTGTTGCAAAATCGCTGTAAGTGTAATCCGTACCATTATATTTATACCCAACTATTATTGTTGAATTTGCTGTAGATTTATAGCTGTCACTAAAGGTATATGTTTTACCTGGAGTAACTACAACTTCATTATGTACCCATTTGGCATCACCATCTACATAATTGCTGATTGTTGTTTTTAAACTTTTTGAGCCATCAGCAGCATCGTTTACATAACTAAATGTTGCAGTATTATTACCCCATGAATTTGTAAACCAATTATTAGGATTACCACTTGTTGAAGCTTCTGCAGATGGATTTAATATTATGTTCTGCCTTGTAGCTTTTATAGAATAGTTATCTACATACAAATCTCCATTTGATCTTAAAACCTGCATTACCACAAGATTTCTTACATTGTATTGGATTGGAATATTTATGCTGTAATTAGTCCAGTTAGCACTAGCAGGTATTGTTGCGTAATCAACATACTGGTAGTTATTATCGTTGTATTTATAGCCTACTATAAGTGTTGAAGCTACTGTTGATTTGTAACTATTACTAAATGTATAGACTTCACCAGGTACAACTGCTACTTCGTCATGCACCCATTTAGCGTCTCCATCAACATAACTACTAACTGTTGTTTTTAAACCTTTTGAGCCATCAGCAGCATCGTTTACGTAACTAAATGTTGCGCTGTTATTTCCCCAAACATTAGTAGCCCAGTTATTTGGTACTCCATTTGTTGATGTTTCAGCAGATGAATTTTTTACTAAATTTAGTGGAGGAATTTCCATTACAGAAACATCATCCATCCACAGATCACCTACACCTGTAAGTACATGAAATGTTGAAATTGCTGTTGCATTATATGGTGTTACAAAACTGTAGTTAAACGATGTCCAGTTATTTGCGCTACTAGGCAGGTAACCTAGATAAAGCCAGTCATAAGTATTTACGCCGACTGTAAATCTAACCAACACCTGACTATCCGCAGTAGATTTATAGAACTCTTTATAATTGTAAGAAGTACCGGATTTAGCAGGAGCCTCATCACTGTACCATTTAGAATCTCCGTCTGTATAACTGCTGATTGCTACGTGGGCGCTTCTTGAACCTGTATATCCAGTTGTAGCATACTCAAAGGTTGCAGTATTAGTACCATATGTATCGGTAATCCAGTTTACTGGAGCATTGCTGGCTTCTATTTCAAAAGACGGATTAGCAATTATATTAACATCCTGCACCTGAAAGTTTGGTTCAAATTTACTCTTTACAAATCCTGCCTGAGATATCAGATCTGTACCTGGAGTACAGACATTGTCTTTTTGTTCGGTTCCACCATAGTAACTGTAGGTAGTTGTTGAACCTCCAACACTAGATTTAGATAATTGTCTAAGGTACCCAGTACCTTGAGGTTCGTACGTTGAGCTAGTTGAATAATTTAACCCATTTGGATCAAGAACTTTACTGGATACTAGTCCATATGCTGGGTCTTGATAGTTAGTTTTAGTTTCAATATTACCTAATTGCTGATCGTAAACAATATTAGTTGTTGGTAAGTTAAAACCTGGGCTAAGATTAGACCAAACATTTGTTTCTGTAATACCTGGACCTGCCAAAGTTACACTTAGGCTTTTCGTAGTATTAGTTGTAGCCCAATCAATTCTTACTCTATATACTTTATTAGCTTCAGCAGTAAATGTTCCGGATTTTTGTGTTGAAGTTGCTGAAGTATAGTTCCAATTATCAATAATTAGTCTGTCATCCACATATACCTTCACTCTCTCCGTATGTATTGCTTTAAACGTATATGTTCCATTCTGGTTAAATTTAATTTTACCTGTTAAAGATAGCCCTACTCCATCCATTCCGGTATCTTTTGTAATTGGAAAAGTTTGATTTGCAGAAAAACCAGCAATTTCAACTTCTAGAAATAAAAAAAGGAGCTAGTTGCTCCTTTGAGTATTAATATTTAATAAATTATGCAATCAGCTCTTTTAACAATTCAAAACAGATTGCAGCAACTCCGAACTCAGATTCATCCTCTTTTCTATAGAATCTATAATATACATTCACAGCAGAATCTAAGTCTTTTGCATCTGGAATTACATTTTTAACACCTTCCATTATCAACATCTCTCTAAAAGAAGGATATTTATTCACCTCTAAAATTCTAAGCTCCAAATCATTGATTTTAATTAAATCACCAGCAACTAATTCCATATACTTGGACTTACCTAGTCTCCCTTCAACAACTTTTTTACCATTTCTAATTAGGCTTAAATACGGTTCTTGCACGTCTAGTTCAAGTTTATACATAACAAAATACTTATAATTAATATACGGATTTTACCAAAAACGACCATATATAGTGAAATGAAATTTAAGTATATGCCTTGGCACTAAAAGTTCCAAAATGAAATGGGGCTGTTTTTAAAATCGTTGCCAGGTAAGGGGAATTTAATGGGGTGGAGGAACTCAACTGTTCTGAACATCTCCCCCTCCTTCAGTATTGTATCATTACAATCCATTAAAACTGCTATAACCAAGTATTTCCAATTAGTTGGAGATAGCGTTGCAGGCGTAAATATGCAAAGAATAGATTATAAATTCTGATATTAATGTATTAGGGAGAAAGCGAATGAACATTAACTATCTTCAAGTCTAAAATCTTAAACCCTGTTAAAATTATTAAAACATTATTCATATTTGCATGCATAAACTTAATAAAAAGAAAAAAAGATTTTTGATTCTTAAATCTATTAAGAGACATAAGCATGAATTAGAGCGAAAAAGAAGGAGAAAGATTAAAAAGCTTAATTCTCTTCCAGAGAAAGTTTTGACAAGGAAAAGAAAATCTTATGAGCATAAAAAAGATAAGATAGTTCACACTGATTGTATAGCTGACGAGAACTTTTCACTAATAAATAATCCTGATTATATAATTAGTTATTTTGAAAAGGCTCGGAAAAGTTTCAAAGAAAAACAATATGTGAATTTTGATTTAGGAGGTGTTAAAACAACAGGTCCAGAAACAATATTATTATTGAGTGCATTAATAAATGAACCTGAATTTACAAATAATATCCCTTTTAAAGGCAGGTCACCATTACAAGCAGATTTACAACAAATGTTTAGACAAGTAGGATTCTATAATTTTGTTAAATCCAATGAACTAACTCAATTAACAAATAAAGATTTGCATGGTGAAATAATCCACAGAATAACCAGAAAGAAAGTGGAGAATCAGTTGGCAGGAGATATTTGTAAATCAGCGGTAAAACATACTTTTAAAAGTGATAATTATATACATAAAACTATTTTGCCAATACTAATTGAATGCATGGCAAATACATGGAATCACGCAAATTATGGGACTTCAGAAGATGAATATAATTGGTGGTTATTAGCATACAAAGAACCCAAAACAGACTGCACTAAATTTTGTATTTTAGATTTAGGTGTTGGAATTTTTGGAAGTTTGAACAGAAAGTTTGCTGAAGGTGCTATAACTTATATTTTCCCAAATAAAAATTTGACTAATTTAAAAAATATTTTTAAAGGTAACACCAGAACAAGAACAAAAGAAGAAAAAAGAGGTAAGGGACTGAATACTATTTATAACCTAGTTAAATCAGATAAAACTATTCAGAACTTTACAATTATTACAAATGATGTATTTGCTATAATTGAACAAGATAAAGAAGATGTTTATAAAAAATTAAAAACACCATTTAAAGGGACTTTATATTATTGGGAATTAAGAAATAATGGATGACAAAATAATTATAAAAATTGCTACTGATTTTAATGTCTATCCAGGCGCTAGGTATAAAGCTGATGGAGAATTTTCTGGAGAGGCTTTTTATGAAGACTTATTCAAATCTAAATTCCAAAGTGCATGTGATGAGAATAAAATCCTTGTATTAGATCTTGATGGAACATGGGGGTATGCATCTTCATTTATATCTGAAATTTTTACAAGAATGGTTAAAGATTTTGGGAAAGAAAAGATTAAAGCTCATTTAGAAATTAAATCAGAAGAAGAACCTTTACTTAAGGACAAGATTAATAGAATTATTGATGAAATTCAAGAAGATTAATATCATAACTATTCTAGTTTTTCTCCTAGTTTTTGGTGGGGGTTTAATCTTAGGCTTAATTTTAAGGGACATTGATTACTTCACTTTTAAATCTGAAGTCAGCATTGGTGATATTTCAAGCTTAGCACTTACATTATTTCTTGCATTATTTATACCTTTCTATCTTGATAGAAAATTAAATAATAGAAGAGTTGAAAAAGATTTGGTTATTGCATTTTTAGATAATTTAATACAAGAGGTGAAACTACAAATTTCTTATATTGAAGATCTCCATATTTCAAATGAAGTATTAGATGAGAAACAAAAGAAGAAAGTTAATTTGAATCTTAAAAAATTAAGCAATTATTTGGATACCTTAATTGATAGTTGTGAGAATTATAAAAAGGATAAAGAAATATCTCAGTTGATTGAACAGTTAAAAAATCTAAACTATACCTTCTGGAGAGATTTAACTTTTAACATTGGTAATACGGACTATAAAATAGACACCGAGTTATTTCAAAAAATAGAACCTACAGTAAATAGCTTTGAGCTAAAACTAAATAAACTCAAATTAACTATAAATAATTACTAATCTTGAGAAACGGCATAAAAAACGGTAAAAATACACAATTTAGTACAGATAACCAACCAAGTGGAGAGGCAAAGTCCGAAGGATGGAAAAGAAAAAGGTATGCGCAACAGTTCATGGATAAAGTAATGGAATATCAAGAATTATCATTAGAAGAATTTGAAAGAATTGAAAAAGAAGTAGAAAGATCAAAAGCTAAATATACAATCAGAGATGTTATGGCAATTAAATATGTTTCAAAAGGTTTAAAAAGTGATAAATTTTTATTGGATTGGGTTGATAGGCATGTGAGTAAAGCACAATTCAACAAAGAAGACGAGAAGCAAAAAGAACCAATATCAAAATACATTGTAGAAATTGTTGAACCAAAATACAGTCAGGAAGAGATTAGAGCTTTCAGTGAAAATAAGGTTTGAGAAAACAGGCATACCCGTAGTATATTATTTAAAGATTTAACCCATTTAATACAAATTTATGGAAACCAACCTTTTAGTTGCATTATCAAACTTAATTCAAAATCCAATTACTGATATACTTGCAACTTATAATTCAAGCAATAGAATTAATAATGTTGGTGAGGCTTTGGAATATTATGTTAGAGATTTATTTTGTAATACAGTTGGAGAATCTGATTCAAATATTGAAAATAAAATATTAACCCACAGTCAATATTTTTCATACATTGGGAATCAAAATAATCCACCAGATGTAATGATAAGAGGTGGTGATGCAATTGAAGTGAAAAAAATTGAAGGTGTAAACTCTAATATAGCATTGAACAGTTCTTATCCTAAAGATAAATTGTATGCAGATAGTCCGATGATTACAAATGCCTGCAGAACAGCTGAAGATTGGACTGAAAAGGATTTATTGTATGTTGTGGGAGTCATTAAAGATTCAAAGTTGAAAAAGCTTTGGTTTGTTTATGGAGATTGCTACGCTGCGAATAAAGAAGTCTATGAGCGAATTAGCAATAAAATTTCTCAAGGATTAAATGAATTGAAAGATGTAGAGTTTGGAGAAACTAATGAGTTGGCAAGAGTTAACAGAGTTGACCCATTAGGCATAACTTACTTGAGAGTAAGAGGAATGTGGGGAATTGAAAATCCACACAGAGTATTCAATTATGTTATTCCTTCACAAGTAGATAATGATTTAGTTGTAAATGCAATAATGCTTAAGACAAAATATGACTCTTTCCCTGAAATTGATAGAAAGAATATTGAGAATAAATTGGAGATAAATGATGTAAAAATAAAATCTCCCAATAATCCAGCTAATCTTCTTGATGCAAAAGTTTTAAGTTTTAGAATCTAACATGAAAGTTGTATCACTTTTTACAGGTGCAGGTGGTCTTGATCTTGGTTTTAAAAAAGCAGGATTTAATATTGTATGGGCAAATGAATATGACAAAACTATCTGGAGTACTTTTGAAGCAAATTTTCCCGAAACAAAATTAGATAAGAGAAGCATTGTTGATGTACCTAATGAAGACATCCCAGAAGCAGAAGGGATTGTAGGAGGACCGCCTTGCCAAAGCTGGAGTGAAGCTGGAGCAGGAAGAGGAATAAATGATAAAAGAGGTCAATTATTTTATGAATACATCAGAGTTTTAAAAGATAAACAACCCCTATTCTTTCTTGCAGAAAATGTATCTGGAATATTATCAATTAGGCATAAAGAAGCTTTTACAGCAATAATTAAAGAGTTTGAAGATGCTGGTTATCATATTAGTTTTGAGCTTTTAAATGCTAATGATTACGGAGTTCCAGAAGACAGGCAAAGAGTAATTATTGTAGGATTCCATAAAAAGAAGGTTGGCTTTAAATTTGAATTTCCAAAACCATTAGAGAAAAAACTTAATCTAAAAGATGCAATTGGCGATTTACCTGCTCCAAAACCAGCATTGAGTTTCAATAAGACAAATGGTGAAGAATTAAGTATTTCTAATCATGAATATATGACTGGCGGATTTTCAACTATGTATATGTCAAGAAATAGGGTTAGGAGTTGGGATGAACCATCATTCACTATTCAAGCGGGTGGAAGACATGCTCCAATACATCCACAAGCTCCTAAAATGCTTTTTATTGAGCAAAATAAAAGAATATTTGTTCCTGGTAAAGAAGATTTATACAGAAGACTATCTGTTAGAGAGTGCGCAAGAATCCAAACATTTCCAGATAATTTTATCTTTAAATATACCAATATTGCAGATGGATATAAGATGATTGGGAATGCTGTACCTGTTGAATTTGCTAAACATATCGCACTAAAGATAAAAGAAGACTTAAAGAATATAAAATCTGCCAGATAGATTATACTTGCATGTAAGATTTTTCTGATTTAAAATAAAATTATACATATAAGTAAGATTTGGATGGTTAACTTTTCAGATAAATTAATTTCATTTGTAGGAACAACCTTAAGACAAAATCCTACTCTGCTAAATTTTATCAGAGAAGAAAAATATAGAGCTGAAGACACAAATTTATCTTATAGACAATTGAATAGCCTAGAAGATGCAAAACTTCTAAAGAATAGTAGAACTTCAAAAAAATCATGGAGAAATTTTAGTTTAAATGACCTTTTTTATCTCCACATAATTAGTAAAACTAGAATAGATTTTAATACAAATAATTCAAAGCTATTCGGATTAAAGACTAATTTTTATTCAGACACATTGAACCTTAAAGATATTGGTGAAATTTTTTATTCTGAAATTGCATTAATTGCTCTACTATTAAAAGTAATACCTGTAGGAATATTAATTTACAGCGATGGAGAGTCAATATTTACAGATAATGAGGCAAGTGCTACTTTTCCTTTTTTTACAGGGAATAAAGACTTGAAAGGACGCTCATGCATTTATTTAATGCTTTACTCTACTTTCCAAAATACTATTGAAAAGGTGATTGAAGATAAACATTTTAAGAAAAGTTTTAACTTGGACCAACTTAAGACAGCATATTTAGCTAAACCAACTACTTCTAAACAAAGAGCAATTCTTGAGATTATTGAAAAAGGTGATTATTCCGAAATTTCAATAAAGAAGAAAAAGAATGGTGAATTAGTTATTAATGCTGTTAAAACAGTTGATGGGAGCAAAATAAATAGGAAGGACATAATGGCACTTTATTCAGAAATAAAATATGGAAGCGTGGAATTGATAAAGCAAGATGAGAAAGATGCAAGCTTTAGAATTAAAAATGTTTTTAAAATTTAAATTTTGAGCTGTAAAAAGGCAGGAATTTAGAATATTAAATTTATATAAGCAAGGCGTTGAGATGAACTCAGGCTAAAGCAAATTATTTGTTTTAGTCATGAGCGCCACAAAAAAATATGTAGATGGAACAAAAAATCCAATTAGGAATTTGCCCGAATTAATTAAAGCAGTTCAAGAACATAAGAAGAAATTTAAAACTGCTAAAATCAAAAATAAATCAAATAAAATTAAGTTTTTGATGAGAGATAAATCAGGAACTTACATGCTTTAAACTATGAATGAAAACTCTAATCTTCTTGAAAGTGAACAATACAAGGAAGCACTTCTAAAATATGCAGAAGCTTATAATTTTAAGAAGAAGAAAACTAAAGGTGAGCAACAACTTTTAGATGGTAAGAGATACTATGTTATCTATGCAAGAAAATCCACTGAAGATGATAAAAGACAGGTTCAGTCCATTGAAGACCAGATTGAACAATGTATGAAATTTGCGAAAGCAAATGATTTGCAAATAGTGGCAGAACCAATAAAGGAAGAAAAAAGCGCTAAGATTGCTGGGAAAAGAGAAAAGTTTACAGAAATGCTCAAGAGACTTGAGAAAGGTGACCTTTACAACAGTATTCTTGCATGGCATCCTGACAGACTTGCGAGGAATATGAAAGAATCAGGCGAGATTTTGGATTTACTTGATAATGACATAATTGTTGACCTTAAGTTCCCTTCTTATACTTTCAATAATGATGCAGCGGGAAAAATGACTTTGAGTATTTTATTTGCTATGGCAAAAGAATTTTCAGATAAACTTTCAGAAGATACAAAAAGAGGTATTAGAAAAAAAGTGCGTGATGGTAAATATGTAGGTACTTCTAAAAAAGGATATTTCAACAATGAGAATGGATATTTTAGAAAAGATGATGAGAAATTCCAAATTTATTCACAGGCATGGAAAATGTATAAGGAAAAGAAAACGCAAAGTGAGATTATTGATTTTCTCAATGCAAATGGCGAGGAGATGAATACTAATAGTATGTCATTGTATTTTCAAGACCCATTTTCCGCTGGAATATATTGTTATGGAGACCAAGTGGTTGATATTAGAAATGTAGACCCAAAATTTCAAGCTGTAGTGACCCCTAAAGACTTTATTTCTGTACAAAAGATAATTGGTTCAAATCAAAGAGGCTGGCGAAATACTGATGAATTTAGACCATTCAATGAATTTGTTATTTGTGCTGATTGTGGTAATCCAATGACTTCAGGATTAAGCACTGGAAAAGCAGGCATGAGATATTTAAATATAACCTGTGGCAATAGAAGGTGTAAGGAGAAAAGAAGGGAATTAAAACTTAAACCTATCGCAAATACAATTAGAGGTGAAGCTATTGTGGAGCTTGCAATTAACACTATTGATAATTTATTGAAAATAACTGAAGAAACTTATGAAAAAGCAAAACACAATTACTTTGAAGAAAGAAATGAAGTCATTAAATCTGTTAATCAGCAACTAAGGACTTTAAGGGTAAAATACACAAAACTGGACTCAAAATCCAAGCAAATAAGTGACAAGTTCACTGAAAAACATTCAGATGACATTAACAAAAGACTTTCTGATGATTTGAGTATAGTTTTAAGTGAAATGAGAACTTTGGAATCAAATATTAATAAGCTTGAAAAACAAGCTAAAGATATAGAGTTTGAACTTGAATCTGAATTTCCAGATTATGAAACTTTTCTGAACTTTTTCAATGACATTACTAGTACACTAAAAACCACCGAAGATGCCTACTTGGCGTACCAACTAGTCAAACTAGTGTTTATGAACACAAAAGTTAAAGACAAAAACATTGTAGGTTATACATTACAGGAATCTTTTAGTGCTTATGAAGGTTTAAATTCACAAATGGGGTAGAAGATGGGACTCGAACCCACAACACCTCGCTCCACAGGCGAGTGCTCTACCATTGAGCTACTTCCACCATACAAGTAAGCGCAGAATTATATCATTAAACACTAGCTACCTAAAGTTCTAACACTGCGCAAAGCATTATATCATAAATATATTGAATATTTACTGCTGTACAAATGCTATAATTTTTATATGACTCAAGACCGCCTTTTAGGTGACACAACAATTACTTCCGAAACTCTATCCGAAATGCTAAGAACACTAGATAATTCTAGCCCAGAAGTTCTAGATCAGATTGCAGAAAGACTCAAGAATATTGCAATGGCCCCTGCTCTGCGAGTTATAGAGGTATTAAGAATATTGGTTCAATTAAAAATGAATTTAACTACCTACTGTAACTATCAAGGAATTGACATAATGGCGGATGAGCCCGTAGCAAACGAAATACGTCAAGAAATTCAATCGGTATATTTGGACCTAGAAGATGCTGTTATTGAACTGAGAAAGCATATTAGCGGACCATTGTCAGCAGGAACCGATGACAAAACAATATAGTGGTGATACAACAATCCTGCTATTTAAATTCCTGGAGGTGGTGTCTAATGGAAAAGGCAACGCACTTTATTGGCGACAGTGAGAATACCCGCGATCTGTACTACTTCGATGAAGTACAGAAGAGCTGGATGTTCTACAACCGCGCACTGGGGCATTGGGTAAAATCCAAGATTAACCCCACCGTGCATTCCAACTGTCGTAAGATTGCCGCCTAAATAGCTTTAGGAGGGCTGGATTTTCAGCCCTACCTACCCAATTTAACCCTATTGAATATTCTTTCCCTGTTTTCAATTAGAATTAGTACTGCAATTACATATACTCCCGATAGCAAGTAACTTGCAATAACGTCACTTGGCCAGTGTACGCCTATATAAACTCGGGAGAACCCGATTAGAAAAGCCAACAAAAATGCGATTGTCAATAAGAGTAACTTAAGCGGTTTGTTTTTTGTAAGTGTTGATAATAAGTAGAAAAGCACTCCCCAAAAACAAACCGCTGCAAACGCGTGTCCGCTAGGAAAGCTAAATCCATGTTCTACGATTAAGCCGTCTATCGGCCTTGCTCTCTGTACAATATTTTTAACTACAAATGTTATAACAGCACTCCCTCCGAATGTTAAAAATATTGCAACTAGTTGAGTATATTTTTTAAATAACAAAAATAGAATGCATACAAGCATGAAGCTCAGTAAAAGCGGCTCTGAATTACCCAACTGTGTTACTCCCAAAAAGAAATTATTCAATTGAGGATCCCGTACTGTGGAAAAATATTGAGAAATAGAATTATCTGCATTTACTACTTTAGAATCGCTCTCGTAAACATCTTCAAGAATGGCTGAAAATAATCCTAATAGAATCGAAAATATTAATGCTAAAAAAACAATTGTATTATGCTTGGAAATCCAAGATCTTAGGGAATTCATTTATTCAAACTAACAATTATTTTAAATCTTCTGCTGGTGTACAATTTTGCAAAGCATGATCTGCTGATTGCTCGTTATAGCCGTAGTATTTAAGAAGTATCTTAGAAGCATCTTCTTTAGTCTTATTTATAAAATCTTCGACAGGAGAAGATAAGACATTTAAAGTTCCTGTCACTTCCTCATAAGTCTTTAATCTGTTTGTACCAGGTAATATGGAGTATAGCTGTTGGTTATCAGCAGTGTAGCAGTAAATTTCTAAACCTTTTAATGGTAGCTTTACATTAGTGGAATTATTATTCAAGCATGCTTTTAATGTACAGGAAACTGAACCATTATTACATGCACACATGTTGCAGTTATCGCTGCTCATGAATTTGTCCCCATTATCGTAGACCACACCATTATACAAACACTGCACTCTTCTATTATAAAAGTTAATGGAAATAATAGATGTAATGCAGGCAAATATAAAAATACCTATCGAAGCTAATATTAAAAATATTTTTATATTTCGTTTATCCATACTCCTATTATAACCACTTTCTAACTAATGTAAGTTAAATTTATTATGATTTTCCTGAATTACTTGATCATGTAAATCTAAGTTCGACGTTAAATTCTCACTTTGGGTAGATGGTTTTAAATTTAACTGTGCTTTAATTTTATTCTCCTCTCCTATTTCAAGTTCAGATTCTTCTACTCCAAATCCCGGTTTAGTAG
Organism: Patescibacteria group bacterium; assembly: GCA_016861265.1. GTDB lineage: Bacteria > Patescibacteriota > Dojkabacteria > J137 > J137 > Brojett037. The sequence continues at coordinate 338,204 of BOLA01000001.1, forward strand.
CAATCGCTGTGTAAATACCTTCTTCAATACCGAATTTGGCAACTCCTTTTTTATCTGTTAAATCCATATCTATTAATTTTCTATCTTTATAAATTCTTACAACAGCACCAGCTAATTTAGAATCATTACCCATAACGGTGACCTTCTTTAAAAATAGAGAGTATAAGCTTGGGTAGCTAACTATAATAAACAAGACTGAATAAATTGCTAATAGAATAACATTTTGAGTGGATGGTTGCGCTACCTGTTCATAAATAGTTACTATATAACCCCAGATTGCGGCTAGTACATATGCTATTCTTGACCACTTGATTAGGCTATTTGTATTAAATGCAAATAGTCTTCTTGCTGTGGTTACCTCCTTAGTTGGGTCTAATGCAATATCTAAATTTCCCGGTAGAGGCTTTAAAAAGTATTCATAACCTAAAGCTTTAACTTCAATGGTTAAATTCCTTGACGGAAGCGAAAGTAATTTGTACCTTCCTTCCAGATCAGTTAAATATGTTTCGATTTGGTCGGCCGCAACATTATTCGCCATAACACTTTTGCGCAATATACTAACCTTTGCAAATGAAATAGGTTTTAGTGTTGTTGAATTATAAATAACTCCACCATAATTTTTGTTTCTGTTTAATAAACTATCTGTTAACAAAGGAATAACTCCAAGTATGTTACCTTTACTAAAGGCTAAATAAATTCCTAACAATAACAATATTAAAAAAAGTAAGACTGCAGCAAAGTTTAGTGGGTAATTTGGATTAGAACTTTTAGCAAATTCTACTAATACGCTCATAACAAGACTTAAGGTTTTTTCTGATTCTGTATTATTTACAAGTTCATCAATTGCCTGCTCAGGATTTCCGTTATTAACTGTAGTCTTTGTATCATTATTTGCAAACGAAACAGGATACTGTTCTTTAACCGGAATATACGATACCGGCTTATTGTTACTACTTACATTATTACCCGTAGTAATTGCATTGTTATTATTGCCCAAATTGCCTGTATTGTTCCCTCCGTTACCCGTACTATTATTTCCACCATTATTGTTATTACCCCCGTTGCCTCCATTATTTCCACTAACATTGTCACCACCACCGTTGTCCCCTCCTCCACTATCAGGAGTCCCGAATGGATCTTTGTAAATTAATACCTGTCCCCTATTTGTATCGTATGCAAATAGATTATCGTTACTATCGAAAGTCAAGGAAAATACCCAGCCTCCAAAATCCTTAAATCTGCCATCTGCTACAGCATAAACTGGGTCAGATCTATTAGATAAATTTACAGTTGTAGGATTGTTAAAATATTCTAAGAACCTTGGTCCAAAGTACGGATTGTAACCAACAACCATTCTATTAGTGCTGTCAAAAGCCGTTTCAAATGTAGCAGCTCCAAATTGTGTAATATTATTAACCCTTGGGAATTCCTTGGTGGCCGAAAGATTAAAGATTATATTATCCGGATTTGCAGGAAACAAATCATCTCCAAACATTAATAATCTCCAGTTACCCGCTGCTTCAAAAAAGTGATCAGAAACAAATAGATTCTCATTATTATCTAAAGATAGTGCTCCTGGTATACACAACATGGATCTATCAGCGGTAACATTTCCATCTATATTCGGCGGAGCAACAATACCTTTATTACATTCAACTCCAGATAGACTTGTTTGACCAAGTACTATATCGACTACGGGATTATCTAAAGGATCGTGTATTCTAAATACTCTATTATTATCCGGATTTGATACCCATAAATATTCACTGTGTGGAGCAACTGCAATTCCACCTATTGTATTTAATATACTTACAGAACCACCTCCCTTAGCGTTAAAACTTGGCGTGAGTATTGTAATTGGTGTTGAAGAATTATTTAGTGGCGCCTGATAAACATAAATTTGAGTCCCCTTTACAACATAAACTTTTCCATCTAAATCTGATTTCATAATCGAATAACCGGGATCTGGTTTATCTGTAGCTGATGCTGCTCCAACATAACCATCCGGTGCAACTCCACTTGTTTTATTTAAGGGATCGTTCCAATATAACAATCTTCCATCGGCCACAATAAGTTGATTATTATTTACTGCTAGTCCACCCCATCCACCCTGTTCCAACCTTCTTGCGGTTGTAAGATTGTAACCACCAGGTGGATAAAAAAAGCTCTTATCTGCTGTGTAAATATCATCATTTGAATCGTAAGCGAATCTGGCAACATCCTGCTGGTACACATATGCAGAAACTAAAATATTGCCCTCAGTATCAATTCCAATAGATCCTCCCCCAGGATTCCAATTTGTGAAGTGATGACCAAGCCAGGCTCCGTCTAAATCCCAGTCTCTAAAGCCGGCGCCGGCATCTTCACCTTCGTAAGTCCAGAAACCATTACCATCGGGAAACATTTCAATAGAAACAAGTCCCCCTGTTAATGTATCAGAATCAAGAACCGTTTCAAAAGCATTCATACCTGTTGTAAACGGAGCCTTGAAAAGTTGGACTCTAGTATTGCCCGTGTCTGCAATATACATGTCCCCATTCGATGCAAAACGAATTGAGGTTGGACTTCTTAATCTATCCGCAGTATCATTGGATTCAATTGTTGTAAAACTTTCCTGACCAATTACAATATCCGCTGTTTTTGCAATTGTTCCGCTGTTATTCGGAAATCTTAAAACTCTATAGTTACCTCCGTCTGCAACCCAGAGATTTCCGTCGTCGTCTAGTGAAACTCCGGCTCCACCACTGTACGTAGAGCTAAAGCATAGAGAGCTGTCGGTTGGAGCCGGAGTCTCATCACCCCATCCACCTGTTAAGTTACAATCAGTACCAGTAAAGTCTGGTTGGCCCCATACATCGTCAGCTATTTGATCTGTTGTAAATGGACTAATGTATTTAAGTACTCTATTATTTACTACATCGGCTATATATAAATCTCCATTTGAATCTACAAACATGCTTGTAAATGTCTTATGTTCTAATGTTGTATGTGTCCATTCGGGAATGCCGCATATTGTAGAAGCCGATGCGGGAGTTGCCTCTGGATAATATTGAAAACTTGCATCTTGATTACAAGCACCATAATCGTTTAGACTGGGCTGACCTATTACAATATCACCTGTACATCTTTCTTCAGAATCTGTGGCATAACAATCTGCTAAATTAATTCCAAGAATTCTGCTATTACCGGAATCCCAAATATATGCTCTACCAGGACTTACCGATCTATCAACAATCACTCCTCCAGGCGAAGAAACCTTATCTGCGACAACTTCTCTAGGTGAAATTTCACCAAAGCTACGTTTTCCCAATACAATATCCGCCCACAGGTCATTAGGTTGTCCTCTTATTGCTCCATTCACGTCGGCTTCAATAAACGAAGTAAAATATTGAGAAAGTGTAAACCCAAATACAGAAATAAATATAAGCAATGCGGAAACTAAAATAATAGGCAGTCCTATTTTCTTTTTTTTGTTATATCGTTTTACTCGAAACATTATTCCTATTTTAGAGTAATTATTACCAATAATCAAAATGTAAATAACGGCTATGTCCCTAAGCATGCTGACAGACACTGACAACAGAAGTTGATATTTCTATATATCTAGTATATAATAATATATAGCTCATTTTATGGAGGTGTCGTCATCATGCTTAGGGACATTCGGTCCAACCGTTTGCGGATCTTTTTCAATGGCGAGAATACCATCCAGCGGGTGGAATTCTACGGCGAAGAAGGAGAAATCCTGACGGTCATGTTCAAGACATGGGGTATTTATACCCCGAACAATCCTGCTCCCATTCGGCTCGAAGTCGACTGTGGTGGGTTTGTTCAGTCCGTAGATGAGTTCGGCGAGGTAACTTTTGCTACCTGCTTCCTGGTAAAACAGGAAGGGGCATTAGTCCAGCCGGAACTCGAAGCGGAAGTGAGTGCATTTGTTCTTAAAAACCAGTCGTTCGCCATCGAAATGAAAGACGATGATGGGTTGGTAATCCTAGAGATTCCCCAAACTTTGAAGATGAGGGGGATTCAAGAGGGTACTCAATTCTACTTCCACGAATGGACGTTTGACTATCCGATCATTCTTATGGTCGACGATGGTCAAGGGATTTAACGAACAAACAAAGTGGCGCGCATAACCAAGGCGCCACAAAATTTATTGTTCAAAGACTTCGTTTAATTCGTCACAATACTCTCTTGTTTCTTCGTTAGTAAATAGATGACATCTGTCAGTTATTGCCTCACCAGCAACATTCCCATGATAGTATGCATTATCAGTATCTAATTCCATATTAGGAGCAACAGTATTATTTATTCCATGACCAGCTCCTTCAAGATGTGCAATTTCATGGGCTGCTACATTTCCCTCTGAATACTGCTCATTTCTATAGAAAACTAAGTTCTCACCTATATTTATTACTGCCGCTGAATAACTATTATTATTGCAATATCCGTTAGAAGCCTTTAATTTTGTGCCATCAAAATCTACAACTCCCGAAAATGAGTGATAAGCAGTTCTACTTACTTGTCTTTGCAATTGATTTATCTGATATGTATTTGCGAATATTATTAGCTCAGGCTTTGTAGTCTGACAATGATTAGCTGGATATCTACTAATTCGTTCTCTAAGAACTCTTCTAAGTTCTATTATCTGTTCATCTGTAAGATATTGCGGAGTACCAAATATAATTAAATTTTCCTCAGGATATTCTCTAAATGGAAGATCAACTCCACTATTGTCGTTTGACCCTTCAATTATTTGCCTGGCTATGTCACACTCTCGTATTGCAGTTAAATCAGCAAATACCCACCCCTGTACACCATCTTCATCTTCAATTAAATGTCAGCCATGTTGAGAGTAATTATAATCCGCAAGCTCTTGAGGGGATAAAGATCCTAATATGTTTCCATCTAGACTAGATTCAGATCTAATGTTCGCGCCTGTAGAATTTGTTCGGGTAATAACACAGTTCAAACCCTGGGCTGATGAAGAATTGCCCCCGGTCAAGAAACTAAGTGCAACTACTGCGTTTAATATGAATTTCTTTATTTTCTTGCTAGGAATAAGATTTATACCTAGATCATTTACTATTTGTGAAAGAAATTGTTTGTTAGGAGATTCAAAACTTATTGATTCCATTAGTGATTAGTTTGATTGTCAATATCGATTACATAAAGTATGCCCGTGAGGATTCGAACCTCAGACCTACTGCTTAGAAGGCAGTTGCTCTATCCACTGAGCTACGGGCACATAGTAAATATTGCGCAGTTTTTTAATGATTCAAACTATATCCTAAATGGACTATAAGGGTCATGTTTTCGACTTTACTACGTTTGTCTTAAACGACCTTATTGTGCACTTGGCTACACTGACTGTAGCATGCGTAATTTTAGCACTTTCGCTATTCAAATAACATGGTGGGTCCGGTGGGATTCGAACCCACGACCAATCGCTTAAGAGGCGACTGCTCTACCACTGAGCTACGAACCCTTATAAATACGTAGCAAAAAAACACCTAAATTAGGCTTGTGAATTATATAAAAAAGTTGGGTACTTGTCCATCTATTAAAAGATTTAATTATCCTTTACAGACTTGTTTATTTGACGATTTGAAGGAGAGTTTCTGATAGGATAGGAAAGGATCGGGCAGCAACCAAAAAGCTGCTGCCCACTTCTCAAAACAAATGAGGGGACTACCCGCCGTGCCGCCGCTTACGGCGATCTTCCTTCCGCTCACGCCTCAGAGTGAGGCGCTTCGCACGCTTCTTGGAGATCGTCTTGCCGTTCGCCGACTGACTACGCCCGGATTGATCAGACTTACCGTCCATGATCCACCTCGAAAATATTTTGCGATAACGCAATTTTACTAATTTTTAGTAATATGTCAATAAATTTTTATTAATATAATGGTTTGGGGAAAAGGTTTATAGAAAACGAATCACAGAGAAAGATACCTCCGGCTAAAATTACCCTTCTCTATGATTCTGACGTTCCGCTCTTTTCACGGCTTGTTACGGCGCACGAGCCAACGGATGAACAAAATCACGACCACGTATGCAATGCCGAAGTACAGCACGTCGTTCAGCACGAAACTGATGCGCATTTGGTCGTATGCCGAGATGCCAGTTCCATTGCCCCTAACGAAGATGTCCACACAATATATAACTGTGTAGGACAACCTAAAGAGGATAAAGAAGCTGACCGCGACAAGCGCGTCGCCCAGAAACTCTTTCGCTTTTCCTTTGCCGGGGATTGTGTCCATCGGCATTGCGAAAAAGATGTAGGCAAAAATCGGGATGATGAAGTTCCCATACAGCATCAGTTCGTTCATGACGGGGTCGAGCGTGAACGCCAAACCATCGATGCCGTATCTGGAGTAGAACAGAGCCTTTACGAGGGCAACGTAAACCGTGCCCACTGCGATCAGGACATAGCCGATCCAGAACAGGATCCGGCTCCGTGCAAGCATGGTGAAGAACCCCCCGATGGCTTGAGTCACCGACTTGCTGCCCTTCGGAAGAGCTGGTTTCTTGATGTTCTTGAACCAGTCCACCACCGCGTCCCGCCGCTCCTTGAGAGCTGCCATTGGGTTTAACTTTGCCGTTGCTGCCATTTTACACCTCTTTGTTTGAGTTTGTGCCGGAGCTTCAAAGATCAAATATATTAATCTATAGAGCTCCGGCACAAGGTAATTGTATCTTTCTCTGTTAATGAGCAAGCTATTTTATTAGCTCTATACAACAATTATACCATTTTTACTCAAAAGTTACCACTGAATGGCAACTAAAATACCATAAGTTAATTCTATACAAAAAAAGTAATAGGGCTCTGTTCTAGAGCCCTATTTAGACTACTTTAAACCCTTTTACATCATTCCGAATTTACTCTGTGCATTTGAACCCATTTCCTGATAGGTTTTTCGTTGCATAGGAATTTGTATATTCAAAAGACTCTCCTTTTCCAGATTTACTTCCATGTATGGTACACCAGTAGCGTCTTTAAACTTTGCAGTTGATTCCTCTATTTTATATTGAAGATTTTCTGCTTTAATAAGGTAGCTGCCTGGTTTTAAGAATAGATTATATTTTCCTAAATTATCTGTAACCACCGAACCCAGTTGTCTACCACTTTCTTTTTCAAATATTCTTACAAATATGCCTTTTAAGTTTTCACCGGAGTTAGCTTCGAATACTCGACCTCCTTTGTTTCTACTAATTAAATAGTATGCTGCAATTTGAACAATGAATACAATTAATACCACAAGGTTTAATGTATTTGGCGCAACTAGCATGGTAATTAAAGAAAATATAAAGCCAATAAAGAATATAAACGTATTAATTTTAGGCATGTTATTCTTTAGCCAATTTCTTAAAACTAACCATTTGTCGTATTTAGGGTCAACTGGAGTTAACGCAATATCAATGTTTACTGCCTCATCTGTTATGGCAATATTATTTCTGAATTCTTCGTACCCATTTACCTTTGCTTCTAGTAAATAATTTCCAGATTTTGCAGCAATTGAATATTTACCATTTAAATCGCTTATCTCTTCTGCAATAAATTGATTACTCATGTCCAGTATTCTTACTGTTACAAATGGAACCGGTTTATTATTTGTTGCATCGAATACAAGTCCCCAAGACAACTTCTTTCTTCTTTTTCTAAACCATACAAACGCATACATAACTGCATTTGGATAACTAACTGCCGTTAATGCTGTTGCTGCAGTTGTTGTAACAACTAAGGCTGTTGGTAAACTACCTGTCTTTGCAGAGTTGTTAAATGCTTCTACTACTGTTTCAATAATTGTCCTTGTAGGTTCCTCTGCTGTAGGTTCTGCTACGGTCGGAGTAGGAACGCTAGTATCTACTGGGTTATTTTCTGCTACTGGGTGGGTCGCTGGCGAATTTGGATCGTGTGGATCTGTTGGTTCAAATGTTTCGTTGCTACATACTGTTGTATTAATTGTAAAGTAGCAACCCAAGACTTCTTCGCCATCTAACAGACTGTCGTTATCGGTATTTGCATCTAAAGGATCTGTTGGCTCAAATGTTACAGAACTACACTCTGTAGTTCCTTGATTGTATACACAACCATCTACTTCCTCACCATCTAGCAATCCATCGTCATCTGAATCACTATCGTTTGGGTTAGTTCCCAAAGAAATTTCTTCCTGGTTTGTTAAGCCATCGTTATCATCATCTGCATTTGTATCTGGGGATGGTGTATTAGTTGTAGTAGGCTGTACAACTACAATTGTTAGTGTAGATTCTAAATTACCATAAGGACCTGTACCTGTTAATGTATATGCTGTAGTTGTTGTAGGCGTTACAACAGTTGATCCATTTAGTGAATTTAAGGTTCCTACTCCTCTATTTATACTTAGCGCCGTTAAATTGCTTGTAGTCCAGTTTAATGTAACAGATTCTCCTAAGTTGATTGTAGTCTTATTCGCAGTAAAATTAATTGTAGGTACTGGCGTTACCGGTACTTCGGTTATTGTTATTAAATTTGATAGATAAACAACACTGTCGTATAACGCACTTATGTAGTAAGTTCCCGGAGCAGTTATTCTAAGATTATTTACACTGAATTCTCCATTAACTAATTCAATATTACCGTAATTAATTAATGTATTCTTTGTAGTGGAGGTTACTGAGTCAATTAGATTTATAACTAGACCACCATTAAAATTCTGATTACTAAAACCAAGTTCATCAACAACCTTTGCAGTAAAGTTTAAATTATCAGCAGTGGTTCCTGTATTAGGCAATACATTTAAATCAAGAGTATATGTATCGGCTTGTTCTTCGTCCTGGTAGGCACCGAATGCAAGTGTATAGGAATCTATAACTGGCGTTGAATCGTTAATCTCTGTCATTTCAATCTTGAATTTAACTCTATAATCGTTTTGCGACATATTCAAGATTTCTGCCAGTGTTATTGGGTTCCAGGTTACACCGTCATCTACCGATACAAAGTAAGAAACAGCTCCATTTAACTGCTGTGCAGTCACTTTAGGGAACAACAAGTTCTTTAACTTAGTAAATAAGTTATTATCCTGTTCAGGTGTACTAGAGTTTGCTACCGTAATAACTCCTACATCTTGAACATCTCGTAATTCAAAATAATTTGCGAATAGTCTATTTTCCGGTGTCGAATAGATAACAGCCTGTCCAACGTCTTGCCAGCCTCTTATTAAGTCGTATTTTTGGAATCCATCAACATCTCCGTTTACATATAAAGTGTTATAGTCCTGTACCACATAAACGGCACTTCCTCTATATGCGTTACTAGTATCAACCCCTCTATTATTTGTGGTAATGTTTAATCTTATATATGTATCATCAAGTAAATCTGTGTAGGTATCATTAAAGTTTAAGTAGTATGCATCTCCCAATTCACCGGTTAAGAATAATTGATCACCCACATCGTTTTGACCTTCAATGTATGTAATATCGTATACATTCAAGTTTTTAATCTGGGCTGAATCGGCCAGTTTAAGCACTGTATCATCAGATGCATCTCCTGGGGTGGTGTGGGAATCTAATACCACATACAATCCTCCTGTTTGATTGTAACCAGCCATACCTACTAGCAAGTAACCATTTGGATCGACCAATACACCAAATACACTGCCGTTATTTTCAAATTGGGCGTTTGAATATTCAGCTAAAGTGTCATCCCCAAAGTTAGTTGGAGTATTATTATCGTTTAATTTTGCTAATCCAATTCCATATCTTGGAACATATAATTCGTTTCTCTGAAAGTCGAACGATAGCCCCAAGGCACTTCCATCTGGAAGTGAGCTTACAACCGTATAAGTATCATCTCCAGTATTTGTTAACGTATTATTTAAATCTAAATACCCAACAGTTCCGCCAACATTTATATATGCAGCCAATCGTCCTCTTGTATCCGGAACTATACTGCCTAATTGGTAGTAGGATATCTCAACTGCAACATTATCAGTTAGGTTATAAACTTGAAGTCTATATAAATCAGAAGTCCATAGGTATGTCTTTCCATTCAGTACAGACAATTCTATTGTTTGCATTGGACCATCTAGGTTAGTAAGTCCCCAACTTACAGGATCAAGTACAGTACTCTGTCCTGTTGAAATATCGTAGCTTACAACCTGACTTGTTCTTGTATACCAAATCCTATTACTATTGGTTGGATCTTTTTCAACTAAATATTTGTTATAGCCTGTATTTTGATACTTTGTTGGATAGTTTGTAGTATCAATTGATGTTCTAACTGTTGAGATTGTTTCTCTAAGTCTTAATCTACCATTACCCCAAATTAAATTCGATTCCGATAATACATGATTTGTATGATCATTAAAGTCTTCAGTCTCTATAATTAATTGTGGCTCACTTAGTACAGGAGCAATAATTGTAAATTCATCACTCTTTGTGGTTACTAAGGCCTGGCTGTCACTACACTCTACTTCGACAGTGTGTGTGCCTAGCGAAAGCGTTGGTAAGTCAAATGAATACTCTTCAATTATTTCTCCAAGATCGCCATCTAAAGGTGTAATATCCTGCCAAGATCCTTCATCAAGTCTGTATCTTAATTGTGATACTACAGAATTTGTATCATACAAGCTATTATCAGAACAACTTCCGGTAATTCTTGGAGAGTCGTCCATTGTTGGATCAGGTCTAATTGCTTCTAAGTATAGAGTTGGTGCAGTCGAGTCTTCAGCTTCAACTGTAAAGAAGTCACTTCCAATATATGTTGCATCTTTACTTGCAACATCTCTAGGATTTAGTCTTACAAAAATAATACCGTCTGGCAACTCTATTGGAATAGTAAATGTTACTATTTCTTCTGCATCACCAAAAGAATCATCTTGGGTAACATCTTCAGGTAAAAATCCGTTATATAGTTCAGTAAATAGATTATCTTTATATACAGTTAATTGTAACTGTTCAATACCTACATCATCAGTACAAATAACATTTGTGTAAGTTACAGTATTAGAATTTACAACCGAATTTTGACTAGGCAAGTCGCAGAATGGATCTTCCTGATCGTCTACGAAATCGAATACAAATTCCTGACTTACAAATTTACCACTGTAGTCGTATGCTGTAACAATTACAGTATTTGTTCCCTCATTAATATAAGGAATAGTAAAGTCGAATGATTTATTGTTACTATCACCGTCTAGTGTAATAGAAACGGGGCTATCCTCGTTTAGTTGATATTCAGCATAATCAACAGCCACATCATCTGTAACTGTTCCCACAAATTGCACTCCATTCGATGCCATTGATCCTGGTGAAGTTGTAAATTCTATAACCGGGTTTTCTAGGTCTTCCACTGAACCTCCTGGCACATAAGTGTAGCTGTTAGGAGATAATACCGGACCATTTGCTCTTACGGCAACAGCAAGGGCTATGTATTTATCAACACTACCTGGTGTATATAATTCATATTCAGTAGTAGTGTCATAAGAAGATACAAAGCTTGCTCCAGTTCCGTTGTAAGAATAAATTGTGCTTCCATAGGAAGGAACTAGCATTGTATTAGTATCTGTATAAATTGAACCTATTACCAAATCATTTGCCTTACTATTTATAGGCATTAAAAAGTTGGAAGTATTTATATCAGACTTCGCCTGACAAGAGTAATCGCTAAATTCCATGTTATCAGGATTAGCATTGGAAATAGTAACAGCTGATAATACTAAATCTCTTATATCACTGGCACTTCCTTGAAAATCAAAACTAAAATCAAGAGTTCCTGCTTCAGGCTTGCCATAGTAATACCAGACTTCGGAAACCATATCGTAAGATGTAGAAAGATCGGTTAACGCCGAGTAACATCTTGGGTAAGTTTCTACCTTTCTGAATAAATCCCAATAATTTTGATCGCCAATGTAGCCTATATAATTACTCCACATTCCATACCCGTAAGACTTATAAGATGCAAATACTAAAACCATATTATCTGTTGGTTCCACATCAATGCTCAAATTTGCAGTTGTAGCATCGTTAAATCTATTGCTTGCAGTACTTGTTATTAACGGTGCAACAGCTTCGGAATATTCTTCAAAATCTTGAGTGAATACCTTTACTTCGTAATCAACGCTGTTATCATCACCCATTTCGTTTACTTCTATGTTGTATGTACCTGTTTCAGGATTGTTTATTACCAATGTTTTATAGTAAGTTTCTTGTGATGAATTTGTTATCTGCCCTGCAAAACCCGGTAAATAGACGGTAAGTCTCAAATCAGTATTGATAGCCTCTTGAGCAATTAAGCTAACAATTAACTTCTTTGCAGTACCGGAAAAATCAAATGAGTGACTATTTGTTCCAAAATCGAATACTGTATCTGATATGTTGTAAACATCAACACTTGGCTCAGGATTAACTTCGTAATGAACAATTACCCTAAAACCGCCTGGCGTGTCATTTGAATAAATATTCAAGACCCACTCCTGATATTCTGGGTTTACAATTTCCATGTATTGCGGATCTCCGTCTGGATAGTACATAGTATCGCAGTAATATCTTCCGCATACATTGCCAATTTGAATATCTGTATCACTAATAACATCTATTGCTATTCGTGTTGCATTTTGTGGTGTTGAGAAAAAATATTGAGTGTCACTGTAAGAATCTAACTGATCTACTCTAGATAAAACCACATTATCAGGATCAGGATCAGTAATTAGGTTGTAATCAACGTAAACTAGAAAGTTACCCCCAGTTCCATTGCTATCGTAAGGGAAGTTCACAGAGAAGTTCCAATCACCGCTATAAGGATATTGAATAGTAAAGGATTCGGATTCCGAATCTCGAGTCTCGGAATAATATGAAAAATATGAATTTTCTGGATGTTGAATATCTATTATGTCAAAATCGGTACCGGCATCACCATACACTTCTATTGTTACATCCTGAACATTTTCGGGTAAGGTAAAGTTAAAATTAACTTGATCGCCTTGATTATCTAATGTTCCAGAATCAGTAAGAACATTTTCTGCTTTAATAGAACTAAATCCAAACTGAAAATATGCTACCGTAAATAAGAATACATGCAATATTGCAAATACTACTATGAGTAATGATTTTTTATTGTGCTTCATAAAAAGGTGAATTGATATACTTTATAAATTCATAATAAAGCTTCTTTAATGCTCTTACAAGCTTAATTTTATAGATTATAGACTTTTAAATTGTTGTGGAAATATTTCTTGAATGTGATAGATTGTAACTATGAAACTACACTTTGATGAGCCCAAAGACAAAACAAAAGATACCAGCGCAATTTATGAATTCTTTATAGAAGAAAATAACGATAAGCCAATAAATATTAATAAGATCAGAGGTAAATCTTTAGCAAGATTAATTGAGGAAAGAAAAATTGGTAAGCACTACAGTAGAAAAAAACATTTAAAGTTACAACTGCACTTACTGCAAATATTAGTAATACTTGTTTCTTTAGTCTGCTTGGTAATGATTGCTTATCTTCTGTATAAAGTCATTTAAGGTCGAATCTTATCTCCTCATCTAGTTCACTGCCCTCAAGTACAATTTCTCTTACAAAGTTTCTTACGCTCTGCAAGAAATCATCTAATGTTCCATTGTTATCTATATAAAAGTTGTATGGAATTCGCCTTGTTTCTTGATCCGCTCTATTTGCAAATTGTTCAACATTAATTCTTTCTACATGAATTGTGAATGCATCTGGGAATAAAGCAAGCAGTTTTAAGATTTCTTCTGGCTCTCTAATATGGAGAAATACAATCGAATTATCGGGAGTATCGGCAATTCTTTCGACTAAGTATCTCGTAGGTCTATCGTTATCCCTAACCATATCCTGCTTTACATCAAACATTCTGTATCGCCAATAATCATCTTTAGTAACTCCATCCCATTGTTCAAACTCTCTTAAATATTGCTTAACTTCATCTACTGATGAATAAGTTGCTACATTAATTCTTCCAGTTAACATTTCTCTACACATTTCAATTAGGGTATCTTTTCCCGAGCGTGCAGGTCCATTAATAACGAATACTTTTTTCATTATGAGTTTCTTAGTTCAAGTAAGCTACCGACTCCAAGGTCTTTGCCAAATTGGTCGATTTGTTTGATAAAGAATTTTATACTATTTCCCCAGTTCTTGCATTCATCTTGAGGGCCACAAAATGTACCTTCCATCAAGGATGGATCGATTAAATACTGAGTACCATAACCTTCCATCAAAACTCTTGAGACTCTATCTATTGAAGCCTCAAAACTTTCAAAATAGAGTCGATGTTCACCCCCGCCTCCAAAGCCCCAACAATTATGCATTTCTGCCGAAACTTTATACTTGCATAAATTGGTTTCGTTTCTAGCAATAGCCACAATAGTTATGCAGTCCCTTGGTGCTCCATACTGATCGCATTTTTCAACAAAATATTTTCCATAACCGTATAAAGGTGAGTTGTTTGCAAGAAAATATTGATCGAATACATAAGCTCTTTCGTCCACTAGACTAATATTTGTATTAATTTTATTTACAGTGGATGCCCCCAAAACTTCAGCAGCACTAAACTTATTGCTAAATGCAATTGCAGAAGGATCAATATTTAAGGACGTATTATAGTAGTTTTGTTTTGCTTCTACAGAATATGAATCTAGGCTGCCAGTTAATATTCTGCCTAACTCATTAATACCCAATCCTAAAACTAGTAGTAGGAATAAGTAAAAAGATACTTTAGAAGCACTTAGTTTTCTTTTTTTTATTGATTTATATACTCTAGTTCTTAGAGGTTTTAGAAGATAGACCTTCTTAACTTGTCCTAATTTTGCTTTTTCCATTACTGTAAATTATGTGACTGTTTACAGTTTAAAGGAAAATCAAAGTATAGAAAAGCTAATTATTAATCAAGCAAGGTAAGTATTTCTGGCCTTCCTTTTCGCACGATTACCATGTGTTCAAACATAACACCTTTAGATCCATCAACGGTTTTTAGACTCCATCCGTCTAAATCTAAGTAAAGTGATTCTTTGCCTAGTACGACTTGGTTTTCTATACATAAACACATTCCTTCTTCTAGTGGGATTTCTTCCTGTCCCTTATATGTATAAGTCAAAACTTCGGGTTCTAACCACAAAGCCTTTCCTATACCATGACCACAATAAGATCGAATATAATTAAAACCCGCGATATCGCATACAGTTTGCATTGCTCTAGAAATATCACTTACATTATTGCCAACTACGGCCTCTTTGATAGCAGTATCTATACATAGCCTACCGGTTTCTATCAGCCTTTTTTCCTCTGCAGATATTTCTCCGACTGCAACAGTTACACAATGATCAGTATAAAAGCCATTATGAATTACTCCAAAATCGACTTTAACAATGTCGCCTTCTTTAAATTCAATACTCGAATGTGGAATTCCATGCAGAATAGTATTATTTACATTTATACATAGGCTCGAAGGGAAATCACTCTTTGGTCCTGGAACTCCTAAAAAGGCAGGTTTAACCTTGTTTTTTAAACATAATTCGCTAGCAAGTTCTGCAATATCACTTGCTTTTACACCTGCTTTTACATTATCCCTTAGCTGTCTTAAAATTGAAGTCGAAATATCAGCAGCTTCCTTGACTGTTTTATAGTCCTTTTCACTTTTGATTATATTCGAATACGACATTTTAAGAGTTTATATATTTTTCGTAACTTCTTGTAGCTTGTAAAGACTTATATTGTCTGTAGGTATCTAGGAATACTCCAACAATAATTAGTACGCTAGTGCCTCCAATTCCCGAAAGAATAGTTAAGGTTGTTCCGCTTGTACTCAGTACAAAATCTCTAGCAATCATTGGTATTAATGCAATAAGTCCTAAGAAAATACCTCCGACAATTCCAATTCTTAGCAGTACTCTACTTAGGTAATCCTCAGTTGCCTTTCCTGGTCTTACGCCTGGAATGAATGCTCCATTTTTTTGCAAATTTTCAACGGCAACTTCCTGCGGGTTAAACACTATGAATGAATATACTAGTGCAAATATTATAGTTAGAATAAAGTATACAATTGCGTAAATTAGATCTTTATTATCTACGATATTATCGGTAGGAGCATATAAGAAGCTAGTCTTTAATGACTCCATAAACTGATATACACTCGAATCTGCTGTTAATCCATTCTGAACTAATGGTATTAAAATCTGAGGAATAGATAATACTGCGTAAGTAAATATAACTGGAATAACTCCTGTTAAAGTAAACTTTAAAGGTAAAAAGGATCCTCTTCCTATTTCCGCACCCCTAACCCTTCTTGCATATTGAATCTCTATTTTTCTGTAAGACTCATTTATAAATATAATTCCAGCGATCACTATTATGGCACCAATCAGAACCACCAGCAGTGCTCCGGTCAAAGGGTTATTTAATGCGGAAAAGTTACCCTGCAGTAATTGATTAATCGTTTCGTTAAAGTTAATTCTTGCAAAGTCTTGGCTTATATAGACTGGCAATGTAGATAGAATTCCAATAGTAATAATTATTGAAGAACCATTACCTAGACCTTTCTCTGTGATTATTTCTGATAACCACATTAATAACATTGTACCTGCGGCTAAAACTAAGGCCATAAACAGAATCTTTTCGATTGATGGTAAATTGGAGCCGATTGCATGGGTTATTAAATAAACAGGTGTGTGGTTTGGATCAGCAGCAACAGCAGGATCATTTGCTGCATTTGCAAGGTCTCTCTGAGCAATAATGTATAAGTAGATTACTGAATAGAATATTGCTAATGGAAATGAAATGTATCGGGTAATTTGATTAATTATTTGTCTTCCTCTCTCACCTTCCTTCTGCAATTCCTTTAGTCTAGGTATAGCATAAGGCAATATTTGCATAACTATAGATGCATTAATATATGCGGCAATTCCTAAGCCAACCAAAGATGGTGTATCAACCCTACCTCCTGTAAAGATTGTAAATAAGTAATTAATTTCCGATGCTGTACTCGCTCCAAAGTAGTTGTTGTATACCTTCATGTCTACTCCAGGAAGCGGAATACTTGCCAAAGCTCTGTAAACAACTACTATAAATATTGTTACCCCAATTCTTGTTAATATCTCTTTATTTGTTAAAAACGAAGGTAATCTAATATTTTTGAATGGGTTAATACTTCTTAGTTTGGCTAATGGTTTCATAAATCAAAAAACTATGGTTAAAATCTACAAACAAGATTATACACAATTAAATAAAAATTGACTAAGATATTTGTGAAACCCTTATCTGCATTACTGTATATATTTTATTGTCGCTGGTTAATTTTGCTCTTCGGCTAATACTTTTAATCTCTCTAAAGATTTTGGCCACATTTCATTGAACATATCTACGTATTCATCCATCATATCTATATCTACTTGTACTTCGGTTACACCATCTTCTTCTTTAAAAGTGTAGTTTTCGAATGCAGGAGCCCATTTCTTTGCTTCTTCGCTTGTAGTATCTTCTACCCCATTATTCACAATTCCAAGATGCTCAATTGAAATAAATTGATATGGAATATTCTCGGCTATACGACTAACCATACCGCCCATCACACCCGTTTCTGGATCTGGTCCAAGAAAAAGCATTTTTGATCCTTTTTCCCAGTTACCTTGCACAGTTGATCCGCCTTCATTGAATACGCTGGTCCAATCTTTATAAGTTTCTTCACCTAGCATTGTATTCCATACTTTCTCTGCAGGAGCATTAATTCTAATTGAAAAGTGCATTTTTTGCATAATTTAAATACTAATATTAAAAATAAAATACTAGCCTATTGTAGCATTTACTAAAATATAAAAAAAAAGACCCAGCTTTCGCTGGGTCTTTAAATTCTTGTTATATTTTTTTATTCTTCCACACTTCCACCAGCTTTTTCAATAGCTGCCTTTGCTGTCTTAGAGGTTTTAATTCCCTTTAAGTTTAAGGCTACTTCGATATCTTTATCGAATAATACTTTTGGCATTACTACTTTATGTGCTTTTAATTTCAATAATCCAAATTGTACTAAATTTTCTAGAGTAACTTCTGTTACCTTAGCTTCTGCAGCAACTGCAGCAAGTACGCTTAATTTAACAGGTGAATTTACTTCACTTGATTTTATAAAGGCTCGAGTAAATCCTTTGAATTTAGGCAATCTTCTTGCAATAGGGTTCTGACCTCCTTCGAAGTTTCTTCTTGGAGCTTTGTAACCTGTTCTTGCAGTAGCACCCTTTCCTCCTCTACCTGAAGTATGGCCTCCCTTTCCGGATCCCATTCCTCTTCCTAATCTCTTTCCTGTTTTAGTTGTTTTTGGTGATGGTAATGTATGTAACATATTTTCAATTTTAAAATTCTATTATTTAAATCTTATAACCTTGTTGTTCTTAATGCTGCTAATGCATAAATTGTTGCATAAGCATTTGTAATTTTATTATCAGCACCTAAAATCTTACCTAGAACATCGTTAATACCTGCTACTTCTGCAACCTGTCTAACTGACGATCCTGCAATAATTCCTGTACCTGGAGCAGCTGGTTTAAGTAAAATTCTTGATGATTTGTATTTAAATGTAATTTCATGAGGTATTGTATTTCCTTTTAGGCTTACAAATACCATGCTCTTTTTAGCTTGATTAGTAGCCTTGTCTTGTGCACTTCTTACATCATCACCTTTACCCACACCAATTCCTACTCTTCCCTTTTTGTCACCTACAACAACTACAACGCTGATTTTCATTCTTCGTCCTCCCTGATGCATTTTTGTAACTCTTCTAATAGTTACAATCTTAGTTTCTAATTGCTCACCTTTTTCCTCAGATCTGTCTTTTCTATCTGAACGTCTAGGTCTATTAGATCTAATTTTGTTTCTGTTGTTTCTTTCATATTTATTAGCAACAGTTGCTTGTGCCTGAGTTACATTTACTTCTTTTACTTCAGTTGTTGGTTTTGCTTGTTCTGACATATCTTTCGTTTTAGAATTTTAATTTAAAATTGTAAACCTGCTTCTCTAGCACCGTCTGCTAAAGCTTTTACTCTTCCGTGATACTTGAATCCTCTTCTATCAAATACTACTTTTGTTAAATTTGCTTTTACTGCTTTTTCTCCTAAAAGTGTACCTACTTCTTTTGCAAGTTCTACAGGTTTTAATTTCTTTGTAACCTCTAAATCAGTAGCGGTTACAAGTGTTTTATGGTTTACATCATCAATAATTTGAGCATAGATGTGAGAGTTTGTTCTATGAACAACTACTCTTGGTCTATCTACTGTCCCCTTTACTGTCTTTGCAATTTTACTTATTCTTCTTTGTCTTTGTTTAATTTTATCCATATTTTTAATTTAACTTAGAGTTATTTTGATGCTCCTTTAGTTGATTTCTTTCTAATCTTTTCACCCTTATATCTAATACCTTTACCCTTGTAAGGTTCTGGCTTTCTATAAGCTCTAATCTTAGCTGCAACTTCTCCAACTAATTGTTTATCAGCACCATCAACGCTAATATTAACCTGATCTGCTACAGCAATATTAATTCCTGCAGGTGGTTCATAATTGATTTTGTGGGAATAACCTACAGATAGTACTAATTTAGTACCTTGCATTTCTGCTCTATAACCAATTCCAACAATTTCTAATTCTTTTTTATAACCATTTACTACACCATCAACCATATTGCTGATTAATGTTCTGTATAGACCATGGAATGCTCTGTCTTGCTTTGAATCACTATCTCTTACAACTGATAATGTTGTTCCTTCTTGTTTTACATCAACACCTCTTTGAATTGATTGTGTTAAGGTACCTTTTGGTCCTGTAACTGTAACTTTCTTATATCCGAATTCTCCTCCGTTTTCAACTTTTACATCAACACCGTTTGGTAATTGGATTTCTTTTTTTCCTATTCTTGACATATCTTTCTAATTAACGAATTTATGGATTCCTATATGGAAGCCTTCAATTATAAATTTAATTAATAAACGTAACAAATATACTCTCCACCAATCTTATTCTTAACAGCATCCTTGCCTGTTACAATTCCCATTGGTGTTGAGAAAATTGATAAACCTAAACCTCTTTTTACAGGTTTAATATCTCTATATCCTCTGTATTTTCTTACACCAGGCTTAGAAATTCTTACTACTTCTGTAATAGCAGGTACTCCATTTACATATTTCAAATCAACTACTAGTTCACTCTGTGGTTTTGCTTCAACAACCTGATAATCTAATAAGAAACCTTCCTTTTTTAAGATTTCAGCAATTGAGATAATCATCTTTGTTGCAGGCATAGAAACAGAATCTTTTTTTCTTGCTTGTGCATTCCTTATTCTTGTTAAAAAGTCTGCTATTGGGTCAGTTATCATATTACCTTAATAAATCTAAATTAATTAATTACCATGAAATTTTTCTTACTCCTGGCAATTCTCCGTTTAAAGCTGCTTTTCTAAAGCAAATTCTACACATTTTGAATCTACCAATGTATCCTCTTGGTCTACCGCAAACTTGACATCTGTTTTTAAACTTAACAGATTTAAATTTGCTGTTTCCATTCTTCATTTTCATGATTTGTTTTTTGTTTTTAGCAACTGCTGCTTTATTTGCCATATTTGTATTTGTTTAAATCGTTTGTAATTATAGCTTTTAGCCTTAAATTAATCAATTAGATTAAGCTTGTTTAGGCTTATTCTTAGCTCTTTCGAAAGGCATTCCTAGTCCTTCTAAAAGCGCTAAACCTTGTTCATCATTAGCTGCTGTGGTGTTTATAACAACTTGCAGTGATCTAATTTTTACTAAAGTTGATGTATCAATCTCTGGGAAAATTGTATGATCTTTAATTCCCAAAGAATAATTTCCTCTTCTATCAAATGCTTTTCTAGAAACACCTCTAAAGTCCTTAATTCTTGGTAGAGTTACTCCTACAACTTTATACAAGAAATCCCACATTCTATCACCTCTTAAAGTTACCTTTAATCCGTTTGGTGTGCCTTCTCTTAGTTTAAAGTTAGAAATAGCCAACTTAGAGTTCACTACTACAGGTTTTTGACCAGTAATTTGTGCCAAAGTTTCGCTCATTTCTTGAACAACATTTGTGTTATTCTGATATTCTTTTCCAATTCCTGCATTCACAACTATTTTTGTAATAGTTGGTACAGCCATAGTATTCTTAATGTCGAAATCCTTCATTAATTTTGGCTTTACTTCCTTGTTGTATTTTGTTTCTAATTCTGTCATATCTTGTTCTAAATAAATTTTTTATTTCTTTTTAGCTTTAGCTAAATATTCAATTAATTACAATTACCTTTGAAACAAGTTTAGATTATACACCTAACTTGTTAGTGATAACTTTTCTAATCTTATTTAATAACTTCTCCACTTTTCTTAGCAAATCTTACTTTCTTTCCATCAACAGTTTTGAATCCTACTCTTGTTGGCTTGTCTGTTTTTGGATCTACTAACATAACATTAGAAATGTCCATTGCTTTTTCCATTTCAACTAATCCACCTTTAATTCCTAATTGTGGATTTGGCTTTTGAGCTCTTTTAACAATATTAATTCCTTTTACAACAATCTTTGATTTTTCATTTCCTTTTGAGTCAGTTTTTACAATAATTGCAAGTACTTCGCCTCTTTTTCCAGCATCCTTGCCTCTCATAATTTGGACTGAATCACCTTTTCTAATTTTATTCATAATTTTTACTTAACTTTATAGAACTTCTAATGCTAAAGATACTAATTTATTAAATCCTTTATCTTTTAATTCTCTTGCTACTGGACCGAAAATTCTAGTTCCCTTAGGTTCCTTTGTAGCTTTGTCGATAATTGCTGCTGCGTTTTCGTCAAATTTAATATAAGAACCATCTTTTCTTCTAATTTCCTTTGTTGTTCTAATTACAACTGCGTGTACAACATCTCCTTTTTTGTAATTACCATTTGGTAATGCTCTTTTAACAGAGGCACTAACAATATCACCTACATAACCGAATTTCTTGAACATTCCACCCTTAACGTTACCCAATACTTGAATAACATGGATTTCCTTTGCTCCAGAGTTGTCAGCTACTTTTAATCTTGATTGTGTCTGAATCATATCTTTATTATCTAATCTTATTTATTTAGAACACCAACTATTTCCCACTTCTTTAATTTAGAAACAGGTCTGCATTCGCTAAAGGCAACAACATCACCTACATTTAGATTAAATTGATCACTTACATGAACAACATAACTTGTATGGTGTTTTACAATCTTAGTAAATCTTGGATGTGGGTATTTTGATTCCACTTCCACTTTAGCAGTATTTGCACTACTTAGTTTAGTTACTATTCCTGTAATTGTTTTTCTTTTTTTAGTTTCAGCCATATTTCTTTAATTAATTCTGTTTATTTAGTTTAGTCATTTCTCTAGCAATAAGTCTTCTTAACTTTTTAGCTAAAGATGTGTTTGCTTCCTTACCTAACTTAATATCCATAGATAGTCTTTCAAATTCTGCCTTTAATTCTCTTAAGGACATCTTATTCCATGATGCTTCAGATTTGTTTACTTTTTCAGTTGTCTTTTTTGTTTCTTCTTTAGCCATGATTATTAATTTAACTGATCCTTAGAAATAATTCTTGTTCTTACCGATAATTTTGCAGTAGCAAGCTTTAAGGCTTCCTTTGCAACTTCTTCAGGTAAACCACCTAATTCAAACATTACTCTTCCTGGTTTTACTACAGCTACATACATCGAAACATCTCCTTTTCCAGAACCTCTAACAACTTCGTCAGATTTTTTTGTATATGGTTTGTGTGGGAATACCTTAATCCATAGTTTTCCTTTTCTGGTTGTATAGTTTACTATTGTCTTTCTAGCCGCTTCGATTTCTCTAGCCTTAATCCAAGCCTTTTCTAATGATTGAATTCCATAGTCTCCATATGCTAGATCTGATCCTGTATAGGATAAACCTCTCATTTTTCCTCTATGTTCCTTTTTGTATTTTCTTTGTTTAGGTTGCAACATATTATTTTAATTAATCGATTGAATATGAACTCTTTTCTCCTTTATTAATCCAAACTTTAATTCCATGCTTTCCAGCCTGTGGAACCATAGCTTCAACAAATGCATAGTCTAAATCAGCTCTAATAGTGTGTCTTGGTACAACACCCCATCTTACTTTTTCTCTTCTTGCCATTTCAGCTCCCTTAATTCTTCCGCCTATCCAAACCTCAATTCCTTTTACTAAACCAGTATTTTTTGCTGCTTCGACTGCTTTACCTGCTGTCATTTTAGGATTAATTCTTCTTTCGCATTGCTGAGCAATATTTTCTGCAACTAATTTAGCGATAATATCAGGATTCTTAATCTCAAAAATCTTAATATCAACGTTTGTTTTCAATAGTTTTGTTAACTCTTCCTTTAGAGCATTGATTCCAGCTCCGCCTCTTCCGATTACCACACCTGGTCTAGCAACACTAATTTCAATTAAAACTTTATTAATAAGTCTTTTAATTACAATAGATGCAACTCCAGCCTGTTTCAATTTTTCTTCAACTAAAGCATTAACCTTCTTATCACTTAGGTATTTTTCTGCATAGTCTTCTTTAGATGCGTACCATCTTGAATTCCAATTTTTATTTACTCCGATTCTAAATCCTACAGGATTTACCTTGTGTGCACCTCTTGCCATATTAAAAATTTTAAGATTCGTTCTTTGTTAAGAACTTGAAATTATATATTATTTAAACTTTAAAAAAGCTATGAATTATATCACTTATTCTGCTTTGCTTGTAGCCTCTACTTCAACTACTTCCTGTTTTTTTGCTCTAGGAGCCTTTTTTACAGTTTTTGTTTCTGTTGATTTAGTTGCTTTTACAGCTTTAGCTTTTACTGTCTTGCTTGCCTTCTTTTCTGCTCCATTTGCGTCCTTAACAATAACTGTTATATGACTCATTGGTCTATTATAGAAAGCCACACTTCCTTTTGCCTTATATTCAA
Organism: Patescibacteria group bacterium; assembly: GCA_016861265.1. Classification (GTDB taxonomy): domain Bacteria; phylum Patescibacteriota; class Dojkabacteria; order J137; family J137; genus Brojett037. Next base: position 362,168 of record BOLA01000001.1, read on the forward strand.
CTCTTCTTAAAGAAGGTCCCTTGTCTACCATTACTTCTGAAACAATTAACTCAGATTCTTTCATTCCAAAGTTATGAACAGCGTTTGCAATTGCACTCTCAAGTACTTTTTTAACTTGATGAGCTGAACCCTTGGGCATGTATTTTAACGTATAAACAGCTTCAACTGCATTCATTCCCTTTACTATTTGTGCAGGAATTCTTGCCTTTCTTGTCGATACTCTGATAAATTTTCCTATTGCTTTTACTTCCATATAATTATTATTTAATTATTTGTTACGATCCCTTTCCAGTTGAGCCTGTTGCCTTAGCAATTTTTCCTTTCTTGCTATGTCCATTGAATTTTCTTGTAAAAGAGAACTCTCCTAGTTTATGACCAACCATACTCTCAGTAACAAAAACTTTGTTAAAATATTTTCCATTATGAACATCGAATGTTAATCCAACCATATCAGGTGATATAGTAGATCTTCTTGCCCATGTTTTAATAGACTTTCTGTCTCCAGTTTGTTTAACTTTTAATACTTTTTCTAGTAATGTAGGATCAACAAATGGTCCTTTTTTTGAACTTCTTGCCATATTTTAATTAAATAACTGTCTTATAAGATTTAAATCTATTCTTTTCCTGTCTTCTCTTAATAATAAACTTATTATTAGGATTTCTTAATCTTCGTGTTCTCTTTCCAATTGGATTACCCCATCTGTCCTTCTTTGGGCCTCCTGTACCGTGTCTACCACCCTTACCCTGTCCTCCTCCGTGAGGGTGCTTTGTTGACATTGCTACACCTCTTACTCCAGGTCTAACACCTTTGTTTCTTCTTCTTCCTGCTTTTCCTAACTTTACATTTTTATTATCAGTATTACTTACTGTTCCGATTGTCGCAAAACAAGTTTCTCTTACTAATCTAAATTCTCCGGATGGCATCTTTAATTGAATGTATCCCTTATCACCACCCATTACCTGTATAGATGTTCCTGCAGATCTTGCAATCATAGCACCTTTTCCTGGGAACATTTCTACTGCATGTACCATTGTACCTTGTGGAATATCCTTTAACATTAAAGCATTTCCCACTTTGATTGGAGCAGTTTCTCCACTCATAATTTCGCCACCTACCTTTAATCCATCTGGCGCAAGAATATATCTTCTCTCACCATTTGTGAATTTAATTAAAGCGATAAATGCTGTTCTGTTTGGATCGTATTCAATTGTTTCTACAACACCTGCAACACCATGATTTTCTCTTTTAAAGTCAATCTTTCTGTATAAATTCTTTTCCTTACCACCTTGATGTCTAGTAGTAATTTTACCTTGGTTGTTTCTTCCAGCTTTTCCGTTCAACTTTTCTGTTAGTGGTAAATAAGGTCTGCCCTTTTTAAGGTTAGATCTGTCTACCAATACTGCATGTCTTACTCCTGCTGATGTTGGTTTAAATGTTTTTAGAGCCATATATTATAAATTAATCGTTGTTCTTAATTTCGAATAAATCTAACTTACTGTCAGCATCAAGTTTAAATACCATGATCTTTTTGTCAGATAGTTTACTCTGTCTTTTTGATAATCTGTTATATTTAACTTTTCCCATTCTACTGGATGTTTTTACATCTAAAACTTTAACTCCAAAAATTCTTTCAAGAGCTTTTGAGGCTGAAATTTTATCTGCGTTCAAAGCAACTTCAAATGTAGCCTTATGCTGTGTCGCATAAACTGCTAATGATTTTTCTGTTACTATTGGTTTCTTAATTATTTTCATATTATGCCCAAGTATTATTAATATAATCTAATGCTTCCTTTTCCAATAATACTTTTCCAGCGTTTAATAAGTCGTATACATTAACTTCTGAAACTAATACAACTCTTGCTTTATTGATATTAGAAAATGATTTTATTAAATTTTCGTTTTTCTTTGCAGTTACAATCATCATTTTCTTTGGACTTTCAAAGTTTGACTGAATGCTTATTGCTTCTTTTGTTGAAGGTTCCTTAATTTCTAAAGTATCAACAACATTTAATAAACCTGCTTTATTTAGTTTGCTAAATGCATTTCTAAATGCAGCAGCCTTAAAACTCTTTGTTAACTTTCTTTTCCAGTTTGTTTTGTTAGTAGGACCAAAAGTAACTCCTCCACCTTTCCAGATTGGAGACCTACTTGATCCTGCTCTAGCTCTACCAGTTCCCTTTTGAGCCCATGGCTTCTTTCCTCCACCTCTTACTTCTGATCTATCTTTTGAATTAGCATTTGATTCTCTTTGGTTTGATAAGTATACATACACATATTGTGCTAATACTTTATCGTTTACAGTAGAGTTAAATACTGAATCACTTACTTCTACTTCAGAAACTTTTTTTGCTTTTTGATCTAATACTGGTAAGTTCATATTATTTTCTAAATTGTTTTTTAATAATTACATATCCTTTGTTTGGACCTGGTACAGCTCCTTCAACAGCAATTAAATTTTCTTCAGGCATAACCTTTACAACTTTTAATCCGCTAATTGTTTTGTTTCTAGCTCCCATGTGTCCACCCATTTTCTTTCCTTTGAATACTCTTCCTGGAATTGTTCTAGTTCCTAAAGATCCTGGAGCTCTTTCTCTATCAGAAGCACCGTGACTTCTAGGTCCACCTGAAAATCCCCATCTTTTTACTACGCCCTGGAATCCTTTTCCTTTTGTTGGAGCGGAAACCTGGATTTTTTCACCTACAGCAAATGTATCTGCCTTTAATTCAGTTCCAACTTCTGGAGCAGTTTCGCCAGCAAGCAATTTAAATACTTTTTTAAATCTTGGCACAAAGCTAAGAGTTTTATAATTACCTTGATCTGCCTTAGTTGCATTCTTGCTCTTGTCTTTCCCTATTTCTACATGAGTAGAATTATTCAACACCTTTGAAACAACGTTATTTGACACATCTATAACAGTAACTGGAATTGCAGTTCCGTTGTCTGAGTATACTTGAGTCATTCCTATTTTTTTACCTAAAATTGCGTTCATAATATATTGCCCTGTAGCATTAACTGCTTTTAAAATTCAAATAATTTAAGAGATCTTTAAATCAACTCCGGCAGGTAACTGCATATGAGTTAAAGACTCAATTGTCTTTGCATTTGATTCAAGAATATCTACTAATCTTGAGTGCTCTGTAAGACCAAAGTGTTCCTTTGATTTTGCATCAATATGAGGACCCTTATGAATTGCAACTTTCCATTTTCTATTTGGTAATGGAACTGGACCTCTAATCTTTGCACCTGTATCTATTACAGTCTTGCAGATCTGGCTTGTGGCCTTGTCTACTACCCTGTAGTCGAAACCTTTGATTCTAACCCTAATTTTCTGCATAATCTTAAATTAACTTAGCCTCTAGGGCTTTTAAATTGCTTTTAAAAGCATTTATTAAATAACAAAATTAATCCCGACAACCTGAGTTATCGGGATTCAATCTTATTACTTTATAATCTGAGTAACAACTCCAGCTCCAACTGTTCTACCACCTTCTCTAATAGCAAAGTTCATCTTTTCATCTAACGCTACAGGAGTTCCTAACTTAACATTTACTGTTATGTTATCACCTGGCATTACAATTGCATTAGCATCGTCTAGTAAAACTTCTCCTGTTACATCTGCTGTTCTGATGTAGAACTGTGGCTTGTAACCTGTCTTGAATGCTGTGTGTCTTCCACCTTCGTCCTTTGAAAGAATGTACAACTCAGCTTTGAATTCTGTGTGTGGCTTAAGTGAACCCTTAGCTACTAAAGCCTGACCTCTTTCAATTTCTTCTCTTTTAATACCTCTGATTAATAAACCAACGTTATCACCAGCTTGTCCTTGTTGTAATGATTTCTTGAACATTTCAACACCAGTAATTGTAAGATCTTTTGCACCTTCCATTAAACCGATTTGTTCAACAACTTCTCCAACCTTAACAACACCTCTTTCAATTCTACCTGTTGCTACTGTACCTCTTCCTTCAATTGAGAATACATCTTCAACTGGCATGAAGAATGGCTTGTCTAAGTCTCTTTCTGGTAATGGAATTGTTTCGTCCATAGCCTTTAATAAAGCAGCCATAGTCTCATCACCGTCTTTTTCACCAGTTGTACCGTATAAAGCAGATCCAACTACGAATGGAACTTTCTCTGCATCGTATTTGTACTTCTTTAATAGGTCCTTGATTTCTTCCTTGATTAATTCTAACAAGTCAGCATCCATGTCATCTTCAAATCTGTTAATGAATACAACGATGTGTTGTACACCAACTTGATGAGCCAATAACAAGTGCTCCTTAGTCTGTGGCATAGGTCCGTCTGCAGCAGAAACAACAAGAATTGCTCCATCCATTTGAGCAGCTCCTGTAATCATGTTCTTGATGTAGTCCTTGTGACCTGGACAGTCAATGTGAGCGTAGTGTCTTGTTTCAGATTCATATTCAACATGTGAAGATGCAACTGTAACAATCTTATTTGAACCTGCTCTTGCGATTCCACCCTTAGCAATGTCAGCGTATGACTTGCCAGAGTTTTGCCAACCTTTTCTTTGAGAGTAAGAAACTAAGGCTGCTGTTAATGTTGTCTTACCGTGGTCAATATGACCTAGAGTACCAACATTTACATGTGGCTTTGTTCTCTGAAAATCTGCCATATTAGTTTTTTAACAAAAATAAAATATTTTTAATTTAGAATTTAAAGGTAAATAAATAGCCTTTAAATTTAAAGCTTTTAGCTAGGTCCGTATTATATACAATAAGTAGGTACTTGGCAAATGCCTAAATTACTTTTTCTTTAAGCTTTGGAATTATACCATCTTAAAAGCTTTTGTGCAGTATTTTTATATAAAAAATTTCCTCTAATATTAGAGGAAATTTTCGATGAATTTATGAGTTTCTTTTTTGATTCAAAATCATATCTTGCACACTTTCGTAATCTTTTGCCTTGTCAATTTGACCGGAATTTACAAAGAATATTTGATCAGCCTTTTTGATTGTATTTAACCTATGGGCAATAATAACCTTTGCTGTGTCTTCTGGCAATTTATTAATAATATCCTGTAGAAGTTCTTCAGTAACTGTGTCAATATTTGCGGTTGCCTCGTCCAAAATAAGCAGCTCGGGTTTTCTTAAAATTGTTCTAATAAAAGAGATAATTTGTTTCTGACCCAAACTTATATTTTCAGCATTATTATTAATTTCAGTTTCCAGACCTTTCTCAAACTTATCTATAAATTTTTCTAAGCCAACTTTTTTTAGTTCGTTATATAGGTCCTCGGTAGTCAGCTCAGTTAATAATGGATTCCCATATTTTATATTCTCACCTACAGTACCTGTGAATAATAAAGGATCCTGCAGTATAAACCCTATTTTTTCAGATAATTCTTCTGGTTTATAACTTCTAATATCCTTGTTATAGAACTCTATGATTCCGATTGTAGGGTCGTATAGTCTTGCCATTAAAGCTGCCGTGGTACTTTTTCCTCCCCCTGTTGGACCAACAAGTGCATATGTCTTACCCTTCTCCAATTCAATATTAATATCTTTCAATATTGGATTATCATGATCATAACCAAAGCTTACATCCTTAAAGGTAACAATATCGTTTACTGAACCTAATGATTGATCTTGAGTACTTTCAATTACCTTCAAATCTGAATTCATATTCTGAATTTCTTGAATCCTAGACCACGCAGCCATTGCCAATTGAACATTACTCCAAATACTTGCAATAATTCTTAGTGGATCGTAAAACCTTTGTGTATAAGTAAAGAATGTAAATAGAATACCAAATGTTAGGTTACCCTCCTTTATTAGCGTTAATCCATAAACTATAACTATTATTTGTGCTGCATTGCTTGCTAAATCATAAATAGGCTTTAACGATTGATTTGCAATGTCCGCCTTAACAGAGGCCAAGTAGTTCTTTTCGTTATATTCTTGGAATCTATCTTCAAAGTAGTCTCTTCTATCGAAAGCAATAATTACTTTAAAAGCACTTAAACCTTCTTGTATTTGCGAAGAAAGGTTCCCCGTTGCATCTAGGCTAACTCTATTAAGTCGCTTTAGCAAAGGTGAAATAACCTGAGTTATTACGAATAGAATTAAGGTTACAGATAATGTTACAAGTGCCAACTGTACATTTAAAAGAAGCATAGAAATTGCAATACCTACAAGAATGAACACACTTCCGATTAATCTAATTAAGTATTCCGAAAGAAATGAATTTACCTTATCCGTGTCGTTGTTAATTCTAGAAATCAAATCACCTCCTCTATTAGCATTAAAGAATGCTAAAGGTAGTGACTGTAGTTTATTGAATACTGAATTCCTTAATTTAAATAGAACCCTCTGTCCTAATCTTCCTGTAACCAGTATTTGCCCATAACTTGCTATTGAGCCAACAACATAAACACCTGCCATTAAAAGTACAAAACTTAGTAGATTATTTAAATCTCTATTAGCCAAAAGATTATCTAGGGCATCTCCTTGTATTTTAGGTCCAAGAATATTAGCAATTGAGCTAATAACCACAAAAAATAATGCTAGCATTAAGGGTCTTAATTCCCCACCAATAAAACTACTAAAGCCTTTTATGGTTTTAATAAAGCCTGTTTTTTCCTCTCCATTATTATTTAGTTTATAGTTCATATAATTTTAATAGACTTATTAAATTTAATTTTCGGTTGATTTTTGAGACTCGAAAATCTGCTTGTATTCTAAAGATTTTTCAAGTAATTGAACATGAGTTCCTGCCGAAAGAACTTCACCTTCCATTATTAATATAATTTCATCAAAATCCTTAATTGATTCAATCTTTTGTGAGATTACTAATTGGGTAATTCTAGGATACTCCTTTTTTAAATTATCAAAAATCTTCTTTTCAGTCCCCTTATCGACTCTAGCAGTAAAATCATCTAGCAATAGAATTTTGGGATTTACTGCCAATGCTCTTGCCAATGTTAGTCTCTGCTTTTGACCACCCGAAAGGTTTGAGCCTCTTTCGTTGATAACAGTTTGCAAGCCGTTATCTAGTTTGGAGATAAACTCATCAAGCTCCGCAGTATTAATAACTTTGTTTAAATTATCGCTACTACCCTGAAAATCAATATTTTCTCCTATAGATGTATTAAAAATTACACTATCCTGAAATACAATTCCCATTTGTTTGTATAAATTTCTAAGATTGTATTCTTTTACATTCACATCATCTATTAAAATTTCTCCACTTGTTGGTTCTATTAATCCAGTAAGCAAATACATTATTTGAGTTTTACCTGCAGCAGTTGGACCGATTATCGCCGATTGTTTATGTGGCTGAATAGTAAATGAAACATTTTTCAAAATGCTCTTTTCGTCTAATACTAAACTTACATTTCTAAATTCAATCTTTCCCTCAATTTCCTTTTCAATCTTACCGGTTGCTTCCTCAATCTTTGAATCTAGGACCTCGTTAACTCTACCAAGAGAAATAAATGCTCTAGAAATTAAATTACTAATAAAACCTAAAGTAATCACAGGCCATATTAGAACTCCCAGATAAGTAAAGAATGTTACAAAGTCTCCTGGAGAGATATTTCCGTTCAACAGCTCACTTCCCCCAATGTATAAAACAACTACTCCTCCTATACTGCTAGCAAGGTTTACAAATGGAAACATGAAGGCAAAACCATTTAGGATTTTAAAACCTAGGTCTCTGGCTTGAATATTGTAAGTTTCTAGTTTACCTTCTTCTTTACTTTGAGAATTTAAGACTCTTATTAAGCTTGCGGCCACTATATTCTCACTTATAACTCTATTCAAATTATCTATTATTATTCTAGATTGATAGAATAAGGGGCCCAATTTTTTAAATACGTACATGAATGCTCCTCCAATTACAGGAATAATTAATAAGCCTGCAATACCCATTGGAACGTTTATACTAAGCATCAAAGCTCCTGCACCTATTATTAAAAATACCGATGAGAATAACAGCACCAAACTTTGGGAAATTAAATCTCTAACAGCATCAACATCTGAAGTTAAAATACTTAGCAACTTTGACGGAGTAATTTGATTTATAAATTTAAAGGTCTGTTTAGAAATCTTTGAGGATATAGCAAGTCTTAAATCAAAAGCCACCTTCTGAGATAAATAAACACCTGCGACCATCTGAACTACCCCGATTGCTAAAGAAATAAGAACAAGAATTACCATGTCCCTAACAAGGTCATCATAGTTCTCTCTTTTAACTGCAGCGTCCAAAATGTAGCCTATATATTTAGGTATTATTAAAGATAATACAGTTGCAACTAGAGTAAAACCCACTAAGAAGATAGTAAGTAGTCTGTAGGGTTTTACAAATCTTAATACAGTTGCAAAAGGATTTGGCCCTTGTTGCATGGATTTTCTATTTTTATCATTGGATTGGGGATTACCTTCGTTTTCCATATAAAATTATTTCGACCAATCAGAACAGGAATTCTGTTCAGAAGGTTCTACTTTTTCTAATAAATAAAATAAAGTATTTAATTCTTCCGTTGTTAAATTTTTAAATGCTGGACTTATTGAGTTAAAGTAGCCTTTCTTAAAATTATCGAAACGGGATCTCGCATAATCAGTTAATTTTATTTTTAACGCTCTTCTATCTTGAGGGTCGGCTTCCCTTTTTACAAGTTTTTTTTCAATTAAAATATCAATAAATTGAGTAACGGCACCAGAGGTAACTCTACTAAACCTAGCTAAATCTTTAACTGATATACCTTCTTTAGATTTAGCCACAATAAATAGAAAAAAAATCTGCCTTCTGCTCAACTTTAGATCCGAAAAGGGCATGAATTCGTTATGCCTTGTATGCATACGATTATGACGGCCATGTACATTCTGATGTAAACACCTGAATAATTCATCTAATCTTTCGAGTATTTTTTGGGATAAGTCTTCTCGTTTTTGCTCCATATTGTTTAGCGACTAAATATATAAGCAACTAAACTATTTTACTGTCAATCAAGAACTTCTTTTTTGATTTAGCCATTGGTTAAGAGTAAGACCACTTTCTTTGTGTTGTTTTGCATTCTCTATTCCAACATATCGCCAATGCCATGCTTCATGAAGATAACCCGTCTCGGTTTCCTTATTGGTAGGGTAAGATTGAACATACCCGTATTTATAAGCGTTATCTATAAGCCATCTGCCTAATGCTCCATTTTCAAAATCGTTAGTAAGATCAAATCCTGTTTCCTCATCCACAAAATCCACCACAGTACCCAATTGATGTTCTGAAAACCCAGGGCGTGCTGAGACTTTATCTGCTTCCTCCTGCCCCAATTGTCTTACCCAACTAGCATAAGTTTTATACTGGTCGTTGTAACTTCTATATCCAGAGGCAATTACTAAGTTCTTAGATAACTGAGTCTGTGCATCTTTTGCCATTAATCTAAGTGCATCCCCGGCTTCAGTGGTTATTAAAATAGGTTCGCTACTATTTGTATATAAAAGCAAATCCTTATTAACATCTACTAAATTTTTTGGTGCATAATCTAAAGGCAGTTTGTTTTGCTTATCTACTAATGCCAGTAAACTATCTCCATCGGCAGTGTACGAAAAATTTTCCCAATCCCCTATCTCAGATAATCCGAATGGCAAATTAAATGCCTGTCTTGAGCCTGAAATATTAATATCTCCGGCAGCCGTATTTACATCTTCTAATCTGATTTTTTGATTAAAGTCACCTACACCAATATTATTAACCTTTACCACATACCAATAGAATGGATTGTCCTGATTTGGTTTTTGAGATAAAAAGAATTCGTATTTTGTATTTTCCGAGGGTTTTAGTTCAGTCTTAGTTTTAAGAGTAAATGTAGCAGAATTTTGAAGTGTAAGAAGGCTGTTATCTGTATATTCAACTTCGATTGGTTTTACTTCTTTTGCAGTCCCCTCCGTTTTAGGATTAATAACATGTTCTACAGCAGTTCGAATTACTTCAAATTGATTAGTACCAGTAATTTGTGTAGATACCAATAGGCTAACAATTGCTATGAATAAAGCAATTATTACTATAAAAATTAAACGCCTTAGTATTTTGCCAATCATATTAAGTTACTTAAAATATTATTAATATTATATGTCAAAAACAAAATTCATATATATTAATCTATGGAATATGTATTCTCTAGCGAAAAATCTCCTACTCTAGTTCTTTCTAATGAAATTAAACTAGCAGGAATTCCAAGAGATCTGCCTATATCAATTGCAAGTTGGCGTATATAAGTACCCTTCGAGACACTTACCAATACGTCAATGTAGTTATACTCATTTAGAGGAAAATCATATTCGGTGAGCTGCTTTTGTTTATGACCAAACACGCTATTAAATGTATTTACAATTTGTGTTCTGCTTAATACTCCCGAGTCGATTAAATCAATGTTATATATTTTAACCTCCTTAACTGGCAGTGTAACCTTATATACTGATTTTCCATTTATATCAAAAAATTCAACTTCGTTATTGAGGTTAAACTTAAAAGCTGAGTATTGTCTTGCAAGTTCACGCAATTTTTTGCCGTTCACTTTTACGGAAGAAAATAAGGGCACTGTTTGATTATAGCCCGGCAAGAATGATTTTAATTTTACATTTATATCTTTTAAGTCTATATTAACTCCCTCTTTAGATTTATCTACAAGGTCGCCTTCCGGGTCACCAGAATTAGTCTCAATTCCGAGTAAGATTCTTGCCTTATATTCTTTATCGTTATTTAAAAACTTATCCGATAGCTTTGTTGCTTTGCCTACTAATATAATAAGTAGGCCGCTGGCAAAAGGATCTAAAGTTCCAGCATGACCAACTTTTTTTGTATTAAAGTGTCTTCTGAACTTATAGACTATATCGTGTGAAGAGACTCCAACTGGTTTGTTATATGCAAATACTCCATGAGTTCGTCCAAACTCATCTGTGTTAATTTTATTTACCTGAAAGCTTTCCATAAATTCGAGTATATCATATTGGATATGGCTACTCTACTCAAAGTATATTAATCTCTGTTAAAATCATTATATTGTTAATTAAATATATGAGCGACATTATTAAAGAAGAACAGGAGAAAAGAAGAGAACTAACACAAGAACTTGGAAAACGAATTAAACTTGCCAGGGAAGAGGCTAAAATGTCACAACTTCAAGTAGGAGTAGCGCTAGCAGTATCTGATAAGACTATCAGTGGATATGAATCAGGACGAATAGCTCCACCTATCGATAAATTAATTCACCTTGCCGATTTATTTAAAAAACCAATAGCATTTTTTCTAGGTGCCGACCCAAGAGATTATAAAGTAGCTTCAAGATTACGTGCCGTAGAAGTAGCATTAAGGGATGTGCGAAAACAGTTGAATGAAATTAGACTTATAAGTCAAAACCAGGATCTAGACGAAAATTGAGAATAAAAAAATGCAATCGGAGGGAATCGAACCCTCACCTCTTGCGAGACTGGTTCCTAAGACCAGCGCGTATACCAGTTCCGCCACGATTGCATATAACATACAGCCCGACAATCCAATTGCTTCCATGTATACTCCCTAAAGGGACTAAGATCTTCTTGAATTCGCAAAGCTCATTAAGAATCTCTGGAGCAGTTCCGCCACGATTGCATGTAGGGAATTTTAGCCGAAACCGCAGCAATTGTCTATCTGAAATTCTTTTTTAATCTTCTTCTTTTACGGGCGTACTTATTAGCAAATACTACCACAGCAGTTGTAGAAACTAGGAAAGTCAGCGCAATTAAGGGAATTGAAACTCCGGTGTCAGCCAACAAACCTCCTCCATTTCCATTACTTCCGCCAGAACCGTTTCCACCGCCACCATTACTTACAGAAATAACAACTGAATTAGTCCCATAGTCAATTCGCAAAGTATTTCCGCCAACAGTGAATGTTGACCCGTTAGGCAAGCCATTAAATGTTCCAATCAAAACACTCGATGATTGTACTATGGTAAAAGTATTGCCCGAAGTAGGACTAAAGCCCAGGGTAACATTTAAAGTTGCATTGTTTAAATTAATGCTTCCATCCACGTTCAGTTGATCGTATTGGCTTCCAACAGTAGTTCCGTTTAACTCCACATTAAAGCTATTGGTGTTTGCAAATGCTACATTTCCAGTAACATTTAATATTCCAGGACTATTACCAGGTGCGATTCCTCCTGTACCACCACCCACAATAACTCCTACTCTACCTGTACCACCTAGAAACCCTGTAGTGCCTAAATTAACGGTACTCGATGGCTGTTGTCCATTGACGATTAATTTCCCCGCATTTATATTAGTTGAACCCGTATAATTATTGTTGCCTGCGAATGTTTGTATACCAGTACCCACTTTAGTAATGGAACCATTACCGGAAATAACACCGCTGAATGTCTGGTCGCTATTATTAGCACCTACAGTTAAAATGGCATTACCTAAAGAAATAGTAGAACCCGCATCTCCGGATAAAGCACCTAGAGTCTCTGAAAATGAATTTAGATCAAAAGATGAATACTGATTTATATGCATACCAATTGTATCGGGAATTATATTTACACTTGCATTTTTTCTGAGTGTAACATCACCTAAAAGTACGGCTGCAACATTAAAATTATTAGCTGCACCTAGCTGAATATAACCAGATCCAGGATTAAATCTTTGAAAAATTAAATTCTGATCTGCTGTACCGCTTATTGCTCCAGTGATAGTTAAAATTGAGTCCCCTAATATTGAGATTAAAATATTGTCACTACCCTGTATAGTTATTGGACCACCGTAGGTATTGGAATCACTTTGTGAACTTAATGCCCCATTAAAGTTATTACCAGATCCGCTAATTGTTAGTGGTTCACTAGTAATATTAACGTTACTAGAAAGAGAGAGCACACCACCTTGATTCACGACTGTGCCAGTTGAACTGTCTCCTAAGGCTGCTGAATTTGCAGCAACTAATCTAGCACCATTTAATATTGTAACAAGTCCAGTAAATGTATTAACACCATGAAACGCAATTCCATTTCCACTTATTGTTATATTTTCAGATCCCTGCAAAATATTATTCACGTTACATCTATCAGCCAGTCCCGGTGCGGAAGAAAACTCGACTTCTCCTAACAATGTCAACTCATCACCGGTTATCTCTCCAATTCCTCCATCATCGGTACAGTAAATGTTTGGTGCAGAAATTCCTACATTACCAAAATATGCTCTAAGACTCCCGCCTTCTATATATAAATCATCTGTTATTACAGTTGAGCCTACCAAATTTGCTCTTCCGCCAGAATATAGATTAAGCGAGGAAATATTATTAGTCTGCCAATCACTTTCAAAAGCAAGAATACCATCACTATAGATTTCAATTGTTGCATTCGAGTTGAACTGATCATCTTGATAACCCTGTAACCATGCGCTTTCGGTACCCCCACTATCATCTCCTATCGTAATAAGATTAGAGACAATTGCTAAGCCTGAACTCTTATTTAGTCTTAAAACTCCATCTTCGACATATGTATCTCCTTCATAAGTATTACCTTGAGAACCAGTGAACCATAAGATTCCAGTTCCAGATTTGTGGATTTCTGATGTACCCGAAATTATACCGGACAAAGTTAAACTTCCTGCTTCAACATTAAACCAAGTAGAACCGAATGGTAGATCTATATCAGAAGCCCATGTGTTATCACCGGAAATATTACGCATTGCTCCAGTGACCCCATATTCCCAGCCTCCGCCATCCAGAGATAAACTAGTCGTACTAATTGTAATATCACCTTCAAGTTCAATTGTCTTCTCGTTATAGGCCGTAACTGCCGTATTTTGAAGTGCCGTAGAGGATGCCAGTCTCAAGATTCCAAATTCTACCGTCGTACTACCCGAGAATGTATTATCACCTGATAAAATTAATGTACCAGAGCCGTGCTTATAAAGATCCTCCCCACCTCCAATATCACCAGTAAAATTAACGTATGTATGTTCATCGTAGACGCTCAAATTTAAATAATCGAATACAATTGTTATGTTAATTGGCCATTCGAGAGTTCCTGAATCATCATCGTCATCAAACATAAAATCACCTCTCAGGTTAATGTCGTTCCCTGAAAATTCATAAGAATCCCAACCTATAGTTATTCCATTAATATTTATATTTACTGGTAAATCATTAACGGTAGAATACACTTCTCCATCATTAGGAAAAGGGAATACTAGATCGTCCCAGTCTGTTGGCACTGTACATCCGTCCCAATTGCCGCTGGTTGCCCACTCATTATTAACATTACCGGTCCATGTACAAGTAGCTGCACTAACCTTACTTTGTGAGCTTATTATTATTGAAAGAATTGCAAATAATATTGCAGGAATTAAGAAATTTAATAAGTACCTATTACCTCTAATTTTAATCATATGTCCATAATACATGCATTAAAATTTCATTTCAACATTACTCAAAACCTATAAGGTTGGCTTTCACTACAAATCGCTTATCTGAGGTATATAGAGGAGTACATGTGTAGAGTGTAATTTCTCTTACCAAACTTGTATCTGCGTCTCTTATTTCTACTTGATCGGGATTAACTAGCATTGTGTTGTAGACTTTATACCAAAAGGTTCTGCCTTGCCACTTAATATAAATATCATCGCCTATGCTTACTTCTTCTAGATTGTAGAATGTATTTGTGTTGGGTGGTAAGTACTGAAACCTATGGCCTGCAAGTACCATATTACCAGGTACCAGCGGAGTTGATGACTGTGACTCTCTCCACACTCCCTCATAAATATTTAAGACATCTAGAGATTCACCTTCTACAATATTTGTATTAACTCCAATCTTTGGAATTAGTAAAACATTTTTTTCTTCATTTGTAGCATTTGATTGTATTGTTAGGGAATTAGTGGCATCTGCTGTATTTAAACGAGCAAAAGATACGGGATTTTGATATTCTTTTGTTAAAAGAGAGTTAAAATAATATTGTACTTTTGGCCAGTATGGATAGATTAAATATACAACTACCACAACTACGCTAAAAGCAATTAAAATTTTAGGTAATACTGATTGTGTTTTATTTGTCTTTTGGTTTTTAACTTTAAACATTATTAGTACAAAGTATTAGTTACCAAGTTAAATTTAATATGAAAAATCTATTATTGATTTCCTTTTTTGCATTAACTGCAATTATTTTACATTCTACACTAACGCTTAAAGTTAAAGCAGTATCTTTTGAATACCCTGAATATAATGTAGACGTAAGTATTAATAAAGATTCGAGTTTTAAAGTAAAGGAAACTGCAATCTATTTAGTATATGGAGATTTTCATGGTCTAAGAAGAGGCTTGACATTATCGGATCCTAATAGAGATGAATTATGTACTACAACTAATAATTACTATTGTGGAGGCTTTGACAGGGTCGTTGTGAATTCGGTAAAAGATCTTAAAGGTAACGATATTACCGATAAAGTTAATTTGTACAATATTACCGATGAAGACACAGATGTAAGTTCATTAAGATTTGAGTGGGAAATTTTCCCTGACGGAGAGTATCAAAATGGAGATCAATTCGGTTGGATTCTAGATTACACAATTTATGGAGGGATAGTTAATGCCAATAATATTCCATATTTCTATTGGAATATGCTTCCTGAAAATAGAAATGGAATTGTGGATTCATCAACAATGACCATTACGCTACCTAATCAAGCAAGCGTAAGGGAATCAGATATTCAAGTTTACTCATCATTAAGATATAACCTTAAATCTAGTGGCAATGTAATATCTGTAACGGCTAAGAATTTACCCTCGCTGTCCCCTTTTACTATTGCATACAAGTTCAATAATAATGAAATCGAACTACCTGGCCAGATTTCCTACTCACTCTCACCTGCATTTGGTTCGAAAATATTTTTAGACAATATTGATATAACTGATCAGGTAGATGGCTTAATTAAAGCTGTACCGACTGGTGAACGAAAATTGAGATTTGAACATATTGGCTACCAAACTCTTGAGCAAACGGTCAACGTAAAGTCGGGGGAAACAGAAATAGTTGATGCAAACCTAACACCGGAACCTTGGATGCAAATTCTATTATTAATAAATAATATTATTTGTCTATGCGGATGCATATTAATTCCAATTTCTTTAGTTGCTGTTTATTACATTTACAGAAAAAAAGGAAGAGATGTTGATATGCCCAAAACCATAATTCCATTATTCAAGCCGCCTATAAATACAGCTCCATATATGGTAGGTTCAATCGTTGACGAACAAGTCGATAAGCAAGATATCGTTGGAACAATTATTGATCTAGCATACAGAGGTTACTTAAAGATTAAGGAAGTAGAAAAGAATAAGAATTACGAATTAACAAAATTAGAAGGAAAACCGGGTGATAGCGGCCTTAATTCAATGGAGAAGGATGTAATGAATGCGATTTTTAAGAATAGCGATGTAATCGAAACTAAAGAGCTTGGAAAGACTTTCCCCTTAGATTACATCAAACTACAGAATAGTATTTATAAAGAAATGGTAGCATTGGATTACTTTAAACGATCACCAGTAACAACAATTGGAACTTATGTTGGGATTGGAATTATGCTTACTGCATTAGGCTTAGTAAGTACAATACTATTCACTGTATTCCTAGTTTCATTCCTAGGCGTACTGACAATATTTACCCCAGGCTTTGTATTAATAGCAGCAGGAATTGCATTCATAATTGTAGCAAAATTCATGCCGGCTAAGACTACCAAGGGCAGTAAACTTTATGCCGATATTCTAGGCTTTAAGATGTATATGAATACAGCAGAAAGATACACTGTTCAAAACTTAGAACCCGAAGACTTTGTAAGGTATTTAGGTTACGCAATTGTATTTGGAATAGAAAGGCAATGGGCTAAGAAATTCGAAGGCATTTACAAAGGAATACCTGATTGGTATGAAGGATCTGGTAATATTTATGATGTTTATTGGATTAGTTCTTTTGCAAGAAACTTTAGCAATTCTACAGTTCAAAGTATGACGCCGGTTACCACAAGCAGTTCATCTGGAAGTGGTTGGAGTGGAAGCGGATCCTTCGGAGGATTCTCCGGAGGAGGTGGCGGTGGCGGCTCCTCCGGTGGTTGGTAAAATTACATTATAATATAGCAGCCTTTGCGATCATTCTTATAGTAGAAGATAAGTTTTTATTCCTTGCAATTCTTCCTGCAAGCTCGATCGTAACGATAGGATTTGCTTCGATATGGGAAATAACAAAATTCTTATAATCTTGAATATTTTCGAATCCCCTTTCTATTGCGTAATTATCGTCTAGGCCGTTGAACAAAACGTCAACAAATATTCTTACATATTCAAATTTGTAACTAGGCGATTCTTTTCTACCCACATTAGGGACTCCAGTTGCCTCTACTCCGCTTAACTCCTCAACTACTTCTTGAGCTACTTCGGCACCTCCTTGTTCAAGGGCAGAAGCAAAATTTGCCTCCATATTACTATTCTCTAGGGCATCTAATACTGCATTTTCAGCATCAGCCACAACTAAGGTTTCCATTGGAGACTGAGTATCTTCTACTGTTTCCACTTCATTATCTACTACGGCCACCTCTTCAGTTGGAGTTTCTCCTGTTAGCATATCTCTTTTTCTCTCTAAAGCTATAATTTCACGATTTAGGTCTGCAAGTTTCCTTACATAACTTTTTTGTGTTCCTGGCGCACTATTCCAAGGTTTTTGGCTTTGTTCGGTCCAGAAGTTTACAGCTCTTTTTTTCAGATCAATAGAAGCTTCTATATCTCTAACCTGATCTTCTAAAGTATATACCCTTTCACTTTCAACATGCTGTCTCCAATTTGACATATTAAATACATAAAAATTAAAAGTCTATAACCATAATAAACTTATAATTTAACAATTGTAAAGTTTTGCCTTAGAAGGAAACGCTTATCGACTTCTCCACGGAATCTAATGTATTGGGATTACCTAATGTGGATGAAGGTAATATAGAAACTGAAGTGAATTTGCCCGAAGACTGAAGTTTGTTGAAAACTATCTTTGCAATAGTCGATACACCTTTCAAACCCTCTGTTGACTTAGTCGAAATTTGAAGAGTGATTTTTCCTTCTGAAGTATCAATTTTTTGATTTAAGGCAATAATACTCGAAGGCATTACAATATCTTCAACTTCTAATATATTTTTATCGAATTCTACTTCCACAGTACCTTCAGTAATTTTTTGCATGTCTAGTATTTGAGCATTTACATCAATAACAATTTTATCGGGGTAAATTATATTATCTTCAATCTGGCTTAAACCCAATACGTTATAGACATTTGCTGAAGATGTATCTATTGAATTATCGGAATTTATCCTTCCAATTAAATAAACACCACCCAAAATAGCAGCTGCAACTGTCGCAATAAATAAAGTATTTCTAAATCTTTCCATAGTAAAAATGTTTGCTCTTAATACATTAAACCACAAACTTATTATTTTTACACTTAGGAATTGCGAATACGTTTATACACAGACAATAAAAAAGGGCACCCGAAGGGTGCCCTTAAAACTTTTAGTAACTTTACTTAGCTTCTCCTAACAATTTTTCCATAATGTTTCTTGGAACTTCTGCGTAGTGGCTTGGTTCCATATTTGGAGCAGCAGTACCAGATGTTAGGTTTCTTAGATCAGAAACATAACCGAATAATTCTGATAATGGCGCTTCTGCAATAATCTCTTTTGTCTTACCTCTTTGTAGTAAGTTTTTAATTAAACCTCTCTTAGATGATAAGTAACCTGTACATGCTCCAACATAATCCTCTGGAACATTAATTGTTACAGTCATAATTGGTTCTAATAGAACTGGACTACAAGCCTTCATTGCATTCTTAAATCCGTAGTATGCACAAGTTCTGAATGTATCAGTATTTGAGTCAACTTCGTGGTAAGAACCGTCAACGATCTCTGCTTGAACATCGACAACTGGATAACCACCTAATGGACCAGCTGTAATAGATTCTTGAATACCTTTGTCGATAGAAGAGATATATTCTCTTGGAATTGCTCCTCCCTTAATACTATCTACAAATTTATATCCTTCTCCTCTTTCTAAAGGTTGTAATACAAATGCAATATCGGCGTACTGACCAGCACCTCCAGATTGCTTCTTTAGTAATTCTCTGTGTTCACCCTTTGCAGTAATTGTTTCTCTGTATGCAACTTGTGGTTTACCTACATTTACTTCAATTCCATACTCTCTTTTTAGAATATCTACCTTAATGTCTAAGTGCAATTCACCCATTCCTGCAATAATTACCTGACCAGTTTCCTTGTCGGTTTCTGCTTTGAATGTTGGATCTTCCGATACTAACTTACCTAGAGCTTCAGATAACTTTTCCTGATCTGACTTTGTCTTTGGCTCAATAGCAAATTTTACAACAGGTTCGGCAAAGTTAATTCCTTCTAATTGAATTGGCTTAGCTTCATCACAAATTGTGTTTCCCGTTTTTGTATCTTTAAATCCTACGATAGCTGCAATGTCTCCTGCTCTAACTTCCTTAACTTCTTCTCTGTGATTTGCGTGCATCATTAAAATTCTACCAACTCTTTCCTTGTTGCCACTTGTTGAGTTGTATACGTAACTACCTGATTGTAATTTACCGGAGTAAACTCTAAAGAAGGCTAGGTTACCTACGTGAGGATCAACAGCTAATTTGAATACTAAACCAGCAAATGGTTCCGAATCATCAAGTTTTCTAACAATGATTTCTCCATTCTTTGGATCAGTTCCAGGAATTTCATCCTTATAGATTTTTTCTTCTTTTGTTTCCGGATCTTCCTTTGCGAAATATTTATCGTGTGGTGAAGGTAAATATCTACAAACATTATCCAACATTTCTTGAACACCTTTGTTTCTTAAAGATGAACCTGCCATAACAGGGAAGATCTTACTAATTAGCACTCCCTTTCTAATTGCAGCAGTTAATTCTTCTGTTGAAATCTCAGCTCCGTCTAGATACTTCATTGCAATATCATCGTCAACATCGGCTACAACTTCAATTAACTTATTTCTATATTCAGTTGCTTTTGCAAGCATATCTTCAGGAATATCTGCAGTCTCAATTACCTTTCCTTCATCGTCCTTATGTATTTGAACTTTGAATTTAACTAGGTCAACAATTCCTCTGAACTCGTTTTCAATTCCAACTGGAATACTTATAGGTACAGCTTTCTCGCTTAAATGTTCTACAATGCTTTCGTATGACTTAAAGAAGTCAGCACCGATGTTATCAAGCTTATTAATATAACAAAGTCTTGGAACTCTGTATTTTTCTGCCTGGAACCAAACTTTTGAAGATTGTGGTTCTACACCCATTTTTCCATCGAATACAACAACAGCTCCATCTAGAACTCTTAATGATCTTTCTACTTCAGCTGTAAAGTCAACGTGACCCGGTGTATCGATAATATTAAATCTATAAGATTTACCTTCTAAATCCCAGAAAGCTGTTGTAGCTGCGGATTGAATAGTAATTCCTCTTTCTCTTTCCTGATCCATGAAGTCCATTTCAGCAGAACCTTCATGGGTTTCTCCTGTCTTATGTTTTCTACCTGTAAAGAAAAGAATTCTTTCTGTAGTGGTTGTTTTACCAGCATCTACATGGGCAATAATTCCAATGTTTCTGTAAAGATGGGTATCCTTTACCTTTGTGTAGTCTATAACTCCTGCCATATAAGGTTAATAAAAAAATAATTTTGGATATAAAATTTCTGATATTCCAGCACGCGAATTATGCCAAAAAATGGCTGAAAAATCAATCAGACTAAGTAATCTATTAAGAGAATTTAATAATGAACTTATAAGTATCACTTCCGCAATAACCTTCAATTTCTTCTCCAGATGCCCGACTCTCTAGTTGAACCTGGGTTACACCCGTTGGGGGAAGAAATTCCTTAACGTTTAGTTTTGGTATATTGAGATATGCAGTACAGTCGTAGGTATTATTTGTCTCGATATCAAGTCTTGTGGGTATATTTGCCTGTGCCAGTATTCTATTTGGTGCGTAGCCAAGACCAGCCTTGATGCTTATTACCTGTACACCACTTTCTAGTCTTACACCTTTATTTGTATATTCAACCACGGTTGCATTACTCTTTGCTAATAAAACACCCGCTACAGCTACGCTAAGGAATGCAAAAATAAGAACAGAAACTTGTAATGTTTGTTTTTTATTTATTTTCATCTATAGAAAAATACACTTACAATGTGAATTTATTATAAATATCACTCGCTAACGTACCCTACTTCTCTTAATGAGTACTTATTATAATTTAGGTCTGTTTTAAAAATCTCTCTATACCTAGGATCAAAATAGAATACCTGTGAAGGTTGAAATTGATTTGCGTTTAAATTTACGTCTCTCTGCAAGGTCACATCGTTTGCCGTAACTGAACCTTTTACCATTAATCCATAACCCTTCTGATTCACATCTGGAACATCTCTTTTGGCAATAAAGGTGCCATCCGTAAAGAAACCTCCTTCTATTAGATCGTAGCCTACTAAGTTCGGTGAATCGACAACACCCCCTCCACTTCTACTTGGAACAGTCTCGATGTTAATGTTTCCCAAGGCGACAAATAGACAACCATTCGAACTATTATTGACTGTTAGATTTGGTGTAATGGTTATTGTTCCCTTCACCAGGAATATTGACTGCGTATCGCATACTACATTTCGACCAATTGTTAAGTTTCCACCAATTTGAATATGTTTTTTCGTTCCTGCAGGTACACCTAAGAAGCTCGATGTATTTCCGGAAGATATATTCGCATTAGAAGATGCATAAGTATTTGCATCTAGTAGATTTAATGAGTTTGATCTTACCAGGTTTGTTAAATAGTCATACCAATCGGCTGCTCCGGTATCCAATGGAGGATTTAGGGTTAGATCTTCATAATTAACAATATATTGCTGTTGCTTAGACTGTTTTCTAATTGGTAAATTACCATTCCCGCTTATTAAACCATAGGTTGAAACATAGGTAGCAGCTCTATCAGAAAGCAAGGGATTACCTGAAGTGTCTTTTAGCACATCACTGTATTGATCAAGACCACTTGGAACAGAAATTCCCGTAACTCCTCCACCAGCAGAGACTCCTCCATCGAAGCTTATTAACCAAGGGTTCTGTGAAAGCGAACTGGTTGTTGCGACAGATTGATTGCATGCATTATCCTGCATAAATTCATAGAAAACATAGTTTGTCTGGGCCGATGGATCAAGGTCCTCGTATAATCTTGTTCCAATATTTGCCTCATTAACAAAAGCATTACTTGCCGGTATTGCAGAGAATAGCAATCCACCTTGTTTGTATGCAGTAACATCAGGAATTGTAGATGTATTCATTTGACTAAAGTCGACCACTCCACCTCCCGGACTTAAGTCCGTTAATGTAGAAGTTGTAACATCCCTTACAACATAACTTTTTACTTTCAGACCATTTGAATCAGACGCTCCCCACTTAACATTAAATTGATTACCAGTAATTGCCTTGGAGCTAAAAGTAGGATCGGTAGGAAGGGTCAAGTCAACTCCCCAGTTTGTCAATGTCGACGTAGCATTTAATTTTTTGTATACAAATGGTGCACCAGGTGTTGAATCATAAGAACCTACAATATTATTACCCGGGTCTATAATTATTGCCGCTGTATAAAAGTCATACCTTCCGTCTTGTAAGTCCTTTAAAGCAATTTTAAAGTTTGTTGAACTGCCGTTAGAAGTCGTAGCTCCCTTAATATCTTGTAAAATCACACCATAACCGGTAGCATTTCCAGAAGTTGCTGTATTAGAGCCAGTCGTTCCCCAGGAATCTCCCACACCTACACCGGCATATACCTGACCTTGAAGTAACACTCCTCCTCTTAGTCCAACTTTTACGGCGAACCCAGTCGCCTTACCGCCTACCAATTTAATCTTGTTAAGAATATTGGCATCGGAATCTATATCAGGATTTGCTCCTGATGTTGGCACAGCTGCTAACCATACCTGTTGATATTGATTTGCCGCATTAGTTGTAAAATTCACTCTAAAATCTATTGGATTGGTAACACTGGCTTGTCCAAGAGCTCCGCTGAATCCGCTCTTACACACATCAGCTTGAATTCCATTTCCAGTTGTTAATTTAACCTCGTCGTTAAGTATTGTAAATCTGTTAATTGCACTTACTGTTGACAAAGAACCGTTACTCTTTGTTACTCTCCAACATACACTATCGCCAGCCTTTAGACCTGCTGATGCAGGGATTGTTGTAACTGCACCTAAGTTTACCCAACTGGTACATGCACCTGTTGAATATTCCACTCTATAGCTATTTGAATTACTTGGACAACCTACTCCCCAACCGGAAGATGCCACGTCGTAGGTTAAAGGAATCGCAATCGGATTGGCATCTGGTGCTGCTATACCAGCCCCGTTTGCAGGCTTGATTAGGGATGCTGCACCAGGGTAAGAGGTTGTACAAGGTGGAACTCTAGGATAGACAGTAAATGTATCGTAACTTGCAGTACAACTCTTAGATGTATTTTTGTAGCAAGTAGCAGTATATGTCCCGGCTTCGGGAATCTGGTACATTAGGGAAGTACAGTCATTCTTTATTTGAGAAGCGACAACGGCACCTGTATTCTTATTCTTGACCTCTACATAGGAAGGGGTTGCGCAACCAGGTCCAAAGGACAACTGAACAAAGCATTGAACTTGCATCCACAATTGGTTTGTTGATGACGTCTTAAAATTTTTACCAGTTATATCAGATCCGCCGAACCAACCCCATTGTGTTCCCTGGGTAGGATCTGTTTTACAGCCATTGTAAAGGTTTCGATTTGAACAGTTTGCCCAAAATTGAACATCAGGATTGGTAAAACCACAAGCCCCACCCGGTGTGTACACCTGTGCTTTAAGTTGTAAGGATTGTTGCCCCAATGTTCCAAGCAATCCAAATAAAGCAAATACCATTAATTTTAAAATGAGTTTTTTATTCAACAACTTTAATTGATAAAACTAAATTATAGAAATTATCTAAATATATCTTATTTTCCTCCTGGTCTAAAGGTATGTTTCCAGAAGTTATGCATAGGTTTTTATTAATACAACCGTACACTTGCTGTGTGTACTTTACAATTTCAACCCCTGCGGAGTCAGCATTTAAAGCTAGTTCTTCATTTGGAACATAAACATTCACACTGGTGTATTGAAATAGTTTTGGTCCTTCCTTGGTCTGAACATCTATATTATAAGTGCTTTCTGCATTAACACCTTCCTCCGAATTATTAATAGCACGCACTGGACTATCAGAAACATAAAAAGTAATATCGCCTCTATTTATTTTATAGATTAGACAATTCTTTGATGTATCTATGCATTCAATATTCTCATAAGAAGCCCCTCTGCTCGCATCTACTTGAGTCCAATCATTTTCTAGTGAATAGTAACGACTCTTTAACTTGATTGTATTGGCCTCTGTTGCCTCTATGTAGGTTTCGGAGTCGTCCACATAACTTATAGGCTCAGGAATTGTTAAGTCTAAGACTTCTCCTTTATAAAGGAATGCGACTATAACAGTTGCTATAAATACAACTCCTAGAACTAATACGGCGTAAATTTCATAGTTAAATCTCTTTGTCTCCTGCATACTAAAAGTATAATGTACTTGAAGTTATGAGTAAACACTAAAGAATAAGAAGATATAATTTAATTATCTATATAACCTATTTCTCTAATCGAATACTTATTGTAGTTAAGGTCATTCTTAAATATTTCTCTATATCTTGGATCAAAGTAAAATAATTGAGCGGGCTGAGATTGATTCGAATTCAAATTTAGATCTCTTTGTAATACAACATTTTCTGAAACAACAGAACCTTTAATTGCTAGTCCATCGTTCTTTAGACCGTTTCCTGCAACGTCTTTCTTTGTTATAAATTGACCGTCAGTAAATAATGCAGACTCAATTAAATCGTAATTTGCTAATTGTGAATTATCTATAGAAACGTTCGAAGTTGCGGATGCTCCATTATCAATCAAGATATCACCTGGTGTAACAAATATACATCCATTAGTATTACCACTTACTTTAAAGTCTGGATTAAATTTAAGAGTCGTATTTTTGTATGTACCGTCTAGTGGACTTTGAACATTACCTACTACAAAGAATATTGTTTGAGTATCACAAACTGCTGTAGAGTTAACTGTTAAATTACCATTTATTAATGCATGAGCCTTTGTGCCTGCTCCTATACCCAAGAATGCCGATGTATTTCCATTCAATACTTGAGTAGTTTGATAATTTACAAAACTAGCCACTGCGTTTTTCTTAACTGTGTCCAATAAGTAGTCGTACCACTTAGAAAATCCCGAATCTAATGGTGGTTTAATCGTTAAGTCCTCGTAGTTTTTAATATATTGTTGTGTCTTTGATTGCTTTCTTATTGGGAGGTCTGGTGTTCCACTTATAGCACCATATGTAGATAAGAATACTGATTGTCTATCTATTAGTATTGAGTTACCTGATCGGTCTTTTAGAACATCAGGCAGTTCATTTAAAGTCACCGGAAGAGACAAATCTATTACACCTTTGCCTGCGGACAGATCTCCGTTATAACTCAATACCCACGGCTTTTGTATAGTAGCAGACGTACTTACGACACTCTGATTACAAGCAGCATCTCTAGCATAGGCATAGAACTGATAATTTGTTTGTTTACTAGTATCGCTATCTGTATATGTTCTTGTCGTTAAGTTACCTTCATTTATATTTCCATTTTGATTATTTATATCAACATACCTTATTGTTCCAGTTGTAAAATTTGAGGAATCTGGCAAATTACCATTATTAAAGTTAATGTCACCGGTAGAATCATTTAATGAAGATTCAGTATTGTCTCTAGTTATAAAAGATTTTAAATTTAAACCATTTGGCTCTATAAAGCTCCAATTTACTTGGAATTTACCGTCGGCCGTATATTTAACATTTGTAAATGCGCTTGTAGCGGCCACCGGAGATAGATCTACACCCCAGTTTGTTCTACTTGCACTAGCATTAGTTCTTTTATATGCATATGGCTGTCCTGGTGATGCAAACGATGTCTTTAGATTTCCTAGAGGATCTGTTATTAATGCAGCTACATAGAAGGCATATTTACCATAGTACATTGAGTCAATTCTAATTCTAAAATTACTTGATAGGTTATTGCCTGATACAGAAGCAATAGAGTTAGTTCGGAATTCTTTTAAGGTTGCACCATAACCAGATATATCTCCCGAAGAAGTAATGGATTTCCATACTCCACCATCGTAAGCCCTTGCTTCTACGGCATTACCGAAACTATCTAAAATTAGCTTGAATGCCGCTCCTTTTGAGAGTCTTACTTTATCTAATATTCCTGAATATTCTGCCACATCTTGAATTTCCATATACTTACATACATTATCATCTATTGTAGATGCTGTATTTCCTGTGAATTGCTTACAATCGTAGTTGAATGCAGTATTATCTGGAACCATAGCAATCCAAACTTCCTTGTAAATATTTCCTGCAGCGGTGGAGAAGTTTACAGAATAATCAACTGGATTAGAGACCAATGGAGACCCGGAAACACCGGAGAATCCATTAGAACAAACATCCGCTTTTACACCCGCACTAACTACATTAACGGTATCGTTAATTACTGTAAATCTATTTACTGAACTCAATACTTTAATTCCACTTCCATTGTCTTTCGATATTCGCCAACAATATGTTACACCCTTTGTTAATCCGGTAAATTGGTTTACACTACCCCAGCTCTGATAAGCCCCCGAACAATTCGGACTTAATTGAACATCGTAAGTATTATTATTAGAAGGACAGGCTGTACCCCAGCCATTCAATGCATAAGTTATTGCAACAGAATTATTTGTCCCGAGATTAACTTGAGAATTATTAGCGGGAGTACTTAATGTTGCAGCTACTGGATCGCTTGGTGTACAAGCAATAAGAGAACATGCATAGGCAAGATCTGCTACAGTAGGATTATTTCCATTATATAAGGCATAAGAATTATACTGGTCTCTAGCTACGCATTTATGAGTTTCAATACCGGGAGCTCCCCCAGGTACACAATAAGTCGTGTCGTCTTGAAAAGGTTTAGAAGTTCTACAGTTAGGACCTACAATATATCGACATGTTGATTTACCATCTCCACATAGTCCCACACTTGCATTGCATGTTTGTCCACAGGTTCTACCCGCAGAACAATCACAATTAGCACCGGGGACGGTCATGCCTATAGGACAAAATGCATTTGCACATTCCTTTAACCCATCTCCATTTTCATCTCTACAAACCGCAACTCCACCATTCATGGCTCCTAAACAATCAGCTGTGGTGTTACATATTCCGTTATCGCACTCTTTTTTTCCATCACCATTCATATCAATACACTTTCCACCATCATCACAATCAGAATTAGAATTACATCTACCATACGCACACCTTCTGTAGTAATAAGCATCAACATGACTAACAGACGTAATGGCTTCCGAGAATAAAAATAAAGAGATTATTACTAAGAATATTTTAAGTTTATTGGACATGTTCTAAATTTAATTGATCATTAATATATGAATTAACACAGGAAAATAATATATTTCCCGACTTTAAATCTTTTGAATTTGCTGGAATGGAAACCCTTATATATTCACAGTCTGAATTAGGAAACATTAATCCTTCGTATACAGACCAATTAGTCAAAAATTTATCTAAGTGTGTATCTTTAGAAAATTCGGCTGTCCCCACACCTACTTTCTCTATAATAAAACTATTTAAAGTTTGTTTAAATCTAAAATTACTCCTTTTTAGATAATAATTTACATAATTGTTCCCTTCTGCTTCAAAAAACTGGATATTAGATGATGTAGCAATTTTAGGCGTAACATATATAGCCAAGTACGCAAAAGCCAGAATACTTAGTAGAGAAAAGATTATTGTAAAGGTTTTAATTGGGTTCATTTATAGATAAAGAAATTACTTTATAACTATTAGTATTAACATCTCTAAAAACTTTGAATGTATATTCTGTCCTCCACTCAGAAATTGCCTTAATACTTTCTGCCCTGTCTAATAATTTATGCTCTGGAATCCCATTAGCTAAGCTTACTGAGTATATTGATTTACCTACAATATCTTCTGGTATGTCTATTGAATTAAAATCATTATTTGAATCCGTAAACTGTATTCTTGCAAATCTTACGCCATCACTATAAAAATCGTATAGCTCACCTACTTTTGTGAATTCTTCATAAGAAGATACTGAGGCCAAGTTTGGATTATTAGTCGAAAGCCAAAGATTTGATGTTTCAAATTCTGAGCCGAAGTAATTATTCCTAGAATTAAAATAGACAATGGAGCCTACAGTCAATAAGAATACGACAATTGAAGCAATCAGGAATCTCATAATTTGCTATAACTACTTTTAGTATATAGAAAGCTGAGAGGACAATCAACTCAAGAAAGCATCTATCAAAAGTTGTTCAGAATCCTCGGAAGAAATTCCATGT
The DNA here is from genome assembly GCA_016861265.1 of Patescibacteria group bacterium. Lineage (GTDB taxonomy): Bacteria > Patescibacteriota > Dojkabacteria > J137 > J137 > Brojett037. Next base: position 390,720 of record BOLA01000001.1, read on the forward strand.
GACTTTAAATAGTAAATTTGATTTGGATCTAGATAACCAATTGTTGCACCGTGACCACCCTTTACCTCGGATTCATTTATTTCAAGTGAAGGAATAGCTCGGGCAAAAGCCTTATCGGAAACTACAAGACAGTCAATTTTCAAATATGTATCGGTTGAAACTGCACCTTTTTCAATTTTCAAAAGTCCTTCAAAATCAAATCTTGAATAATCAAATAGAACTGCTTTAATATTGATTCTTGAATTAGTACGGGGCTTTTTATGTAGAAATGTTATTTTCGAATTTATTTGAGATTCATTTCTGCCTATACATTTACCTATAATGTTACAGTTTTCAACTATTTCGATTGTCTGCTCCGGAATTGTAAAATCTATTTCAATTGTAGTCATTTAGTAAGGTTAATTGATTTGATATTGGTTTAAAGCTCCTTCGGTGAATCTGGCTAACACCGAATTTATTCAGTGCGTTTAAATGCTCTGGAGTTGGGTACCCCTTATTTTTGTTAAATGCATATTGATTATAACTTGAATGCAGTTGTGTCATTAAATTATCTCTATAGACCTTAGCAAGAATTGATGCAGCGGCAACAGAATAAAATGTGGAATCTGCCTTAATTCTCTTTACGCTATTGTCCCCAAAGGCAGCCTTAAACTGTCCATCTATTATAAATAAAGCTCTTTTGTTTTGTTCAGCTACATATTTATTAAATTCTTGTACTGCTGTAGTAATAAGATTTGTAATTGTTAGTCCAATTCCGAACTGATTAATTGATTCAAGCTCTCCCGTAAGCACCATGTATTTATTATTCTGTAGTAATCCACACAATTCCTCCCTTTTTTCCTTTTTTACAAGTTTAGAGTCGTTTATACCATTAATAAGACTATGATTGTTAAGATCTAGTACAAATGCGCCTATACATACAGGACCTGCCCATGCACCTCTACCTACTTCATCGATACCAATTATTAGGTCAGTATTGAATTCTTTTAGTAATTCTATATCTTTTGAAAAATCCAACGGAGTTGTCATTAAGCTAAATGTAATATTTCCTACATTTTACCACCCAAATAAAAAACCCCGCTTTCGCGGGGTTTAAATTTTATAGGTTTATTATTCTGCTGATGTTACTTCAGGAGTTGATTCTGTTTCTGTTTCAATTTGTCCTTCTTCTGGAACAAGAACAGTTCTTCCCTTTCTAATTCTCATAGACATCTTTCCTACTCTATCTCTCATGAAGAATAATTTAGATCTTCTTACAGGTTCAGTTTTTAGAACCTTAATTTTTGCTACATTAGGAGAATAGAATGGTAATTTCTTTTCTACCCCTACTCCGTAGCTAATTTTTCTTACTGTGAACATTGCTCCTGCACCGCTTCCGCTTAATGCAATTACTAATCCTCTAAACTTTTGAATTCTTTGCTTGCTACCTTCTCTAATAACTGTGTCTACCTCTACAGTGTCACCAACTTTAACTGCTGGTACTTTCTTTTCTGTAATGTCCTTTTCTAATTTGCTTAGTACTTGTGTATTCATAATTTATTTATCCCTTTTAAAAGCTGTAAGATTATAACAGGAAAAAAAGCTGATGCAAAGCATAAAACCTAGAAATTAAAGGTATATTGAGGTTGAATAACTTCGATAGTCTTATAATCTATGCCTAAATCCACCTTCTGCCAATAATAATCTTCAGGATTAATACTTGCATAGGACATTGGATAAGAGTCTGGGTAAGAGGTTGGTGTTAGGTCTGTTTCTGGAATTTCTGGGTTAGCAATATACTTGTAAAGTGCATTCTGGTTAAAGAATTCTTCTGTAATAATATATAGATCTTGGAATGGGATTATTGCATATAAATCGCTACGCATATTCTTAATTCCGAAGCTCTCTTGGTCAGTGGTCATAGTATTTACTGACTCGATATCTTTAGTCTTTACATTCCACAATGTATTCCCGATTTGCTCCAGTGTACCGGTAATGTAGTACAGTTTATTACCCGATAACCACAACTTCTGTAAAACTTGTCCGTTATTTTTTGATACTAATACCTTTCTTTCTAATTCCCCTCTAGTAAACCTATATATTTCGCCCTTATCGTAGGTCTGATAAAGGCCGCTCTTACTTTCATTTGCCCAGTAAAAGTTATTGGAATTGTTATTCTTTATTTTCTCACAAGCATAGCTATCTAGAACTTTGTCCCTTAATTGAAGGCTAAAGCATTCTCTATCTTGGTTTAAATAAATATAGCCGGATGTAGTATCTATATTCCAAATCCTTGTTTTAGTGCTTAGAAAGTTAGTTTTATAGAGTTGATACTGTGTTCCTTTTAAATCAGTGGCCTGAATATAGATTGTATTATTCTCATCAAAGAATGAATAGTAAAAGGTTTTATCTTGAATAGAAAAGTGTGCATCAATAAATTGCTGATTTCTATCTAATCTTTTTAACAGTATTGGCTTATTCCCTTCTGTGTTTAGATAAAGTTCAGATAAACTTATATTTGGAGAATTAATTGCATATAAATAGTTTTGTTCATTATAAAATCGGTATATTTCTATTAAATTATTTATTTCTGCAACCTTATTGAATTTACCATCTTTCTGAAGATTGCCAATTACTGACAGTTCGTTAGTCTTTAATAAAAGCGTTCTTGATTCATCTGTTGGCATATCCTGATATTCGTTTTTTAGATTTCCTGTAAAGTCGTTAAGAATTGCTTGAGCCTCTGTTAGTTCTAAGCCATCCAGGCCAGTAGCATCGTTTGGATTAAGAATTTGACCTATAATGGAGGAATTATCGTATAGTGCTGGATTCTGGAGTAGAACCCCTCTAATTATTATTAATACAGCAAAGCACATAATTGCACTTACAACAATTAATATCAGTTTTCTGTTAAAATCTTTATTAATCTGCTGTTTTGGAGAAGGTTGAACCACAATATTAGAATCGTAAGTTGCAGTTTCTAAAGATTGATTAACTTTTTGTTCAAATTGTGGATTCATTTACTTAAAAACTTGTATTTAAAGGCTTTACACTTTATAATCATAGTTTGATTAAGGAAGAATTTCAAATATTAATTTAATTTTATGGCAAAGACACAAGGTCCAACATATAACCCTAGTAAAATAAAGCGAATCAGAAAGTATGGATTTAGAGCTAGACTTGCAACAAAAGGCGGCCTAAAAACACTAAAAAGAAGAAGAGCTAAGGGTAGACACGAACTTACCGCTTCTGCAGAATTTGGTACAAAAGTTCAAAAAAATAAGAAATTTTCTAGACGAAGATAAATTTAGAATAATTACCTATAAAATTAAGCCGCGAAAGCGGCTTTTTTTAGATAATTTTGTATAGTCCCTTGTCAATCATTAGCCTTTCTTTAAGAATCTGATTGCTTTCCTCTTGTAGTTTTTGTTGTTGCTCGGGATTTCCTTCACTAAGTTTTAATTCCCTAGAAAGAGTAATTCTTCGTTTGGAATGATATTTCTTTCGCAAATCACCAGCCTTCTTATTTAAGATTTCTACTAAATTAGGTATTTTATCCGAAAGATCGAGTCCATTCATTACTATTTCATCGTAAATATTCTGAAGATTTAATGGTACTTTTTCCTTGATTACATCGAATCCTTCCTCGGAATGTTCTCTTATTAATTTAAACAATATTTTTACGTCACTTAAGAAATTTTCCTCAGTAAATTTTAAATCTTGAAATTTATCGAATGCAATTAGTAACTCAAGCATATACTTTTCTTCGGGATTTACATCGGTAACTACCTCCGGAATGACCTCAATCTCCTGCTTCTCTTCCCTAATTGGTGAGTGACTCTTAGTTTTTTCAATTCTTGAATTTACAAAATCTTCGGAAACCTCTAGTAGCGAAGCAATTAATTTTCGATAGTGATTAAAAAGAACTTCATCCTTTAGTAAGGATAAACATGGCAGAATCTTATATTCAAATGTAGACTTACCTTCTGCACTACCCATATCAAGTTCCTTTGTAAAATATTCGATAAGATAATCCATAGTCTGCTTTGCATTTTTAATTCTTTCCGGCCATTTTTCCGGATCTTTCCTTATTAGTTCATCAGCATCTTGATACCCAGTTAAATCAATTACTTTATGTTTTAATTCAATCTCTTCGGCTATTCCCATACCACGAATTAACGCCTTTAAACCTGCTTCGTCTGTATCAAAGCTAAAGTAAACAGTTTCAGCAAATCTTTTTATAAGTTTTGCCTGATTTACGGTAAATGCTGTGCCTAAAGGCGCTACTATATTACCAACTCCAACTCTATGCGACGACAAAATATCTATATTTCCCTCTACCAAAATCAAGAAATTATTTTCTTTTAAAAAATCTTTAGCTTGATAAAGCCCATAAAGCATTTCATTCTTTTTATAGACAGGAGTTTCGGGTGAATTTAAATACTTTGGCGCCTCTTTGACTGTTCCTATATACCTTCCACTAAAAGCTACAACCTCACCCTTTAGGTTAAAAATTGGCTGCATTACCCTATCTCTAAATTTATCTATTACCTGACCGTTTCTTTCCACTAACAACCCCCATCTGACAAGATCTGAAACTACAAAACCTTTGGCAACTAGAAATGATTTTAAATTTGTAGGTAGGTTTGGAGCAAAGCCAACCATAAAATCTTTAATTCTTTCAATGTCAATTTCCCTTTTTTGCATTGCATAATCTAATCCTTTTTTGCCAGATTTATGCTGCATAATAATGTAGTTATAAAATTTTGCGGTTAGTAAATTCGCATTTAGTAACTGCTCTTTTTCTTTTCTTTCTTTTTGATCCCTTGGAGATATATTCTGCGTTAACTCCACACCAGCTTTTTCTGCCGCAATTTTTAAAGCGTCAGTAAAGTCTGTATGCTCAACTTCTTCAATGAATTTAATTACATCCCCTGCCTTACCGCATCCAAAACATTTAAAAATCTGCAGTGATGGATTTACAGTAAAGGAAGGAGTTTTTTCGGAGTGAAATGGACAGCAGGCCTTATAGTTGGCTCCTGCTTTTTTTAAATCCGGCACATAAGAAGCTATAACGTCTACTATATCAAGTTTTGATTTTATTTCCTCTATGTCTGCCATATTTTATACATTTGTATACTAGATTATACCCAATGTATACCTAATACCGCGATTATTTTATATTAGCTTTAGCTAATAAACAATTAGACCAATTTCTGACAAAATATGACTTAAACCTGGCTTACTTTCCTATCTGTTTTTGCTTAAGTCATATACCTAAGGTATACCATTATGTAGAATTATTTCTATCACCTATTTTAAAGTAGATAGAACAACAGAAAGATTAAAAAAATTGGTATGGCAAATTTAAGAAACTTTAACAGTGTAAAATCTTTTTCCAGAGCTCTGAAATTATTAAGCTTATCTTCGTCAAAATCCCAGTCCGGAGTATCTTTTAAAATATCAGGAGCTGATTCCTTTAACTTAGTAATCATTTCTTCATAATCTTCATCGGATATTGTTTCCTGGTTAAGAGCGTTATTTAGTAATGTAAAGTTTTTGAAATATTCAAAATGCTCAGTGGTTAATCGAGTTGCCTTGTCGCATACCGGACAAGATAAATAATATTTTGTACTGTAAGGCACCACAGGTATAAAGAAGAATTCAAAATAAGTTGTAACCTTAGATAAATGCCATTTTGATACATTCTTACAGTTATTGCACTCATGTGTGTAGACTGGGCCGTAATTAGTAAATTTTTTATGTCCCCAACCGAAAAGTATTAACATACAATCAAATAGGATAATTAATTACATGGATTTTAACACTAAGACCAATACAATTACATTACAAGCCTCGCGATATTCAAATAAAGCTATTTGTGTATATAATGAGCATAAATCATAACTTTTTAAATAAAACTTATGCAGGTATATATTGCAGCTGATCATGGTGGATTCGAGCTTAAGGACAAAATTAAACACTTACTTTTAAGTATGGATATTACCCCAATAGACTGTGGCGCAGATAGTGTTGACCCCGAAGATGACTATCCTACATACGCATTAAAATTATGCAATAAACTTACAGACGACAATATTGAAGGTGCAATAGGGATACTAATATGTAGATCCGGAGTAGGAATGTCTATTGTCGCTAATAAGGTTAAAGGTGTATACGCTGCACTATGTACAGCACAAGAACAGGCCATTAAAGCCCGAGAACATAATAATGCTAATGTTATATGTTTAGACGCAGATTATCAGGACGATCAGTTGCATTTTGATGTAGTAAAAGCGTTTCTAACTACCGAATTTGCAGGCTGGGATTCAAGACACGGACGAAGACTTAAGCAGATCCTGGATTACGAAAATAACCATTTAAGCAGAGCTTAAGAAAGAAAGAAGGGCGCCAAAGACGCCCTTTAAATAGCCTTATTATTTAGCTGTAGAACTTATAGTTAAGATCATATCCTCACCTGCCTCTGTTGATCCTAATACAGAAATCAAAACCTCTCTTTGAGAGTTTTCGTACTCTAGTATGTTACCAAATATATTAACTTCGGATTTTAGTTCGTAACCTGCAGTTTCCATTTTAGTTTTATAAAATGCTACCACATCGTTTAAATTAGCCTTTAATGCAAATGTAACAGACGAAGTTTCTTTACCCTGATCGTTTACATCGGAAGCACTAAACGAAGCAGTTGCACCACTGTAAATAGGAATATCACTTGGAAAGTTTGATGGCAATGACGTTCCAACACTAAAACTTCCTGATCCGTCAGATGAATTAAAAGTATAAGTATCATCTTCTGTATTTGAGTCACTTGAAGTATTGTACATAGAGTTTAGTACAGTATTTGTAAATGAACTGTTTAGTGTATCAGAAGCTCTATTCAATACTTGTGTAAAAACTACCCACGCAGCTCCAGCGCAAACAACACATAAACAAAGTAATATAACTAAGATAATAATAATCTTTGGTAATGCTGAGCCTGATTTTTTTTCCTCAACTTTTGTAGTTGTGGTAGCTGTAGTTTCCGGCTTAACATCAGCAGTAATCGTATCTGAGTTTTTTACTTCTTCGGACATAGATTTATTTTAAAAATTAATTGTGATTAAAATATAGCAGTATAGCAGGGGCATTACAAGGTTACAGATCACTCAGATTAAAATTAGTCCAGGGGTCAGAATTAGGAGGCGTAGTTCTGAATGTAACCAATTCCTTAGAGACCGGATGAAAGAAGCTTAGCTTATATGCCCATAGAGCTATTGGTGTTTTACTGTCTCTAATGCCATCTATATACAAACTATCTCCCACTATTGCATGCCCTATCTTTGAAAGCTGCACCCTTATCTGGTGAGCTCTTCCCGTCTTTAGTGCAACTTCAACTAACGAGTAACCATTTTTTACATCCATTACCTTAAAGCTTAACTCAGCATATTTTGAATTATTTACCTCATCATCGAATGCAATACTCCTTCTCTGTTCCTCAGATTTTACGAGGTAATGTTTTAGTGTTTGTTCTTTTTCTTTTATCGCACCTTTAACAACAGCTAGATAAGTCTTCTGAAATTTGTGACTTTGTATTTGCTTGGATAATCTTGCTGCTGCCTTTGAAGTTTTGGCAAAGACCATTACCCCTCCAACATTCTTATCGAGTCTATGTACTAATCCGACAAAAACATTGCCTGGTTTATCGTATTTTTGCTTAATATATTTCTTTAATTCGGTTAATATGTCGGGATCACCCGTTATATCAGACTGTGAAAGCAATCCAAAAGGTTTTTCAGCAACAATAATGTGGTTATCTTCGAAGAGTATTCTAATCATTTATCTGTGCTAATCCGTAAAGCCCTGCGGGAAGAATAAAACCTCTATTTGAGTCCTTTAGACCGACTTCCCCTGATTGAATCAAGAATTTGCTGCCAAGATTATCTTTTAGAATATTTTCTAGTGCAACCGATGAAAAGGTAGTCGCGTAGGCATTTACTAAGAAGAATAATGGATCCTCTATAATGCGGCTGCACGAGGCAACTAAATCGCTTAAATTATTCTCAATCTCCCAGAGTTGGCCTGTTGGGCCTCTTCCGTATGCAGGGGGGTCCATTATAATTCCAGAATACTTATTGCCCCTTCTTTCTTCCCTTTCTACGAATTTTAGTACGTCCTCAACTATAAATCTTGTACCAATACCGTCAAGCCCTGAATCTATTATATTTTGTCGAGCAATGGTAGTCATTCCCTTTGATGCATCAATGTGGGTAACAATTGCCCCTGCTGCTGTACAGGCAGCGGTTGCTCCTCCTGTATACGCAAACAGGTTTAAAATTTTTATATCTTTAGAACCGTTTATACTTTTTCTTTTTGAAATTAATTCTGTTAGTTTTTCCCAATTAACTGCCTGCTCGGGAAATAGACCGGTATGCTTAAACTGGGTTGGTCTAATATTGAATGTTAGCTGCTTGTAGTTAATTTGCCAGTCTTGTGGAACACTTGTTAACTCCTCCCAATGTCCGCCCCCTGAGTTACTTCTGTGATAAATCATGTCAGGATTTTCCCATTGTTTTATAGAGTTATCTCTATTCCAAATTGCCTGGGGATCCGGTCTTCGTAGAATATATTGCCCCCATCGCTCCAATTTCTCACCATTTCCTGAATCTAGTAGTTCATAGTCCTGCCATTCTTTTGGAAATTCCATTTTTATAATCTTAAATTTATATTGTAATTTTAGCAGAAACTTTGAATTGACTTAAATATACGGGTGTGACAAACTTTAAGAACCACTTTTAAGCGAAAAAATATGCTAAAAATTAATAAGACAAAACTTTTAGGCTTCTATAAACTTACACGAGTACGAACAATAATGGATTTCTATCCTTTTCTTGTGATATTTGGAATTTTAAGTACAAGAACATATATAAATCTACTTAGTATTGTAGTATCTGTAAGTATTTTACTCCTACTTATTGGCTCTTTTATTATAAACGATATTGAAGACTCAGAAGATGATGCGAAGGATCCAAAAAAAGTAAATAGAAATCCAATCTCTGCGGGAATAATATCAAAAAAGGAAGGATATCTTTTTTATATTGCTACAAATGTAGTGGCTCTACTTCCTCTACTATTTATTAATAATCAGATATTCCTAGTAGGAACCCTGGCAGCTATTATTGGCTATGTCTACTCATGCTTACCATTAAGGCTTAAATCAAGACCTATTGTAGATATACTTTCCCACGGGTTCTTTCTTGCAGGAGTACAAGTGATTATGTATGCCTTATTACCTGACAATTTGACTGATAGCAGAACACTAATTGTATTTGTAGGTTTATACCTATTTTCCATGGGTGGGGATTTATACAACGAAGTCAGGGACTGGAAGGTAGACAGGGAGGTTGGTTTAAAGAATTCTGCCTCATTTCTAGGTTTTAATCTAGCACGCTACGTGAGCTACCTCTTTTATATTGTCGGAGTTCTGCTAATTACAATAGCTTCAATACTAATAGTCTTTAAGATTAATTAATAAAAAACCCGCCTAACGGCGGGTTAAAATTTATCGAATCAATCTTACGCAGCCTTTACAAATTTATTAATCTTGTACTGATTTACTTTTCCACTTGGTAATTTTACTTCCACAATATCCCCTATTTTTGCGTTTAGAACGGCTTTACCAATAGGTGAGTCTGTAGATAATTTTCCTTCTGTAGGGTTTGCAGATTTGCTTTCCTCAGATCCTACCAAAATAATATTTCTCTTTTGACTGTTTTCAACATTCTCGATTTCGATTGTTTCACCAACATTTACAATGTTATCGGTGTTTGTTGCTTGGTCATCTACTATATAAACCAATGCAATAATGCTCTCTAACTCATTAATTCTGTTTTCATTCATTTCTTTCTTTTCCATAGCTACTGTGTAGGCATGGTTTTCTGAAAGATCTCCCAATTCTCTAGCCGCAGAAATCTCTTCTGCTATTTCAGGCCTAAGTTCCTCAATTCTGTGACTTAACTCTTTTTTTAGCTCATCATATGAGCTTTGAGTCATAGTTATTTGATTTTCGTTCTGTTTTGTTGTTTTTTTTGTTCTTGCCATAATTATTTACCTTTTTTTAATAAATTAGGTTCATACCAACCTTTTCTAGGGTATTTATTTTAACAGACTAATAATAACATATGCAAGTCCTAAAAATGTTATTTTTTTAGGACAATCTTAACATAAGTGTCATTTTTAGGCTGACTGGTAAATGCGAAGGAATTACCATTTTGTCCGACCTGAGGGACAAACTCCTCTATTCTCAGAGTTGGGTCAGCTGTTACTTTCATGTCAAGAGTGTTTGAACCACCCCTGATCTTTAATATACCATAAGTAACCTCTCTTAAGGAGTCACTTGTTATTTTTCCAACTGGTGCGGTCTTCCATTTAAGGCTCACATTCGATTCCGATATTACCATAATATTGGTACATTTTTCTTCGTTATACGTAGCTTTAACGTACCTTTCTATAGGAATATTATCCACCACAATTGAAGAATCGGAGATGCTTGCCGGTAAGCACAAGGAGATCTCAGCAGTTGATGCCAGATTAGGAAATCTAAAGCTTAGTTTATTATCTAAACTCAAATCTGAATTAACCTGACTTTCTATGGCAGTGGTAAAGCTAGGCATTTTGTCTGAACCCAGATATTTTGGATCGTTAATGCTGAAAGCCAAGTCTACAGGCAACGAATTGTTAAGTACTGCAGACTGATTAAAGTCATTACTTACAATATAATCTTGGTACTCTAAACCGGAAGTCGAGGTAAGTAAGTCTCTGTTTAACGCACTATTTGTAAGGTTTGCAACTAAGCCAGCTGAATTCATCTTAAGTACATCTATTATATTATTCAAAACAAAGCCCGCAAGCTGAGCAAAAATTGCGTTTCTACTCCTTGAGTTCTGATTATCACTTTGTGCTAACTGAATTTGCCTTAACACATCGTCCTTCCCGAAGGTCACAGAATTAATCTCAACAGTTCTTCCAGTATTATCATTTACAAAATGAACAAGGGAATTCAAAGAATCTGCATTTATTGTAACTACCCCTGATATTTCTCTGGAAAAGCTTTCCTTGAAGACTTTGGAAATAATAGTATTAAAGTCATCAATATTTTTAATACTCGCTAAATCGTTAATTGTAATATTAGCCTTTGTTTTTATGCCGAATTTCCTTAAATTTATTAATTGCAGGTCAGATTCCGATAAAGTATTAAACTTAAAGTTAGTATCGTCTGTGGATTGAACTACGGTTTCAACAATACTACCCTTGTTCATGGTAACCATTGCATAAGCGCTAATATATCCACCTAGAGGTGATGGAATGGTATTATCGAGAATAACAAATAAATAGGTCTTTGGTGAATCAATTCCAAATAAGGAGTTAAAATATTTAACAGTATCCATGTTTTCAGTTGTTAATGCCACTGAGTTAATTTTTGTATTTAGTGGATTAAGATTCTGAACAAGAAAGTCCGGAATTAAACTGTAGTTTAGGGAATTAATTATTCCTGAACTTTTTTGAATTTTAGCTATTCCATCTTGAACATAAGGAAACGAATTATTTAATTGAGCGAATATATCGGAGTAATCTAAGCCTGAACTAGACAAAGATACGTAACTATCAGTGGCAGCCCTTGCAACTGTATTATTTTGCAGATTTTTCAAATACGTATTAAAAGGCTCTAATCCTTTACTAAGATTCTTAGCTCCATCAATAAAAATTGAATATGCCTCGAGATTCTTTTGGACTTCGTTATACTGATTATCTAATGCTAGTAAACTTGCAAGACCTTGAAATTTGGTAAATATATTTCTTGTATCTTCAAAATGGAAACTTACAGTATCTAAGTTTGATTTTATCTCGGAAAAATTCCCCTTGCTTACACTCTTCTCTATCTGGGAAACTTCTGGATATAGAATCAAAAGATTTCTACCCAAAGCAATTACTGGTGAAAAGTAATTAATATAAAAGATTACTAAAACAACAATTACGCCAAGCATCAAAACTATTTGAGATGGCGATTTATTTTTAAATATATTAAAGCTTTCGCCCAGTCCTCTAAAGAAACTCCACAGTCCATCCTCTAGCTTTTCTCTAAAAGTTTTCTTAGGTCTTCTTCTTTTTTGAGACGCCTGAGCTGCATTTGTAATACTCTGTTTCTTAAGTTCCTCCTGACGTTTTCTTTCTGCTATTAATCTGCTGACTGCACCTGCTTCTGAAGACATTGTTGTGTCTGTTTCTGCTAATGCTAGAAATCCTTTAATCTTATCTACTAGATTATTATTATTTTTAGTTAATGATTTGTTTTCTAATATGAATATCTTTGCTGCTGCCAATGACTGCTTTACTGCTTTATCAAAATTAACTTTTGGATTCCACCCAATGGACGATAAGTTTGGGGCAGGTTTATATAACTTAAGCGGCGGAAGATTATCTGTTTCATCAAGAAAAATTATTTCTCTTGCATCTGAATCGTATTCCTGAATCTTATATGCAACAGAAAGATTAGTAAAAGGGGTTTCGTAAGTTAACGAATAGATTTCTCCAGTTGTTACTCTAGAGAATTGTGCTTTTATAATACCGTAGGCTGCATCTAATATATTCACATACCACTCGGTGTCCAAGCCGTCTTTTCTTAACCTAATTTGATTATTAGTTACAGCATCTAAAAGGATTTGAGTAAATGCAGTACTATTATTAAAGTCTATACCATCTCCAATAAGCTCACCTAGTCTGATTATTCTTATATCCAACTTTTCACGTTCAAAATATTCAATTGCTAAACTTTCAGCATATTTTTGTAACTCCATTTCTGTGTAAATTGTATGTCTTGAAGAGCTTATCCCATAACCATATTCAAGATTTAAATCTTGTTTTGAAAGTATCAATTGATGAGCTTTTATTGAAGTAGTCAATAAAAATTTAGCATTGAATTTCTTTGCTAAGTTCAGCGATGCGTCTAAGTAATTTGATAAATTCAAGAATTCACTTGTTGAGATCTTCTTATTTAGGTCTTCGGAATCGTGTTGAAAGTAGAATACGTAGTCGAGTCTTCTAATATCTTCATCGAGATGTGGAATTGCTGTGTAATCCAAGAAACTGATTAAAGCGTTATTTGAAAATACGCTTAGCTTTGCATCGGCATCGGGTGTATACGCATCCACAATAATTACATAACCTCCTTGCTCAATTAAGGAATCTGCTATTTCTAAACCAAGCTTATTTAGTCCTCCAATAATTACTGAAGTAGGATATTTAATTGTATTTTTTAATCTGTATTTTTCCGGAATCATTATTAATCTAAATTACTCTTAAATGTTATTCACTTCAACAGGTTGCAACATTAATTGTATGTCAACGTTAAAATCAGAATTCTTTAACTTATCACGATCACTCTGCATTTCGGGTAACAAGGTAAATACTAACGACTCGTAACCGGATTTGCCAATTTTAATTTCATGCTGCCTGGAAAAATCTACAGACATTACCTTTGTATTGCTTTCAACTTTTTCTACAGGAAGGCCATCGAAAGTTAAATTAAAATCCTTTGTATTTACAGTAATATTTAATTTAGAATCCGAATTAGAATTTTCTTTTTTGGTTGTGTAAATTATGTGGCCTTCGGAAAAAACTTCGTCAGGACCAATGTTATACCCTATTACAACGGCTGAGTTTTCTTCAAATGTAATTAATTTATTGAATGTAGAATACGAATCTGCAAATTCCCCTGTCCTTTTTAAGGTCACTAGATGATCACCCGGAGTAACTCTATCCAGTATAAATGGAGAGATATCGGGAGTTACTTTTGCTACTGAATTATTATCTATAAACACTTCTATTTCACCTGCCAAAGAACTAACCTGTAAGCCGGAAATTGAATCCGGTTTTCTTACACCAAAAAGATTAGCCAAATCAATGTTCCACCTTAACCAAGGCGACCAAATTGCCAGAAGTACTAGAACTACTATAGTTAATGTTGCAAATAAGATTTTTTTCATAATTATGTGATTATCCCAACATAATTATTCTACAAGAAATGCAAATAAGATTAAAGCACGTAATTTATTGCTGAAAAGAAAATTCGCTTATTTAGCCCAAGACTTTAATAACTCCACCTGCTGCATTGCACCTTCGGGAGTATCAAGCGCAGGAGTTTCTAATACAAAATCTTTATCTTTTAATTTAGGATGATTCAAAAATGCAGTCATTGCCTTTTCACCAATTTTTGCATCAGGACTACCTAAATTTTCATGCCTATCCTTATTTGAACCCAGATCAGTCTTTGAGTCATTAAAGTGAATTACAGGAATCTTATTTAAATCTAAAAGTTTATCCGCATGCTCTACTACATTATCAAGCTCATTTACTAAGTCGTAACCGGAGGCAAACATATGCTGAGTGTCAAGGCAAAAGCCCAATTTATGCTTATGCTCATCTTTTACACCTGCATAAATCTCGGCTAACTCTTCAAATCTATCACCAACAACATTTCCCGAACCCGCTGCTACTTCAAGAAATAATTTAGGCTTATCCCAGAATTGTTTACTAGCACTTGGCATTTCATCGACAGTATCAAAAATCCAATTCAAACCATAAATTACTCTGTCGTACCCTGTCTTTTGGTCAGGTTGATCCTTTAAAGATCCTGTATGAAAGATTACACCATCTCCATTAATTTGACGCAGCAAATCTAAATGATGAACTAGCGATAGTTTAGACAGGTGGAATTTCTGCTTATCGGGATTCGCCAAATTTATTAAATAGATACCATGAAAGTAAACTTTTTGTATATTTGTATCTAGTGTTTTTGCTTTATTATATTTTTCAATTGCTTCTTCTTTGAATGGTTGAGAATTCCATCTCTGTGGAGGGGCCGGGTGAGTCATAACAGTATTGATATTCAACTGATTGCCTCTTTCAATAATATTGAATAATCCTCCTGCACACGAAACAAAGGCTCCGAGATTTCTTTGCATTATTTCTTATTCCTAAAAAATACAATTACTATTAACATTGATATTATTACCAGCCCTACTCCGGTTATAAAGAAACTAGATTTGTGAGTGATATCATCTCTATAAATTATCAACAATGTTAAAAACAAAGTACTTATAAATGTCATGAAGGCATATTTGTTGAATCTGTATAAGTCATCTGAGGTTCTAACCTGAAACTTGGTATTTATAGAGTTCATTAATGTTTCGCAGAATTCCTTTGCATAATTTAATTCTTCCTCAAGATAGGTCTTCTTATAGTTTAAAGAACTCTGCTGAGTCTTATTCATATAATCATCTACTAATTCAATTAACTTATTTTGATTAGCAAATATTAATTTAAGACTAGAAATATTAATTTCTGCGTTTGTTAAATGTCTGATAACCTTGTAATTATCAGATTTATACAAATATTCTTTCCTAATCTCATCGGTATCGCCTAGTATGTGACTTACAATTCTTGAAACATCTTCAAATACTAAAGATAGAAATTTTTCAAAGAAGCCACCAAAAGTCTTAAAATTCATTTGAGCTATTTCTTGAGAGTATTTTTCAAAAAAATATGTAGAGTTATTTGCAAATACATCTACTGAGCCTTCCTTAGCGGGGAACACAATATTAATTTCTACCGTATCAATTGCCTTTGTAGTCTTGTTGTACTCAGGTATATAGAAAATCATGAATAGATGTTCTTCTTCTTCTTTAAATTCTACTCTAGAATTTTCTGCAGTTATCTTAGACTTAATTGAATCGGGAACATCTATCTTTTTTAATACTGAATTTAATTCAGAATCGGATAGATTTAGGTGAAGGTTTATATTCATAGAAAAGTGTTAAATTTCTATTAATATATCACAAAAATAAATTACTTTACGAATTGGAATATAGAATACGTATAACTGTTACTCGCTTACTTGTAAAAGCTTCTGCAGCTCTTCTTCTGCAATTTTCGGATTTACCTTTCCCTGAGTCTGACGCATTACCTGACCAACTAATGCCTTTATTACATTTGGATTCTTTGCAAAATCAGAAACAAGCTTTGGATTCTCGTTAATTACTTTTTGTGCAACATCTGCAACAAAGCTTGAATCAGTAATCTGTGTGAGACCTTTAGATTCAATTATTACCTTAGCACTTCCTCCTTCTTCAAATATGGTATTTATTACATCTTTTGCTATAGTTCCGGAAATTGTCTTTTCTTGCATTTGCCTTACAAGTTCCAATAAATCTGTATTAGAAAGCTTCATTTCTAAAATAGAATGATCTCGTTTTTCCAAGTGACCAGAAATCTCGCCCACAATCCATTTTGCAGCCTCTTTAATCTCCTCTTTTATTTCTGTTAATTTTATAAATTCATCGAACCAATCTCCTTTTTGCTTATCTTCTACAAATATATCGGCCTGCTCTCCTTCGAGACCAAGTTCCATATATCTTTGTTTACGTTCATGAGGCAATTCTACAAGATTGTTTTTAATTTCTTCAATTTGAGAACTCTCAATTCTGATTGGAGGAATATCGGGTTCAGGAAAATATCTATAATCATCTGAAGTTTCCTTTCCTCTTTGAAATAAAGTTTCCCCAGTCATTCCCTTTAAACCTCTTGTCTGAGGCTTTATTTTCTCACCTTTTTCTAGTAATTCAGTCTGTCTTTTGACCTCAAAGTTTAAGACTTTCTCCAAAACAGAAATAGAGCCAATATTTTTAACCTCTACCTTGTAATCAGGTAATTGCCCGGCAGGCATTGTATCGGGTTTAACACTAATATTTAATTCAAATCGCATTTGTCCTTTTTGCATTTCAGCATCGGAAATATCAAGGTATTTAACAATCTGCTTTAGTCTTTTTGCAAATAGAATAACTTCTTCAATTGATTCAAAATCCGGATAGGTTACTATCTCAATTAATGGTACTCCAGATTTGTTGTAATCAATAAGTGTGTCATCGTTCTCTGAGTGTAGAGATTTCGCTGTGTCTTCCTCTAAATGAATTCTTTGAAGTCTAATTCTTCTTGAGTCTCCCATAACCTCAATTTCTACATAACCATTCTCCCCTATTGGCTGGTCATACTGCGAAATTTGATAACCCTTTGGCAAATCAGGGTAAAAATAGTTCTTTCGGTCGAATTTAGTTTCTTGATTTATTGTGCAATTTAATGCAACAGCAAGTCTTAGAGCCTTGTTAAACGCTTCCTTGTTAGGAATAGGCAATGCTCCTGGTAAGCCAAAACATACTGGACAAACATGTGAATTAGGTTCGCTTTCAAAATACTGAGACGAACATCGGCAAAACATTTTTGAGTTTGTTTTTACCTGTAAGTGAATTTCAAGCCCTACAACTGGTGAATACATAATATTTGTTTAAACTGGATTGATTATATAGCATGCGGAGTTTTTTTTGTACTTGCAGCACAACTCAAGGATTATAAACGAATAAATTAGTATTATAGATTTGCGATATCACCGAAGACGGTTTTATTTAAAGAAGCAATCTACCGCAAATAGATCCTCCGCACTTTCAGTTGGACAAATTCCATTCGCTCTTCTCTCAAAAAAATTAGAGTCCTGTAATTTTACAGCTGAATCAGCAAAATCCGTCGGATAGACTTTCTCGCTAGTATGCTGCCAGAATGCTACAGAAACTAGATAAAAGGATAGTAATACACCCATAAAAATCGCAATTTTCTTAATTTGTGTATTATGAATATATCTTGTTACCTTGCTTTTAAAAGTGACTTCTTTGTTTTCTGTTAAATCCTCTGCAAATGTACCGCTAATCCATAGAGACAAACCTATTCCGAAGAATGCCCCTGTTAAGAATCTTACTAAGTCGTTACTTGAGTATACCGGTATTCCCATCAAGCCGCCTTTATACGATAAATTCAACATAGTAAACACTGTTTGAATTCCTCCATCCAATCCAATTGGGATAGCAAAAGGAATTACCCAATACCATTTAATCGGTTTTATCTTATTATATTTTAATGCCCATGCTACGAATGCTACACCTGCCCATATTCCTGCATCTCTTGCACACCAAGCGTACTGGTAATCGAATAGGTGAATCGATCTGGTCGCGAATTGATGACAAAAGAAACTATAAATAAAGTAAATTATCTTTGCTGGGAATATTAAACCCAACTTCAGTAAAACAGGGGCGAGAATTGGGAGCGCAACAAGTGTTGTTAATACGCCTAAATACCAATTATAAAAGATTTCTGAAGACTTTTTTGTCATAGTTAATTAATTTCAGTACCTATAAATGCATTGCCAGTTAGTAGATTTTTTAGATTCTCAAAATCCATTCCGCTAACAACATAGAATGTTATACCATTTTCCTTCGCCAATCTAGCAGCAATTGGATCTACAGGTAAATTAGCCCCCGGGGTGTGCTTTTCTGGATTACCAATAATTCCTAAGTATTCATCCCAATCAACCTTTGACAATCTTTTTGCATTAGGGTTCTTATCGGGATCTTCTGAGTAAACAGCATCAATATCCTTTAAGGTTACTATTTGCTTGGCTCCTAAACGCTTAGCTAGCCAAGTTGCATCCCAATCACTGCTAGGTCCCGGCTGACCAGCACCCGCAATTAGGAATCTTTTATTAAATTTAATCGGCGAATCTGAATTTAAATCGCCTAGACCTAGAATCTTGTCTTCGGCTAGATTACCAAAGACACTCCTTAACATTACCGCGTTCATATTACACGCAACAGTTCCAATATAATGCTGATCGTATTCTGGGTAGTTATTATCCTTTAATAATTGTTGATATTCTCTACTAATATTGCCACCCCCAGTTATTAGTACAAATTTTAGATTTGAATCTACTGAATTAAAAAATTCTTTTATCCTTTGGGCTTCTTGAAAATCGAAAAGTTTATCCTTTAAAGATAAAACAGAGCCACCAATTTTTACAACGAAGATATTTTCCATAAAAATTCTTAAGTTATTACTTTATATCACAGCTTATATAATCAATAAAGGAATTAAGAAGGGATTGCCTCCGAATTATCGGAGGCGTCTCCTCACAGCCTAGGATTAGATGTTATTTCTGGCTGAGGCGGTACTCTTCGCCTTCTGCGGAAATGCTCCTTTCGATCCCAGAGACCGAATATTGCATGACTAGCCACCGCAATCAGAAAGCCCCACATTGTGAGATTGCCAATGTTCATGTATATCTCACTTCCGGTTTCGAAGTGTACGATATAGCAACCCCAGCCTCCGCCTGCGAACACCAGTATCGACAATACGCTTATCAGAACAGAATAGTGATCATCCCGTTCCATAAAGCGGATTACGACTTGTGCTACGAAGATGATAACCGCGACTACGGACAACACAGGTGCAATATATGCCGTAGCTTTAATTAGCCAAACTAGCTGCACGATACACCTCCCAGGTTTACAATGAGCAGTAGCTAATTATAACATTGGTTGGCTATTTAAAGCCTCTTACAGAATTAATGCTATAATAAATCCGAATAAAAGCAGAAGTTTGATAATAATTAGCACAAAAACTTCAGTAAAAAGCCTAAGAGAACTGATTTATATTGAATTGCCGAAGAAATTCAACTATAAAAAATCCCTCAGAATATCTTCTTTTTAACGAATAGTTTGTTAATTACCCTATAACTTGGAATTGAATAACTTTTGCAACTAAATTAAAATACATTAAAAATAAATATGGAAAACTTAGAAACAAAGAAAGAAGTTCCTGCGCAGGAACCAAAATTAAATTTTGGTGGACTTGAAAAAAGACCTACGCACAAAAGAACAGCACCACAAGGTGATTTAAAAATTATACCGTTGGGCGGAGTTGAAGAAATAGGTATTAACTGTACCGCATACGAATACAACAACGACATTCTTATAGTTGATTTAGGATTGGGATTTTCTGAATTCGACTATTATGGAATCGACGCAGTTGTTCCGGATATTAAGTACCTTGTACCTAAAAGAAAAAGAATTAAAGGTATTTTTGTAACTCACGGTCACTTAGACCATATAGGTGCGTTTCCTTATCTAATTGAGGAATTAGGATTCCCACCAGTGTATGGATCTAAATTCACAATTGAGATGATAAAACAGAGAGTTGATGAGATACCTGGCCTACTACAAAGATTATTGCCTAAACTACATGTTGTAGAGGAAAAAGACGTAGTTAAGCTTGGTAGCTTTAAGCTTGAATTCTTTCATGTAAACCACTCAATTCCTCAGTGTCTGGGAGTTTGTATACAAACACCAACAGCAAGAGTTGTACAAACAGGAGACTTTAAATTTGACAATACTCCAATTAACGAACCCGTAGCAAACTTTGGAAAAATTGTTGAGTTCGGTAATAGAGGCGTAGATGTTCTACTTGCTGACTCTACTAATTCACTTAAGAAAGGATATCCGGTTTCGGAGAGCGACGTCGCAAAAAACTTGGAAGATGCTATTGATAGAGCTGAAGGAAGAGTTATTGTTGGTACGTTCTCGGGCTTAGTAGGTAGACTTTACCAACTAATTCAAATTGCAGTAAAGCAAAAAAGGAAAGTGGCTATTGCCGGCTTTTCTATGAACAAAACTTTAACACTAGCACAAGAAATCGGTTATATAAAAATACCACCTGGATTATTAATTCAGATGAAAGATGTAATGAGATACGATCCTTCACAGGTATTAATATTAACAACGGGAGCACAAGGTGAGCCCGATGCCGCGTTAAGTAAAATGTCCTCCGAAGATTATAAAGGTTATCAAATACAAAAAGGTGACAAAGTAATTATTTCGGCTAAAACAATTCCAGGTAACGATAGGGCCGTTCAGTTAATGGTAGACAACATTACAAGAAGAGGAGCTACCGTAGCACAATTGGATGATCTTGATTTATTCACATCAGGACACGGTTACCAGGAAGACCAGAAAATAATGTTGAACTTGGTAAAACCAAAATTCTTTATGCCAGTTCATGGGTACCAATATTTCTTAAGGGCACACGGCGAAACAGCTGTAAAAGTTGGAGTAAAAAGAGAGAATCTTATTATTGCACAAAGAGGCTGTGTTATTGAGGGTAATAGATTCAAAGGTTTTAAGATAACAAGAAAGTTTCCTTGTGAACCATTAATAGTATCGGGATCAGGGGTTGGCGATATTGGAACAGTTGTTCTAAAAGAAAGAGAACAAATGGCTAACTACGGAATGATTATTATAAGTTTGATGGCCGACAAAGATAGAAAACTTACAAGATCACCATTCGTATTAACAAGAGGATTTGTATATGTAAAAAAGAATCAGGAATTAATTCAATACATTTCTGATAGTGTAGAAAAAATATACGCGGGTGCTATAAAAGATGGTTTAGACAATAATGCTATTAAGGATGCACTATCTAACGAAATTGGAAGATTAGTGTTTAAGGAAACAGAAAGAGAGCCAATAATAATGACTATACTAAATTACGTCTAAGGATTTAGTGCACTTTCGAGGTCATTGCTTAGTGTTATGTTCTTAAAGCTTAGCCGGAGTTGAATAATAATTGCTTTTTGTAAATCAATTCCGGTTATGTGAGGCTGCTGGATTAACGACAGAATATCTCTAAGCAATTTCTCCTTATGAATTTCAAAATCATCAGGATTAGTTTCTACCGAGACTTCACCCTGCCAAAAGCTAAGAAAAGGATTCGAAGACTTTCTACTGAATATTATTACGAAAGAATTAAGGTAATCGATAAAATCAAAGTATATATCGCCAAAAGGAGTACTATAGTCGGGAAATGGCATTTCTTTGGGGTAAAGATCAATTCCCCTTCTCAAGGTTAAATTCTAACTCGTGTTTGCAGGTACTTTACCAAATAGTAGCTTAATGGTGTTAGCACTGCACCTAATAAGAAAGAGTTTATTAACCTGGCAAAAAATGAAGACAAGCCAGAAGTATTTGTTAGATTAATTGGAAATCCGTATAAGAATGAACCCTTTAGTAATTCAATTGCCAAGAAATTAATCAATGCACTAACAATTACGGCAACTATAAAGGAAAAGATCCATAACTGTTTTGCAACCGGATCCATTTGATTAAACATAGTCATACTTTTAAAGATATTACTAGTATTTTAAGGAAATTAGCAGCTATTTACAAGCTTAAAAAAGAGTTCTGATTTGACTCCAGGTTTTATCTGCGGTCTTTTCCCAGTCGTACCTTTCTGCCACAGCCCTACCCTTTTTAATAAACTCCTGCTGAAGGTTGTTGTCTCTTAGGTATTCAATTATTTCTTTACTTGCCTTCTCTATATTTGCAGAATCAACTAAATACGCACCGCCATCTGTAACTTCTGGCAAACATGAGTAATTGCCAACCACTGCAGGTACTTGGGCCGCCATTGCCTGTAAAGGACCAAAACTGAATCCTTCGTACTTAGAAAAGTTAAAGTAGCAGTAGGCTTCTTTAATTAAGACCGTTAGGTCTTCATCACTGACCCTATCAGTAGTTGTTATATTTTCTAGAAGTCCATTTCTTTTTAACTCCTTAAGCACTCTATCGGCCCTTTCATTTTTTGGTTTAATTTTTGAACCTGTGGCCTTTGTAAAGTCCTTCCCAACCAAAACAAGCTTATTAGGTACATTATCAATATTAGATTCGGTTATTACTTTAAATAGTTTTATTAAATCAAAAATACCTTTGTTTTTCTCTAAACCTGAATCGTAAATAAAGTATTTTTTTTCTTCGAGAGAAAATGCCTTCATTACGTGAGTCAACAATTTGGGATCAGTATCTTCAAAAAATTTTTCATCAACACCTAGATATATCGGGTAGATTTTCTCTTCCTTTACTCTTCCGTGTTTTACCAAATCTTTTTTAGAGAAATTAGAGTTTGTTAATACTAGGTCAGCATGCCTTATTCCATTGAACATTGAACGGTAGAATATTCCTTTAAGAATATTATGGATAAAACTTTTAGAAGAATAACTGTTTGTTGCAATTGGAATTGCATCGTGGGCCATTACTACTGTTTTAGGAACAAACGAAAGCTCTCTTTTTAATATCCAGGTAGAAGGTAATCCTCTTTCAAAGTTTACCGAGAAATATACATCAGGTTTGATTTCTTCAATCGCAGGTTTAAAAGTTAATTTCCATCTTTTAATATTTCCAACACTTGAATCCACTGCTTCTCCCAATGAATAAAAGCCGATTGTTTTAATATATTGGTCAACACTGAATTGAGACAATCCTAATGCAATGAGATTTTTTTTAAGGTCGTAGAAACCAACAAAATATACTTCTATGCTGTCTTCCAAAGCTAGTTTAATAATTCTTTTTATGACTTCTTTACCGTACTTACCAATCCCTCTAAATGAATACTGATCAAAGAGAAATGTAGTGTCGATTAGTAATCTTTTTGTCTCAATCTGTTCACTTTGAGTTTGTGCGTTGTCTTGCATAAAATTATTTTAATACTTTATTGATAGATTAAGAACAAGATTTTAACTCGAGATTGTAAAATAAACATTAAAAAATTTATTAATGCTAAAATTTATACATGACAACAGCAATAATAATTGTAAATTATCAAACTGCAAAGTATTTAAAAAAGTGCTTGAGATCTGTATTTAAGAATACTCAAGATTTTAAAGTTATTCTTGTTCAAAATTCCCCTGATGAAGATTCAATTAAAGTTCAAGTTGAGTTTCAGAGAAAATACCCTGATCTAATTCATGTAATAACACACGGCAGAAATTTAGGTTTTGTAGGTGGAATTAACTCTGCATTTGAGGAAGCAATAAAATATGAAAAAATATGTTTGCTAAATAGCGATGTTGAAGTTACAAGAAATTGGCTAGCTGAATTAAACAAACTTTTAGATGATCCGGAAATTGTTCAAATTAGTCCGGATACAAACACTCTTCATATATATAGAGAACCATTATTAAATAGAATTCTAAGAAGAACTCCTTTGGGTGCTTACAAAATATTATTCAAACCACTTAAATCTTTAGCAGACACTAAAGGATTTAAAGAATACTCTCAATTCTATGAATTCCCGGGAGGCTATTGCAACGTGTTCAAATCGGAGTTCTTTAAAGAACCCTATTCAAGAAAGGATTACTTTGTTGACCCCAATATTATTCATGGCTACTGGGACGAGTTTGACTTAACAAACTACCTAAGATTATTTGGAAAAGTTGGCTGGACCGACAATTCTTATGTATATCATTACTATAATGTGAGCTTTAACAAGATAAAAGAAGATGCTCAAGGAATGAAAGAAAAGCTTCAATTACTTAACGGGTTATATGTAATGCAAAAATGGAAAGATTATATGTTTAAATCATTATCCGAAATGCCTATACAAGTATTAATAGACAGAAACGATTCCTATGTGGTAAAAATGGCACTATCATATTTGGGAATTCTTCAAACAAATCCGAATGCGGAGGAATATATAAATTCAATACCCGCAAAAGAAATAGGAGAAAAATTCTTAAAATAATATTTATAATTAAAAAATTTGCTTATGAAATTAGCTGTAGTTACCGGTTCGGCCGGATTTATAGGGACCAATCTTGTGAAATTATTACTTGAGAAAGAATACTATGTTATAGGTATTGATAATTTTTACTCCAGTGAACAATGGAAGTCTGAACTTTTTAAGGAAAATGATAACTACGAGTTTATAATGCATGACATTGTAAAACCATATATTGATATTGTAGAAAATTCCAGACTATTTAAATTGCATGGTAAAGTTGATGAAATCTATAATTTAGCATGTCCTGCATCTCCACCTAGATATATTGATTTATCTTTGGAGACAATTAGAATTAATACCGACGGAGTGTTCAATGCACTAGAATTAGCAAAAAAACATAATGCAAAAATATTGCATACTTCAACTTCCGAAGTATACGGTGATCCTCTTGTTCATCCACAGGTAGAAAGTTATAGAGGTAATGTTAATACCGTTGGGCCACGAAGCTGCTACGACGAAGGGAAAAGAATTAGCGAGACCATTTGTTACGAATATAAAAGATTATTCAATACAAAAATTAAGTTAGTTAGAATTTTTAATACTTATGGTCCTTACATGGACCCTAACGATGGTAGAGTTATTACCAATTTTATTAATCAGGCTTTAAAGGGTGAAAATCTAACAATATACGAAGAAGGCAAGCAAACCAGATCTTTTCAATATATTGATGATTTATTAGAAGCGTTCCTAAAATTAATGGCAACGGAAGATGACTTTTATGGACCAATAAATTTGGGTAATCCGGACGAATTTACAATAAAAGAATTAGCTGAGATAGTGCTTGAGCTGATTGAGTCAAAAAGTCAAATTGATTATATAAAAATGGATGCCAATAACCCATATAAATCATCACACGATCCGCAGCAACGAAGACCAGATATAAGTCTTGCAAAAGAAAAGTTGAACTGGGAGCCTAAAATAAAATTAAGAGATGGTTTAGTAAAAACAATTGAATACTATAAAAGTCTGTAACTTAAAGCGCGGCAAAGCCGCGCTTTATTCTCGCTTAAGGATTTGAAATCCTTTGTACTGCTCTACTTCAATAAAATTATCATCAATTTCTGTTTTTAAACTTGGTTTAATTGCCAAGTCACTTTGAAGAAAAATTATATCGGCAGAAAGAATGTTTGCTTTTTCCTTCTCATACATTTCTTCTGTAAAATACATTTGTACATAAAAGAAATAATTATTAATAAAGTGAAGCTTGCTGAATGTGAATACCCAGGTATTAGATGTATATAAATAAGGTCTTTTATAGTCTGAGTATTTGTTTACAATATATTCCGAAAAATTTTCAGTTAAATTATCTTTTTGAAAGAATAAACTTTCTACTTTATTTGTATCTTGGAAAAATGAACTGTAATAGAAATATGGAGATAACGATATATTTAATACTTTACCAACATTGCCCTCCTGCTCTGTAAAAAGGAAAAGCAGCAATCCAAATCCCGAAATAAAAATTAGAAGTTTTGTAAATTTAAAAAATATTTGAGTTGTCTTCTTAAAGTTATTTACAAAATATATTAATAGAAATAATATTCCAGGCATTAACTGTAATAAATAATGCGGATAACTCCTTTGAGGATACAGTACAAGAAAAATCTCAAAAATAATTATATTGATTAGTACATAATTCTGATGAGTGAGTATGTTTCTTTTATTAAGAAAAACATATTTAAATGATACTGCCGCAACTGCACCTCCAAATAGAATTAACAAAAGCAGACTTCGACCTATCACACTACCTAGAATGTTTACTGTATATGTAGTCTGGTCCGCATAACCAAAGTTAATAGTGATTAGAGTCTTGTATGCTTCTTCTAAATTTCCGCTTATTATGAATACAAAAATCAGTATTAACAAAGGGACAAGAAACCCCACCAAAAACTTTACTAAGTCCTTGATCAACAGCTTTCTATTGCTAATCAAGATTGAGAATATATAAATACCTGTAACAAACAAGATCTCTGCAAATGCTTGGAATTTAAAACAAAAGCTCAGAAACAACAGGAAACCTTCAAAGTAGGAAAGTCTATTATTTAATATCCTAAGAAAAAATAGAGATATTATTGGGACAAAAAAGACTTCAACGTTTACTGTATTACCTTCTAAGACGGGAAGTACAAGTAATAAGGAAATAATTGATAATACAAAACTTGAGGTTTTCTTACCTACTCCTAGCTTCTTTAATATATGATAAAAAATTATTATATTCAGAATCTTAATTACAATTGCTGCACATCTGAGAAAGAACATACCACTAATAGGCCCCAGAACAGATGTAACCATATAAATAATATAGATTAGTGGGGGTTTATGGTCCCAAACATCTTGATATAAAACCTCTCCGCTTAACATTGAGTGGGCAACAGCAGCATATACTCCTTCGTCAATTTCAAAGTATTTCTGAAATAAGTGAGGAATACTCAATACTATAAGTAATAAGATTGGGATAAATAGTGTGGATCTAAAAATCTTACTAAGGCTATTTAATTTCATATACAAATACCTTATTATCAAACTCCTTAATTAAACTTGCATTAGAATCGATATCTTCCTTAGTGATTTTGTTTGTAATTGGACTCCATTCTGTCCATACATAAATTCCAGGTGTCCTTAGAGCGTAGTCATCCGAAAAATAAATCTTTGAATTTAACAAGTTTCTTTGCGAGTAGTAAAGAATCTCAGGTCTATCTGCTGCAATAAATGTTTCTTCCGTATAATTATCTTTTAACCATTCACCAGATTCGACAAAGTAACTTTCTACTTTGGGAAACTCTTTGGTATTTACGATTGTCCCAGTTAAATACATACCTAATAATGCAGTTTGTAATGCTGAGACAATGACCAAGCTCAATATAAAAATTCGTGGTGAAAATAGTGATCTGATTATTACAAAAATTGAACATATAAAAATAATAAGAAAAGGAATAACGGAAACGAAATATCGCATTAGCCCTGCTGTACCAAAGGCTCCCCGACTCCACAAAACCGCTTGTACGGTTACAAAACCAGTAAACAATACGAATGAATATGTAATAAGTTTTTTATTGACTAGTTTATGCTTATATTTACCTAGAAAAAATACTGCAATAATAAAGCAAGTGCTCAAGATAAACTCTTTTGTCAGGAAAAGTTTTGGATAATCAAACAATGTACCATTGCCATAGTTACCGGCAGAATAAGATTGAAAAAAAGTTCTAAAGTATAGAATATCTCCTGTAATAAAGAATCCCAATAAATCCCAAATTATGAATGGCAAGAATGAATATAGAGTATTTTTTACAATTTGTTTTGCAGTTAGTTTATATGCGTACAAAATATAACCAAGATAAATAGCAATAAAAAATAGACCTTCAATTCTTGCCAGCACGCTAAGACCAATAAA
The DNA here is from genome assembly GCA_016861265.1 of Patescibacteria group bacterium. Lineage (GTDB taxonomy): Bacteria > Patescibacteriota > Dojkabacteria > J137 > J137 > Brojett037. Next base: position 418,624 of record BOLA01000001.1, read on the forward strand.
AAGACTTGCTAACGTAAACTTCTTTTTTGTAAGAAAATAGAAAGAACCTACTAATGTTAGTGTGAAAATTGGTTCTGTAAGAACTGATACAGAAGATTTGAATAGCGTTAAGCTAAATGAACTTAATATTAATGCCACAACTGCAACTGCAAAATTCTTATAGACATTCAAAACAATTTTATAAACCAACCACGAAATTAAAATAAATATTAAAGTATTAATTATTTCTATAAGAAAAAAATCTTTAATATTAAATATTTGCACTATTAATCCCAAAGGGTAAATGTAAAGAGGTTTAGACCAAACATTCAATCCTAATATCAGGTTTTGCGGAAAGTCTGCGAATATGGATCTTAGTTCTAAGAAATGCATATATGAGTCTGGTTCCCACTCGGTATTATTAAACGTGAATAAGGTTACTAACTTAACAAGAAATACTACTACTATTAAAAGTAAGACAAACTTTGTTTTGTTATTTAATATCCAGGATTTCATAAATATATATTATCAATTCTTTTAGATATTAACCTAAAAAATTTTATATTCATAACCTATAGCGTTAATTGAGTAATTTTTTTGAATAATTATGATAGTATTTTTATTAGTCTAGAACTAGACTGTAAATAATATTCATTTTAAATTATGGGAAATTCGTCTCAACTAAAACTAATTGGCATATCATTCTTTAATAGACTAATTACAATCTTAAGAAAGTACGGATTACTTATAATATTTTTACTAGCATATCTGCTACTATCACTACTCACCTATAAAGATTATGGAATTACCTGGGACGAAAGAGATGTTTATACATATGGAGAACAGTACTATCTACACTCAACAGGAAAACCATCTTCCTTTTTTGACCGAGATCTTGGAAGTGCACAGAATGAAAATTTATTAGTACTATACAATCATTTCTATCCTGGCGTTATTTTTGCAATTAATTACTTTATTAGTGGTAGTAGAGAAATAAATTACACCAACATGCATTTAATCAATCTATGCATGGCATCGTTTATTTTTATTGCAGCTTACGTTGTTTTATTAAAGAAATATAAAAAATCGACAACAGCAATTCTAGGTCCATTATTCTTGTTACTACTTCCTAGATTCATAGGCGATATACCAACTAATGTTCGTGATGTAAGTTTTGCGATTTTCTTCTTTATTGCAATTTCACTTATATATAAGTTTTATCCTAATATTGATAGATTCAAACTAATTATACTTGGGTTAATATTTGGTCTTACCCAAAGCTCTAGAGTAGTTGGGTTTACACTCTACTTTATTTACTTTACGTATGCGTTGTTAATCTTTTATCGTGATAATAAAAAAATCACGTTTAAAATAGTACGCAAATTAGTAATTGATTTAGTAATAATTGGAATGATTGCACTACTTGTGAATGTAATCACCTCTCCATATTTAGGCTCAAACTTTTTAGTCAATTTTATAAATAGTATTAAGTATTCTAGGGCAATTTCTAGCCAGGGTGAAATGTTATTTAATGGAGAAAATGTAATTTATTCCGATGCAGGATTGGCTTACCTACCTACATTATTTATGATTACTACGCCAATAATGTTTATGTTGTTATCCGGCTATTCATTTTACAGATTAATACGAAACAAACTAGAAAATAATCTGCTTCTAATCTTCTGGATTGCAATAGTTTACAGTTTTGGCCTTTACTTTATATCCAGGCCCATAATATTTGATGGCATTCGTCACTTTCTATTCTTACTACCTTTAATTTCTATAGTATCTACAATAGGGATTATCGAAATTGCGAAAACACGAAATAAAACAGTAAGATTAGCTACAGTTGCCTTTATAGCACTTAATTCACTGCTTGTAATAATACAATATGCACGCTTATATCCTTATCAATATATATATTTTAATGAGTTAATCGGATATACAAGCGGTGCCTATCAAAAGTATGAAAATGACTATTGGGGAGCAAGCTATAAGGAAGCTATACAGTGGCTAGTAGATAATCAAATAAATGCAAACGATAACTATACAATTAATACATGTGCACACCCTATGCAAAGTATCTACTATCTTCCCGACAATTTAAAATGGACGGACAAAACTAGCGATGCAGATTTCTTTGTGTGTTACGGTAGAACTAACGAAAACTTGAAAGTCGACCAGAGTAAATTAATACATGTTATAACTAGAGAAAATGTTCCACTGAATTACATTTACAAGTTAAAATAACTAAAGAATAATTAATATATCATTTTTAAATTAAAACATTGCAATGAAAACGCTATCAATAGTAATACCAGTCTATAACGAGGAAAAGACATTAGAAATACTTGTGAATAAAGTATTGGAAGTAAAATTTCCTTCTGAAATTCAAACAGAAATTATTTTGGTTAATGATGGATCAAAGGACAAAAGTGGGGAGATAATGGATGAACTTGCAAGAAGGCATGACAATATAAAGTCTTATCATAACGAAAAAAACTCAGGGAAAACACAGACTGTAAAGAATGGGTTAAGTTATACCACAGGCGAGATTGTTGTTATTCAAGATGCAGACCTAGAATACGAACCCAATGAATTGGCAGAAATGCTTGAGGTAATGATGAGTAATAACCTAGATGTAGTCTACGGAAATAGATTCGGAAAGAAGAACAAAGTGATCTATCTACAAAATTACATTGGCAACAAAGCGTTATCGTTTTTTTCAAATGTGTTTACTTACCCTAGAATTAAAACCTACATCCCTGACATGGAAGTTTGCTACAAAATGATGCCGGGATCAGTTGCAAGGGAACTAGGGAAAACAATTACATCTACTAGCAAATTTGGCTTAGAACCAGAAATTACTGCTAAGCTTTCAAAGTATAAATTGAATGGCAAACATTTAAAGTTTGGAATTGTTCCTATTAGTTACTACCCAAGGACAATAGCTGAAGGGAAAAAAATGAGTGCATTCAGCGATGGGGCTAAGGCATTAAAAGAAATAATTGAATATAATTTAAAATAATAGTGTGAAGACAATTGCGATATTAGGAGGAGGTTTTACCGGACTAACTGCCGCCTACAGACTTGCTCAGAAAGGTTACAAAGTTACAATATACGAAAAAGGTGACTCTGTTGGTGGTTTGGCGAGTGGTTTTGAAATAAGTGGCAATAATTTAGAAAAAGCCTATCACCATATTTTCAAAACCGATACCGACATAATTGCTATAACTAATGAACTGGGAATCCAGGACAAACTACAGTGGCACGATAGTTCTGTATCTATTTACAGAAAAGGTAAATTATATCCATTTATTACACCTATCGATCTAATTAAATTTTCTCCACTTAGCATCTTTAGTCGAATACGAGCTGGCTTGGTTGTGCTTTATTTACAAAAGTCTAGCAATTGGAAGAATCTACAAGAACAAACAGCTGCACAATGGATGAGAAGATGGTCAGGACGACAAGTCTATAACGTAATTTGGAAGCCATTATTACTAGGTAAGTTCGACAAATTCTACGATAAAATATCGATGGCTTGGCTTTGGGCAAGAGTTCATATTAGGGCTAACTCTAAACAAAAAGGAGATAGCAAAGAAAAACTAGGATACTACAAGGGAGGCTTTATACAAGTTGTAAATGCCTTAGAGAATAAATTAAAGGGACTCGGAGCTGATATTACGTTAAATGCGGCAGTTGATTCCATTAAAACCACACATAACAAGACTGAGATCAAAGTAAATAATCAGCAGTACAAATTTGACGCCGTACTCTCTACTCTACCTTCAAATGTATTTGCAAAACTAATTAAGGAAGATAGCAAGAAAATTAAAGAATATGTAAGTAAGCTTGACTCTATTAATTATATTGGGGCGGTATTAAATGTATTTTCTTATCCCGAAAGTCTCAGTGAATACTATTGGCATAATATAAATGATACTAGCTTTCCTTTTCTAGTATTTATTCAACATACGAATTTAGTTGGAACTAAAGATTATAATAATCATCATATTTACTATATTGGTACATATGTTCCCCATGATCATAAATACTTTTCGTCCAACGATAAAGAGATAAAAGACGAATGGTACAGCTATTTAAAAAGGATTTTCAAAGATTTTGAACCTGAAAAAATTATTGAGAATAATATATTCAAGTTTAAGTTTGCTCAGCACATAGTAGATACAGAATATCAAAATAAAATTCCAGATTATAAAACACCTCTTAAAAATGTTTACTTGTCTAACTTTTCTCAAATATACCCTGAAGATAGAGGTACCAATTACGCTGTAAGAGAAGGTAATAAGATTGCAGAAATCATAGATAAGGATTTACAATTAGCTGAATAATTTATACATACAATATGAAAGAAAAATTTACAAAAGTTACTAATATAGTATTAGGTTTAATTAAGTCCAAGGAGTTTCAAAAGTTCTTTGTTATTGGAATATCGACTTTCATTCTTGACTTTACTTTACTACAGATATTCCTAAGAGCCTTTAATATACCACCAGAGGATCATGCTAGGGAAACAGTCGCGAATATAGGTTCCTCACTTATTGCAATTGCTGTTAATTATATTCTTCAACGAAGTTGGGCATTTCAGTCCAAGAACAAAGATATTGTAAGAGAATCTGGAAAATTCTTTCTCGTACAGGGTTTAAATTTGGTATTATTCCAAACACTTCTATTTAGTGCTGTGAACTATTTATTAACTCCTGGAATTTCGAAAGTTATTGTTACTGGAATTCAGATCGCGTTTAGTTTTGTAATGTACAAATTCTTCGTTTTTAAAACCAAAGTTACTACATCTGAGGAAATTCAGGAAACAGTAGCTGGAGGAATGGTTTAATTAAACGGGGCGTTTGTAACACCTGGACACAGTAAATACATTATTTGTATAAATAACTTCTTTATCACATAATTCAGCGAATTTTGTGATAAATATCTCATTACCCCAGTTAAAAAAGTCACTCTTAACTAGATAGACTTTATTATTATCTAAATACTCCTGTTGCATATAGTAACAATTTTTAAAATTCAGCGAGTCCTTCATTATGTATTCCAGATCCCTATTTGCCCACCAACCGCATCCAGCTAAAACTACATCCGGATTATCTCTCTTAAAATTATCTAGGAACTCGGCAGTCTGCAATAAAGCTGTAAGTCGGGAAGTATCTGATAATTCACTATTATCTCTTAAAGTAATTGCTGCTCTAGTAATTAATGTAAGTAAGATAAAAAATATACAACAAAACTGGGTAATATTTCTTTTGTTCCAACTCCGAAATACTAGTACAGAAACTATAAATGACATGTACATTAAAATCTGAATTATGTGTCTTAACCAACCATCTTGAGATATAGTAAACCACCATACTAAATGTAGTAAGGTATTTAATACTAAGGCAAACATAATTACATTAATTCTATTAACCTTAAAGGAACGAATTATTTTTAGAGATAGGATTATTGCAATAATAAGCGTTAACAACAAGAATATTAATGCGAAAATATCACCTCTTAAATAAGTAGAAAGCGTACTAAAACTTCGATCAATATTTTCGCCTATGACTACTAACTTTGAGTTAATTCCATGTGTGCTAATTAGTTTTGATAAACCGGAGGCTTTAAGAAAGAATTCGGAAAATGATTCTGAGGCCTGCATTACATTAGATGGTAGAATCTTTTCCCCGAGAAATTTTAAAATTAAATAAGCTAGGTATGTTATTACAAATGATGCAGAAAATATAGAGACTAACTTAGCTTTATGTAGTATTAGGTGTCTTTTATGTGAATTAGACTCAGAACGTGCGGCAATTATTATTGTAATAATTGCCGCTGGGAAAAATAAAAATACAATAGATTTTATAAGTGCGGCTAACCCCAATAAAATTCCTGCTACAATTAACGCTTTGGTAGTAAATTTGGATAAGAATATTGCTGCTAATATTATGAATAGTGCCGAAGGAACTTCGCCTAAAAATGTCACAAAGTTTTCAACAGGAACTAATAGGAATGAAAGTAGCAAGAAAAGAGTCAACGATAAGTACAACTTCCTGGATTTAATAAATCTCGTGTAAAGTATTGCTACAATTCCTACAAGGAAGAAAGCGTAAGTTATTAGCTGAGGTACCCAATATTGATTACCAAACAATTTTATAAGCAGCGCTGCAGGCACAACCATAACCGGACCGGTTGTTACCTCTGAATTAAAATATATATAATTATCGTATGAACTTACATAAGAAAGACCACTTGCTAAATTCTTGGCTATACTTATATTATAAGCATCGTCATATGCAATAGATTGAGTAAATACTCTAACTAAAAGTATTATCGATAAAGACAAGAAAACAAAAGTAAATAATGCAAAAGGAAAATACTTTGATTTTACAAAGTTTAAAAATTTATTTCTCATTTATTAACCCAATTGAAGTAATCATAGTTCTATCAGCACTCTCAGTTGAGTAGAAATCAATTCGAAGTTTATTAGATTCACAATTGAGTTTTACAGGTTTATCTAACGAATCTGTTTGCGAATATACGTATTCAATATTATTCTCACTAGAACTTATACAGTCAACACCAAGGCTGTCATTTTTACCGTAGGCTCTGAATGTTAAATATACATAATCAAATTCTGTATCTGAAATAACTTCCAGGGACGATTTCTTATCAACACTAACGGGAGAAATATTAAAAACGGGAGTCGAATCTGTAGGTTTTTTAATCTGTACTTCAAGTAACTTAGTATCTATGTTCATTCCGTTGCTGACCCGATTACCAGAGAAATCAGTAAAGTAACCCTGATAGTCATTTACTGAATTATTTATCTTATAAAGTTTATAACCTTCTTCATCCATTACTAATTCTAAATCTGGGTTTTCAATTTTACCTGTATAAGTTGGATTAACAATAACATGGGTTACACCCATTTCTTTAAGCTTTATTAAACCAATATCATTTAGGTGATCTTCAAACAAGTGCTTATTGAAATTGTAATCTTTAGGTTCAAACCCACTGTATCCATTTACAATTGGTTTAAAGTGTATTCCTCCATAATAAATGTATTTTGTAGTTTCAAAAGGACCAACGTCAATAGGAAGTTCCAAGATGGCTTTCACTGTGGAATCGTTTTTAACCTGATTATAGACCTGTGGTGTTTTGGCAACATCTTCGTAGCTAAAGAAATTATGATATGGGTAATATTCGCCAAGTATGAACACACTTACAATGGCAGTGAATGCTATTGCCCACTTTCTACTTTTAAATTTAGATAATATTCTTGCGAAACCAAAGCCAGCAAGAATTCCTAGGAACATAAAGACCACGGTTGCGAACCTCCCCGTAACTCTAATAAAGCGAATAGGCGGCAGCAAGTTAAAGACAAACCAATAAAGCAATGGTACCCTAGTTACCATATCGCTTAAATGTAGAAAAGGTCCAAAAGATAATAATACAAAGAAGAGTCCAATGGCTGCAAAAATTAGTTTGGTTTTATCAATCTTAACCTTGAAACCATAAGATGTTCTTTTAAAAGAAAAAATTGCAATTATTGATAGCACTAGTGCAATATAACCTAAGAAGTTTATATTTTCTTGCCACCTATCTTTAGTTATTTTTAACCACGGTAACACTACTCCACCAATAAATGTATTGGGTGGTGGCATTAAGTATCCGCCAATATCGGCAGAGTAAATCTTCAATTCATTAATTGTATATGCCGACTGATTCTCTTTATTAAATGCAAAATACGGCAGTGCGAATGGAAGAATTATAATTAGATTGGCCGCAATCATTACCCCAAATCTAATTAGATCTTTTTTTGCCAACTGCTTTTTATAAATAAAATAAGCCACTAATAGCACAAACATGGCCCAAATAAAAATCATGTGGTACCAACTTGTTAATGACATTAGTAATAAAGAAGCTCCTACTCCCAACAAGAATTTAGTCTTCTTATTCTCAAAGTACCTAAATAGGAAGTAAATCACCAATGGGATATAAAATACAAGCATGTTCTGTAAGTGGCTGAAGTTGGCTATTCTATATGAACAGTAACCAAAAATTATTCCTGCCACTATTCCAGCAAGTCTTCGTTTTGTTAAATATTTAACTAGAATATATGCGCAGAATGCATTTAATGTATATCCTAGAATCATTAAAAAGTTAAAAGATGCTGCAGGATTACCATTAGTTATTAACCATACTGGAATTGCCAAGATACTGCCAGCAATAAAATGCTCGCTATAAGTTAGGGTGTTTGAATTGGGATAATAAATATTTGCATTGTAAATATTCAGAGGATCAGTAAGTAACTTGTGAATATCCCAAGATACTGTCCATGCAAGTAATCTACCGTCATTTTTTTCAATCTGAGTGGAAAATCCCGTAAATATTGTAGGGTTTATTACAAATGTAATACCTAGAAAGAAGATAAGAGGTAAAAAATATGTAATTAAAAAATTCTTAAAGATACTTTTTCTTGTAATCATACAACTTTACTAAGCTTTAAATATAACTATAAATTTATATTCAACTTTAGCAGTATTGACTTTAGTTGCAAATGCATATTTGCTTTTGAATATTTCTTCGAAGAAAGAATTGCTTTTTTTGACAACTCCCTAACCAATTCTTCATTTGCAATTAATTTAGCAGTCTTATTAATTAATTCAGATTTTGAATTCCATAAGAATCCATTTTTACCATCTTCTACAATCTCCACCTGTCCTCCCTGTGCAATTACAACTGGAACTGCACCTGCAGCCATAGATTCCACAGTGGTCATTCCAAAATGCTCGAATCTATCCGGGAATTTTCTTGGATTTTCACCAAATCCAGATGCATGCCAGAAGATCTTAGCCTTTGAATATATATCTTTTAGGTCTGAGAATGCGATATTTTCATGAATAAAGATTGGATAACCTACTGCTTCTTCCTCACATCTTTTCAAGTATTCGGCACTTAGCTCATCGTGGTGAACACTTCCGCATAAATGATATTCGTATTTTTTAGCCTCAGGATTTTTATCGTAGAGTTCCTTAAATATTTGAATCATTTCAAGTTGTTTTTTATTATGACTATGAACAAAGAATCTACCTACACTCAAGATAATATTTTCTTTTTTCCCAGGTAAAAATTCATCTACATCTATTGGTGGATACAAGATCTCGCTATCTACGCCAAATTCTTTTTTTATCCATTTTTGAGTGTATCTTGAGTTCGCAATAAACATGTCATAGGTAGAAATATATTCTCTATCTAGTACGAAGTTATGTTGCGATTGATAGAATCTATTAATAAAATGAATACCTGTATCGTTAGTAAATCTGAAGAGAGTTTTATTCAATATGTTGTAGGTAAAGTATTTTACCCAAGCAGGAAATTTTCTATTCCATATTCTTGGGAACCATATCAGCATTGCACTTTTTTTGCATTGACTCTTTAACGTAGATAAATAAGTGCAGTTTATAAAGAAATCATATTCAGCAGAAATTTCTGAATACTTTTCATGATCATGTTCAAGACCCATTGGTCTTATAGTTACACTAGAAAGATCAAGGTTTAACTTATTACAAAGCACATCTTTATCTACATCTTCACTGCAGATAAATTCTACCTCGTGGTTCTTCGAAAGAAATTCAGCGACAACACCTATATGTTTTTCGCCACCTCCCATAGTATGTAAATTAGCATTATAAATTCCTATTTTCATTATACTGATTTAATAACATTGAATTTTTTTAGCAGGATTACCGGCAAGTTTCTGTAAAAAGTAACAGAGCTCTTCAGTATAACCTTTAACCTTGAATTGTGGTACCCGTTTCTGAGTTTAAATCTTAAGGCATCTTTTAACTCCCTCAACTCTATTTTTGTTAATTCTGCTAATGCATAAAGACTCGGTCTAATTCCAAAGTTCTTAATTACAAATGCAGGTTTATTCTTCCAAACATGATAGGTAAACAAAGGAGAATACTCAGTTGAACTACCTGCATGTATGTGCCTTACAACCGCCTTTGGTTGATACATTAACTTGTAACCTGCATGTCGTATTCTAAGACTCAAATCAGAATCTTCGTAATAAACAAAAAAGTACTCATCAAAGATGCCTACATTCTGTAGCGTTTCCGCTTTGAATAATACCGCTCCTCCGCATATCATTTCTGCTTCCTTTATGTGATCATACTGTCCTTTGTCTATTTCGGCATTTCCATTTAAACTGCCGATATCGTAACCATTAAACTGTGCTGTAATTCCGGAAGAGGCGTTCTGAATTAAATCAAATTTATGCTCCTCTATTACTTCTCTTGGAATATTTACTAAATAGTTTTTTTTACCAGTTTTTAGCTCAAGAGATTGTTTAAAATCGCCAATAGAAATTTTAATTGTATGATTTTCTATCTGTTCAGGACTTTCAATAGACAAAACTAGCTCGTAATCTTTGTCTAGTTTAACGCTTCCGATTGGCAAATCTATTACAAAGGTTTTGTCGGTCCAAGAATAATCCCCTTCCATTCCATAAAAACCTTCCCTCATAAATTTCTTTATGTAATGGGTATGTTCAAACCTGCATTCACCTAAGTAGAATTTAATGCCAAGGTTTCTTGTGTCTTCTCCAATTCCAACTTCTTTTGGATTAAATGTTTGAGTGACGGCACTTAATCTTACATATGGTTCGTAAAAAAGTAATTTCGAGGTCACCGCACCATAGTCTTTACTTTCTTTTGCTAATTCAATTAGGCTTTTAAGCCAGTCTTGAGTAACTTGTGTATCATCATTTAGTAGTACTACGTAATCATATGCACCGCTCTTAAGCACTTCTCTCATAACCGAGTTGTTTCCACCGGCAAATCCGCAGTTTTTTACATTCTTCTTTATATAAACTCTGGGAAATAAACTCTTTGTTAGTGCTAAACTATTTTCCTTCTCTGAATTATCGTATACAAAAATATCGAATTCTCTGTGTGATTGTTCGTAAACTCTTTTTATTGCCTCAATTAACAGGCCTTCATTTTGCTCGCGAACAAAGCCTAAAATTACCGCAGCCTTATCTGGTTGTCTTGTGGTAATTCTGGTAGTTGCTTCAATTAAAAATTGTTTGTAAAAATCTGTATCGTTTTTATATAAAAATAAATCTTTTTCACTTTTAATAAAATCAGAATTTTCGGTAATGTTATTGTAATGGTTATGTGCTCCACCTTCGGTAGCGTTATTGTATCTAGGTTTTCGCTCTTCAAAGATCTTTCTCTTGGACTGAGTGCTCGATCTTAGAGGGTAATGCTTTAATAAAAAATTTAATGGATATACCTTTCTGCCTTCAAATAACACTTCATGACCAAAATGAAAACTTAAATCAACTTCTTGTTTTAAATTTTTCCAGGCTTTTATTTGTAAAGTATGTCCCGCATTTCTTCCGAAATCAAAATGACTAAAGAATTCTTCTGGATTATCTGAGTTGCTAAATCCATCTCTTGTTGCTTCAAAGTTTAGAACTGTAAAATCAATTGCATTAAAACCTAAACTATCTACAAACGAGATTGAATCTTGGATATTACTATTCAACCAAGGTGAAATTCTTATTTCATCAGAATCATAATGAATAATCCAGTCGTAGTCTTTGTTAATATTTGCTGTTGCCTTCAAATTTAATGTTTCCTTCCACATAAATTTATCTGAAGGTTTTTCAGGGAATTTTGTAATAAAAATTCTATTAGGATTTTCCTTGGCAAATTCTTCAATAAATTTTGCAGTGTTATCTGTAGACCAGTTATCAATTACGTGAACATCTACCTCTTGATTAAGTAAGTGTTGTAAAACTTGACTGATAATATCCTCATCGTTAAATGTAGAAACTGCAGCAAGAATCTTCTTTTTTTCAACGGATTTGATTCTTGTATATTTACCCGATAAAACAAAGTTAATGTTATTGTGACTACTTACAAAATCTTGATTTATGTTGTTTTCCTTTAATAAAGCGGAAAACTCTTGGCCCGATAAATTAGAACTAATCAACACTAAAGGCACTGAATCTATGTATTTACTCAGTAACTTTAATTTCTCAGAAAGCTGTTTAGTGGAGTTTTCGTCGATAAATAACACTAAATCGTCTACTTTGACGTTATTTAAATACTTATCCAGGTCTGTATTTACGTTTTGCAAATGTAGATCTGTCCTTGAATAACTTAAAGATTCCTTAACACCGTCAAAATTTGAAGTCGAAAACACGAGTTCTTTGGCATTTATAGCTTCTGAAAGAAACTTTGCGTAGTCAATTAACTTTGCATATTTAGTTCTGCCCTCGGGTGTTAGTTTCTGGATCATTTTTTGTATTATTATTAGCTGTATTATAAAAGTCTATTGTGTTTTTCACAACCCTTCTATAATTACACTTAGTTGTTAGGAAATTTTTCGTTTCCTAAAGAAATCTGTAATTTTCAAATTTCTAAAATGATCTTTTAGCGCTTTATTTTCCTTATTCAATCTATTGATCGTTTGATCGTAGTCATAAATTACGTCACTTGCTGCCTTCAAAACCTCAATTATATCAATATTTTTTAGTAGTAATTCATGTTTCTTCAAGATATATTCATATGTCGCATCTTTAAATGAGGTATTACTTCTTAGCATGGAGTTCTCCCTTATTCTGTAAAGAAACAACACCTTATTTATTACCTCCCAGTCATATCCTCTTTCGACAGCAGAGAGCCAAAAATCCCAATCTTGCTTACCTCTTTTCATATTTTCATCATATCCACTAACATCAACCCAAACCTTTCTTCTGAACATTGACGCAACATGAGGTACATTTTTCACCAACATTTCGGGAGTATTTTTCTTGATCTGGACTGTGGTATCAGGTCCATTTATCAATCCAAATGGCTGAAACCACGTCGTTACAAATCCATATGTAGGATTCTCTTCCAAGAATCGACTACAATCAGCTACAAATTCTGGGCAATACTTATCATCAGCGTCAATGCAACAAATATATTTCCCTGTGGATCTAGATATTCCAAAATTTCTTGCAGCTGCTAGACCTTTATTTTTAGTTCTATATAAAGTTACCCTCTTATCCCAAAAGTCCTTATATTTTTTCAACTTTTTAATAGATTTCACCTCTGTTGATCCATCATCAATTATTATTACTTCAAGATTCTTATAGGTCTGATTTAAGACAGAAGTCACAGTTTCATCAATAAAATCACCTAGATTATAGAAGGGTATGATTACACTTACTTTAAAGTTTTGCTCCATTATTTAATGTTTGATTATATGTATATTTTAAATAGCTGGAACAAATTGTCCAGTTCCTGCTTTTCTTTGTTTCATCGGCAATAAATTTTCTTTTGTTACGAACATAGTTTAAATTTCTATTACACCAATTCAGTGCACTTTGAAGGTCTTCCACAGTTCGTTGCTCTAATATAATTCCATTATTATAATTCTGTATCAACTCGGGAACAATACCTACATCTGTCGAAACAGGAAAGCATCCGGTTGCCATGCTTTCGAAAAGAGGAATTGGCTCTCCTTCATTTTTTGATCCAACCAATAATACGTCTATGGAGTTATAAAATTTATTCATTTCAGTATGTGTTACATTACCAGGTGCTAACTTAATCTCAAATTTATTTCTTATAGCAGGTTCAATAATATCTTGATATCCTTTAATTGGATCAGAGATCCTTCCAGCCCAGCCTAGCTTCAAACCACCATTAATATTTCCCATTCTAAAAAATTTTGAGGTATCATAGCCATTAGGTACAAAAAAAATATTATTACTTACTTCATTAAAAATATTATATAAACGCTTGGAAACTGTTATAACACTATCTGCATCGTTTAAATAAACCTCCTTAACTTCCCTAGGAGACTTTGGCCCAATAGGGGGAGTATCTTCCCACCTATGACTTGAGATCTCTTTTATAACTTTGGCTCCTTTCAAATCAAAGTTTTTATAATAATCATCTGCGTAAAAGAAAATGTGAAGTAGGTCAAAATCATACCTATTAAGATCAGGTTTAAGTTCCGAATATACAATCTCAAAATCAAAATCTTTTCTAAGATACGGAATGAAACCTTTCGCACAATTATCAAATGCCCAATCCGGAACGTCTACCATTAACAGTATTTTAGGTTTGGATTTGAAAAATAGCATATTTTAAAATAATATTAAGTAATAATTACAAATGGATTAGCATATTAGAGGTGGTCATATGGCCACCTCTCTATCAGATCATTGTATGTAGAACCTGGATTCTCCTGTTATATTACTTTCAGATTGAATCATTATTGTACCTGAGGCGCTACAACTATAATTATTGTAGTTACCCTGAAGTATTGGGTTGGAACCACTACATCCGCTCTGTTCATTAGCTGTAAAAATTATAGGTGTTCCGTACCCTATATAGCAATACGTTACCGTTTGCCCATTCTCTTGCCTGTGCATCATACATCCACTCGTACCTTGATCATATTCATCGAAATAGTAACCACTCATTGTAATTCTATCTGGATCGTTTGTACCTTGTTTGCTTTCAAATCTCAAGTGCAGATGCGTACCATCAGAGTTTCCACATCCATCGGAGAAGGGTCCTGAATACAACTCTCCTAACTTCTGTCCTTTCGTAACTGTCTGACCATTACTAACATTAACATGATTTTTGTCTAAGTGATAAAACTGCATTTCATAACCATTGAATTCTATTACCAAATTTGTTGAATAGTTGCAAACATCTTTGTGCGTTACAACTCCATCCTCAGGGGAGACAATATTCGCAACACTAGTATCACTTCTTTGAACATCTATAGCATAATTATCACCCGAAACCCAATTGTGGGAAGAATTATAATATAATCCCTGTGCATGCCATGTTTGGGAAAATTTTAAATCTAAATTATCTTCAAATGGGAAACGATAGTTTGCACTGACAATATGTTGAGTAAAAAGCGAGAATAGGACTAATATAAGAATTAGCGTTTTCATTTTAAATTCTTTAAACTATTAAGTATGATATTTTTTAAAGTATCTGCTTCTATGCTGTTCTCAGTGTTTTTTGTCTCGATGAATGACTGATATGTATCTGATGTAGCATAATCAATATCCCAATTTTCAAGATTCTCAAACGCCCTGCCATCTATTGTTTGTCTATCATATTTACTATATAGAGTATAAAAATTTAGCTGAGTTTCATATCCGAAAGGGGTCTTCTGAAGATAGACTATATCTAACAGAGGGTAATCTCTGTAATATTTACTATTTTCAAATATTTTGATAATAGATTTGAGAAAAGAACTCTCATTCTTAACAACTACATCTTTTGAGATTCGGATAAATCGTTTCTCTTTTTCATTAATTAAAAATAATCGAGTACTTCCTTTGTAATATTTTGTAAGAAAGTTGTTGTCATAAATTTCTATAAAGTTATCCTGCTCAAATTCATAAGTTACCCATTCCTTGTTACTATAATCCACTACAGAATATTTACTATAATTTTGAGGAACGAGTAACTTTTCTATTAACTTTGATCTCACCTCATCTGGTAATACAGTAATGGTATTTTTAATTGGAATATCATCCCTTTCGATATTACTTCCACTAATGAACTCTATGAACTTTTGTTGAAGCTCCAATTCGTCTCCTTCATCACCACCTGTACCAGTGGAGATATTTTCTATAGTACTATCATTACTGTTACTTACTTTAGTATACGTAAGATATAAGATAGATACTATAGCAATGATGATGCTCGTTGCAGCAAGAAATTTTCTCATGTTTGTAATCTATAACAATTATTTCTGAAGGCTCAACAATGTTTCTCTAAGTTGTGCATTCTCCTCCTCGATCCTATTCATCCTCTCATCTAAGTTTATTAGATATAGGGTTAACTCTTCAATTTTTTCCATCTGTTTTTGTTGCATGTCCCCTAGTGACAGCCCATTCTCCTCGATATCTTTTGCAGCTGGTATTCCAGGTAGATGTTTATTTTTACTAATATAATTTTTTACCTCTGCTAAAGTTCTTAGTCTATAAGTACTCTCAAATACGTAATCTGCCCATACATTTGATGTAACCTTAACCTCATTAGCTTTAATTTTCCCAGGCACTATGAGCGCACCTCCATTTGTGGTGATGACAACATTGGCTCCAGATATTTCATTGGCTATTGTAAAATTATCGTCACTTGAATTTCCATAACCAGTCCATGCTTTCCTCCCCGAACTATAGCCATCGGGATACCACCTTATGTATGAATGTGTACCGCCTTCAAGTGTTAACATTCCTGCTGTAGAACCTTTAATATGTAGTTGAGACTGTGGGCTAGTAGTTCCTAGACCAACGTTTCCAGTAGTATCTATTAGTAAACTTGGTGTACTACTAGCGTGGGTTGCTACAGAGAACTTATCTCCAGAGCCAGTTTGAATAGTTACATTTGTTGCTGAAGTTGGAATATCATAACTTGAGAAAATCTTTAAATCAGCATAATCAGCGTCATTTCGAATTGCAAAGTTTAATCCAGTAGTTGACTGCTTAATCTGTAGTTTTGTAGACGGGACATCTGTTCCGATACCTACATTACCATCATTATAATATATTACATTTCCTGTGGAAGACCATTGTCCCGCAGTGGCTAATATTGGAAGATTTATAAAGAAGGTCCCTAAAAGTAGAGCTGTAATAATATATTTTTTATCTAGTTTCATATTTATAAATAAAAGGTAAGGAATGTAAGAAGAGAATAACTATGGAGGATGTTCGGTGATAATCATTATTTAATATAACCACTCACATGGTAATCTACTCGGGCAGTAATTTCAATTTATAGCAAATTATAATATTTCCCAATCTACCGGCAACGATACTGCACCCTGATCCTGATTCTTAAGAAGAATTCTAAACTGATACCTATTAGAGTGGTAATCTAACGTTTCGTTTGTAACTGCATCAAAGATTGCTGCCGTAATAGCATAATCGTTATCCAGCAAAAAATTATTAGATATTTTAATTTTCACTAACCCACTGTTGTTTGGAGTAATTACAATGTTTCTATTAGTCGTATTGGTTCCCGTAATATGCAAACCATCCTGTCTATAGATTCCTATACCAAACATTACTTCTTTATGATCAGGTTTATTTACTTTATAGGAGATATCAATATTAATATTTCCAACTTCTTTAAATTCCTTTACAACTTCACCTTTGTCATTCTTTATTTCTATGTTTGTTATTTCTACATCTTTATTACCCCATCTGTCTTTTTCTGTTGCTTCTTTCACCTGGGGAATAGAAACTTCGTTAATTCTTTTGTATTCTTCCGTAACTAGGTAAGGGTTTCCATCCATTTTTAGTTCGGATCTATCTACCAGAAGAGCCCTGTCACAGTAGGCCTTAACTGAGTCCATATTGTGACTTATGTATATAATTGTCTTTCCTTCCTTCTTTAATTTTCTTATTACACTAGCTGATTTCTTCTGAAAATTTTCATCTCCAACAGACAAAATTTCATCAAGCAAATATATTTCTGCATTACTTTGAATCGCTATAGAGAATGCCAGCCTAACCATCATTCCGCTTGAATAGTTTTTTACAGGTACGTCTATAAAATTTCTTAACTCAGCGAAGTCTACAATCTCGTCAAACTTTTCTTCAAGAAAATGTCTTGTCATGCCTAATATAGTTCCATTCAAGAAGATATTTTCTCTTCCGCTTAAATCAGGGTTAAAACCCACACCCAATTCTAAAAAGGGCACCATAGTTCCATTAATCTTAATTGTACTGCCCTTATTCGCGTTATATATTCCTGCGAGAATTTTAAGCAATGTAGATTTTCCACTTCCATTTCTACCAACTATTCCTACAAACTCACCTCGTTTAATTTCAAAGTTGATATTTTGCAGTGCCTTAAATTCCCTTGTTTTACCTTGATTAAAAAACGAGGTAAACAATGCTCTTAGTGTGGATTTCTTATCTTCGTGTATATAAAAAGTCTTATTTAAATTTTGTACTAAAATTGCTGTTTCATTCATATTAAAAATATTCTGCGATTTCTCTTACTTTAACTGTAAAATACGACCAACCCACAACAAATACAATAATACTTGCTATTAAGTATGCAAACATTAATGGAATATTCAGTTGACCATAAATTCCGAATGCAGCTCTTGCCTGATTTATGATAATTCCTAATGGGTTTGCTGCAATATAATTTGATACACTACCTTCCACTAAATTTGAAGAAATCGAATAGAAGATAGGGGTTAGCCATTGTAGTAAAAACATTCCCAATTCGAAAACGTTCTTTAAATCCCTTAATTTTATTGTGGCTATACTTGTGAAGAATGAAATTCCTACACCGAATATAAATAAGATTATAGATAAGAATATAAAGTAGATTATTGAGAATGGTGTAATTGTAACGTTATTAATTAGAGCAATAATTATAAAGAACACCATATTAATGGCTAGATTTATAAACGCGCTTATTAATGCACTGAAAATAGCAATCTGCCTAGGGAAACTAACTTTTAGAATTATGTGAGCCCTATCAAGTAGCGACATTTGCCCTAAGATTATCAGTTCGTTAAAAAAGGTGAACATTATAATTCCTAACAGCAAATAGAGTTGATAATTAGGAATCTGAAAATTAGTAATTCTTGTCCAAACCACATATTGAACTAAGAATTGCGAATAGGGTTTAATTAAGACCCACAACACTCCTAGGGCGGAGTTTTGATATCTCATTTTAAAGCTGGTTTTAACTAATTCGCTTAGCAGGTCTATTTTATTTTGTGAAAGTAAATTCATATTCGAAATATTATAACTCATTTAATACGGTTTTCTATATTTAGGCAATATCAATATGTTAAATTATATTTATGACCAAAAATTTACATGTATTCAAAAACAGAAAGGAAACATTATTCTTTGTGGTCTTATTCATTATTTCGATTATTTCTACTGGGTTGGTTTACGCACTCCACTTTAATGGACCACCTATTAGAAGCGACGGACTAGGCTATTACGTATATCTACCATCAATATTTGTCTACAACGATATTTCTATGAACAAATTTATTGATGCCTACTCAAAACACTATAACGATACCCCTACTGATTATTGGAATGGAGTCTATAAATACGAAAATTCAGGCAACTATCTGGATAAATACCCCGTGGGTGTCGCAGTGATGTCTTTACCGTTCTTTTTATTAGCCCATTTTGGTACATTAATTATAAGTAATTTCTCTGGTATTCCTCCGAATGGTTTTACAGATCCCTTGTATCACGCAGCACAAAGCTTTAGTGGCTTATTTTACGCACTACTAGGACTCTTAATTCTAAAAAGAATATTAGATAAATACTTTAGTTCCAAGTCGGTTTATCTAACTTTGATTGCAGTAACATTCGGAACAAATTTATTTCACTACTTCACATACGATGCAGTGTTTAGTCACCCCTACTCATTTTTCTTATTTACTTTGTTTATATACTTAACAATTAAATGGTACAGTAATCCCAATAAAATAAATTCAATATTGATTGGTATTACAACAGGATTAATAACAATTGTAAGGCCCACAAACTTGGTTATTGTTCTATTTTTCCTTCTTTTTGGTTTAGGCAGCCGCAACACTTTTACGCAGATACAAGAAAGAATAAGTCTGTACTTTTATAAGTATAAAAAGATAATACTTATAATAACTTCTGCCCTTTTAGTATTAAGCATACAAATACTTTATTGGTACTTAATAACAGGAAGATTATTTGTCTATTCTTATACGGATGAATATTTTGATCTGAAAAATCCTCAGATTTTAAACGTATTATTTAGCATTAGAAAAGGGTTTTTCTTTTGGTCTCCAATTCTTTTATTGTCTATACCCGGATTAATATTTGTTAGGAGAAAACTAAAAGGCTTTAATCTCGCCTTCTTAATTTTCTTTTTTGTAAATGTATATATAGTGTCAAGTTGGTGGAGCTGGTGGTATGGTGGCGGATTTGGAATGCGTGCCCTGATTGAAGTAATACCATTTTTGGCTTTGCCGATTGCAGCAATTTTTGAAAAAATATTAGAAATAAGGAATAAAACAAAAAAATACATATTTCTTTTTGTAATAGTAATCTTAATTGTCTTTACAACATACATGATGATTCAATACTGGAGGGGATTAGTTCCAATTGACAATCCAGGGATTACAACTGTTATGAATGCCTTGTTAAATAGATATGTTTAAAAAATGGAGCCTTTCGACTCCATTTTTCAAAATATATCAAAAATTTCTCCTAAAATAGATTCCTTCTTTTTATGTTTATAGTGCCCTCCGTTATTGTTTCTGTAGTCATCATCCCGTTTGTCAAACTTTGGGGAATTATCATAGTTGCTAAATGAAGGCGCATTAGTATTTGAGTACTTTTGCTTTGCCTTATCTTCAACAATCTCAACTAATTTTTCTAATTCACCTTTATCTAGCCAAACGCCACCCGATTCAGGACAATATTCAATTTCTATTCCTCCATACGGTAATACCATCTTACGCATCTCAATTTCCGAATTTACTGGACTTCGCATAAATATAGTTGATAATAATTAAAATCTTATATTAAGTAATCGCTCTACTCTTTTTTCGGTAGGTGGATGTGTAGAAAATAACTCAGACACCCCCTTAAACTTAAATGGATTTTGAATATATAACGATGCCATTGCTGAATTTACCTGCATAGGATAATTCATTGCAATTGATTCAATTTTTATTAATGCATTCGCAAGACCTTTAGGATCCTTGGTAAATCTTGCAGCAGTTTCATCGGCAATATATTCTCTACTTCTTGAAATCGCAAGTTGAAGTATTAGTGCGATTATCGGAGCTACTATAATTAATAATAATGAAACAAGTGGGTTTTGATTATCTTCATCATCTCCAAAAATTGCACTAAACATTAAAAAGTCAGTTATAGAACTAATTGTTCCTGCAATTACAGCAGCAATAGTTGATATTAAAACATCTCTATTTTTTATGTGCGCTAGTTCATGTGCTAATACTCCCTCAATCTCTTCATTATTTAAATTTGTTAATAACCCCGTTGTAAAACACACTGCTGAGTTATTCAGATTTCTTCCAGTTGCAAAGGCATTGGGCTGAATCGCATTCGAAATATACAGACGAGGCATTGGAATTTGCATTCTGTCGGTTAAACTTTTTGTCATTCTAAAAATTTCGGGATAATCATTTTCTGTAATTTGTTGTGCCCTACTTACAGCTAATGCAATTTTGTCACTAAAGAAATAAGATACAAAATTTATTACAAGAGAGAAACCAAACATAAGTATAAGTCCATTACTTCCACCAACTAGGTAACCAATAGTAACCAGTAAAGCAGTTAAAGCTGAAAGCAACAAACTCGTCTTAAGGTAGGATGTCATTGAGTATTAAATTAAATATTAATACCGCAATTATATATTGAGAAAATGAAATTCTTATGAATATTGTTTGTAGGCAAGAACTTTAAGCAAAAAAGCAGCATTGCTGCTGCTCTTTTTTAGATCTTAATTTCAACCTGTTCGCCGCTTTTCATATCTTTTAGTAGGTACTTCCCTTCTGCCAGTTCATTTTCCCCTAGTATAACAACATAATCTACACTCATTTTATTTGCCTGCTCAAGAGCCTTTCCCATCCTTTGAACATCTAAACCTACTTTAACAACATTAGTTTCACTTTTCCTTAGTATCGAAGCAAGTTCCAAAATCTTATTGGTTAATTTTTCATCAAGCACAGGTAAGTAGTAAGACTTGTACTCACTTGTTGAATTTTTAAATAATCCGTATTCTTCTAAGAATATTTTGGTTGTCTCATCACCGGGTGCGAAGCCAACTGCAGGAAATGATTGGCCTCCAAAAATACCTGCTAGCCCGTTGTACCTACCACCACCGAATAAAGATCTAAAACTATCTTCAGTCTTTAACTGCCCTTTTCTTTTTAGATAGTCGCGCCTATCGTAAACTTCAAAGACCATACCGTCGTAATAATCAAAACCTCGAACCATTGATGGGTTATACTTTATATATTCGCCCAAACCTAGGGTCTCAAGTTTATTAGCAATCTGCATTAAATCTTTAATGCCTTCATTCTCTTTTAAATAATTTTGATAAACATACTCAAAAGCATCTTCTTCAAGGTTTAAAAAGTCTAGTAAGATTGTTGTATTGTCAATTTTTGCTCCCACTTCCTGTTTTAATCTTAAAACCAATTCATCGTTGTTTATCTTTCCGAATTTATCTAGTATCCTTGTTGCCTCTGCTACCTTAGAGACATCTGCTTTTAAGAAATCAGTTACGATTGCTTCTATTAATCTTCGATCGTTATAGTAAACAATAAATTGATCTTTGGTAGCACCAAATTCCTTCATTATTTCTATAGCAAGTTGAAGTATTTCAACGTCGGCCATTAATGAATTGCTCCCAAAAATATCACAGTTTAGCTGCCAGAATTCCCGATTTCTACCCTTCTGAGGTTTTTCATTTCTTAGGAAGTTGGCAATAGAAAATAGTCGTAAAGGTTTAGGTGAACTTTCATAAATTCTACTCACCATTCTAGTTACTGAAGGAGTCATTTCGGGCCTTATTGCTAATTCCCGTCCTGCTCTGTCAGTCATTACCATTAATTCCTTTCCTCCCACATCTTCACCGGATTTAGCTCTGTAAACATCCGCGGATTCTATTACAGGAGTAAGATATTCTTCATAACCGAAACTCAGGCATACCTTACGCCAAGTATCAAAGATAAATTTTCTCTTTTTATACTCTTCAGGAAACCAATCGCTTGTGCCCTTTGGGGGCATATTTGATATTGTATTCATATTTTCAATTTTAACATTTAATAATTAAGTAATAAAAAACCCTCCTTTTCATGGAGGGTTCTAATTTATATAGATATAGAAAAGCACCCTCTTTAAAGAGAGTGAATATGGTTTATCAATGTATTTACGAATAATCTTTTCACATGCATATTATAGCACTATATTAGAGTTTTCTGGTAAAATCCTGAACTGGTAACTAAGGAGGTAACTTATGAGATTAATGCTTGTTCAACGAAAAGTGGGTGATCCGACTTTGGAACAGATAGAGCGTAACCCACAAGGTCATGTCGAGCCTGTCGCTATTATCGTCGTTAATACCGAACTTACCGATGCCGAGATGAACGAGTTAGGACAATCTGTCCTTGCAATTATTGGCGATAAGCCAGTAAATACCGAGGAACTAAGAGATTTTTACTCAATGTTCATGGGTTAGTCTCGGCAGGGCGGAGTTTACTCCGCCCTGCACTAAACTTAGAGTTTTACTATCTTCGCAACATAAAAAGCGGTAAATTCCTCGGTTGGTAAAACTCGTACAGTTTTTAATAAGTCATTATTAAATTTCTTATTTCTATATTCAAGTTTTCCGGATTGAAGCGAATGCAGATTTAAATTAATATCCATTAATTTGGCATTACTATTCTTCTTTAAGAACCAGTTCACAACTTCTTCATTTTCTTCAATACTGTAAGTACACGTTGAGTAAATTAAAGTTCCATTTCTTTTAAGCATTTTAAATGCAGAATTTAGCAATCCTTTTTGGAGTTTTGAGATATCTTTTGCATTCGATAGTTTCCACTCTTTAAGTGAATCGTGTTCGTTAATATTTATTTTTGATTCGGTTGTACATGGTACGTCTACCAAAACTTTGTCAAAATAATTATTATATTCCGGTTTTATAAAAACTAATCTATTAGCATCCGCATTAAAAACATTTACATTTACTACACCATTCTCATTTAAATTTTCCTTCAACTTGAAGAATCGATTTCTATTTTTTTCAACCGCGGTTACAAAAGATTGGTTATTTGTTAGTGCTTGAATTAAAGATGTCTTACTTCCAGGAGAAGCACACATATCCAAAATTTTTTCATTTGGTTTGGGGTTTAGTTCAATAACGGGCAAGGCACTTGAAACTTCTTGAATATATATTAAATGTTTACTAAACGCTTCGGTCCTTGATAACGGAATGGATTCCTTAGTAACCAAATAAAAATTACTAACTTCTGTTTGTTTAAAAACAATACCTTCACGGCTTAGCATTTCTAGAGACCGTGCTTTATTTGCATCTATCAAAGTATTAATTCTAAAAGTTTTTGCTCTGTTAATTGAGTGTGTTGCAAAAACTTTTTCAAAATCAGAATTATATATTTCTAATAACTTGTTCTTAAAACTTTCTAATTTATCTTCGTAGGATTTCATAAAGTATTTATCTATAAAATGATTATCGCTTAAAGTATTAATCTATTCAATAAACATAAAGATTGAAAGTGTTGATAGTCAACTATAATAAAGAGACTAGATATTGACATTCATAAGAATTTATTACACACTATATATGTAATAATTTTTTATTTACAAAAATATGGCAGTTGCAAAAAGAAAAACTGTTGCAAAGAGAAAACCAGCTGCAAAAAAAGCAGTTAGAAAGGTTGTTGCAAAGAAGAAGACTGTTGCTAAGAGAAAGCCAGCAGCTCGAAAGACTGTTGCTAAGAAGGCAACTAGAACAACAGCTAAAAGAAAAACTTCAAGAAAATAATTTCTTAGAAGTTTTTTTTAACGCTAAAAAAATCCCTGCTCGCAGGGATTTTTTATTACTAATATTTTTAGACGCCTATTTTTTGTCTAAACTAAAGTTTAAACTTTGTTTCTTAAACACACCTACTAACCACTTGTGACTTCTCTGCTCATGATCAATCTTGACAACACTTAATCCTGCAGCCTTTGCTCTTGCCTCTAATTCTTCCACACTAAATAAGTGATAGAATCTTTCCATTTCTGAATATTTCTTTTTTTCCTTTTCGTATATTTCACCTTGACCTTCCCTTACAATTACATACAAGACTCCATTTTCAACTAACGAATCACTTATCTTCTTAAACACATCTGGTAAATGCTCTTCGGGAATATGATGCAACATATCTCTAGACCAAATTCCTTTATATTTATTCTTTGGCAAATCATAACTAATAATATCTGCGTTTATTATTTCAGCATTTGGGTTTTCAAAGCTTGCCATATCAGCAAACTTTTTAACAATTTCTAATCCCGTAACTGAATATTTTTCTGAAAGGACTTTAGTGTCCGATCCCGGACCGCAGCCCAAATCTAGAACTTGTGCAGGCGGATTTACCAAGGAAATAAACTCATCGAGTTGATCTTGAGCAACATTTTTACCAACATTCGCTGAATGATATTCAGCCGCAACTTTCTTATAAGTTTCTAATGTTACCTTTACCTTCGGATTAATTACAAATCCAGACTCATCACCTACTCTTGGCTTAAGGTCTAATTTCTGATACATTTCTTCGAATGATTGTACAAGAGCAAGAACCTGTTCAGGTGTTGTTGCTCTTTTTAGAACTGCCATTTCTACTTCATCAATATACATGGCCTTTTGAAATGATAATATTAAATCATCCCAAAAATCTCCATATAAAATGACAGGTTTATGACTTCCATAATACAATTTTGCTAAGCACCAAACCATCCCAAATTCTGAAACCGTTCCGGTTCCACCCTTGCAAACTACAAAAACATCACCCTTTTCTATTAATCCCAATGTTCTCATTACATAATTTGAATATGTTTCGGCTTCATCTGTTAAATTAGCTGTGTTTTTACCTTCAAAGTGAGACGCCAATTTAGGTTCCCAATAAATGGCAATTGTTCTTCCATCTGCTTCCTGTGCCCCACTTGTTGCAGCTTGCATTATACCGGGACCGCCTCCATCAACAATTGTAAAACCATTTGTTGCCAATAGTTTTGCAGTTGCCTTTACATTTTCATAAATTGGATCACCTTCTGGTATAGCTGAATCTCCAAAGAAAGTAACATTATTTATTAGCCTACCCTGGTTTTTATTAAGTTCATTATCCGAACCTCCGTCTTTTTTTAATTCAATATCGAGCATATAAGATTTTTAAAATTTACTTTCAAGCACTTCCTCAAGCATTCTATACGATTCTCTTACGTTTTGCGATTTTTGTAAGTAAGAACCAACACTTAATCTATCTACGGAGGAATTCTTTACTTTATCGACAGTGTCTAAGTTAATTCCGCCATCTAAACTAATTTTGCCAAAGTACCCAAGCCTGGTAAGCGCTTCAACTCTATCTAGAACTTCTTCCTTAAATGGATTGCCCTGCCTGCCTGTTTCAATGCTCATTAATTGGACCTCCTCGAATTGCCTGTAAAATTCAAGAGTCATTAGTGGACTATCTAATTTTACAGCCACACACTTAATCCAATTTTGCGGCCATTCAAAGTAGTTTAGAAATTCAAGTTCACTTTCTTGATGCAAATAAATTCTGAGAGCTTTTTCTTTAGCATTTGAATTCATCAAAAATTCAAGGTCCCTAATTGGATCATTAACCATAAAATGAAATCCAATAGAATAATGGTCAAAGTCTATTAAATTCATAATATCTATTAATTGCAAGGTTGTATTCTCTACAAAGGGTGGTCTTGAAATATCAATATCAACAGTTTGAGTAAACTCAAATTCTTTGATAAGTTTAGAAAATATATTAATATCAGAAGTTAAAATTGCTGGTGTTATTTGCATATTAAGAGTATAAAAAAAGTCCTAAAGATAGTTTACTTTAGGACTTTAAATTTTTACAAATTATTATTATCTAATAGACATTTCTCCATACTTTACTATAACGTTTCCATCGCCTCTATATAATACTATTTTGTTTGCTCTGCTAAATGTTGCGACTACATCATTCTCTTTAGCCTCTGAGTAAAAATCAGGATTCGAGGTTTTTAGATCTTGCAATTCAGTAGTAATAATTCTTAACTGTGGACTCTCATCGTCGTCGTTAGGAATAATTCCAGATTCTTTGACCTTAGCGATTAAGTTCTTCACTAATGTTTCTTGATTACTGTTTAATATCTGTGCAGGAGTCGCACCTTCGTAAATGATTCTATTCTCTGAGTCTCTAAAAATAATCATTTTATTAGAGTAAACCACAACGTAGTCACCATCTTTTGCATCCTTATAGACTTGAGCTTGGATCTCGTTATCTTTTCTTAATGTTTCGGCATCTGGAAGTAAGGTGTTATCGCCTACGGTTCCAATTGCAGTAGGAATTTCACCTCCAGGAACTACAGTTAGTTTAGAAATCTTATTTACTATTTGAACAGAATTTAACTGTGTTAAAACGTTTAGTGGGTTAATCAAAAAGTACAGAATTACGAGTTGAAACACCACGATTAGTAACATTAGAAATTTTACAGAAGTTAATGCTCTTAAAGTATCTCTACTAAAAAATCTTTTAGGACTAATTCCTCTTTTAGCTTCACCGTCTTTTGAAAGAGAGGAAAATGTCATTATTGGTTGCACATGAGAATGATTAAATAAGTACGTAACAAATAATACATTAAAAATATTCCTCAGACTAGTTATTTACAGGAAATACATTAACAATTTTATTTGTTAACGGTCTATAAATAATTACCTTATCTTTATACACAAGCATTAAGTCACTGTTGCATATAAATACTTTCCCTCAACTTTAACTGCAATTGGTTTTTCCCCTGCTCCTAGGCTAATAGTACCTGCTGCAGATGGGCTATTCACATCAGAAATATTTTCAATTTCAATTGACATTGGAGATTCAGAAGCTATATAAGCATAATTACCTTTAACGTCTAACCCCCTTGGATAACCTGTTAAAGTATAGGTTGTTATAACTGAAGGGCTGGCTGGATTCGATGTATCTACGATTGACAATGTTTTATCGGTCAGACTAGTGACAAAGGCATATTTCCCTTGCACATCAACTCCCCATGCTGTACTTGTGCCTACGGCTACAGATCCCGCAACACTAGCAATACCTGTAGCAGAAATAATATTTTTAATATTTCCTACTACATCTAACTTTGCGCTCGGCGTACTTGTACCTATACCTACATTCGCATTAACAAAATTAACTTCATCAGTTGATTGATCATCAAATTCAATTCTCCCTGCAGCAGAACCTAACCCAATCCATTTATCATCCACCACCGTAAGGTTACTATTAGTAGTAAGGGTAGTTGCACTACTTCTATATAAAGTTGCATCCCCTCCCAATAATAAACCTCCATTTGAACCAGTTACCGACAATTGCAATTGTCCCGCGTTTGTTAATACACCTCTAGATGAACCTGCAACTTGAAATTCAAATAAATTCGGAGTACCGGTTCCATTTTCATTTACTATTAGCAACGGATTTGTTGCAGCTGTCGCTGTACTTATTAAATTAATTAAACTATTTGTACTGGTGGTTGTTTGGGCTGCAGCTGGTGCAAAACTCACACAGGTAGAACAAGACCCTGCAAGCAAATCAATTGTTGAAGATGCCGATCTAAAATTTAAGCTTGTTCCATTCCACCACAAGTCTCCACTGTTTGGAGAAGATGGATTGGTACCTCCACTACTAACTAGTCGCAATGAAGATTGAGCCGTTGTGGCTACTGCAACGTTTAAAAACGCGGTGTTCGTTGTTGTTCCAGCTAATACGTTGCCATCGAATCTATTTATGCCTGCATCACTCCAAATTGCATAAGTATCTGCACCTTCTACATAAAGACCATAATCGTTTGTTCCACCAGTTGTGTTCGCCAGGAAAATGCCGTAATTATCACCTATCGTGCCGCCGCCAGAATTAATACTTGATACGTGTATTCCATAGGCAGTAGTAACCGTTGCTGTACTTAGCTGTTGAATTGCAAACCTTCCTCCATAGGCAGTTGTTATTGTTCCAGCTGATTGAAATTGAATATATCCATCAACTGCCCGGGCTTGATTTACGGTGTTTCCAGTACCGGGATTAATTTGCAGATTACTTAATACACCGCCTGTAACTCCGGTCATATTTCCTGTCTGAGTTATCTTACC
Organism: Patescibacteria group bacterium; assembly: GCA_016861265.1. GTDB lineage: Bacteria > Patescibacteriota > Dojkabacteria > J137 > J137 > Brojett037. Next base: position 447,573 of record BOLA01000001.1, read on the forward strand.
CAATAAGGCTTGGTAGCCAGTACCACCACTATAAGTCCTCTCCGTTCTAAAACCTATAGTATCAGATGCCGCTGTATCTCCAACCGCAATCGATCCGCTATTTTTAAGAGTAAATTTATTAACCCCACCTACTTGAATATTTATTAAATCAGGAGAACCACTGCCGTTTTCGTTTACTAATATTAAAGGGTTAGTTGCACTTGTAGCAGTTGACTCAAGATTAATGAGGCTGCTCGTGCTTGTTGTAGTTTGAGTTGCACTTGGCGCTAACTGTACAAAACCAGTAGCTCCAATTCTGTGCAACGAATGCACTCGGAACACTCTTCAATCCTGTCCTAGTGAATAATTCAGAAAAACTACCTAGGGATCCGCTCGTATCGGATGGTGCAAAACCAACTTCAATATATAAATCTGCCCTATCAAAATTAACACCAGGGTTCGAGTCACTGTCACTATCATCAACTACGGTACAAGTTCCTACTGTGGTACCCCATTGACTATTACCAGATACAGTACTTCCACAACTATTTATTACTAAATTAAAAGTACCATTAGTGTCTCCAATCTCAACGTCTTGAAATGTTTGTGTAAACATTAAATTCCCAGAACCGGGTGTAGTGCTTGTGTTGGTAGCATGGTTCCATATTCTTATTTGAAAGTCGCAAGTATCGGCACCAGACTTAACGCAAGCCGGTGTTCCGTTTGTAATATTAAGACCGGTAACTTTATCAACAATTTTACTTTGAAAATTTATTGTATTATTTATAGCAGCTTTGACAGAATTTAACGACGAGGAAAAACCAACTAGACACAAGAACAAGAACCCAAATAGGAGGGCTAAAAATATGTTTTTTATATATAGGCTATAAATATGTCTCAAACTCGTAAAGGTACTATCTATTCAACATATCATACTATCATAAAGAAATATCCCTCTCAAACGTCCTAAGTCTTTACTCATAATAAAAATCACTATGCTTACGGTAGTTTTACAAGATATAAAAATTTAACCAATAAATTTTCTAAAAGTAAGAATTAAACAGTATAATTAGCCAGAATTTTATGGAGATAATTAACGCAGAAGACAAAAAAATAATTCAAAAAACATGTGAAGTTTTGAATAATGGCGGACTAATAGTCTACCCTACCGAAACTTCTTATGCTGTAGGAGTTGATGCCACTAACTCTGCTGCAGTTACAAAGTTACTCGAATATAAAAAAAGACCAGAAGGCCGAGCAATATCAGTTGCAGTTGCTAGTAAGGATCAAGCCGAAGAATTTGTAGAAATAAATTCTCAGGCCCAGAATTTCTATAAGAATTTTATGCCTGGCCCTGTAACAATAATATCAAACTCTAAGAACAAAGTTGATTATAGGTTAGAGGCAGAAAATGGAACTCTAGGAATACGAATTCCCAACTATAAATTAATTCTAAATATTCTATCTGAATTTAAGAAGCCCGTTACCGCAACCCTAGCAAGTTTACCAGGAGCAAAGACTCCCTATTCGATAGACGACATTCTAAGCACTCTGCCCAATAAACAAAAAGACTTAATTGACTTGATTATTGACGGTGGTCAACTACCAAAGAATCCACCTTCAACGGTGATCGATACAACTGCAAGTGAACTTACCGTACTAAGAACTGGAAGAATAGATCCACTAAAGACAGTGCTAACTAATACACTAGATAGCAGTTCCGAACAAGACACAATCGAAATTGGAAAGAGAATAATAAAGGACTTATACAATTCCCATAGCACTCTACTAATATTATTAAACGGAGAATTAGGTGCCGGGAAAACCCATTTAACAAAGGGATTTGCATTGGAACTTGGAATAAACCAAGTTATAAAATCGCCCACTTATAATTATGTAAATGAATATAAATTTGAAAATAATAAATTATTTCATATGGATGCCTGGAAGATTCAGAGTAAGGAAGATTTAAATGCTCTCGGATTCTATGAATGGTTCAAACTTGGGAATGTTGTTGTTGTGGAATGGCCTAGTGTAATAATGAACTTAGACGATCAATTCTTTGAGAATCAACAATACTTATTCATAGAATTTATTAACTATGAACAAAATAACAGAACTCTAAAAGTGTACTCCTATAAGCCCTAGCTGTTATTCAATTCTCAAGATTGGTACTTATGTTTATAATTAGTCGTTAATATATTAATGACTAGTATGGCAATTACGAAAGCTATTATTACAGCAGCAGGTTACGGTACAAGGTTCTTACCGGCAACAAAGAATGTACCCAAAGAATTACTTCCAGTAATTAATACTCCAACAATTCACTATATTGTTCAGGATTGTATAAAAGCAGGAATCAAAGATATTATTATTGTTACTCGATTCGGAAATCATTCTGTAGAAGATTATTTCGATACAACACCGGCTTTAGAAAGTTATTTAGAATCCAAAGGTAAGGTAAAGGAAGCTGAAGCAATTCATGAAATTTATTCCTCAGCCAATTTTATTTTTATTAGACAAGACCCTGATTTACCTTATGGAAATGCATCTCCGCTTTATTCTGCAAAGAGTTTAATACAGAAAGACGAATCGTTTATTTACGCATGGGGTGACGACATAATACTGGGTGAAAATGCTGGGATTCAGGAAATTATTGAAGACTATAAAAATGAGTATGCCGATGTAATTCTAAACTGTACAAAGGTAGGTGAGGATCAAATTACCAAACTTGGAATTGTTAAATTCAAGAACAATGAATCCACACAAATTGAACAAATAATTGAGAAACCTACTTTAGAGCAGGCACCAAGCGATATAGCATCGGTCTCGCCTTATTTATTTAACGCAAAAATTTTTGATTACCTAGATCCACTAACAGTTGAACCGGGAAAAGAATTTATGATTCAAAATGCAATCGATGCTCTTTGTAAAGACGGCATTGTAAAAGCAAATGTAACAAAGGGAACATGGCTAACCACAGGCGATCCTTTAAACTATTTAAAAGCAACAGTAGAGATTGCTCTAAGCAGAGACGATCTTAGAGATGAGTTTATAAATTACTTAAAGACTAAAATTTAAGTTGATAAAGCGAAGCGCATAGCGCTTCGCTTTACAGAGCTTCATTAAAACCCTTATCCTTTATTTCATCTAAAATCTTTTTTATATCTCCCGTTCTATCTTTTGAACAAACCAATAAAGCGTCGGGAGTATCTACAATAACAATATTATCGAGTCCGATTGCTGCTATAACCTTCTCGTTAGAACCTTTTAGTAGTGCATTTGAAGTATCTATATTTATTATTTTTCCATCCTTGTATACTTCACCTGGATTTACAAAATAACTATATAACGAATCCCATGTTCCAACATCAGTCCAATTAAATGGAGTAAGAATAATATAACCCTCTGCGAAAACATGTTTCGTGACATCTTCTGTAGGTCCTTCCTGCATTTCGGAATAAATCTTATCTGTTAACTCTTTTTCGTTGTCTTTCCCAAAGGTTTCTTTAATTTTCATTAGTGATTCATACCAATCAGGCTTATATTTTTTATATGCATCCAACATTAAATCTGGATACCAACAATTATGGTTACAGTGAGTCGATACATTAAACTTTTGTATTAGATCTTTTGTTTTAGAATAATCACCTAATCTATAAACAAATTCATCAACAGCGTAAATATCTAACCCATCGTCAGTTTCTAGTTTTTTACCTAACTTAAGATAGTCACTCCCCATGTCTGGATTAATAGCTTTCTGACCTGCAGAAATAAACTTTCTATCTCTTTTTACAAGCATTTCAGCAGATTTAATCATCTCTATAAATTTATCTTCAGGAGATCTTATACAGTCTGATTGAATTATCATGAAAGGCTCATCGGGATGGATTACAGAAAGTTTTAGAATTGCATAGCCTTCCCCAGGTCCTCTATTCTTCTTATACGGAGGTTCAATAATAATATTTCCCTTGGGAATTTCAGGAGAATCTTTTAATACTAATTCTAAATAAATCTCTTTAGTAGATATAAAAATATCTTCCGGTCTATAGGCTTTTAACAAAGTATCTATTTGGTAACGGAATAAAGTTTTTTCTCCTACAATATTTTGGAATTGTTTAGGTCTAGCTTCGCGGCTCATTGGCCAAAGTTTTGTTCCTTGACCCCCAGCAGTAATAATAAATTTCATCTTCTGACTGTAAGAAGTAGTGAAATTATTATATCAGAAGAAATTTTTTGAATTAAAACTGTAAAGGTAGCAGCTAACAACAATTGTTTGTTATTAATTGCTACCTTCGGAAAGCCGATCCGAAGGTGCCGTTCACGAAGAACTAGCGCTGGGTAAAGATCACGCTGTGGTGGTCGCCGATCCCTGCGGTTGCCACAATGGGCAAACCGTTAAAGGTGGCAAACACGCCGTAGGCTTTACCCTTAAGAACCATTTGATCACCAACAAACCATCCGACACGCTGGAAGGTTGACCCTCCCGCAGCTGCGGTTGTGTATGTTCCGAATTCGCTTCCGCGAACCGAGTAGTTTTGTCCGTCAATGGTAACCCAGCCAGCATTAGCTAACTGGTTTGCGACCATTGCGGTTCCAAATCCTTTGGAACCGCAATGAATCCCGGCGACCATCAGAACAATTATGAATACAAGGTAGACCATTCCATCGTGCCGTCCGGCAAACTTTCCCAGAATCAGAACGAGAATAGTACCAATTCCCAATGTCGCCGCCACTGCAGCATACTCCAGACCGAGAAACATGAATGCTCCCGCTGTGAGTGCTGCAACCAGAACGAACAAAACGCAACGAATCTCTTACCTGTGCTGCTCATTGCCTGTACTCCTGTGATCAATTAATCCTAGATCGTATGTTACCGATCTTTCTGAGAACCAACTGATTCGCAAGAAGATCGGTAACAAGCTTTCCGAAGTTTTAAAGAACCTTAGCTTTATTAAGCATAAGATATATATAGTATATACCTATAATATATTTCTGTCAACCATTGTCGGTAACACTAGGTAAATTTAATAAGAAATTTAATACCCCGGTACTCTGATTTCCCGGGGCATTGCTTGTACTACTGATGAATGACCTGTTCAGCATTCCGCTTCAGCAGAATGTACGCGAGACCAAACAAAACCAACCCTACTACTACCACTTGCCACAGCGGCATAGCACACCTCCAATAAATATTTACGGGCAACGAGTTATATAACAACAATATATTTTATACAATTTACTTGGCCATCTAACATGCTATAATTTTTATATGAATAGATACAGAATGTTAAATATAACTATCTTCTGGGCCTAAGCCCTCTACTTTCATACCTAATCTTAGAAAAACAACTACCTTAACTACGGCTTTATAGCTTAGTTTTAATATATCAAAAGGTTCTAATAACAAGAATCTGCTTTTGAAAATCATAATCCGGCGATTAAGTTGTTATAATCTATATAATTATTATAAAAATATGACAAATACAAAAAGAATTCTAACAGGAGACCGACCAACTGGAAAAATGCATTTGGGCCATTACGTAGGCTCTCTACAGAATAGGGTTAAATTACAAGATGAATACGAGACCTTTATTATGGTCGCAGATGTTCAAGCCCTGACAGATAATTACGATAATCCAAAAAAGATTCAAGATAATATTCTCGAAACTACTATGGATAACTTAGCATCTGGGGTAGATCCTAAAAAAGCAACCTTTTTTATACAGTCTCAAATTCCCGAAATTGCTGAATTGACAGTTTTCTTTATGAATTTAGTGACTCATAATCAAGTATTACGAAATCCAACTGTAAAGACCGAGATTGCTCAAAAGAAGTTTGGTGAAAGTGTTCCATTTGGGTTTGTAGCGTATCCTGTAAGTCAAGCAGCTGATATCCTTGTGCTAAGAGCTGGATTGGTTCCAGTAGGCAACGACCAAGCCCCAATGATTGAATTAGCTAGCGAAATATCTGATAGATTTAATAAAACATATAAAACGAATATCTTCCCAAAAGTAGAAGGCTATTATAGTGAAGCCGGACGACTTATTGGCACAGATGGGAATGCAAAAATGAGCAAATCCTTAGGTAATGCAATACTATTAAGTGATTCCGAAGAGGAAGTTATTGCCAAGGTAAAGAAAATGTACACCGATCCTAATAGAATAAGGCCTACAGATCCAGGGAAAGTGGAAGGCAACCCTGTATTCATTTACCATGATTTATTCAACCCAGATAAAAACGAAGTTGAAGACTTAAAACAAAGGTATTTAGTTGGAAAAGTTGGGGATGTCGAAGTAAAGGATAAATTATCAAAAGCAATTAATCTGTATCTAGATCCAATTAGGGAAAGAAGAAAGCTATACGAGACAAACCCTCAAATGGTAATCGACATTCTAAAGGAAGGTACACAAAAGGTTCGACAAGAAGCAAAACTAACACTAAAAATGGTCAGAGAGGCAATGGGTATAAACTACTTTTAACCCCTATCGCAGCATACCCGCTCTTAATTGTGGAGAGCGGGTATTAATAAAGCTTCTTATTTCTTAAGAATTCTGCGGGATAACTTCTCCCGTAATATTTAGTCTTGTACTCTGTAGCTAATTCAATACCAATAAACCTATAATGCCAAGGTTCATGGATATAACCAGTAAGCTCATCTTTCCCAAAGGGATACGACATTACAAATCCATATTCATGAGCATGGTCCTTTAACCAAAGCCAGAAGCTTTCATTTGCAGCACAAACTGTTTCTATACCAATACAATCAAGAGAGGAAATATCTGCAGTAGTGCCAAGCTGGTGTTCTGAAAAACCGGGTAATGCAGAATATGTATTTGCATCCGATTCTGCTTGTGCTCTGCTCTTACCGAAACCCATCTCGTATTGAACCCATGCCTCATATACTTCTTCCTGATCGGTATAGGATCTGTAGGCGGAAGTTAGCCTCATGTTATGACCAGCAGCTACTGCAGCCGAATACAGATCGAGTAAATGACCATATGCAGCCTTTGAAAATTTTTGTCCGCCCGGAATTCCGTCAGCATTTATAACTTCAATTGCATAATCTCTAGAGAGTGGATGGGTTTTATCTACTGGATAGTAAGTGCAATCTGTACAATTGGTAGGAAAAGGTTCATCGGGAACCTTATACTTTTCACAAAGTGAATTTTCGAACTCAGGAATTCCCGAAAACTCATAGTTCTTTAGGCTCAATAAATAATTCAGTTTTAAACTATTGTAAAAGTTGCAATTCCCCATGAATACATCAATATTTCCTATACTTAATGTATTTGAACTTAAATTTGTTCTTTCAGATAGATTAAAACTAAAGTCCTCAATAGTTAAATTTTGATATTTCTCTTTATCTTCTGAAAATAAATTTTTTAGATTGTCTTGCAAACGTTCAATAACTTCTGACTTAGAAAGTTTTCCTAAAAACACAACTTCGTTTATTGGGTCAGTGTGTATAGTTTCAAAGGAGGTCTGAATTTTTAGATCTTTTATTACCAATCTCTTTGTCACTTGTAGATCACTACCATCTTGTCCCTCAGCCACATAAATTTTTCCTTCAATAAAATTAGGATCAATTAGCGTAGTTGTTGTGTACGATATGGGGGAATAGTCATACTCCGGTGTTACTCTGTAGGATAATTCACTCCCAATAAATGAACCTACTATTATTGAAAGGATTATTAGAACAGTAAGAGCAAATACGGCTCTTACTGTTTTTTTTAAATTTCGCATTAAGCTTTGCTTTATTTATTTAAAGTACTGCTTAGTATATTATTTCTCGTCCTTTTTTACTTCCTTTTTTTCTACTTCTACACCTTTAACAATATCTATTAACTTAGCCAAGCCTCGTTCTCTAGTCATTATCGTTCTTAGATAATCCTTATTAGATTGGTTCTTGTATCTAGCTCTTAGTTGTTTGTCCTCCATTTTTTCAATCTCAGCCTCAACTTCTTCTTCTGTTGCAACCAATCCTTCCTTTACTGCCAAATTAACCAGAAGTAAGTCACTAGAAATTCTTGCCTTGGCATCTGCAGCCCAGTGGCTTCTCATTTCCTCTATTGTTGTTCCTTGAGTCTGAATATAGTTCTCTAGGCTTAATTTAATCTGTTTTAATCTTGATTTAAAGTCTTCTTCTAAACCCGCAACCTGATCATCTATCATTTCATGCGGTACGTGAAAGTTTGCAGCTTTTATAGCCTCGTCTAATACCTTATTAGTATATTCAGTATCTGATTGTTGTTTCTTTAGAGTCTTTAATGTCTCACGTACATTTTGTTTTAATTCATCTAAAGTCTTAGAATCTTCGTACTTTAATTCCTTAATTAACTCGTCTGTTAACTCAAAATCCTTAACATCAGAATCTTTATCTCCTTCTTTTCTTTCTACAAATTTAATCTTATCTTCTGAAACATTATTTCTAACCATATTCTTAATTACATCCTCAACCTCTTTCTCTGTTATTTCTGTCTTAGGTTCATCAACCTTAATACCTTTAAAATCTTCTGGTCTTATTACAGGTTGAGTAACAACCTCGAATGTAAATAAAACTCCATGCTCTTTGTCTAATTCCTTTAAATCATAATGCAAGTGAGAAATTGGCGAAAGCTCCTCTTTTACCATAACTTCCTCTGCAAAATCGGGAAGAATTAGATTAATTGCTCTACTAAAAATCTTAGTAGCAACTTCTTTTTCAATCATTTCTCTTGGAGCCTGTCCTGGTCTAAATCCGGGTATCTTTACATTCGCAGCCTCAATTTTAAAAGCTCTATCCTCATATTTTTGAAATTCTGAGTAGTCAACAGTAACTTCGTAGGTGAATTTATTTCGATCTTCTTCAATTCGTTTAAATTTATAATTTTCCATATATTTGTTTTAACATTTAGCTTTGCAATGATACCAAAAAATGGGCTTTTTAGCGAGTGGAAAGCTTGTAGGGATTGAGTACTAAAAAAGTGCCATTTCTGGCACTTTTATTTAAAAGTCATCGTCTCTATATGGATTATCTATATCGTAGTCCTGGTCCATATCTAGGAAAATATCTTCATCTTTAACATTTAGCTCCTCATCTACCCAATCTTCTTCATCTTCATCGGTAGAGTCGACTAACATTTTTTGTGATGCTTTTTTGAAATCTTCTGCATCGTTATCTTCGGAGTCATTAACCTGAATGTCTCCCATGTTATAGGTCACATCATCACTAGCCCCCATTGTTTCTGTTGGCTCTGTATAACTTTCATCGACTGTTCTTTTTGCTCTTCTTTTTCTAGGTGCCGCATCCTCTAAATCTGTATTTAAAGTCTTTTTGGTTTTTGCCATATTTTTGTTTTGTCTAATAGTTACAATTTACTTGGAGGAAGATAAACCAAAAAAGGGATTTTGTCAATTAAATTTAAATCTTCCTTGCTGAGTGTTAAATAACAAGGATATAATCCCAGTAAGCGATTCCGCTATTCTCCCCATTCATTAAGCAATCTTTGTGCAGCAGATTTCCAGGAATATGTGGCAATAATAGAATTAGAATTTACATTCTCAAACTCTAGAAGTCTTTCCATAGCAGCCGCAATTTCTATGGAACTTGCATTTGGATCAATGTACTCACCTTGAATATTCAATTCATTATATACGCCAATATTTGAGGCTAGAACCGCCTTATTTCGAGCATTAGCCTCAATCAAAGGTAATCCGAAACCTTCATAAAAGCTTAAGTTCACTACGAACCTTGAAAGATCGTATACATAAGGCAAATCGTTATCAGGGACGTAACCTAGAAAGATCACGCTATCCTTTAAATTTAACTCCTCTACTAGCTTAAAAATACTTTCATAGAACCAGCCTTTTTTTCCGGCAATAACTAATTTATACGCAGGTCTACTATTTAAGAATTCCTTGAACCCTCTAATTAATGACCCTATGTTTTTTCTTGGCTCCAATGTTCCTACGAACAAAATATATTCCTCTGGAAGTCCATACTTATGAATAATCTCTTCTTTGTTCGAATCACTACTTGAAGTAAACACCCACTCATGAAGTCCTTCAGAAATTAAAGTTACTTTTGGCTTAATGTTACTAAAGTACTTCCTAAGTTCTGACTCTACCGATTTAGAAGGAACTATAACTAGTCCTTTTCGTCTTAAAAGGATTCTTAGTTCTAACCTATACAACAAATTACCTTTCTTACGAAAAAATTCAGGACGTGCAATTTGAGCAATATCGTGAATTACAGTTGTGCAATTACTCAGTACGCAACCCCAAAACAAATTAGAAGGAGATAAAAACTTATCTAATTTGAGCTTCCAAATGCTAGGAAGACATTTAAGCATCCACTTTAGATTACCGGTACCTGCTATCTCAATTACCCTAAAATTATCTGAAAGTTTAAGATCCTCTAGGAGGTTTCTATTGTATGTAAATAAATAATATTCATTTTTTTTATCAATCGTAGACAATGCTTCTATTAAGCTATAGGCATAGTAACCAATACCCGCCTTGTTACTATCAACCATTGATGCATCAATTCCTATTCTCATAAGTGTATTTTAATTAATTCAATTATACTTTAGAAACTTCCCTGTTAAAATTAGATTTATGCTTAATCATATTGTAATTAAAAACTATAGAAATATTACTTCCTTAAACACCAAGGTGTTAGAAGGGGGAAATTTGATAATAGCTCCGAATGGCTCAGGAAAGACAAATGCATTGGAATCTATTTATTATTCAGTACTGGGTGAGTCTTTTAAACCCATGGAAACCAACTCCGAGGTAATTGGCCCTTCTCAGGAATTTGCCAAAGTATCTACTAAATGGGACAGTGATTCTCTTGATGTAACAATCTCAAATAATCAGAAACTCATTCGCAACTTTCAACTTAATACAAAGAAAACAATAATCAGTAAAATAAGTCCCAAATTCCCAGTAATTCTGTTTGCTCCACATACCGTGGATCTAGTAATCGGGGAACCTCAGATCCGCAGATCAGACCTTAATGCCTTTTTAAGTATATTAAATCCTGAATACAAGAAAATCCTAAGTAAATATACAACTGTACTTAAAAATAGAAATGCAGTAATAAAACAAATTAGAGAAGGGAAGGTTCCGGAAAAGATGCTAGAATTTTGGACCGAAAAATTAATTGAGGATGGCACAGAAATATATAGTTATAGGTTAGATTTTTTTACTCAGATTAAGTCCTTCTTTCTTGACGCACAAATGGTTCTATTTGGATTAGAAAACTTTACTTTAGGCATTGAATATATCCCTAACATTTCGCCAACTGAATTTGATTTTAAAACTACAATTACACAAAAATTTATAAATAATAGAAGTAAGGAAATTATTGTAGGTAAAACTCTTTATGGTGTTCACAAGGACGATTACACAATATTATTGAATAATCAGAACTTAAAATTCAAGGGTTCAAGAGGTCAACAAAGAATTGGAATTAGTGTTTTAAAATTTGCGGAGTTACTTCTCTATTTTAAGAAATTTGGAGTTTATCCATTATTATTGTTAGACGACATTATGTCTGAACTCGATGATGTTAACAGAAGCAAGATTGCAGGCTACTTGCTCGAAAAGAAACTACAATTTATATTAACCTCGGCTGAGCAAAAGGAGGTACCGGCAATCTTGCGTAATAATTGTAATATTATTGACCTAAGCTTAGCTGAATAACATTTTGAAATCTTCGATGGTCTCTATTTCTGATAAAGAAACATACACATCTAGAATTTCTTCACTCACAATATTTTCCACGTCGCTAAATCTTTTTAATTCATCGGTATTCATGTCTGATTTTACTGCCGATTTTTTTGTGTTAATTACTCCATCTCCCGGTGAATTAACCTGAAATACATATACATTCTTACAATTAGTACACTCAAGCTTACATACAATTTTATCTATATCTACATTCACAACCTCTAAATCGCCCTTTAAATGCTTGTGTCCGCATTTATCGCAATAATGAGGCATTAAAGATGCTATTTGTTGCATTAATTGTGGATTTGGGAAAACTTTTGGCATTTTTATTAATTTATAAATACAAATTGCTTACAACATTAGTATATTGCTTTTTCCTATTAGCAATCAAATTATATACCTGCTAACTTTTTTAATCAACAGCAAAGTGCTATAAACGTTAACTGACAAGTGGATTTTAGTTTAAACTTACAAATTCAAAGTGTTCAATTGAATACTCACCTTCCTTAATTGTTACTCCAACATAATCAAATCGCCAGGGACAATCTTGCATTTTATTTTTATATAACCAGTGATTTATAGTCTTACTAAGATTTTTCTTCTTGGAAGAACTCAAAGTGGAATAAATATCTCTATCCTCATTAAACTTTAGGCTCCTTACCTCCACAAAGACAATAAAATCTTGATCCCTCATTATCAAATCAAGTTCTCCACCTTTAATATAAAAGTTTCGTTCAAGCAAAATAAAGCCCTTATCTTCAAGGAAGTTAAGGGCTTTTGTTTCGTATAGGTTACCGGAATCTCGTTTATTCCAAATCATCTCTTTGAGTATTGTTCTGCCTTTCTTGCTTTTCTCAAACCAGCTTTCTTTCTTTCTACCATTCTAGAATCTCTTACTAATAATCCAGCATCTTTCAATGCTTTCTTCTTTTCAGGGAATCTTTTAATAATTGCTCTAGCAATTCCTAATTTGATTGCACCTAATTGAGATTGAACTCCTCCACCTTTTGCAACAACAGTGTAACTTACACCGTCAGTTTCTAGTTCTGCAACTCTGAAAGGTTCTTCAATTTGAGACTGTTCTGGTTTTAATGGATAAACTTGATCTAAAGCCTTACCATTAATTGTACTCTTACCCTTTTTTAAGAATAATCTTACAGTTGCTACCGAAGTTTTTCTTCTTCCTAATGCGTAGTAATATTCTAATTCTGCCATATTTTTAAATTAAATTCTTATATTTCTAATATCTACTTGTTGCAATTCTTCAGGTGTATGTGGATGATTTGCATCTGCATAAACCTTTAAGTTATTGAACATATCATCACCTCTTTTATTTCTTGGCAACATCCCTTTTACAGCAATCTCAATTGGTCTTTCTGGATGTTTGCTGAATGAATCATCTAAACTTGTGAATTTTAAACCTCCAGGAAATCCTGAATAGTTCTTATAGAATTTAGTCATTCCTCTTTTGAAAGTAAAATCAATATCCTTTGCGTTAATAACCACAACCTTTGTACTTGGGTTGTGATATCTTCTTACTAGAGGATTTGTTTTACCCTGTAGTAATTCTGCAACTTTTGTTGCAAGGTTACCAATTCTCATTCCAGAAGCATCTACTAGATACCACTTTTCTTGAATTTCAGATTGTTTTATTTTTGTTACGCTCTTCATAATTTATTTAGTGTGTAAAGCACTTAAAAGTTTATAATTATTATTTTTTAGTTCCACTAACTGCTTTTTTTACTCTTCCAGTTACTGATTTCTTATTTTCTTCTTTTTGTCTTTTTTCTAATAATTTTTGTACTTCAGATTTCTTTTCCTTTACTTCTGCATTCACTAGCATAATGTAAACTTGTGCTGCATTATCACCTTTTCTTGGTAATGTTTTTACAATTCTTGTATAGCCTGAATTTCTATCTTGTAGTTGTGTTTCAACTACTTTATTAAATTTAGCAATTGCTTTCTCGTTTGAAGCAAAGAACGATTGAATCATTCTTTGACTAGATTCTCCTCTTTTTGAAAGAGTCACTAATCTATCAAATCTTGATTTAACAATCTTAGCCTTAGTAGGTGTAGTCTTAATCTGTTGATTTCTAACTAATTCCATTACTAAACTTCTAGTAATAGAAGCTACATGACTAGCTGTCTTTCCTTGCATTCTAGGTTTTTTAATCTGTTTATTCATACCTTTATACTAATTTAATTGAGTGTTTCTTTAAAATGTCTAATAATTCAGTAAATGATTTACTACCCATTCCTCTAATATTTGATAATTCTTCTTCTGTTAATCCTTCCAATTTATTTAGATCATCATATCCAGACTTTACCAATGCATTAGTTAATCTAGTAGATAGATTTAAATCATTAACTCTTAACTCAGGTTTTGAAACGCTTTGTGAGCTAACTGTCTGAGCTAATTTTTGTTTTTGATTTAAAGCTACTGTAACTTCGTTACCGGAAAGCATTTGTTCTGTTAAATCTGCTAAGTGATTTGTTAATTGGTTTAAAATATCTGCAGAAACATGTAAAGCCTCTACTGCAGAAACTGCACCGTTTGTTTCTACAACCAAGTTTAATTGATCAAGTTCTGTTTCTTGTCCTACTCTAGTTTGTGTAATTGTATAATTTACTAGGCTAACAGGAGAAAAGGTTGCATCTACTGGTAACATTCCTAATTCTTTTCTTGCAGATTCATCACCTGTTGCAAATCCGACTCCTCTTTTTACAGTTAATTGAGCCTTGAATCTTGATTTAGCGTTAGTTAGCTTTGTAATTACATATTCAGGATTTATAATCTCTACTTCTGATGTAGTTTGAATATCACCTGCCTTTACCTCAACAACTTCTCCATCCTTTCCTTTAACATCAATGTCTAGTACTACAGGTTCTAAACTCTTTGATACTAAAACAACATTCTTTAAAGATAGAATAACAGCAAGAATATCATCAGATACACCTGCTAATGTTGAATACTCATGTTGTACACCATCGATTTTTACTGCTGTAATTGCAGAACCTGGAATAGAAGATAATAGAATTCTTCTTAGATAAACTGCTAATGTATGACCATATCCCTTTGGTAATGGTGCAATAGCAAAAGTAGCGGTATTACCTTTTTCTTCCACTTTCTTAATACTGAATTGATTTAAAGCAACCATATTTAAATTTTAAAATTTTAAAATTTAAAATTCCCAAAATTTGTTCAGGAATTTTAATGTAATTAATTTTATCTAGAGTAAAGCTCAATAATTAATCTTTCCTTAATACTTGAGTCCATTTGATCTCTTGTTGGTTCAGCAACAACCTTTCCACCTTTTTCTAATCTTTCTATCCAAGCAGGAACAACATAACCCTTATTTTGAGCTAAGATTTCGTTTGCCTTTGGCATTAATCCATCTTTAATCATAATCTCATCTCCAGGTTTTAAAATTGTAGATGGAATATTATGTTTTTTACCGTTTAAAGTAATATGACCATGAGTAACGAACTGCCTTGCCATTGCTCTTGTATTTGCAAATCCAAGTTTATATAAGACATTATCTACTCTAAGTTCTAATAACTGTAAAAGTCTAGTGCTAGTGTTTCCTGAAGATTTTAAAGCAAGTCCGTAAAATCTTAGGAATTGAGCCTCGCTCATTCCATACATTCTTTTTACTTTCTGTTTTTCTCTGAACTGAATTGCGTATTCAGAAGGTCTCTTTGACAATACTGGGAATTGACCTGGCATTGACATTCTTCTTTTCCATTTTTCAGAACTACCTAAAACTGTAGCTTGTTCTCTTCTGTTAATTCTCCATTTAGCACCTGTATATCTCATATTGTTATTAGTTTATAATATTTCTTTAATTAATAAAGCTCTTATTTCTTTGGAGCTCTTCTTGGTTTGCAACCTCCGTGTGGTACAGGGGTTTTATCAGTTAAAAGAGTAATTCTTAATCCGCCGCTTCTAATTCCTTTTACAGCAGCCTGTCTACCTACTCCAATTCCTCTAATTACAACCTCAGCTTCTCTAGCACCTGCAGTTACTGCTTTTCCAGCAGCATCTTCTCCTGCCTTAGTTGCAGCATAGGCTGTACTTTTCTTACTACCTATAAACCCAACTTTACCGCAGCTACTCTGAGAAATCACATTTCCTTCGTAATCACATATGCTAATAATTGTATTGTTATATGTAGATCTAATATTAACCATTACCTTTGGTGATGTTAATTTTAGTTTCTTCTTTTTTACTACTTTAGCAGCTTTAGAAGCTGGCTTAGCACTAGTTTTTGCTTTAGTTTCCTTTGCCATATTATTAATTATTTAGTAACTTTATTTTTTAATCCACCAACTGCAATTCCTCTTCCTTTTCTTGTTTTAGAATTGCTTCTAGTATTTTGACCTCTTACTGGTAAACCAGCCTTATGCCTTACTCCTCTGTAGGCTCTAATATCCTTGATTCTTTTAATAGCCTGAAAAACACCTTGTTTTACTTGTCCTTCAGTTGGAACATTCTTTTCAATATATTCGTATAGTCTTCTTGTTTCAGCCTCTGACAAATCTTTAGTTCGTTTGTTTGGATCAATGTTTGTTGCTTCTAAAATTTTCTTTGAAGTTGTTAAACCAATTCCATAAATATATCTTAGAGAAGCTTCTATTCTTTTTTCATTTGGTATTTCTACTCCGACTATTCTTGCCATATTATTAATTATTTAAGTTATAAGAGATTATCCCTGTCTTTGTTTGTGTCTGGGATTAGCTTTGCAATATACATAATAAGTAGGTCTAAACTCAACTTTTCCGTTGGTCACCTTTCTTTTATTTCTTTTTACAATGTAGCAATATCTACATCTTTTTTGAACGCTTGCTTTTACTTTCATGTTCCGAATTATAAAATACATTAGCTATAAAAGCCAGATGTATTTTGTTCTATAAGATAAAATCTCAATTTAAAGTTCCCCTTATAGGAGAGTTTCTAAATTAATTGTCTAAATTTTAAATTTAGCCATAAATACACGTCGTGCATTTATAACAAAAATACCGATTAATTTCAACCATTATTCTCTACCTGAACTACCGGCTTCTGTCTACTTGTTAATCTTCTAAAGATAATACCTCTGTCGATATCGTAAAGGGAGATTCTTAATAATACTTTATCCCCTAGCTCAAGGTTAATGAATCTGGTCTTCATTTTTCCAGATACGTGACAGGTAAGGGTATGTTTAATACCTTTGAAGTCAATTTCAACTTTGTATTCTAATTTGGGAAGAGCTGCGACTACAGTACCTTCTACTTCAATTGTCTTATCACTGTCCTGTTTTTGGGTTTTCATGTATATACGCAAAATTAAGCTTTAAATTTTAACAAAACTAGGCCAAATGTGCAATTGTTAAGGGAATTATGTTATTTCTGTCTTTTAATCTTCCCCCACATTAAGGAGAACCCGGTAAATATAAAACCAACACCTAGTGCAATACTAAGCATAAAACTTGGATTATCTGAGATTGCAGTATTGGGAATTACAGTCGGAGTTTCTACAACCGGAGTTGTAGGAGTAGTTGGAGTTGTCGGCGTGGTAGGCGTAGTGTCTGGCTGTGGGTTAGGATTTCCCGCAACTGCCTGAGCCACGTTAACAGTAACCTCATTTACATTAAACGCAATTGGCTGACCATTTAACCTAGTAAGCCTTGTTCCATCAACAGCCGTAGCAACCTGTACCTTAGTCTGTCCCTGCTTTTGTGCCTGAAATTCAATTTCAACTACTTCTTTATTTACTTGATAGTCTATACCTGAAGCGGCAGAAGCAGTTACTGAAATTCTTCCATCTGCGGCAATATTATCAGTGGATGGATCCTCTACCGTTAGCAGAGTATCCATTATAGTTACCTGAGTTCCAGGACTTGCTGGATCTTTATCTACAACACTTAGAAAATCTTTATTATAAGTAATAACAACTTTATATTCACTTACTTTCAAGTCTCCTGTTTTCACCTCTACTCTAACCTTAAACTTGTCACCTACTCTAACTGTAGGATTATCCCAATTTAAAAGAACACTTGATGTTGTAGTGGAACCTGTGCCCGCTGTAATTTCTCCAAAGGTAGGTTGAGAAATAGCGTCGCTTGCCTGCGCCTCTACTTTAGGTATTAAAAAATCAATTAAACCTGCCATATTATTATTAGTACTTATTATAACGGCTTACACAAACTGTCTTACAATTAAGAAGTTATCTTATGATATTATATTCTTAACTAACTAAAACTTATAAGCTTAATTTATACTAGCAGAATTTTAGTATTGCTTCTAGTATTTAAAAAAGTATTAATTATGCAGCAAGAACCACACATTTCAATAGTTATTGTTACATGGAATAGCGAGAAGGATATATTACTTTGTTTAAAAAGTTTAGCAAATCAAACATACAAGAATTTTAATATTACTGTGGTCGATAATGCATCTAGTGATAACACAGTCAAAATAATAAGGGAAAACTATCCCAATATTGAACTTTTACCCCAAAATACTAATTTATTCCTTACTGGTGCAAATAATCTAGGAATTGAATATTCAGTTAATAAATTTGGCTCAGACTTTATAATGGTCTTAAATCCGGATACCTATGTAGCGGAAGATTTACTGGAGGAACTCCTAAAACCTTTTGAAAACTCAAAGGTTGGGGCAACAGGCCCAATAGTTAAATTCTGGAAGAATCAGAACGAAGGACTAATCAATTCCGCAGGTCTTTTCTATGATGGATTTATGCAAGCGTACGATATAGGCTTCATGGAGGAGGACAAAGGGCAATATAATAAACTAACAGAAGTATTTGGAGTTACTGGTGCTTGTATTATGTACAGAACGGAAATGTTAATGCAGATTGGACTATACGATAACAAAATCAAAATGTATCTTGATGAAGTTGAATTATTTATTCGGGCACATAAGTCTGACTGGAAGGTAATATTAAACCCGAATGCGGTAATTGGGCATAATTATATGCAATCTACAAATAAGAATAAAAGTTTTAACAAAGAAAAACAGGTAAACAAAGCTTGGTTGATAATAGCTTTAAAACACTACTCTATAAAAAGCAAATTAGCGGTTATTAAATACTTTTTACAAAGTTACCTTTCTAAATAAAATATGAATATTCTAGTTACCGGAGGAGCTGGCTTTATAGGTTCTAATTTTATTCGTTACTGGTTAAAAAATAATTCTACCGACAAAATATTCAACTTGGATAAATTAACCTATGCCGGAAACCTAGATAATTTACTGAAAGTCAGTAAATTACCGAACTACAAATTTATAAAAGGAAATATTTGTAATTTCGAAGAGATTTCCAAGGTAGTTAAAGCAAACAATATTGAAGTAATAGTTCATTTCGCAGCCGAATCACATGTCGATAGATCAATTACCGGTCCTGCGGATTTTATTAACACCAACATAAACGGGACATTTAATATATTAGAAACTATACGCAATAATCCGCACATAAGACTTCACCACATTTCAACAGACGAGGTTTTCGGAAGCCTAAGCCAAACGGACGCCAAATTTGATGAAAATACAAGATATTCACCAAGGAGTCCTTACTCAGCTTCAAAAGCCTCGTCCGATCATCTTGTTAGAGCTTATATTGATACATACGGAATAAAGGCAACCATATCTAATTGTTCAAATAACTACGGTCCTTTCTGTTACCCGGAAAAGTTAATTCCGTTAGCAATTACAAGAGCACTATCTAACGAACTTATACCTGTTTATGGGTCTGGAGAACAGATCAGAGATTGGATTCATGTAGAAGACCACTGTAGAGGAATTGAACTGATATTAAAAAAAGGCCAAATAGGCCAGACCTATTTACTGGGTGGGAATGGTGAAAGAACCAATATATGGGTTATAAAAACTGTTCTTAAATTGCTTGATAAACCCGAAAGCCTAATTAAATTTGTAGGCGATAGGAAAGGTCACGATTTTAGATATGCAATTAATTATAGTAAAGCTGAGAATGAATTAGGATTTAAACCTCAAAAGACCATTGAACAGTGGTTAGAAGAGACTGTTAATTGGTATAAGAATAATCAACAATGGTGGGAACCTCTAAAAAAGAATGCGGATATTATTGCTGACAAATACCTTCAGAATTAAGTTTTACAAATCAGGAGAATGCTGTTAAATTTAGTCAACCGTAAGTAACGTTCCCTAAGGGGAGGCAACTATGGTAGCCAGATATAGACAGACTAGTAGGAGTAAAGCACCTACACGTCGCCATGAGTCACAAGGCGGTAAGCATCAAAGATTGGTCTGTACCTGCACCAGGGACAATTGTCCCGAGTGTGAGAACGGTTCCCACAGATGTGGGCACTGTGGGTATTATGACTGGATCGATGATAAAGCCGCAAAAACTGCGAAAGCAGGATAACAACATAGGGGAGGATTTACTTCTCCCCGATCCTTAATCAGTATTGATTTTATCCCAAGGGACTTCATTAACTAGATTAATAATAAAGTCTAGGCTTTTATTGTAGTTATCTACACTTATAATTCCATCTCTATAGGTAATTACCTTATCCCTATCCAGAATAAATTCCACTTTATATTCCTGTCCTTCGTGGTTAATAATTACTGTATTCTTCTCTCCCCATGACTTACCTGGATGTTTTTGTATCAATAACTTATAGCTTCCAGTTGCGTTATAGTTAAGATTATCAGGTAAGTTATAACTTACGTTCAGTTGCGATTCGGGAATAGGCGCTTCTGCGGAACCCCTTCGAGAATCAAATTGAATAATATTATCACTTACATACTTTTGCATTTGGGCATCTTGATATTCATCGGGGTAATAATAAAGGTAGCCCGAGTTATTATATCCATCGGAAACTACGTTAGTTGAACCAGTAGGCATAAAGTATCTTACCCATGCTCGATAGGTAAATCTCCCACTCATATCATATTGATCCAAGTACGAATCCTGATATATTTCCGGTTGAACCCAGTGAGTGTATACGCTCTTAGAAATATTGCCGTTGTCATCTATATTTACTGTTTGTGTTACGTCGTTTCTTAACCATCGATTAATTTTTAACGCGCAATTCTGAGCCTCGCTTAATTGAAAATAGTCACCTTCAAAAGTTTTTGCAGTCTCTCCGCTAAAGCCATATTTTTCTAAATATGCTTCTAAAGATGAGTCATTTGGAGCATAAATACCTATATCTTTAGCTTGTATAGACCCTACCATTGCATTAATTAGCCTTGCTAAGTCGGCAATCTTAAATTCAAATAACTTCTTTTTTGCAGCATTAGCAATGTCCTTAATAATAGATTTTCGTTCCTTACTTCCTCTATTCTCTACACTATCTGTTTGGGATTTTATTAAATCGTACAATTTGTCGGATGTTACCGTACCGAAACCTTCAACTTCAAGAGGATCTAATAAGTCTATTAAAGTTTCCGCAAAGTGGTTGTTTATAATTAGTACGTAATTGTAACTAGGAAAATCTGCAGGAGAATAGTAATTAGCAACATTATAATAATCAGCAAGCATTTGCATTGTGAGTTTAAGATCAGGGTAAATTCCTGCATCCTGCGCTCTCAAATAGTAAGCACCGCAACCTCTTTCCATTAATACCAACTGACCGTAGATATTCCTATAACCCACATCAACACCTAAATCGTAAGATACATGAGTTTCTAAATTCCACATGTCTTCAAGATTTATATCACCGATTTCACCATTACTCATTGTTAATGTTCCAAAGGCGCTTAACAACCCTCCCGAAGCTCTCATTTCAGTTTCATTTTGAAGAATTACTAAGTAAGTTGCAGGATCATTTGAACCTATAATTTCTGGCATATGACTTAAAAAATCCATTGTTTGTTTGGATATACTTGGGAATTTAGTAGAAAAATCATCCACTTCCTTAATTATTTCTGCATAATTAGTTCCGCCGATTTGTGGTACATAGTTAGGATCAATCTTTTTTACCTCGTTAAAGATGTCAATTACCTGAGGTTCAATCTTACTGTATAAGGCTAAATACTGAGGCAGCTCCTTCATTACTAAAGAAAACGCACTGTCTTCCTTTTTTTCTCCAGTTTCAGGGTCTAGCACTATGACTGTATTAGGATCACTCTTCTCGGTTTTAAAACCCGTTATTTTTAGTAGATTCTTTAAGTCAGGTAAAGTTGAATCTAATAAATTAGAAGTCTTATCCAGAACGGTTCGCATTACTTGAAAATTATCGTAGTAGCCCTTGGTATATTCAAGATTCTCAAGAAATTCAAATCTATCAATTTCTGAATTTACATTATTTAAGTCTGTTTTTATATTGGCAAAATAAGTATCAATCTTACTTAAATCCTTATTGTCAAAATCAGCTAATAAAGAGGATGCATTGACTTGAATATCATCAACAGATTTCTTTATTCTGGTGTAAGGCATGTAAACATAGTTATATGCTAAAACTCCCAGGATTGCAGTTAGTACAAAAAGTATACTCAAAACGATCAATAATTTTCTACCCCTCTTCCTCTTTGGTTTTGTTTCCGATTTAAAAGAAACGTATTTTGTTTTTGAATCCAGCGAAGATAGTTCATTACCTAAATTAGGACTGAACGAGTTAGTTAGAGTGGGATTAACTGTAGTTTCCTCTATTTTTTTATTTTTGGTGAATTTAAAAGTTTTCATGTCTGCAATAGTATATCAAAAGAAAAAGTAAAAGTTTTTATATAGCTTTAAATTGATACTTAATTAAAGCAACTGTATACTTACTAATATTAGTAATAATTAAATGGACCAACCAAAAGAACCAAAAAAAATTCCCTTAGCTGGGGAAGTACCTGAAACAAAACTTCCACCAGTAGAGCCTGTCAATACTGCTGCTCCGACTGTAATTGATCTTAGTGAACCCAAAGATTATTCACACTTACCTATTGGTACACAAGCTAGCATTGAACTAGATAAGAAATCTATGCTTCCTGCGAAACCTGTTCCTCAAGATAATGGAACTAATAATATAGTACCTAAAAGTGTACTAAAAAATGACTTCAGTAAAAAGTTTTTTAAGATTGGCTTAGGAATATTAGGAGCCTTTCTTGTTTGTTTTGTAGTTTTTCTAATTTTGTCCATAACCAACATTGACGCTAAATTCGTAAAGATCAATCTTAACGGAGAAATAACAGATGCAAATACGGGTAAGCCAGTTGAAAATGCAGCTATTTTTATTGGTGACAACGAGGTTGCAAAAACAAATCCGCAAGGTAGATATTCAGTAGATAATCTTGAGATAGGTGACGTACAGGTAACTGTAAAGGCAGACGGCTACGACGATACAACTGAAACAGTTAGAATAACTAAAGTTCTTTTGGACTACTCTACAAGAAAAGACTTTGCACTTAAATCCTCTATTACAGGGATATTATCTGGGAAATTTATTCCAAATAGTTCTGACTATAAATTTACAAACGATAGATTACTCATTGGTGATAAACAGTATAAGATAAATGACGACGGCTCTTTTTTAATTAATGATATAAAGGTGGGCAAGCTGGACTTTAAATTCAACTCTATAAATTTTAAAGACATTACTCAAAGTATTGACCTTCAAGCGGGTACGAATAAAATTCCGGATATAACTTTGGTTCCAGGTGGTGACATTGTGGGTGAACTAAAAAGTTATGTAAAAGAGGATTTGGTTTTGAATACAAAATTTTATGTAGAGAATATTCTACAAGACCAAGTAAATATTACCGAGGATGGTAAATTTGCAGTAAAGGACTTAGACACTGAAAAGAAATACAAGATTAGAGTAACTGCAGATGGATATAAGACCAGGGATTACGAGATTAATATTCGACAAGGAGAAAACCAATTATTCAACTTCAAATTAGTAGAAAATGGTTCTGCAATTTATCCAATAAGAGATGGTACTAGTAGTTTTGACCCTATAAAACTCTACAGCTCAGATTTTGATGGTGAAAATAGGAAGCTAATTGCTGATGATACTGCAATAGATTTGTATACAAAATTTTTTAGCATTGAGGAGCAGAATTTATACTATCAGTCATTTAAAGATAGTACATTCCACCAAGCAAGTAATGGTAATACGCTAAAAATGCCTTATAAGGTGGATATTGTAAACCCAACTCCTGACAGAATGACAATAAATACAAGCAATTTGAATCAACTAACAGCGAACTTTATTGCAAAGAAAATGCTAAATCTTTACGTTAAGCAAGGTGCCATAAACCAACCAGGGCTACAAGTTATGGATATTGATGGCAATAATAGAAAGGATGTAAAACTCTTAACCAACACAAGTTTTAAATTTGAGAACTTAAGGATATCAAATAATGGAAAGTTTGTACTTTATAGTTATCAAAATAATAATCAGACTGAACTCTATTTGTATAATATTGAATCGGAACAGACAAAGAATATTCTAACTAGTCAGAATATAACAGTTTACGATATATCAGAAGACGGGAACCTTGTGCTAATTAGCAGAAAGAATCCAAATACAGATTTAATTGACCTGGCTATTGTGAATGTAGCATCAGATGATCTTAGAACTCTAAAAGAAAATATAAAAGGGTTAGGCTACCAATTTGTTAAGAATGATACTAACAAGATTATTTTCTTTGAAACAAGAGAGTCCAGATCAAATATTTATACATTTACCGTTGATAGAAGTCAGGAAGAAAAGATTTCCAGTCTAACGCCAGACTACACAATATACGGAATCTATCAGGAATCGAATTTGCTATTTTATCAAACTAATAGGGGTTTGTTGGTTTTAGATTTAAATAAGCCTAAAAACTTTAAGCTTGTGTCATCCGATGCCCATAATTACTTTAGATAATACATTACCTATTGCAATGGTATAATCTCGTTTAATTATGAACAGTATAAAGGATCTATTTCCAATATTTAAAAATATTCCGGACTTAATATTTTTAGACAATGCCTCAACAACTCAGAAACCTACCTTAGTATTAGATAAATTGACTGAGGTTTACACCCAATACAACTCCAATGTTCATAGAGGGCTATATCCTATTGCTGTTCGGGCCGATGAAGAATACGACAGAGCAAGAGAAAAAATTGCAAAATTTATAAACGCAGATAAAGACGAAATAGTCTTTACTTCGGGCACTACCGACGCTACAAATTTAATTGCTCAGTCATTGTTAAATAGTCAGATAATAAGTAACAATGCGAATATTTTAACCACTGAACTTGAACATCATTCAAATTTTTTACCGTGGCAGAGAGTTTCAGGGAATAATTTAGAATTCGCAACTTTCAAAGAGAATCAATTGAATTTCGATGAAAACAAGAAATTTGATATTGTTGCCTACTCTATTATTAGTAATGTGACCGGTAAATTTACAGATATTAAGGATTTAAGAAAAAACAATTTAAAAGATGCAATTTTTATTGCGGATGCAGCACAGGCGATTGCACATATGCCAATTAATGTAAAAGAAATGGACATAGATTTTCTGGTATTTTCAGGACACAAAATGTTTGGTCCAACAGGCGTCGGAATAATGTATGCAAAGCGAACCTTTCTAGAAAAAATGCAACCTTTCAAGGTTGGTGGAGGTATTGTAGACAAAGTATCAAGGGAGTCAACCTCCTGGACTCAATCTCCAGAAAAGTTTGAGGCTGGCACCCCACCAATTGCTGAAGCAATTGCTCTGGGTTCAGCTGTAGATTTTATCAACGAGATGGGATTTAATAAAATTTCACAGATTGAAAATGAACTTAAGGCCTACGCATTGCAAGAACTTTCTGGATTAGAAAAAATAAAGATATACCACTCAGAAAATATACATTCCGGTGCGGTAATTAGTTTTACCCTTAAAGGAATTCACCCACACGATATTGCTCAATTTTTAGGAGATAAAAATATATGCGTTAGGGCAGGTCATCACTGCACGCAAATACTACATCGTGAGGTTTTTGAAATTCCTGCCTCGGTGCGTATATCTATGAGTATATATAATTCAAAGGAGGAAATTGATTCTTTAGTTTCAACCTTGAACGAATGCATTGCGTTCTACAGAATTTAACTAGGGGTTAGTAATAACTTATTATTGCTGCCGATTCCATTGTCTAACGCCTGCTCTTGATAACCTTGCTTACTAACAATCATCTTTTTCTTCAGATATCTTCTCGAAACCCTAAACTGTCCATTTTTATCTGTAATAATATATTTAGAATTATCTGAAAGTAGAATAATCGTACCTGCAAGGGGCTGATGGGTCTTAGAATTTTCCACAGTAATCCTCTTTGTAAGTAATAATTTACTTATTAGCAATAATATTGCCAATAAAAGTACTAAAACTAAAACAGTAAAAAGAACAATAGTTTCTATAGACATTGGCGTTTCCGACGAATCTTTTACCGGTAAAACAATATTGTTAATTTGATTAGGCGTTAACGAGCATTCATAATTTGATGTTTGAATTGGCAAATTGTGTACACTTGTTAGAAGATCTAAACTTGTTGTTAGTTCAGCAATATTGCTATCGTATGTATTGTCTAAACCATCGAATTGTATTTGAAATACAGGATTCTTAGTATGTGCGACAAAGGGTATCTTAGCAAAAAGATACCTTCCATTTATAGAATCGAACCTAACGGCGGTAATTTTAATTTGATTTCCTTCGACCCTGTTATATACATATGACTCATAAGCATTTCCGGGTATTATCTGAACGCCATCGACTAAAGGATCGGCGTCTAAAATAGTCACTTCTGTTAAATTGTATTTAATTATTAGATCGGCAGAATTAGAGTATTTGCCTTCGGTATCTATAAAAATATCTAGTGTGTAAGAACAATCATCATCATTTAAACTGACAATATTATCTTGAATATAAGAGGCAGCATGAATTTTAACCATAGGGGCGATTAAAACAAAAACTAATACCAGTAATAACCTATTCATAGATTCAAATCCCCACGCTTATGTAAATTATATATTTGATTACTCAAATCTAAGGAGTTTACTATGCCATCCTTATTAAAATCGTATCTGGGTTCATTCGTATAGAGTCTGTTTATTACTTTGTTTACATCAAGTCCATTAATATAATTATGATTTATTGCATCACCTGCGAGTAAGTATTCATTTTCATTTCTTGCAAGATTGAATTCAGTTGAATAGTTAAAAAAACCTTGAACATTTGAAAACAATTTGCCTAAATGACTTGCACTTTTTATATAAATTGAATAAATTCCTGGTGTTGTAGAAATTTCTCTAGAACACAAATCTATAGATGAGTAACCATTATTATTTGTCTCAAGATTATCTATTCGAAAAATCTCTTGATATAACTGGTCATAAAATACAACCAAATATTTATCTGCAAAATTACCTTCTCTAGGCATTCTCTTCTCCGGTTTAATAATCAAGGAAGCAGTACAGCTACTAACACTAGCACTAATGCTAATTTCTCCCTGAGATTGTGCATTAAGGGTGCTAAATGGAAGTAATAGTGAAGCTAAAATTAGAATTGAAATCTTTTGAGTTAAATTCATTTTTAGAACTCACTCAAGTGCCAGTAACCAGTCTTTAAACCTGAGCAATCTCTATTCTGACATAAAATTATGTATTGTGCTCCATATCCATCATCCCAGAATTTATGCACATAGCCATCGTGAGCTGCAAATATTGGTGCATTCCAAGGTGATCCTATAATATCAATTCCCGTATGAAAATCGCAGTAGTTCGAATCTCCCCACCAGAAGCATCTGTTTCCAAAACCACTTGTAAAGGTAATGTTCCCTTGCAAAGGTGCATCAAGATAGCCTCCTCCACAACCATCTACAATACCATCTTTCAAATATCCACATGGGTTCTGTAATTGGTTGTTTATGTATACCATAAAGTGCAAATGTGCACCTGTACATAACCCCGTACAACCTTGTTTACCCATATATGTTCCAGCTACCACATATTGACCATCGTCGGCGGGAACATAGCTGTTAAAGATCTGCTGTTGCACAAGACTTGCCTGTGCTTCAAGCTTGGCTTGATCATCATTAAATTGGAACAATCTTGATTGATTACTATTGTTCTGCGCTTGAAGAGCATTTAATTCTTTCTGATACGCAGTAATTCTCACATCTGCTTCTTCTCTCTTTTTTGCTAAGTCAGTCTTTTTGACATCAACAATTTCCTTACTCTTATTAACTTCTATCAATTTATTGTTTAGCTCTAACTTTTTGTCTTGAAGTTGTTGTTTTAATTCCGCAAGCTCAACCATAACGTCGTTAGTATCCGATTGAATTAGCTCCTTATATTGAGATGTTTTAAAGAAAGTATTTATATTCGTTAGATTGAAAACTGTACTAGCATCGTCAGTTGACCTATAAAGTCTAAAATTAAAGTAGTTATCTCTAATTCTTTCTGCCGATTCTTCTTCCAGACCAGTTATGGTATTTTCTGTCTTTGTAATGTCGGCTTTTTGTTTGTCTATATCTTTATTAAGACTTGCTATTTGAAGTTCAAGTTGCTTTATTTCTAGGTCTAACTCTTCAATTTGTTTATTGTATAAATCTGCCTCTCCATATAGTCTTGAGAGTTCGGAGCTATAACCATTTATGACATATGCATTTTGGTCTAATTGTGATTGAAGACCCTCTTTCTCTCTCTTAACTTCATCAATCTGCCTATTAATATCATCCAATTGTTCTTGCAATGACTGACCCACGCTTACTCCTGGTGCTACATATTGAATTCTTATATTATTCAGAAATGGTACCGAGGTATTGGCAATTACTAATAGAGCTAAGTTAAAGACAACGAAAGTTATTGTTACTATGTTTTTTAGTTTTTTCATTCTCTACTATTGTATAGTCAATTAAATATTTTGTCCAAAATTACAAATAATCCGATTGACGAAGATACCCTATGGGGGTATTATATTTTTATGGAGAAGATAGATTGTAAAAAAGTCAGTGAAGAGACTACAAAAAATTTAAACCGTGTAAAAGGACAAATCCATGGAATTGAGAAAATGATTTCAGAGAACCGAGACTCAATAGAGATTGTCACGCAAATTCAGGCAGTTAGAGCTGCCCTCTCTTCCATTGCAATAAACATGTTAAAGGAAGACTGCAACGAATGTTTTAATAAAAAATCAGAAGCAGATAAAAAGAAACAGTTCGAGGATTTGGTAGTGAAATTTTTTAAAATAAGTTAGTCGGGTGTGTTAAATTATTTCTACGAACAATTAAACTTTAATTATTAAATTTATTTTATGGGAATGAGTGCAAATTTACTTCCAGCACAACAAACCAACGCATCTGGAGACCTAGTTTTACATTTAACCGACAAGGATTTTTCCGAACAGATTAAACAAGGATACACCCTTGTAGATTTCTGGGCCGAATGGTGTGAACCATGTAGAGCAATCGCTCCAATTGTCGAAAAATTGGCGCAAAAATATAGCGGTAAATTAAAAGTAGGAAAACTTGATACAGATTCTAACCCGCTAACATCTAATATGTATGGAGTCATGAGCATACCTCTTGTCGTACTTTTTAAGGATGGACAACCAGTGGACAGCCTTTTAGGTGCTAGACCTGAACAATTCTTTGATCAAATGATAAAAAAGAATATTCCCGAGTTAGCAGAATAAATATGAAAAGAAAATTAATTATTGTTGGGTCCGGACCTGCAGGATTAACAGCCGCAATTTATGCTGCTCGAGCAGATCTTAACCCTCTAGTCATTGCAGGCGTTACTTGGGGTGGTCAATTAATGAATACAACCGAAGTTGAAAACTTTCCAGGTTTCATAGAAGGAATTAAGGGCCCAGATTTGATGAGTAATATGCTGGAGCAGGCGAAAAGATTTGGGGCTGAAATAATTTATGAGAACGCAACTCAAGTTATAGACAAAGGTGATAGCAAGGTCGTAAAAACATACGAAAATGAATATGAATCCGATGCAGTTATTCTTGCAACAGGTGCTACTCCACGTTTATTGAATGTGCCGGGAGAAACTAAGTTTTATGGAAGAGGAGTTTCTACATGTGCAACCTGCGACGCCGCATTTTATAAAGAGAAAACAGTTGCTGTAATTGGTGGAGGAGATAGTGCAATGGAAGATGCCACATTTCTTACCAGATTTGCAACAAAGGTATACTTAGTACATAGAAGAGATGAATTTAGGGCAAGTCCAATAATGATTCATAGAGCTCTAAACAACCCCAAAATTGAGGTTTTATATAACTCCCAGGTAGAGTCAATTGAAGGCGAATTGAAGGTTAGTACTTTAAATTTACTAAATAACAAGACAAACGAGAAAACAAGCTTAAAGGTGGATGGAATATTCCTAGCTATAGGTCATATTCCGGTTACGGACTTCTTAGGAAATACAATTGAGCTTACAGAAGAAGGATACATAAAGAGTTCGGATGGTGTTCATACTTCTATGCAAGGAGTGTTTGTGGCAGGAGATGTAGAGGATCATAAATATAGGCAGGCAATAACGGCTGCTGGTGCAGGTTGTAGAGCGGCTCTTGATGCTCAGAAATGGCTGGAAACGTTAGAAGATAAGGAATAAAAAAAAGCCCTTCGGGGCTTTTTTTAAAATGCTGATTCTAGTTTAAACGCTACTATTTCATCACCCGGTTCAACTTGTTCAATCTTGTTGTCTATTAATATTCCGCAATCTAAACCTTTTTTAACTTCCTTTACTTCATCCTTTCTAATTCTTAACGAAGTAATCTTTCCTCTTCCTAATTCATAAATATCGTCTTTAACCTGTCTTAGTATTTTTACTCTGTAACCTCTTAACATTAAACCTTTAACTACTTCACTTCCATAAACAGCTGAGCCATCGGAAAGTGTGAATACTTGTTTTACTTTCGCCTTTGCGATTTCAACTTCTTCCTCAACTGGTGCTCCCAAGCTATTTAATACATCTGTTACTTCATCAAACATTTCGTAAATTACTTCGTAGTTTCTTACCAAGACTTTCTCGTTCCGAGCTTGAGTTGCAATTTTTGAAGGCGTTGGCAATTGAAATGTTACCACAATAGCATGTGCCAACTTTGCTCTAGTAATTTCATCTTCGGTTACATTTCCAGTCCCTGATGCAAGAATGTTAATTTCAGCCTCTTCAGTTTTAATCCCCTTCAAATGAGACAAAATAGCTTCAAGAGTTCCTTCTGTAGAAGCCTTTACTATTACATTTAGCTTTTTTACATCCAAACCTTGCTTGACCTCTTCTCTTCCGATTAACATTTTGGCGAACATAGTCTCTGCAGCAGACATACCCTCTACTTCCTCAGTCTTTTCTTCTTGAGCGATCTCTTTTACTGCTAATTCCTTTGCTAATAATCTAGCCTTATCTTCATTCTCTACAAAGTATAAAGTTTCTCCCGCAGGTAATGTGGTTCTTAGTCCGGTAATCCAGAACGGCTGTGATTCCATAACCTTGTCAATAGGTTTTTGAGTGTGATCAAGGTAACTTCTTACCTTAAAAATCCCTTCTTTGGAAACACCATAGATTCTACTATTAAGATTTCCAGATTTTAGAATACATAAGGCAACATTACCAATTTGCTTATCTAAGGAAGATTCTAGAATAAATGCCTCTGCATTCGTACCTTCTTTAGGCATTACAGACTTTAATTCATGAACCTCAGATAGTAGCTGAATGCCTTCAAGTAATTCATCTAGTCCTGTTCTTTCTTTCGCAGATATCTCAAAGAATAGCGTATCTCCGCCATATTCTTCTGCTACAACTCCATAACTTGATAATTCAGTCTTAATCTTTTGAAGATTAATGCCTTTAATATCAACTTTATTAATAGCTACAATAATTGGGACATTATCTCTTTTTGCGAATTCAATTGACTGTTTAGTTTGCGGCTGCACACCATCATCTGCGGCAACAATTAATAGTACAAAGTCGGTAACCTGTGCACCTCTAGATCTCATACTACTGAATGCTTCGTGTCCAGGCGTGTCAATAAAAGTGATTCTAAAACCACTTTTTGTAACGACCTCGTGGGCCCTTGTATTCTGGGTAATACCTCCTGCTTCCTTATCTGCAACTCTAGTTCCTCTAATTGCATCTAGAAAACTGGTCTTGCCGTGGTCGACATGCCCCATTACAGCGACTATAGGTGTTCTTACGGAATTTTGTATAACTTTTTCAACTTTGTTTGGCATTGGAAAATAAAAAATTTTTAACTCGTTGATTTTAGCACATTAGGCAATGGAATTAAATTCCAATGGACTTTAGAATAAAATATGTATAATTACTTATGTTCAAATTTGAAAAACTAAAGGATACTAAACTTTCTTTTATTCTACCTATACTCAGTCTGTGCGTTATTGGAGGAATTACTGTCTTTTCAACAACTTACGACAACGGGGTATCGGGTATGTTCACTAATCACCTGGCGTTCTATTTGGTTGGATTTGTGCTTTTCCTTACTATATCCACAATTAATCCTGCCAAGTTAAAGCTAAAGATAGTAAATCTTTTAATTGTAGCCTTCTCTATAGCTTCTTTAGTGGCTGTAATATTCCTAGGTACCGAAATATATGGAGCACAAAGATGGATAGACCTAGGGTTCTTCAGTTTTCAACCTTCGGAGTTTGTAAAAGTAAGCATTATACTATTCACAGCTTTTTGTTTAGGGGTGAGGACAAAAAGAGAAACTGAGGAAATCTTTAATATTTATTTATTAAAGGAAAGCAGCTGGGTTCAGATAAGAAGGATGTTAACGTCTGAGGAATTTATTAAATCTGCAATGGCAATTTTATTTTACCTTGTAAGTGTGGTGCTCATTATAAAACAAAAGTCTTTAGGGAACTCTATTTTACTTACTTTAATATTCTTATCAATACTCTTAATAAATCTAAATATTAGTCCTGCTGCACTATTATTTATTGTTCCGCTAGTAGTTGGGATATTAATCAGTTTTAACACTATAGACTTAGGGAATCTTTCTAATTTATTTGGATTTAACTTTTATCTTTTAGTAAGTATAGTAATAATAATCTTAATTTATTATCTAGGTAAAAGACTTAAATTAAATACTATTATTATGTACTTCTTTTTTGGGGTGGGACTTTTAGCGCAGCCTGCTATAAGCTTCTCATATAATCAAGTACTTGAACCTTATCAAAGACAAAGAATTGAATCGTTTTTGGGTGCAGAAGATGATGTAAATTTATTCCAAAACGAAGATTTTAATAGGCAAATGTCTATTCTAGCAGTCGGCTCTGGAAGAGTTTTTGGCAAGGGACTACTGAAAGGTAATATTGTGAATTCTAGACTGCTCCCCTTTGCTTTTACAGACTTTGCTTTTGCTGGTTTTGCTGAACAATTTGGATTTGTCGGTGGATTATTG
The DNA here is from genome assembly GCA_016861265.1 of Patescibacteria group bacterium. Classification (GTDB taxonomy): domain Bacteria; phylum Patescibacteriota; class Dojkabacteria; order J137; family J137; genus Brojett037. The sequence goes on from BOLA01000001.1 coordinate 480,639, forward strand.
ATTATAAGCCTTTATATTATTCTCTTAATTAAAATCTTTAAAATATTTCTTAAAACTAACGATAACTTCTACAGGTTTATTTGCATTGGAGTGATTTCCTTAATATTTTTTAACTGTGCACAACATATTGCTATGAATATGGGCATTACGCCAATTACTGGGGTTCCTTTGCCTTTGATTAGCTATGGTGGAAGTTCAATACTATCTATATTTATAGGCTTGGGGATAGTTAATGCTATTGATATTTTTGGAGACCAAGATGTGCAAATAGAAAGTCTTAAGGCTGATTACGGTTTTAACAATAGAACTTAATAGTTTCTAGAGCCTTATTAACATAGCTTGATTCCTCTATATTTATTGCTGCGGAACTTGTAATCGAGTTTACTAGTTCTTTGTCGTTTAATAACTTCTCTACTGCTTGTGCAATTGCATCTGAGGAATTGTTCTCTATTTTGAATACTTCATTGTTTAATTCCTCAAAGGCCTTGATATTTGTAACTATTGTAGGATTCAATGAAGCCAGTGTCTTTTCTACAGCCGCACTAGCTGATTCACCAGCAATATCAACATAAGCAAGTATATTAATATCTACCGCTTGTAAAATCACTTCTATGACCTTACGGTCTAGAAAATCAGTAACCAACATAACATTATCCTGTAATTCCGACTTATTTATCTGTTCTTTTATAGAATTAAGGAGTCCACCAGCAAGAATATTATTTGATGACACTGCACTTAAAGCGATAAACAATATCTTATTGTATTTTTTCTTTAATAAACCTACTGCTTCAATAATATGCTCTACTCCCTTATTGGTATTTAACAGTCCATGCGTAGCAATAATTGGTGTATTTTCTGCTAATCCTAAGGTTTTTCGTAGAGTAAATTTATTTCTATTCCTATACTCTATCCTTGGAATTCTCATTAACTCACAATTATCAAAAGTTTGCTTTGCATAATCTGCATCTTCTTTATTATGAAAAATTATTTTGGTTGCATATTTTAAATTCTCACAAGACTTAATAAGATCAAAACCGGTGGATCTTACTGAATGAAGCGTTACAAAAGTCTTAACCCCTAAGTAACTTAATTTAAGCAGAAACTCATTTAACGATTCAGGAGAAAATGCGCCAGTATGGTACTGAATATGGAGATAATCAATTTCTTCGGTCTTTAGGAATTCTATTACTTCATTGAATTGAGTTTCGCCCGTTGACCAGTTTCTTATTACATTTGCTGCATCGGGAGCTGTCCTATCGGCGATATCCGAGTTTGCGAGATAATAAAATTTATTAAAGAGAGCTTCGATGTTCTTGTATAAACCTTCTGAATAAAAATGAATGCCTGTCTGATCGTTCAAAAAGGTAAGTACTGCTATATTTTGATTTTTTAATTCTGCTGCACCCTGAACCTTGCTTATAAACTCAATAGTTTTCTTTGCTGAGTTAGCCCAGTTTATTTTATCGGCCGATATTTTGGCTTTACTTACCCTCTCTTCAAGCTCTAGTTTCTGAGCCTTAGAACCTTGAGTTACGGTATAAAAAACTTCTTTCATGTAACTTTTTAGCTGGTCTATATCTGGTTCAGCCCAGTATGAGTTTAAGTTTACAATCTCGTTCTTACTTGAGATTTCTAACTTAAAATCAAGTAGGTACGAATTATTGTAATCACAAAAGTCCATATGACCACTGTATCCTGTAGTAATTACCGGTATCCCGATTTTCATAGCTTCTAGTATAGGTAAGCCGAATCCTTCTCCTCTTGTCGGATAAACAACACAGTCACAGGCTCGGTTTAAATCCCCAATTTCTTCATCCGTAAAATCAGCTGAATTTATATGGATAACCTCCGGAGAGTTTTCCGACTTAAGTTCATTAATTAATTGATCAACAATATTATCGGGTCCGGGAAAGCTTTTAATTACAAGTGTACAATCATCTTTATCAGTAAATTCGCTAAAATACGCTTTGAGTAAAATATCTACACCCTTTCTCTGCTTTGCCGTACTTACATGTAAAAATTTAAATTTCTTATTAGTTTTAATTTCATATTTTTTACCTAGTACAGAACCTAATGTTTCATCTAACGCATTCGATACTACATAAATAGGAACTTTCACACCAGAATTTAACAGTGTTTCCTTTACGAATTTTGATGCCACCATAACTCCTTGCAGGTTTGAGTTTATTTCATCTACCCAAATCTCTGGGTAAGAATTATCTTCCCAAGCTGTATACATTAATTTAACTTTCGCATTTAGATTCTTTAGTCCATGTAAATTGGTAACTGATTTAGGGAAATTATTATAAATTGCAATATCGGTTTCAAAGGGATCAAATTTAACTTTATCTTTAATATCGGGGAATTTTTCTAAATCGGAAGTTGAAGGTAACCAATCAATTTTATCCTTATCACAATACAAGAAGGCCTCGTAATTTTCCCCTAGCGAATTTATTGCAGATGCAAGATTTCTATTAACTTTAGCTAAGCTATAGTTGGTAAAATATGGACCAACTATCTGTATAGTTTTTTTTGTCATTTAGTTAATTCCTCGTAATTTCCTATCAATAGGGTATTATCTTGACTTAAAAGGTCAATAATCATCTGATCCTTTCTCCTTTTTCTTAGTGCAAACTCATTAGATTTTAAGACCATATAGTGAATCTCCCTCCCTGCAGGTGATTGATAATTCTTAACTAATTCCTCAAGAACAGGTAAGTCAATGTCTCCAATTACAACTAAATCAATAGGTTGTGATCCATTTACATAGGCTTTTGTAAATGCCGGGGTTAAAAATGCGAACTCTATTTCCCCTATTTTCTTGCTACCGGTTATAACCTCGCCCCCTAAACCATAAACCTTATGAAACATTGATGCGATATCGTTAAAGAAAATATGTTCTACATTTGCTTTAAAATATTTTCGATTTCCTTTGCTCTCGCAGACTATAAATTTAGTTTCTTCTAGTCTATTTAATTCTCTCCTTACGGCATTAATTTCCTCTTCGAATTCCCTAACGGCACCTCTTAGGTGGATAGTTATTCCAGGATTCATTACAAAGTACTTTAGAGTTTTAATTCTTACTTTAGAGATAAATAAGTGTTCCAGAGATTTTAGACCAATATTGTTCATATGCACAGAATTTAATTTTGACTTTAGTGTAAATTAATTAAACAGTATCTACCCTTTTTTAGTCAAGTTTTCTACAGAATTTCCTTTATATATTTTACTAAAGGACTTACAATTTTAAACTTCTCAGATAAAAATTCGGCAAGATTAGCTTTACCATACTCATTAAATTCAAAGCCTTTAAAGGCAAAAAAGCCTTTGAGCTTTAAATACTCAGCTAATTCATAATTATCATTGAATTCCGGTGGTACTTTTTTGTAAGTGAATTCCGTACTTAACCCGCCAAAAACTTTATCAAACTCTTTATTATAGATAATTTCTTCAAAAGTGTCTGGATCTTCTACTATTTTTCTTTTAATTTTTGTTAATTGATCTCGATCTGGAAGGTAAGCTCCTCCTCCTATAAATAATTGTCCCAGACTATTTATGTGAAAGTGGTAGCCATTTTCCTTTTCTTGTTTATTTGCGGCAAATAGCGCACCGAACTCAGACTTATAAGGAGATTTATCTTTAGAGAATCTGACGTCTCTATTGATTCGATACGCTACTCGTTTTGGGTTGTAGGTTTCAAAGGTCTTATCAAAACTAATAGAGCTAAACTTAATGTCTTCTATTAATTTATAAAAATCCTCTCTAAGAACAGTATATTCAGCTCTATTTTGTTCAAACCATTCTTTATTATTATTTGCTTTTAGTGCATTTAAAAATTTTATGGTTTTTTCAACATTCATTATCTTATTGTAATCCTGCTGATTTCTTTACCTCATCCCACACTTCTTTTAACAATTTTTTGTCATTAAATAGCAATTCTTTAAGACCTTCTTTTCCTTGCCCCAGATTTTCACCGTTTCTTTTAAACCATGCTCCGGATTTTTCAATTACACCATACTTAACTGCTGCATCTACTAAACTGGAGATTTTATCAATTCCCTCTCCGTATCTTATTTCAAATTCAGTTTCTTTGAATGGTGGCGCTACCTTGTTCTTAACAACCTTTACTCTAACTAAATTACCGACAATATCTTCACCCTTGGTTATTTTTTCTTTAGCCCTAATATCCATTCTAACCGATGCATAGAATTTTAGAGCATTACCACCTGTTGTAGTTTCCGGATTACCGAACATTACACCAATTTTCATTCTTAATTGATTTAAGAAAATTACGACAGTATTTGTCTTGTTTGCAATACCAGTAATTTTTCTTAAGGCTTGACTCATTAACCTAGCTTGCAAACCCATGTGCGAATCTCCCATCTCCCCATCAATTTCAGCCTTAGGAGTCAATGCAGCAACGGAGTCCACCACAATTACATTTAATGCACCTGATCTTAACAGTGTCTCTAATATTTCCAACGCTTGTTCTCCGTAATCAGGTTGAGAAACTAATAAAGTATCTGTGTCTATTCCTATTTTTTTTGCATATTCAGGATCGAATGCATGCTCTGCATCAATTAGGGCAGCTGTTCCACCAGTTTTCTGAGCTTCAGCAATAATGTGCATTGCTAAAGTTGTCTTACCGGAAGATTCAGGTCCATAAATTTCAATTATTCTACCCTTAGGAACCCCACCTACTCCTAATGCGATATCTAAGCCTATAGCACCAGTAGAAATTGCGTCGTACTTTTTTACCTTCTCCTCTGCAAGAGTCATTATAGAACCTTCACCAAATTGCTTAGTAATTTGCTGCATCGCCATTTTTATAGCATCTGCTTTGTTATCTGTACTTGTGCTAGGTTCCTCTTTTGAAGTTGCTTTTGCCATATTAAAATTTTTAAATATAAACTAAACAATATTAAATTATCTTTCTTACAAACTTATTACTAAGCAGAAACAAATATTGTTTTTAAAATAATAAGCCAATATGGTGAATACTGTAAAGGTATACGGCGTCAATAACCTTCAGTTAAGGATAATACGAGCTCAACTGGCTCAACAATTTGTTCACTGGACTCTATTCTAATTACAAAATTTCGATTTGATAGCTCAGGTAGTGTGATAGTTTTAGGACCATAAGACTCGTCAATTGTATACATTACTAAAGTATCTTTTTCATCTTCAAGATAAACTTTAATTTTGCCCTTTAATTCTTCGGCCATGTAGAAACTAACCTTTGTTCTTATTACTTGATTATTTGGATTATATAACTCTAAAACTTCCTGTCTTGTTGTTCCCATGCCTAAACCAGGAGAGTTTAACTTTATAGAAGCAGAAGAATTGTTGGCATTATTCCTGACTATTGATGAGGTAAAGACCCCTTTAAGGGATGAATTAGATAGATTAACGTCTAATGGGTATTTTTGTTTCGCATCTGTGGAAATCCCTGCCACACCTGGGCCCTCAAGCATCGCTGTACTTTCCTCTATTATAGGATTGAGTGAAGTAATAGTGACGGTCGCAAGACTAATTACGAGAAACAATGCTGATACAGCAAGGGTTGATTGTAGTAGATTGCTATTATTCGAGAGCATGAAAACAAATAAACATTTATCTAACTACATACTAAGTATTAAATAACAAATTGTAAAGTCATAGCATAACCTGATTTTCAAATAGTACTATATAGATTAAAATAAATTACATAAGTTTTTACACTCATACAATGAGTACCTACGGAATTAAGAGCGAAGCTAATGCTCACAGAGAGCTTTATATGGAATATCGGGATGAAAAATATGCAAGATTTCCTGTCGAAACTCCTATTGTGAATATAGGTGATGATCTAAATAAATTTATTGAAGATTATGCAAGTCCTTACTTAAAAGAAGGGGACTTTTTATGTATTTCCTCAAAAATAATAAGCATTACTCAAAAGTTTGTTGTTCACAGATCTGAAGTAAAAATTACCCCGTTAGCACGATTAATTGTAAAGTTCGTAAAAAAGTGGCCAAATGATTATGGGTACTCTCTTCCAGAAAAAATGCAAGTAGCTATTAATATGGTTGGCTACCCTAGAATGATAATTGCATTACTAGGCGGTACTATAATGAAGATCTTAGGGAAACCTGGTTACTTCTACAGGATTGCAGGTCATAATATAAATGCAATTGATGGTTTTATACCAACCGCAATGAAACCATTTAACGAATATGCCTTTTTGCCACCAATTAACGCCGACAAAATTGCAGAAGATCTTCAGAATAAAATTGGATTTCCGGTAGCAATTGTAGATGGTAACAATATCGACAACAACATTATAGGGTATAGTTCAAAACTAAAAGAATCATATTCTGTTCAGGATTTGATGGAAATATTAAAAGGGAACCCTCAAGGTCAGGATGATGACGGAAACATAACCCCAATGTTAATTATTAGAAAATCTTAATTAATTTATAGTAAAATAAACTTATTATCCGTATACCGGTATACGTTCACGTGAAAAATTTGATCAATTCTATAAAAAAGCCTTTATTAATAATAGTTCTGCTAGCTACACTAATAACACCTATAGTAATTTCGGCACAGGACTTAACTACACAGTCTCAATCCCCACAAATTCAAGATGTTGAAGGTCTAAGAGCCGAGTTTAAAGAATACACCCAAGATCCTGCTACCAGAAAAATAAAATACGAGATGATTCTAAAATCAAATATAGATTCTGATAGAGTCAGGATTACTTGGACTACTACGGGTGCAAACGTATTTGAACCACAACCTGGCTATACAATAGAAGGAACTGTTGCTAGAGGAAATGTTTCAATAAAGAAGGGACAAACTTACTCTATTCCTATAGAAATTACAGTCACCGGAGAAGCCGTTAATGAGTTATTTGGTAGAGCCGAAGCATTTCTCGCATCTAGTACTTATGTTGCAACTGTAAGAAAAAACTATGCTTCGAATAATGAAGGCGAAGTACTTCCACTAACAGACCAATATAACCAGGCAAAAACACAAAACTTAATACTAAATGTTTTAGTAATTGTAATTGCAGTGGTACTACTTCTAGTTGGACTTTATACAGCACTAAAGCTGTTCTTAAAGTGGCTAGATAAGGACGAAAGGGATTTAGGGAATTGATGTAAACCTTTTGTAGAAAATTGTGGTATTCTCTCACTTATGGAATGGATTTTACCCGAACAATTAGATATTCCCTTGGTTGACTGGATATATAAAACAAGGGGAATAGATGTAAATAATAAAAAATTTTTCTCCCCAAGCAATCAGGATTTATACTCTCCCCTATTGCTTCACGATGTCTATAAAGTGGCGGATGTGCTAAAGGAGTTCATTGGAACTGAACGGAAAATATATATACATGGAGATTTTGATGTTGATGGCATTACAGCTACTTCAATAATGTGGCAGTTCCTATACAAAGACCTAGGTCTAAAGGCTATGCCTTATATTCCATCTCGCTTTACTGAAGGCTATGGATTAAGTGAAGATTCAATTAATAACATTCTTGAAGCAGGAGCAGAACTCATAATTACAGTCGACTGTGGTGTTAAAGATATTGCCTTAATTAATAAATATTCAAGTAAAGTACAGTTTATTATTACGGACCACCATACACTTCTATCAAAGGATATAGAAATGGAAGGTGCACGAACAAGTGGAGAATTTCTTATTTCAGATAAAGCCAAAGCTGTTTGCCATCCTAGGTTAGGGGATTATCCATTTACAGAACTATGCGGTGCGGCGGTTTCATGGAAGGTCTGTAATGCAGTTAATGAAATATTAAATTTGGGAATAGATACACACAAGTACCTAGACCTTGCTGCTATTGGGACCGTTTGCGACATCATGCCGTTAATTGATGAAAATAGGATTATTTTGCAACTGGGATTGGAAAAACTAAGAAACACTAAGAACGTAGGTCTTAGAGCCCTGTTCGAGTTATTAAATATTCAGACAAGAGAAATTGATACCTATCATCTAGGCTTTGTTGTTGGTCCAAGAATTAACGCTACAGGCAGACTAGAGGACGCAATGGATGCTGTTAGGTTACTTACCACAGCGAACCCAGAATTTGCACGTCAAATGAGCTCTAAACTCGATATTTTGAACTCAGAAAGACAACTACTCACTCAAAAATACATAGAACTTGCAGATGAACAAATCAAAAATCAATCTGGCGATAAACTCTACTTTGTTTATGGTGATGATTGGCCCGAAGGTATTATTGGTCTAATCGCCGGCAAGCTAACAGAGAAATACCATCGACCTGTAATTGTCGGCTCCCTCAAGGAAAACAGAATTAAAGCCTCTGCACGTAGTATCGAAGAATTCCATATCGCAAATAATCTTTCAAAACACTCTACTCTGCTTCTCACTCACGGAGGACATGCACAGGCGGCAGGTTTAAGCTTACAGATAGATAATTTAGAGTCATTAGTAAAAGTACTAAAGGAAAACGCTGAACACGAATTAACAAATGTAAATTTAACAAGGAAGCTGCGAATTGATGCAATTGCTAATTTAGAAGATGTAAGTTTAGATAATTACAATAAGATTTCTGCCCTTTCACCTTTTGGAATGGCTAATAAGAAACCACTTCTCGCTTTTTTGAATATTATTCCAGATAAGATAAAAGTTTTTGGAAAAGAAAATAATCACATAAAGTTAATATTCACCCACGAAGGAAAAGAATTGGAAGGACTTGTTTTTAGCAACATTACCTACATCAGTTCTATAGACTTTTCTAGGCCAATCGATGTTGCAGGATCAATTGAAAAAAATGAGTGGAATGGAAAAATCTCTACGTTTATAAAAATTGATGATATAAGACAATCTGTCTAGTACCCTACTTTCAATAAAAAAGCCCTACTTGCGTAGGGCTCAATGCTAAAAAGAAAATTGTTTATTTAGCAACAACTTCTCTGAAATGTTTTCCTGGTCTGAATCTTGGAACATTCTTAGCTTTTACCTTTACTGGTTCACCAGTCTTAGGATTTCTTTTCATACTTTCTTTTCTTCTTACAGAAACAAAAGTACCAAAGTTAGTTAATGTTACTGGTTTTCCTGACTTTACAGTTGCTACAACTGCATCAACGATTGCATCTAAAGATGCATTAACGTCTTTTTTTGTCATTCCAGTCTTATTTGCAACGTATGCAATTAATTCTGCTTTATTCATAAAATTTGAATAAATAAAATAAATTAATCCCTTTCGGGTTTTCCGAAGCCTTTCGGCTTGAGAATTACAATAAGTTTATGTTTTTATGTACTCAATTGTCAATCACTCTACCCTACAATGATTTTTTAAAGAAAGCGTTAATAATTCAATTTGCACAATACTTTTTTGACAAAGACACAACAATAGCCTATAACTAATACTTAGCTTCGCTTGTATGGATGGCTTTAAACACGTTGAATTCAGACATAGGTTTTATACCGTCACAAAGTGGCAACAAACACCAAAATAGAGTAGAGCAATATTTTAAATAGATAAAAAATCTACTAAAATACCACTGGGAAAGTATTTAACAGTACTTAGAAAGTTAGTTTTCGTGTGAAAGTATACCGGTATACTTTATTAAATTCTTGATTTCTGTAATGCATCAAGAGGGAGTAGAGCACACTTCATTCTACTTATAGTCAAAGGTATTCCCACCATATTCAAAACAAACTCCTGGTTAATGCTATCCATTTCACTAATGTTCTTTCCTTTCAAGTATTCACATAGTAGAGAAGTAGAGGCAATGGAAATCGAACAGCCTTCCCCTTTAAAGGAGATATCTTCGATTACGCTATCCTTATTGATTTTAAACCATATTTGCAGCTCATCTCCACATGAAAGATTCGAAGCTCTCGCAGAATGTGTTGGCATAAAAAGAGGCTCACCAAAGTGGCGAGGATTATGATAATGGTCTAACAATTGCTCTTGAAACTCATTCATTATATGTATATAAACGTATAATTTTAACACTATAAGACAAAACTTCCGACTCCCATTAACTACAAGTCATTTATTGCCTCAACCTCATCTTGAATTATTGTCTGGGCATTTACATAATCAATATAAACATCCACAAGAATTTGTGCAGTATTCTTATCCTTAGAACCTGCAATAAGCTCTGATTTATCCAAACTGCCAATTCTAATAAAGTCTTTAATTACAAATTCAATCTCGGATTCTAATAACTCGGGGTAGAGCAGCCTACAGTAATTAATAGTGTTAACTATTAACAAATTCTTGCTTAATAACCTAATTGTTACTAAGACTATAGGAATTGCAATAGACCAAAGCAGAGCAACAACAATAGCTACAGAAAAATTAAAATACAGAACAAAGATACCGAACAAGGAAGAAATTATTACAAACTCAAAGGCTAAAAAATTGTTTAAGTTATTCTGTTTAGATTTGTATAGTTTGTGAACCTCGGGAATCTTTAATCTACTAGGCTCTGGAGGCTCCTCGACCGAAAATAAAAGATATATTATGGAAAAAAGAAACAACAAAAACCCAACAATACCTGCAACATCCTGAAACCCAAGAAGAGATGCAGTAAGTAACAGAACATTATTAATAATTCCCAATAATACAAATATTTTAAACCTATTCATACTATACAGAATAATACATCTTTAAGAGTATATATATGAGAAATCTGCAAAACTGGGTGTAAATGTAATTTTTATACACACATCAATAGAATAAATAGGATTCGCCATATTGTTGCCCTTACTGGGAGACAAATACACACAAGAAAAAATGGCCAAAAGGTACATAATGTAAACCCGACAGAATGAAATTAGCCTATAACTTGCATTGACACATTTAGTTTATTAATTTATTATGAGAATACGCTTTACTTTTAGGGTAAAACCATGTTATAAATAGTCCACATTAAAAGAGTCCCTAAAAAGCTATATATAGCAATGCTAAACAAGAAAATTTTATTCTAAAGAACTCGAGATAACACACTCAAAGGGAGGAGTGTGCTTTTTTATTGCTTTTTAAGTTTTATACAATATGACTGCAAACAATAGAGTAAACCTCACTAAGAACCCCACCCCAAAAATGCCAATGGACTATCTAGAAGCCCAGAAGGAATTTTTTCAAAGGTACAAGACTGAAGGTTTCGAAGAATTATTTGATGAAATCAATCCTATAGCCGACTATACAGGATTAAATTGGGAAATCGCATTCGAAGGCTTCGAATGGGGAGATCCAAAAATCAGCTTCAGAGATGCACAACTACTAGGACAAACCTACGATGCTCCTGTGCATGCAAACGTTAGACTCCTAAATAAAAAGACAGGTGAAATTAAAAAGCAAAAAATATACCTATGCGACATGCCATTAATGAGCGACAGAGCCTCATTTATGATTAATGGTAACGAAAGAGTTGTTGTTTTCCAGATTTTAAGATCAGAAGGTTTATTATTCTCTGAAAGCAAGGCTTCTTCTTCAAAGAAGAAACTTTATTCAGTTAAGTTAATGCCTCACAGAGGAAACTGGTACGAATTCGAAGTTAATAAATACGGTGTAATGAGTATCAAACTATTACAGAAAAGACCTAGAATTCTTTTGACTACTTTATTAAGAGCTTTAGGCTACAGTTCCGATGCAGATATTAAAAGAGTGCTTGGTGCTGTTGACGAAGGTGAAACAAGCTTTATTGATGCAACACTAAGAAAAGACCCTACAAAAAATACAGAAGAAGCTCTAGTAGATATCTATAGAAAATTAAGACCAGAAGATACTGTTACTATAGAAAATGCAAAAGCTTTAATTGAAAATATTTTCTTTAATAAAAGAAGATTCTATTTAGGAAAAATCGGAAGATATAAACTAAACAAGAAACTTGGAGTAAAAGAAGAAATTACAAATGCTGATTACATTCTAAAAAAGAGAGACGTTGTAGAAGTAATAAAGAGACTAATCCAATTAAATCATGGAGCATTACAACCTGATGATATTGACTCATTGAGCAATAGAAGAATTAGAGGAGTAGATGAATTAGTTGCAGAAAAAATTAGAGTAGGAGTTCTAATTATGGAAAAGAACATCAAAGACAAGATGGCTACTTTCTCCACAGACGAAAAAGTAACTCCTGCCATGATTGTAAATACTAGACCTATTGTGTCTGCTATTAACCAATTCTTTGGTAGTTCTGCATTAATGAGATTCATGGACCAGAGCAATATATTCTCTGAGCTTGAGGCTAAAAGAAAGATTACTGCTGGAGGACCAAGAGGTTTAACAAAAGAAAGAGCTACATTCTCTGTTAGAGACGTACACAATTCTCACTATGCGAGATTATGTCCTGTTACTACACCAGAAGGTCCATCTATCGGTATGGTAAACCAATTAGCTATTTATACAAAAATAAATGAATATGGTTTCCTAGAGGCTCCATACTTCAATATAGTGAATAAATTTGTTGTTGAAAAAGATAATGTTGCAGATTTTGCGAACAGAACATTACTTGAAGATTTAGTTGTTGACGGTAAAAAAGTAGGTAAAACCGGTGAAACAATTAGCAAAGAAATGGTAGAGAAGGCAAGAAAAGCAGGATTAACTGAATTCAAGATTAGACCATTTGTAACTGACGAGATTGTTTATATTGATGCAGATACTGAATTAGAGCATAAAATTGCCAGCGCAAGTGTTCATAGAGATGAACAAGGTAATTTAGTAGAAGATCAGACTTACGTAAGAGATGGTCAGAATTATGCAAAAGTAAAGATTTCAGAAGTAGACTATCTTGACATTAGCCCAGCACAAATTGCATCTATGGGATTAGCATTAATTCCATTTGCAGGTAATGACGACCCAAATAGAACATTAATCGGTGCTAAGACTCAAGGTCAAGCAATTCCTTTAATAAGAAATCAATCACCTATTGTTGGTACGGGCTTCGAAACTGAAGCTGCAAGGGCTAGCGGAAGAACTGTATATGCTGAAGATGACGGAATGGTAATCTATGCAGATGCAGCAAAAGTAACTGTGAGCTATGGAAAGAATGATATTGTAGACTATCCTGTCGAAAAGTTTGTAAGAACTAACCAGAATACATCATTCTCACAAACTCCTATTGTTCTTCCTGGACAAAAAGTAAAGAAGGGAGATGTTCTAATTGATGGACCTTGTACAAAAGAAGGAGAGTTAGCACTTGGTGTAAACTTAAGAACTGCATACATGGTATACGACGGATACAATTTTGAAGACGGGATTGTGATTTCACAGAGAGTTATAAAAGAAGATCTTTTAACTTCGGTACATATTCAAGAATATATTCAAGAAGTTAGAGAAACAAAACTTGGTAATGAATTAATTACAAGAGACATTCCTGGTGTTGGAGAACACGCACTTAGAAACCTAGACGAAGAAGGTGTAGTAAGAATCGGTGCTAGTGTTTCAGCTAACGATATTTTAGTTGGAATTATTGCTCCAAAAGGAGAAAGTGAATTAACAGCTGAAGAAAAACTTTTGAGAGCAATCTTTGGAGAATACGCAAGAGATGTTAGAGATAACTCTTTAAGAATGCCTTATGGAGAACATGGAGTAGTTGTTGCAGTTCAAATTCTTGATAGAGATTCAGGCGCTAAGTTAAACGCTGGAGTTCTAAAGCAAGTTAAAGTTTGGGTTGCTAAGACACACAGAATTGGAATTGGAGATAAATTAACAGGATTCCACGGAGACAAAGGTGTTATTACAAAAGTTGTTGCAGAGGAAGATATGCCTCATACAGCTGATGGACACCCAGTAGACATTATATTAGGTCCATCTTCTATGATTAGAAGAATGAACATTGGACAATTAATGGAAGTACACGTTGGAGAGTTAGCAAGAAAAACCGGCGTAAAAGTACAAGTTCAACCATTCTCAGAATTTAGTCTAAATCCTTTATTGGACTTAGCTAAACAAAAAGGAGTAGATTACGAAGAAAAAGTTGATCTATACGATGGTAGAACTGGAGAGAGATTTAAACAAAAAGTAACTGTTGGAATGAAGTATATGTTCAAGTTAGACCACTTGGCTGATCACAAAGTTCATGCAAGATCTACTGGTCCATACACATTAGTTACTCAACAGCCACTTAGAGGTAAAGCTCAAAGAGGAGGAAGAAGATTCGGAGAAATGGAAGTTTGGGCACTTGAAGCTCATGCGGTACCAAATGTATTGCACGAAATGCTTACAATTAAGTCCGACGATGTTGTAGGTAGAGCAGCAGCTTATAAGGCTATTATTTCTGGTCAAAAAATTACAGCACCTAACGTTCCTGAATCATTCAATGTATTGGATAAGGAATTGGCAGGTTTAGCAGTAAAGCTAGACAAGATTAACGCTGAATACGACGATGAAAGAGCTGATATGGCACTTGAGGAAATTGTTGACTCAATTGGAAACGGAAACGTAATGGAGGATCCTAACTTAACAGTTATGGATGCTGAATAAATAATTATTATTGATAAATCTTAACCTAATAACCTATGCTTAAAGATTTTAATGCAGTAAAGATTTCAGTAGCGTCACCAACAGACATTATGAATTGGTCTCATGGTGAAATTGCAAGAGCTGAAACAATCAACTACAGAACATTCAAGCCTGAACCAGGAGGATTAATGGCTGAAGAAATTTTTGGTCCAACTAAAGATTTTGAGTGTTACTGCGGTAAATACAAAAAAATTAGATACAAGGGAATTGTTTGCGACAGATGTGGAGTTGAAATAACACACAAAAGAGTAAGAAGAGAGCGAATGGGTCATATTAAATTGGCTGCACCTGTTGCTCATGTATGGTTCTCTAATGGAGTTCCAAACAAACTATCCCTAATTCTTGATATTCCTCAAAAGAAATTGGAGACAGTAATTTACTACGCCAGATACGTTGTTACTAATGTAATTGATGAGGAAAGAGTAAAAGCATTGGCTAGTCTTGAGGAACTAAAAAAGAGCGAAATGGCTGATGTTGAGACTGAATTAGAAGACAAAATAAAGGAGATTAATGCCCAATTTGAAGAAGAATCAAATGATATTAAGAAGGCAACAAAAGAAAAAGCTAAATTAGACTTACAATTAGAAAGAGTAAGAAATAACGAAAAGACTCAAATTGCAAGAATCAAATCTGCATATAAACAGAAGCAAGATAATATAGAAAAGAAGTTTGTAGACCTAAAAGCTCTAATTGAAGATGTAACACTAGGCTCAACATTATCAGAGGAAGAATACCAAATGTTAGATTCATACGGATTCTACTTCTTTGAAGCAGGAATGGGTGCTGAGGCAATCAAGGAATTATTAGACAAGCTAAATGTAGCTGAAGAAATCACTCTTTTAGAAGAAGAAATGAAAACAAGCAAATCTGTTCTAAAAAAGAGCAGAATTGTACAAAGATTGAGAATAATGAAGGGTCTTTTAAAATCAGGAGTACATCCAGCATGGATAGTCTTAGAAGTATTACCAGTTATTCCACCAGATTTAAGACCTATTGTTCAATTACCTGGAGGTAGATTTGCCACATACGATCTAAATGACTTATACAGAAGAGTAATTAACAGAAACAACAGACTTAAGAGATTAATAGCTTTGGGAGCTCCAGAAATCATTCTAAGAAACGAAAAAAGAATGCTTCAGGAAGCTGTAGACTCTTTATTGGATAATAACCATAAACCTGGTGCACCATCTTTAAATACAAGAGGTCTACCATTCAAGTCATTATCTGACATGTTAAGAGGAAAGCAAGGTAGATTTAGACAAAACTTATTAGGTAAGAGAGTAGACTACTCAGGAAACGCAGTAATTGTTCCAGGACCTGAATTATCATTCGATCAATGCGGTTTACCAAAAGTAATTGCATTAGAATTATTCAGACCATTTATTATTAGAGAATTAATTGCAAGAGGATTTGCGGCTAACCCAGCTAAAGCAAAATTGATTTTTGAAAGTCAAATTGATGAAGTATGGGATATTCTTGAAGATGTAAGTAAAGACAGACCTGTTTTACTAAACAGAGCTCCTACATTACAGAAGCAGAGTATTATTGCATTCTTCCCAACATTAATTGAAGGTAATGCTATTAGATTACACCCAATGACCTGTGCCGGATTCAATGCCGACTTCGATGGAGACCAAATGGCTGTACATTTACCACTATCCGATAAGGCTGTGGAAGAAGTTAAGGAAAGAATGTTTGCTAAGAATAACCTTCTATCTCTAAAAGATGGTTCACCTTTATACAACGTATCTAAGGACATGGCATTCGGAATTTACTTCTTAACATTAATGAGAGGTGATGAAAAAGATGCAGTAAAGGTATATTCAAACTTGGAAAATCTAATTTCAGCTTATTATCTAGGTGAAATTCACTTTGATGAGCCTGTAAAATTATTGCTAGACGGTAAAATTATTGTAACTACTGCAGGTAGAGCAAGATTAAATAAGGCTTTACCAGAAGGACATGAATACATTAATACAGCACTAGGACTTAAAGATATATCTGCATTATCTGCAAATATCTTTAATGTATATGGTAACGAAGTAGCCCTATTAACACTTGATAAAATTAAAAACTTAGGCTTTATATATGCAGGAAAATTAGGATTCTCAATTTCTATGGATGAATTTAGATTTGGAGGAAACGAGATTCTTGAAGAAAGATTAAAGCAATTCGTGAAAGTGGAGGATTCATTAGGAAACGATTACGTTGAAGGTTTCATTACAGAAAACGAATTGAAATGGAGAAGAAGAGATGAATGGCAGAAAGAAGTAGACAAGATTCAAGAGGAAATTTGGAATCTAGCTCAAGAGAAATCAACAAATCTTGTTGATTTAAGTAACTCAAAAGCTATTCCAGTTGCACCATGGGTTAAGAAGATTTCTGGAGTTCAAGGTTTTGTAACAGACCCATCTGGAAATATTGTAGACCTACCTTTAAAGAATAATTTTGAAAAAGGTTTAACAAACTTTGAATACTTTGTTGCTGCTAGAGGTGCTAGGAAAGGTTTCGCAGACGTAGCTCTAAGAACAGCAGACTCTGGTTACCTAACAAGAAGATTGCACGATGTAGCTCAGGATATTATTACAAATACTGAAGATTGCGGGACAACAGAAGGCGTATTTATTGAAAGATCTGCAAAGAGAATTCAATCATTTACAAATAGATTGAAGGGAAGATACTTAGCTGAAGACTTAGTAAATCCTAAGACTGGCGAAGTAATCTTAAAGAGAAATGATGCAATTACATTAGACATGGCCAAGAAGATAGACGCTATAGCCGAAGTTGAACAAGTAAAAGTAAGAAGTGCGATTACTTGTAATGTGGCCCATGGAATATGTCAGAAATGTTATGGTTACGATTTGGGAACAGGAAAACCTGTTGATATAGGAGTAGCTGTAGGTACAATCTCTTCTCAATCATTAGGAGAGCCTGCAACACAGTTAACTCTAAAATCTAAATCAGATGCTAGAGCAGGTAGTGCAGACATTACTCAAGGTTTACCTAGAGTAGAGGAATTACTAGAAGCTAGAACACCAAAAGCATTATCTTTATTATCCGATATTTCCGGTGTAGTAAAAGTAATTGACGATAAGAAGAAGGTTGTAATTAGAGTAACTGGTGAAAAGAAGATGTCAAAGAAATACACTCTTGATAACGCAGAAAACATTGTTGTAAAAAATGGAAAAACTGTAAAGACTGGAGATGTATTAGCCGTAGTAAAGAAGAAAGAATTACAGGCAGAATTTGGAGGTGTAGTGACCGTTGAAGGCAACTCGATTACTTTGGATGGCTCAAAGGAAGTTGAAGTAGAAAAAGAAACTGAAAGCTTAATTAACTTAGTAGTTAAAGATGGCCAGACTGTAGAAAAAGGAGATCAATTAACATTTGGTTCAATTGACCCTAAGGAATTAGCTAAACTAAAGAGTATTGAAGAAGCACAAAAGTACATTATTAAAGGTGTTCAAGAAGTATTAGGTATTTCTGGTATTGAAGTAGACGACAAGCACTTAGAAATTGTTGTAAGACAAATGGCAAGATATGGAATGGTTTCTGACAGCGGTGATAGTGAGGAATACTTACTAGGAGACTATGTAGATATTCTTGATCTAGAAACTGAAAACCAGAGACTTGCAGAGGAAAAGAAGAAGCCTATAAAGGCAGTTAGAGTATTAATGGGAGTTACAAACTCAGCATTAAGAACCGAAAGCTTCTTATCTGCTGCATCATTTGAACAGCAAGTTAGAGTATTAACAGATGCTGCTTTAATTGGTAAGATAGACCATTTGAGAGGATTGAAAGAAAATGTTATAATCGGCAGACCTGTTCCACTTGGAGACGAGTTAAAGAGAAAACTAGGTCTAATTGAAGAGGAATCTGAGGAATTAGACGAACCAGATATGGATGAGCAGAATGAAGATTCTTTAAATACTTTAGGAACAAACGATAATTTATAAAATATTTTAATTAAACTATGGCAAGAGTTTCGCAATTAGTTAGAAAGGGAAGAAGTCCAAAGACTAAGACTGTTAGATTTAAAGGACTATTATTCTCTGAAGACGATAAAATTAAATCAATGCACTTCAATTACAATGGTGTAAAGAACAAGTACTACATGAGTCCTAACCCATTCAGAAGAGGAGTTTGCATTTCTGTAAAAACAATGACGCCTAAGAAACCTAACTCTGCTTTAAGAAAGATTGCGAGAGTAAGACTTTCAAACAAGCAAATTGTGACTGCATATATTCCAGGAGAAGGACATAACCTTCAGGAGCACTCTGTTGTTCTTTTAAGAGCCGGAAAAAAACCAGACCTACCGGGAGTAAAATTCCAGGTAGTAAGAGGTGTTTACGATGCAGCTCCAGTTGAGAGCAGAAGACAGGCTAGAAGTAGATACGGAAGAAAAAAGCCTAAAGCAGGCGAAGGCGCAAAAAAATAAGACTTAATAAAGTCCCTAGCAAGTAAGAACATTACCTGTTAAGTCTTTTTTCTATAAGATATCTGCCTTAATTGAATTGTTTAGCTAAAGCTAAAAATAAATAAAACTGTAAGTAAAGAAGAGTATTCCGAAAGGGAGAACTTTGTAATTTACATAATTCTTAAATATTAATATAAAAAAATGAGAGGAAAGAGAGCACCAGTAAGACCACTGAAGCCAGATGAAGTTTACGGAAGTGAATTAGTTTCAAAATTTGTAAACTATGTGATGTTAGACGGTCAAAAACAAACTGCTAGAACTATTGTTTACAAGGCAGTAGAGGATTTAGCAAATAGAACAAAGACAAAGGGCACAGAAGCTTTAGAGAAGGCAGTAGAAAATGTAAGACCAAAAATCGAAGTTAGAAGTAGAAGAATTGGAGGAGCAAACTTTCAAGTTCCTGTACAAGTAAGTGACAAAAGACAAACAGCTTTAGCTCTTAAATGGATTATCGAAGCTGCAAGATCCTCAAGAAAGAACACAGAATTCTGGGTTGTTTTATCAAGAGAATTACAGAATGCATACAATAAAGAAGGTTCTGCAATTAAGAAGAAAGATGAAGTTGTTAGAATGGCTGAAGCAAACAAAGCATTTGCTCAATTTGCTTAATACATAGCTATTTTAGAAGTTATAACCCCGCGAAAGCGGGGTTTTTTATTTCAAAATTTAGTTATCGCCAACTAAAGGCGACTGACACCAAGCCAGAAGAACCCCTATAGCATTGCAAAACAAAGACAAAATGTGTTAAAACATTTTGACACTTGAATTTTATTAATTATTATCTTTATTTATGAATCTAAAAGTAGACAAGTCTGTTAAGAACTTCCTATTGGATTTCGGATTAACAGATAAAGAGATTACCGTATATACAACTCTCCTTAAGACAGGGCCAAACACCATCATGAATTTGGCAAGAGAAACTGGCATTAAAAGATCAACAACTCATAATACAGTTGAAGAATTAATCAAGAAGGGGTTAGTGAGCCAAACTAACTATGGAGAGAGAAGAATGGTAATAGCAGAAGACCCAGACAAACTAAAGTTCTTAATGGAACAGAAGAAGTGGGATATAAATAAATTGGAGAAGAATTTGCCAGAAATCATTTCCACTATTACAGCCGCCTTACCTAATAGCAACTCCGATGACAATAAAATGGAGGTAAAATACTACACTGGAATTAAAGGTGTACAGTATATATATTCAGAAGCTGCCAAATCCAAAGAACTAAGGTCATATGTAAACATATCTAGAATATTTGAAACATTTCCTGAAAATCCCCAGCTATTCCCAGACAATGTAACAAAAGGATTACAAATGTGGGAATTTATTGAAGATTCACCCATTTCAAGAGAGTATGTCTCCAAACTTAATAGTGCTAACTACCGATACAAATTTTTTCCAAAAAAAATGAATATGGATGTATTTGATTATATGATTTTTGACAATAAAGTTGCCATTATTACCTCAGACCACATGAACCATGTTACGGGGATACTGATACAGAATAAAAATGTATACGAAAACGCTAAGTTCGTGTTTGAAATGACATGGGAGTTAGCACCTATACCAAATATTAAATAAAGGTAGCCCAGTACATTTTTCGTTCTATGGTAGGTTTGAATTTCAATTTAAATTCATCTAAAGATTTGAATTCAGACCCACCTAAATTTAGATACTTTACCCCCATAGCTTCTAGCTTTAAAAGCAAGTCAAACATCAAAAAATCAGTCAGGTAATTATCAACTTCTCTATCAGTAATAGTAGCGTATAAAGATGCCAATTCTTTACTTTGATGCTCGACAATATACATTCCAATCGGGTCATCTTCCTTGTAAATTATTGTTTGAGTATAGATATCATCTGGTCCATGAAAATCAATAATATTGTGGTAGTCCTCAGGTCTAGAAATTAAGTATTCCCGCTGTTTAAAAAATTTTGCAACTAATTCCCTGGAATCCTCTTTATTTTCAAAGATACTTTTGAATGAGTAAATATTATCATTTTTAGTCTTTAGGTAGTTTCGAAGCGATCTATTCAATTGTCTAGTTCTACCCAAACTTCTCGCTAATTCTATAGTTTTGTTTACATCAAGTATTCTTTCAGGATAAGTATCATCCTCTGAGGGGACATCATTTTGCCAAGGACTTAATTTAACATCAGAAAAGCCTTTTGAAATTAAAGTATCATAATCCCCTTTAAATATCTTCTTAACATATGTTCTTGTACCGAACTTAGTCTTTACTATATCTGCCAGTTTGATAATGATGTCAATATAGTCTTTTCCCATTGGCCTAACGATATAGAAAGGAATGACATCCTCATGATGCAGCTTAGGATAGAAACAAAGTGAAATCAGATTCTCCCCATCATAATATTTATATCCGATTCCATAATCTCCAATTCCATACATTCCTTGTATAATGTATGTCCATGCATTACCATAAGTTTCAGGAGACGCAACAAAGAACTTTTTATAAAGTTCATAATCTCCGGGACTAATGGGTGTTATATTTGTCATATCCAGTGACAACTCTGACATCATCTCATTTGCTTTTTTCAGCGGATTCATAAAGACCTTGTTTATAAAAGGATCAAGCGATTTTAACATATTTCAAAATATATTCCGATGATCACTTATTTTAATTAATTAAATTCCACTGAAAATCAAATAACTCTCTTGATATCTCATAAAATGATCTGTTCTCAATTACGACGGCATGTGGATTAGGGAAACCATATACAATAGCAACATTCCCGTCATAGATTAAATAATCCATGGAGTCGAATTTGACGGATAAGGGTAAATTCTTAATTTGAAAATTAGGATATATTCTTGAGAACTCTTTGACAGGCTCCTCAATGAAACTATCGAAATGATGGAAATCCCAAAGTTTCAAACCATTGACAACCCTTTTCATAAATCGTTCCCAATTTAAAGGAAATACCTTTATAATTTCTTTTGCATTCACATAGGTACGAACCTCTTTCGATTCTAGAATCCTATCGTATAACCAATCAATTGAGTCAATATTTGTAAAATACTTAACTTGTGTTTCTGTAGCTTCTTTAATAAAGGATGTTTCTCTATATATAGACTCTATTAATGGTTGCATCATAAGTGACTTCTTTTTAAGAATTTGCTCTTCTCGTTCCAAGATACTCATTAAACTTTCAGGTGATAAACCTTTTAACTTTCTCTTAGCTTTAACTTGCAACTCTACTACTATTCCTACTTCCTTCAACTTTTCACATAACAAATGAGCGCTTGTGCGATTCAAATTCAACCTGTTAGACAATTCCATCACAGATGCGGGACCAGAACGAAGCAGAGACAAGTAAATTTGGGATTCTTTCTCAGATAAACCAAATTGTTTCAGAAGAACGAAAACTGTGCTCATGTTAACCAAGACTTAACAATTTAATATACAACATTTATAAAGCCCTGCAGAGTTGCCTATAGGACTAAATTCTGTTGTAAAAATTATAACATTTGTTGTCTAAAATATAACAACAATACACATTGAAAACCACATTGGAAATATAATCAATACATGAATAAAACAAATCTAGGTCAACGTATCAAATATTTTCGAAAACGCTCAAAGCTATCTCAAATGGAGCTAGAGCTTCGAATAAATGCCTCCTTTGGAAGTGTTAGTAGAATGGAGAACGGGATTACAAATCCAACTAAGGAAACACTATTTTCAATTGCAGAGGCTCTTGAACTTTCTGCAGTTGAAACAGCTACTTTGTTTGGAATAAATATTTCAGAAGAGAACACTGACTTTATAACTGAGTTATTTGATAATATTTTTCAAGTTTAAAGCCCCTATTAGCGTAGTATTCCCTTGTACCTATACTAGAGATCACAGCCAGTTTAGCAAAACCACCTTCAACTGATATTTCTTTAGCTTTCTCTATTAATTTTGTTCCTAGACCCAAGTGCTGAGCCTGACCAGTAGAATCCTTGCTTAATTCCATACTAGGACCATAGACATGAATCTCTCGAATAATTGCACAGTCGTTTAGCTCATCGGTTATTATATTCTGTTTACTCTTAGGTAAAGACAGCCTTAAAAAACCAGCTATTTCGTTTTTAGCAGTCACAAATTGCAAAAAGAACTCATTAGTTAATTCAGTAGAATAGGGCACTATTTTCAGGCTTAAATCTTCAAATTTCAGGCTCTTTGACTTAACTTCCCTTGCCCTAATATTATCGTTTTTCCTTCCTTCTGATTTTAGTTTAAATTCAACCACTTCTCTTAAATTTGTAGTTTTATTACCATCTGCGATTTCTGTTGATGGAATATCCCTAATTATTCTTGTAAGTCTGCAGTATTCGGGAGTAGATTCCATACAATCAGCTATTAAATTAACTAATTGCTCCGAAGTATATGGAACATACTTGCCTTGCTCCCATAAAGTATACAGCTCTGTGTTTTTTATTATTGAGGTAGGATAAATTTTTAGTTCGTCCGGCTTATACTCGGGACTATCGAACAATTCTCTATATACACTTAGGTCCAGCTCAGGTGTTGAACCATACAAGTTGGGCATAATATGTGCGTGAATTTTAAAACCACCTGCTCTAAGTAACTGAAAGGCCTTTGAGGTATCAATTCGATGTTCGCCCCTTTTATTTAAATCACTGATTTTATCGTCCAGAGTTTGTATTCCTAGTTGAATTTTAGTCGTCCCTAACTTCCTTAAGTCTAGTACCTCTTTGGGTGTAATAGTGTCAGGTCTTGTTTCTAATACTAAACCAACGCATCTGCAGTTGCATTTAGAATTAATATCCTGCTGCTCATTTAAAGCTTCCCAAGTAATGTCTTTCTCAGGAATTATCTTGCTAGAAAACTCTTCTTTAAATTCCTTGGTTTGAATAAGCTGGTTATATGGCTTGTTGCCGTAAATAGTCCTTAGATTATCATTAAAGTCATTTTTTAAATCCCCTCTAATATCTATATTCTTTAATTCTTCAACATTTTGATTTTCTACGTCAATTTGCTCTTCGTATTTTCTACTAAAGTCGTTCATTGCCCTAAAACATTCATGAATAAACCATATTTTGTAGCTCTTTGAATAGTAGCTCCAGGTTCCCCCCAAAATTAACAATTCAATTTTCTGAGTAGGGTGACCAATATTCTTTAGTGCCTGTAGCCTATTAAAAACCTGCCCGTATGGACTGAACCTATTCATTAAGGCTCTTTGAGCTCCCGGTTCGCTGGCGATATAACTTTTAGGCATTCTTACATCGTTAGGGCAGAATATGCATTGGCCTGGACATGCGAACGGCTTAGTAAGCACTGTTACCGTAGTCACTCCGGATGCCGTTCGCATAGGTTTTAGTTTTATGGCATCAATTATGTCTTCAAAGCGTTCAATATCGGTAGGCTCGAAGCCAGCTTCGATTGCATTTTCAGAGATTGCAAAGAATTTTAGTCCTGCAATCAGATTATCTCTGCTAAAAATCTCATTTTTATCTTTAGGGTGTCGTTTTAAAATCTTATCCAATTCCCGTAAGGTAAATTCTTCTTTAGATAAAATTTCAAATATTATCGAACTTAATTCTGTTTTATATTTTTCTACTGAAAAGCTATAGTTTTGCATCTGGCAATTTTACCATACTATAGGCCATTATAGTTTTTAGGTTGATTATTTCAAAGCAATCAAATTATTCAAAAAAACGTAATTGCGTTCTGATAAAATAGAGTAGATTAAGCTGAATTTATGGATTTATATTCTACATACGCACAAGAATTTTCAAATACAAGACAGGCCCCATGGGATGGCTGGAAGCACCTTTTAAAATACCTAAAAGATGTGCCGCACCCCAAGATACTTGATTTAGGCTGTGGGAATGGTCGATTCCTAAAGTATTTGATTAATTCTGAAATTGATATTGGAGCCTATGTGGGCATAGATAATTCCTCAGAACTTTTGAAAATGACCGATGAATTCATGGATAAGACTAGAAAGTCCAATAATTTGTCAAAATTCCAACTATTAAACATCGATTTTGAAAACTTAAACTGGGGAACAGAAGTAACCGATCAATTCGACTTTATCGGAGCCTTTGGAATTACACATCACTTAAAATCTGTAGAAAGTCGCAAGAAGTTTTTTGAAACGGTAAATTACTTACTAAAGCCAGGAGGTTTTTTTGCAGTTACATTTTGGGAATTTTTAAAACTCGAAAGATATGCCAATAAAATTACTCCTGTAACAATCGACGGTTCAAAAAATGATTTTGAAATGACATTTGGTACTAATGGAGCAAAACGATTCTGTCATTACTACAACCCTCTAGAAATAATAGAGTACACACATAATCTACCTTTCAAACAAATTGAAGAATTTAACGAAGATGGCGTAGAAAATAATCAAAACCATTATATTGTTTATAAAAAGAATTAATGGATTTTAGAAGAAATACAGGAACAAGAAGTTTAAGTACTCGTAAATTTAACACCAAGATACAGGTTTTCAGGGACAATTACCTAAACATAAAATCCATAATTAAGTTTTTGCTGCCGTTTATTATTGTTCTTGCTGTTACTCCCATTGCACTTGTATATTTAGTAAATATCACCTATCAAAGAAGAACAATCACTACAGATTCAGAGATTCCGCTTGAATTAAGAACTGGTGTAGTAATTTTAAAACAATCAGATATTCTGTATGACTTTGATAATGCAAAGAAAATTATCGACCTTGTAAAAGATTTGTATTCAAAAAAAAGAGTTACCCAAGTCTTAATTATTTCCTATAACAACGATAGAGCAATTATCCCGTCGATTGAACCCTATCAACAGTTTTTCAAAGATATACCCACAGATAACTACAAAATTGATATCTCTACAAATTCAATAACAGAGGCGTGCGATGTTATTAAGAACAAATACAGCATTCAGAAGTTTGTATTAAGCTCCTATGGAAACTTACTACCTAGATTAAGTTTTGCATGTAGTTTTCAAGATCTATATGTAAAGCCATATCTTCCTAAAGATCTTTATATAATTACCCCTGCAGATGACTTTAACGAAACACTAGATCTTGTATTAAAAACTATATTCCCCGAATAAGATTCTTACTCTTATTGAACAATAAATTACTTAAATCCGTGGCGAGTCCGTTGTAGAATGTAATTAAGTTAAAAAATTATTATGAATGGAAAAAAGACAATATTTATAGGAATTATAGTTGCAGTAGTCGCCTTGGTACTGACTATTGTAATCCTTTTGCTATCTCAGCTTAGCAATATTACTGGAAACAATAATTCGCCTGCTTCGATACCCGTAAGTAACCCAAACAATGTAAATATTATTGATTTAAATAACTCCAAAGGAGGTGCCTTTGAATATGCAGTAATTAGACCTGACGACACAATTGAATTAAGAAATAAGCTAAACGAAAAATTTATTATTGGATTAGAAAAAAGGAACTGGAAAAGTCTAAAATGGAGCCCGGACGGAAAACTTGTTGCGGTTCTTGGAAAATCTACTCCAGCAATCTACGACATATATATATATAACTTGGCCCAAAAAGAGTGGAGTACAGCAACTGATTTTAAAAACTTTAGTACTGGGGTTGATCAATACAACTGGGTAGAAAACAATACAATTCTATTTACTCAAGGAGAAGACCCTACAAGATGGATACATAGATTCAATTATGTTTCAAAAGAGATTCTCAAGGTTGCAAATGTTTCGGGAGATATAGTAAGCCAAAGCCCGGATCTTAAATATATTGTTGTTAAAGCCGACAATGCTGTTCCTCAGATTTTTAATGCATCAGGTGAGCTACAGGAATTCCCATTAGGCACACTGACAGATGCTGAGACAGCAAATCCTATTGCGTTAAATGAAATTAAGTTTTTTAATAACTCCGAGAAAGTATTAGCAAGAGATGTTTATGGCGACTTTTATAAATTTAACTTGGGCGACAATACTGCCGTGAGAACAACAATAAATTCCTCAACTTCTTTGGTGTGTTCCTTGACCGAGAATAGTTTTAATGGCTTTACCTCTACAAGTAATACTTTATCGTATGGAACATATTCTTCTAAAGATAATGTTTTTAATATTCTAGGTGAAGAATCCTTTAAGCTTTCCTTTACTGTGGACTTACAAAATTCATATTGTGCTAACGGGAACATATATCTAAAGCTTCTATTTGCAGATGAAAGTACTCAGTGGTATAAACAAGAAGCTACCAAAATAGAGGCAGATGGAGTTCTGGATGGTAATTTAGAAACAGATATTATAGAAAAATAATGAATTCAAAAGACCTAATAAAAAATGCGGAAGAAATACTTGTAAACGAAGGGGTTGATGTCTCAAAAAAAAGTGATTCAGAAACCCTAAAAGAGTATATTTTACCTGCAATGGAATCTTCTAAGGATATACTAAGTACCATATACGCATTCAATTCAAGAAGCAGAGAAGGATTTCTTGGAAAGATAAAAACTAAGATACAACAAAAAATCATTTTTACAGTAATTAACGTGATCGAAAAGCAATCAATGAGACAACAGAAGTTTAATGAACTTACCTTTAGAGCTGTTGAAAAATTAATTGCGGAGAATGAAAGTCTAAAAAAAGAATTAGAAGCATTAAAAAAGTGATATAATTCAAGCAAATTCGCAACTACCTTAGATTAACGTCACTAGGGGAGAAAAGGAAAGAATGTTGTTTTGTAGAATCCTTCGGGACAAGCCCGTTACAGCTTATGAAAAGAGCCTGCGCTAGCAGGAACTGAGGTGGTACCGCTGGAATCAGCCCTCATAAATAGTAACTTTTACTTTTATATTATGAGTTTACCAAACGGACCATACAACCCTCAGGAAACAGAAAACGAAATCCTGAATTTTTGGTTAGAAAATAAGCTATACAAACCCGAATATAACCCATCGGAAGATAGAATCATGTCTACTGAAGAGATGAAAGCAGATGTACGCGAAGCATGGGCATTAATTTGCCCACCTCCAAACGCATATGCAAGACCCCATATCGGAAATATTTCAGGGTATGCCTACCAAGATGCGATGGCAAGATACGCCAGAATGCAGGGCAAAAAAGTTTTAGTACTGCCAGGTAAAGATCATGCGGGACTAGAAGGTGAAGGTGTTTTTGTTAGAGAAGTTTTAGAAAAACAAGGCAGAAATAAGTTCGATATAAAAAGGAAAGACTTTTACGCAGAAATGATGGACTTCTTTATGAAGAACATTGATATTGCAAGAAATGATGAAAAAACAATTGGTTTATCCGCTGACTTTGATAGAGATACATTCACACTTGACCCAGCTATTGTTGAAACAGTATTAGACACATTCGTAGAAATGTATAACGATGGCAAAATTTATAAAGGAGTTAGAATTGTAAACTGGGATCCTAAGGCTAGAACAGCAGTTGCTGACAACCAAGTTGAATTTAAGGAGTCTCAAACACCCTTCTTTTATTTTAAGTACTCCTTCCCCGAGCCAGAAACCAAGGCAATCGAGCTAAGAAGAGAATACGAAGGAAAAGGCGTATTGTGGAAGGTGCAGGAATCTGACGAGAAAACCTATTACCTAATGGGAGAAACTCATAAGGGAATTAAGATACTAGGTGTTGGCTATGACAAAGTACCTGCAGGAAACGAAGTAAACGGTGAGGTAATAGGAATACAAATGAGATTAGATGGAGACTTTAGACTTGTAGTAAAAGGAATAGACTTTGAAGGCGATATACAATCCGAAGTTAATAAAGTAACTTTAGAATTATTTAGTAAGATTGCCGGATCGCACATAATATTGTTCGCGAATAACCACGATGAAAAGCTATACACTAATGGCTTTGTTATAGGAACAGTAAGGCCTGAGACAATTTTTGCAGATACGGCAATAGCATGCGATCCAAAGGATGCTAGATACAAGCAATATGTAGGTAAAAAAATAGATGTCGAATTCTTGGGAGAAAAGAAAACACTTCACTTTATTGAGGATTATGCAGTAGATAAAGATTTTGGTACAGGATTACTAAAAGTTACTCCCGCACATGCGGTTGAGGATTGGGAAATTGCACAAAGGCACACAGAATGTTTGCCGGCAATACAGGTAATTGGCTACGATCTAAGACTGAACAAACTAACAGGCAAATACAACGGTATGGGGATTAAGGAAGCAAGAAGAGCAATGCAGGAAGATATGCTTGCGAATGGCAATCTTGTTTATGTAGACGAAAATTATCAGAATAAGATTAAAATTGCAGAACGAACAAAGGCAGCTATAGAACCGCTACTATCAAGCCAATGGTATTTAAAATACGATGGAATAAGGGAAGCAGCAATAGAGATGGTAAAAAGTAATCAAGTTACAATTCACCCAGACAACATGGTTAAAAAGTTTGATCATTGGATGGAGAACCTTAGGGACTGGGCAATATCCAGAAGTTTATGGTGGGGCTACAGACTTCCTGTTTGGTATGCGGGTAAAGTTTTTGAAGAAATCGATGATAACGGACATGTAAAAGAATTTATTGAGATTAACGGAAAAAAGGAGGAATTGGATTATAAAAATTCAAATCATTTGAGAGTACAGAAACAAAACCCAGGAAAAGGCTGGATTCAAGACGAAAATGTTTTAGATACCTGGTTTAGTTCAGGGCAATGGGTTTATGCAACCTTAACAAAATATAATTTAATGGATAAATTTTTCCCTACGAGTGTATTAGTGTCAGCACATGATATTCTAGAAAATTGGGACTCTAGAATGATGATGTTTACTTACTTTAAACACAAACAAATTCCTTTTAAAGATTTATTCTTAACTGGCCTTGTTTTAGGAACAGATGGGCAGAAAATGAGTAAATCCAAAGGGAACTTAATTGACATGGATAAAGTAAGAACTGAATTTGGCACCGATTCTGTTAGAATGACCTACTTCTATCAAAATAGTGCGGGAGCAAGTTATTCTGTAACTCCCGATAAATTAAAAAACTTTAAGCAGTTTAACAATAAGATCTGGAATGCGGCTAAGTTTGTATTAATGAATGCAGAAAATGCTACGGACTATACATATTCACAGCCCAAATTAGAAGGCTTGAAATTAGAGAATAGTAAAACAATATTTAACCACATTATCAATACTAAGGCTGCCGTAACAAAGAATATTAATAATTTTGAATTCGGCTATGCAACAGATACTTTGTATCAGGAATTCTGGCATACTTTCTGTGACTTATACATTGAATCTAGTAAACAGTATCTAAATACAATTAAAGATAAAGAAAGTGGAGAAGTAATAAGTGAACCTAGTCTAGATGATAAACAAGAAACCTTAAACGTTTTAATATATTCGCTAAAAGAATTCATTAAAATGCTTCATCCGTTTATTCCGTTTATCACAGAAAAGATCTGGAGAGAATTGCCTAAAGTAGAAGGAGACCACAAAACTGTAATGTATTCTCGATGGTAATTGACAGCTAAGTTTTTAGTGAATAAAATTCAGTGCTAAATACCGACTGGAGGAAAACCATGGCTGGTTAAAATTTAGCATCGAGAGTCGTTCCTCGTAGGGAACGACTCTTAAACTTTTCCTAATAATGATTGTCTCACAGCTTCTGTGTCGCTCCATTCATAATCCACATGACTAAAAGAGAGTGTATCTTCGTCCCCTTTTCCCACAACAAATACTATATCTCCTGGTCTTGCTGATTTTATAGCAAAATCAATTGCGTTAAGCCTGCTGGTAAAATCCTCTGCATCGAATGCTACAAAAGGAACATCGTTATTCTGTTTAACTCTATCAATTTTTAATTTTAAGTTATCCTTATTAATCCAGGAATATTCTTCTTGTGAACCGATTCTTTCTACTAACACAGCCCTGTTCGGTTGAGCTCTTAAGTGTAACTCCGTATTAATGTCAGCAGTTCTTTCACTCCTTGGATCTTCGGCTGCTAAAACTACCATTCCTGAATATTTTGCCGCAGAAGAGGCAATTCTTCTTCTTTCCCTGTGCTGATCTCCACTTGCACCCAGAACGGTTATTATTTTTGAGTTATATGGTTTTATTAAGTGCAAATACATTAATGCATCTTCAAGCATGTCAGGTGTAAATGCGTAATCAACAATTACTGTAAATGGTTGCCTTTGCACTACTTCCATTCGTCCTCTAGTAGGTTGATAGTTTGAGAGAGCAGGCGATATTACATGAGCTGGTAAATAAGCCTGGGCTAATTTTGCAGCTTGTGCTGCATTAAATATATTTGCAGTTCCAATTGCAGGAACAACAAAAGGCTGGCCTTCGAATTCAAAAGCCACATTATTTGTTGAATGTCTGATTGCTCCCAACTTATTAAAATCAATCCAATAGGAATAAATACTATTTTTAATTTTGCCGGCTTCACTCAAGATCCAATTTGAGATATCGGCATTATGATTATTAAAGACTACTAAACCACCATCTTTTACTTTGGCAAGAAAATCTATCTTTGTTTTTGCATATTCCTCCCAATTTTCGTAATCATCCGGTCTATCAAAGAAAATATTAGTAAGGATTCCAGAATCAAAGGTTATACCTTCAAAAATTTTATTTCTTAGTCCGCTTGAATTTACTTCAACAACAGCGTGAGTAACACCATTTTTTACCATTTGTGCCAGTATTTTATTTAACTCAATTGAGTCCATTACATTCGCATATGTATCTCTCTGTTTTTTTTGAGTATCTGTTGTGTAGCCGGTTGTAGTTATAAAACCAGTAGGTAATCCACCTTCCTTTAAGATATGATGGAGCATATGTGCTGTAATTGTTTTTCCTCGTGTTCCTGCAACTCCAATAACTTTTAATTTATTTGAAGGATTGCCGTTTGCCAATGAAGATAACAATGATTTTTGTGCGTTGATGAATCTAATCATATTCTTTTATATTATTCCTCAATAGAGGATATGTATCAAGTACAAATAAGGCTTATCCCTTGAGTCTTCTACTAAGCGTACAAATATCTTAAACAATGCGAGTAAACTTTATTTGTTTTCGGTGGGAGTCGACTTATTTAAGAATCGTACAGACTTAAAGTTCTTTTCTACACTAATAATGTATATCGCTAAAGCAATAAAAACAATGTTCTTAAAAACGAATTCCCCCTCAAGTGTAAATACTGTTTTTGCACTAAAAAAATAATTAAAGTTTAAAAGTAGAGCAGAGAATGTTCCTAATAAATGAAATATTACGGCAAATGCAGCTAGTGTTCTTGTTTGTTTGTAAACCAGACCAATTCCAATAATAACTTCACCTACACCAAGTAAGCCTATAATTGCTTTATTAAAGAAAGGGAACCCCGCACGTATTAATTCCTCTACAGAACTAATTCCAAATATTTTAGGCAGACCAAATGCAACGTAAACTGCTGCCAAAGACAACACAAGTAATGTGTATATATTTATCTTTTTCATCTGTTTGATTTTCGATTATTTACAAAATAAATTAATATTACCCATATTCCACTTGATAGCATCAAGCCTCCAATACCTATAATAACTAAGTCAAAGTATATTTGACTTATAGATGCAAAATAACCTGCTAATAATGCGAACACGGCCCCAGCGGCGCTCATTATTGTGTCATATACGGCATAGTTGTAACCTTCTCTTCCCCTATCAAGATTACTTGCGAATAACTTTCTCCAACTTACCAGATTCATTGCACTCCCTAAACCCAATATGAACTGAAGTATAAAATATGGTAAGGCTGTAGTTATTACTGGATAAAAAAAGAAGGGTAGCCCCATTAAAATATTTCCTAGTAAGAGAAAAACTATGTCATCTTTATCCTTCTTTATTCTATCGGTAAATAGCCCCACAGGAATCTGTAGTCCACCTTTTGCCAAATAGTACATAGCAGTGCCAATTCCAATGTATTCAATTGCTCGTCCGCCCAATTTATTTTCAAGGTAAATACCTACAATACTGTTTACCATAAAATATAAACCCCATGTGAAGATATCTGATAACGTCAGATAAAAAATAACTTTGTTAATTAGATATTTTGAAATAATAAAATTTTTTGGATGACTCATATTCTTGATTTAATATATCACAATAGGTAAGTGAGTTGCTTTAAAAATATTAAGTTGGTAAAGTTATACAGTTATTCATCTCCATATTTTATGAAAGAAGAAGAAAAAGTTACTGTGGATTTTAGAAACAAAAGCGACCACGTTCATTTTAAAAGCAGAAAAAGAATATTAACAGATAACTTTTTAGGTGGAATGGCTTGGGGGCTTGGCAGTGTAATAGGCGCTACCATTATTGTTGGAGTTCTAGGACTGGCAATTGTTAGATCAAAGACAATTCCTTTAGTTGGAGACGTAGTAAAAGTAATTATTAGTGAAATCCAGGTAGGAGTGCAGGAATTCACAAAGTAACATGACTACTCAAGAAATTCAGCATCAACTTTCTACAATCTACGATAGTGAATTTCAAAGAATTTATTCGTTTTTCTATTATAAAACCTTATCTAAAGATATCGCAGAAGACTTAACCAGCGAGACCTTTCTAGTCCTAGCTAATATATTGTCTGGGGACTCCGATAAAAGAATCGATAATTTAAAAGCGTTTTTATTCGGAATCGCAAAAAATGTATTCGTAAAGTACCTTCAAAAGAAATATAGAGGAGAAATTCCCTTTTCAAACTTTAGCGATGATTTCGAAGACTATGTTGATTCATTCGTAGTGGAGAAGGAGAAATCAGAGCCCCTGGAAGATAAGTTAATACAATATTTAAAATATTTACCTAAAAAACAGGCTGTTGTACTGGAATTGAGATTCATACAAAAATTATCTCTTCAGGAAATATGTGAAAAGCTGGGGAAAAACATGAACTACGTAAAAACCACTCAGAAAAGGGCCTTTAAATCCTTACGGGATATAATTGAAACAAGTATTTAGCTTGTACACTAAATAGTACTATATTATTGAAATTATGAATAAATACAACAAAGAAGAAAAAGAGTTTTTAAGCTTGCTGGATAAGCAAAATGCCGTTGCGAATCCTATGTTTAAAGCTCAGCTAAAAACCAAGATGCTAAGAGAATTAGAGCCAAAAACAGGTTTTTTCGGCTTTTTAAACACGGCTAGCTTTAGTTTCCTAGCAGTTATTGTATTTAGCTTTATTACAGTAATGTCCGGGTTCTTAATAATTTCGGAGTTAAACAAGAACGATACAGTTAAAATAAACCCCGTGGTTTCGGACCAAATTAAGCAAGAGGTAGTAGAAAAAGTATCGGAAAAGACTTCCGTAACTGCACTTAATTTGCTTAAAGTAGACAATTTAATGGAAAGCGATACTATAGCTAAACCTATAAAACCCACAGAAGAAGACTACAACTTTAAAACCACAGAAGTTACTTATATTCCAAAATCAGATTACCTTGCCGTTTGCAGCAATTTAAATCTGCCGGAAAAGCTCACTGTTACCCAGCTTTATGAATATTTTGACGATAATAGGGCAGTATCCAAAATAAAAAAAGATAATCAGACCTTAGCTGTTGTAGAATTCCTTGAAGAGGAGATAATTCCAACTAGCTTTCCAGTATCTTATGCTCCTGTAAGTTTTGCTGTTCCTCAAGATAGAGTTGAAGATAAAATACTTGATCTAAGTAGTAACTTTGAACTTACTGAAAATTCATTAGAAAATACAAAAACATTTGTAATAACGGATTATGTAATGTTTAACTGTACTAATCCATTATCTTATCCTGCGTCTTTTTCAGATAACCAAGATAAGATTATTAGAGAATTTATCCTTAATCCTGATTTCTCAGTTAAAACTGTAAACTTGTACTTAAACCAAATATCTCAAGATAATAGACTAGCAGAAATTAATATTACAGCATCGACAAAGACTATAACAAGAGAGGTTGCTGATCAGATTTTACTTGAAGATTAACTCTAAATTCATAATACGGAATTACAATAATTAAGTATGATCACTTTAATTGCGTCTTCTTTTTTAGCAGGAGTATTAACCGTTCTTACCCCTTGTACACTGCCATTGCTGCCGGTAGTTTTGGGCGGTTCACTAAATAGTAAGTCCAAGTACAGAAGCATACTTATTATATCTTCATTGGCATTATCCGTTTTTCTATTTACATTAATATTAAAGACAGGTTTGAATGCACTAATAGTGGATGATTCCTTGATTAGAGCTCTCTCTGGATTAATTATACTTGCCCTGGGTCTATTTAATTTATATCCAAAATTTTGGGAAAAAATCACTAATAGAGTTGGGCTAACCAATAAGTCTAATCAAGTTTTATATATTTCAGGAAATAAGAAGGGAGTATTAAGTGCAATACTCACAGGATTTGCCTTGGGTCCCGTATTTAGCAGTTGTAGTCCTATGTTTGGCTATATACTTTTTGCAATATTACCTTTGAGCTTTGCTCAGGGGGTTATCTGTTTGTTAGCTTTTATATTGGGAATGAGTATTTTTTTAATGTTAATAACCGTTTTGGGGCAAAGAATTGTGAATAGAACAAAATGGGCAGTGAACCCTAATGGTAGTTTTAGAAAATTCATAGGATTTTTATTTATAGCAGTTGGTCTAGTAATAATACTAAGAATAGACAAAACAGTTGAGTCTTTCTTACTAGAGCAGCCAATTATTCAGAACGTGTTGTTAAATAAACTTGAACAAAATATTATTAACTCATTTTGACTTTAGCAGCTCAACTTCTTTTTTCAATTCATTGATTTGTTTCTGAAGTGATATAGTCTCAAAACTTCCAGCAAAACTATATCTAATGTATAAAGCAAAGATTAAGATTAGAATACTTACCAGTAGGACTACTACTCTTAACACCCCTATAATAAAGTTCAATACTTCAGAGTAAAGGTTAGACTGATACTTATCGATCGGCTCGTTAATTCCATTATTTAAAATATTATTTATTGTATTGGAAATATTAATTTGAACATTAGAAACTTGAGTTAATGTTTTATCAACTGATCTTAGGTTTTGGGCAAGTATGGTGTTTTCAAAATTTGATTCTACAAAGCTTTTGTAAATAGAAGGCAGAAACAGAGTAGATAATGCAATTAGCACTGTCACTGGAAATAAAATCTTAATAAACAATAAACTTAATCCCAGTATTTTTCTATAAAAAACAAAACCTAATGTAATACAAATAATGGCGAATAATATAATAAGTGTTAGTATGTCATTAATATTCATATTCTTTAAACAGCAAATTAAATTATAGGTATAATTTACATTGAATAGATTATTATTACCATTATGAAAACTTTTAAGTTAGGTAACCAGCACATTCCCGCAATAGGCTTTGGAACATGGAAACTGACAAGCATTGTATGTACAGATTCGGTAAAGATGGCCTTAGATATCGGATACAGACATATAGATACTGCAGATATTTATGGCAACCACAAGGAAGTTGGCATTGCGCTTAAAAACTCAGGGCTTAAAAGAGAGGATCTTTTTCTAACTTCCAAGGTCTGGTATACAAATCTGAAAAGAGAAAAAGTAATTGATTGTGCAAAAAGAAACCTAGATGAATTGCAGACTAATTATATGAATCTTTATTTAATTCACTGGCCTAATAGAAATATTGATATTCGGGAAACGGTAGAAGCACTTGAGGAATTAAAAAGAGAGAATCTTATTATGGATTGGGGTGTTTCAAACTTTAACGAACATCATATTAAAGATTGTGTTGATTTTGGATTTAAACCAATAAATAATCAGGTTGAATTTCACCCGAGCTTTTACCAAAGAGATTTAAAACAGTTTGCAGATGACAATAATATTCTGTTAACTGCATATTCACCTTTAGGACAAGGCTATGACTTAAACTTACCCGAAATAATTGAATTGAGTTCAAAGTATGGGAAATCGGCCGCACAAATAATTTTGAATTGGATTAGTTCTAAAAATATTGTTGTAATTCCCAAAGCTACAATTTACGAACCTATAAAAGAGAATTTTGAAAGTTTAAATTTTACAATAGAACAGGAAGATCTAAACAAAATTGACGATATTAAAATAAATAAAAGATTGTTAGAACCAGATTTCTCAGATTTTAATTATTAAAAATGGAAATAGTTATTGTAATTGTAGTAATTTTAATAGTTATTGCGATAGTTGCACTAGTTGCAAGTTCGTCAGGTGGAGAGGATGAAGCCCAGTGGAAGAAAATTGCGAAAAGCAATATATACAAAGCAGAGTCTAAAATTAATTCCAATAACTACTACGAGGTAAAGGACTCCTTAGTTGAGTTAGATAAATTACTAGACTATCTACTTAAAAATAAGAGGGTTAAGGGAGAAACTTTAGGGGAGAGATTAAAGAATGCTAGTCCAATGTTTACAAGAAATGACTATAATGACTTGTGGAATGCACACAAATTACGAAATCAATTAGTCCATGAAGTTGAACATAGTATTAGTATTACTACCATCAAAAACAACTCAAGAACAATGGCTTCTATAATTAAAAAATCTATTTAACGTATAGGCAATTTATATTGTAGAATATATTTATGATTAATATTAAAAGACCGAAATCTAAAACAGCATTAATAGCAGAGACAGCAAGCGAACATCTTTTTACTATTGCTGCAGGGTTGTTCGGAGTATTAATTTTAGGTCTTGGCACTTATATTGTGGTTAAATCGAATTCGGTAAAGACTTCAGGAGGTTCGGTTGCAGGTATTCAAATCGATAAAACAGAAAACTCCGAAACAGATCTATTGAATACAATTGCACAAGAATCCAATTATAAATATTTCTTTGATGCATTAACAAAGACAGGTTTATACAATACCTTAAAGGGAGAGGAAGTTTATACTATATTAGTACCTTCTGACTCTGCATTCAAAGCTATGGGAGGATCTGAATTAAATAAATTATTTGCAAATAAAGATAGATTAACCAAGCTTGTTCAAAATCACATAATTAATGGAAAACTAAACAGGTTAGATTTTGACAAAGTAGAATTCATGAAAGCAGATAGCGGCAGATTAATTACAATTAAGAAGACCGACTTAGGAACATTATTTAATAATTCCAAATTAATGAGTAGTGGGACAGAGGCTACAAATGGAATTATATACGAAATTGATTCTCTAATACTCTAAACTAAGATTGAAATCTCGCTAACTTTCTGATCAAGTATCTTATTACTCTTATCCATCTTAAAGTATGCATCAATTTTCTTACCTTCTAATACTTGGGGCAACCAGAATTTGTCATCTGGCCACATTCTATCTAGAGGAAGTGAATTTACATTAAACCATTCCGGCTTCATTTCTTCTGATTCTCTTGGTTCACCTTCCCAATTCTCTACAAAATATACATGAACAAATTGATCCCATTCAGGATTATCTGGAAATTCGAATTTAAGAATTGCAACTTTTTTTAGATCGTTTGGATTGATTGTTACAGTAATTTCCTCAAAAGCTTCTCTGCAAGCAGCATTTAATATGTCTTCTTCAGGATTAACTTTACCTCCCACACCATTAAACCAACCTGCACCGAAACCCCGCTTCTTCATTGCTAGCAGAACAGACGTTACATTGGAATCTAAAGACTCGACAAGAAAACAAAGAGTAGTATCTCTCATTAAAATATTTTATTTATATCTAAATTACATTGGCCTTTCTTCAGTATCTAGAAGTAATTCAGCCTGCTTTAACTTATTTTCACTTTCAAAGACTATATTGTCAAAATCTTTTTTTGTCTCTACGGTTAAAAGTCCCGTTTCGGCAAATTGTTCCATTAAGTCTTTAGAAAATTCTAAAAGACGCTGCATTATTTCACTCAAATCTTCTAGAGTAGAGGCTATCTCTAAAGCTTTATTTTCGTCCATATTGTTACCTCCTTTCCGTGTATTTAGTTAAGTTTAGGGTTAATAATTTCATCAGTCAACATGTTTTATAATCGTGAGCACAATTACATTTTGCCACCACAAATTGATATCTCCGTGATATAATATTTACGTGCTAACCAAAGGAGGTAACGCATGAGACGTTTTGTTGATGCTTTGGTACTTGGGACGATCATTGCAATGGCAGGGATTGAATACCTCGCGTGGAGGACAAGCATAGAGTTAGGTCTGTACCTGCTCTTGTGCTACTCTGCAGTCTGGGCTGCGATTGTAATCGCAATTCGGGCAAGCGTGAGGGGAGATCTACTACGCCAAAAGGTGAGAGAGTTCCGGGAACAGGGCAGAGAGTACCACAGGTTTAGCCGGAAGATATGGCTGATTGCCCTTCTTCCGGGGATACTAGTGTTACTCGCGTTAGCCGTGAGGCTGCTTCAAACTCTTAGGTGATGCACATCACCCATGGTGCCGGAGGTGACTTCGGCACCCTTGGGGGGACTAAGACTTAATCTTTTTTATAATTTCTTCAGCCTCCTCCTTTTTTAGTTCTGTTTTACTCCTAGGGTTAAAGTTTTCTGCTTCCTGCATATTACGCATAGGGTAGAGCTTGGCGTGTAAGTGATTTATTTCTAGTCCTTCAAACATTAAAATAGTACGCATTGTATTAAGTTTTTCATCTAACATTAACGCTATTTTTCGAACGTATTCCCAGTACCTATTCATAAACTCCTGACCATGGCTAAAAACATATGAGTCTTTTTGAACTTTCGGAATAACTAATGTTTGAGCATAACTAGATGGATAAGAGTCTAGAAAGGCCATAAAATCATCTTCTTCATCAAGAATGTATGCAGGAATTTCCCTTTGCGCAATTTTTTCGAAAATTGTTTTTTCCATAAAAAGATTTGATTAAAAATGGTATACGATATTTAAAATGAATTTAAATACTGATTAATATTATAATACACTTTAAATTTATATTATGAGTAAATCAATCCAGGAGATCACCCACCAGATAGTCGAATTTGCCGAAGCAAGGGGCTGGAAAAACGAGAACCCTTCCCACTTACTAAATGCTATTTTTATTGAGATGGCTGAACTGGGAGAACACTATCAGTGGAAGAATGACTTTAATAAATTTAAGGATATGTCAGAAGAAGATAGGACCTCTTTAGGCTTTGAATTTGTAGATGTAATATTTTACTTATTTAGATTGGCTCATAATAGTGGAATAGATATAGAAGAATACTTTGACAAGAAACTCCCAAAATTAAACGAAAAGTTCAAAATTGGCACTGACTACGGTAAGGCCCACAAAGATTATAGGGCAACTGGGAAAAATAAACTATATTAAGGGGGTGGGGTGAAGAGCTGTCGGCATTTCGTACTTCACCCCGTTTGTTACATTAGATTGAGCGGCATTATTCCGTCTACTTCCAAGACGATCTTAGGCCCCAAAGGTTCCTCTGGGTTCACCTCAAGTCCCTTGGTCCAGAAACGGACTAAGCCAAAGTAGATCAGAACAAAGTTCTCTGCTATCCAGAAGTTTCTGAATACAACATCTGAATTTGAAGCCAGAGTTACCTTTGTTCCTTTGACACCCTCAATGTTCAGAGGGGTCGTGTCCTCAGGTGCAAAGCCAGTCAGTTTATACCTATGACCTCCCATCTGAGGAGTGCCTTCAATCAACCTGAAGATTGTCCTCTGTTTGCCCACAAAGACAAGATAGAACCCCTCGCCCTCGTGGATCAGCTCAATCCCTTTGATTGTATCGAGCATACACACTCCATCGCCGACAGCTGGTGACAATTATAACAGCTAAATGCCATAATCTTAAATTATAAGATTATGTATAATAAGAGTAGTTAAATAAATTTATATGGAATTAGAAACAGCAACTTTTGCAGCAGGATGCTTTTGGTGTGTAGAGGCTATATTTGAGAGGGTTAAGGGAGTTTCGGAGGTGGTATCGGGTTATTCAGGGGGATTCATGGAAAACCCAACTTATGAACAGGTATCTAGTGGCAAGACGGGACACGCGGAAGTAACTCAAATAAAATTCAATCCCGACATTGTATCTTACAAAGACCTTGTTAATATTTTTTTTCTGACTCACGATCCAACAACCTTAAATAGACAAGGTAATGATGTAGGAACTCAATATAGATCTGCAATTTTCTATCATTCTTTGGAACAAAAGAGAGCAGCAGAGGAAGCGAAGAAGGAAATTGAAGACAAAAAAATATATCAAGATCCGATAGTCACGACTATCGAAGAATTTAAAAGATTCTACTCAGCGGAAGACTATCATCAGGACTTTTATAATAATAATCAAGATTATCCTTATTGTAAAATTGTTATTGACCCAAAGGTAGCTAAGTTTAGGAAAGAATTTATTGATAAAGTTAGTGAATAAAAAAATGGGACTTGCGTCCCATTTTTAAGATTACCTTATTACAGAGGTCTAGCAGGTTCTACTACACCCGGATCTGTTACATATGTCCCCTTTACAGAATTGGTTACTAGCTCGCTTATTTTAGTCAAACCATCTTCGTTAGCAGAACTATATCCATTAAAGTTCCCATCTGCTGCAGGATCGTATATTGAATCCACTGAACCACTTGCAAAAGAGGACTCAGTTAATGTGTACTTATTATTACCATAACTAAAGATTAGGACATATTGTTTTCTAATACAATCTTCTACACAACCATTAACACCTCCATCTACAGGCATTATATCCATATAAGGCAATATATTTGGTTGGTCAATTTCGTAAGAGTAGAGATTAGCAGTAAGATTTTGTCCATTAATAGTTATGTTTGTTGATGTCTGTGATTTGTTACTAATATCACTCCACAACATGCTGTTTAGTATGGCTTTTTCGTCGTCATTACTAGAGTAGATATTTACTGAGTAAGAAGTATCATCTTTAGAGTAAGATACCGTACCTAGTGCAAGAGGAGTATTAAAGTAGTTTATTGCAATACCATTGTAAGCATTAAACATACTATCTCCTAGTGTACCTGCAGGGTAAAAATTTCTATCTGTGTAATAACTGTCTGTTTGAACAAAGAAAGTATCTTTAGTTGAGTAGTTAAAGTAGGCATACTGATTTATAACACTTACAGAAGGAACTATAACGGAAATATTTTCTGCCTTTATATAATCCATAGTTTTTCTTATTTCATCATCTGGATTATAGGTGTTTACAGCTGTTGAATTATCTACTTGAATATCAATAATTGGTACATTGAATTCAAAATTAAAGTTTGAAGAAACACTAGCGAAATCTATATCGGCATTCTGATTAATAGTTTCAGTTGCTTCAATTAAATTATCGGAGCTAACAGAGTTAATGTATGTTTCAGTTTTTAATATCTGATAATCTTGTGTATCTGCATAAGTCAATGTAAACATTGTTTTATTATCCTGAGCAGTATCGTTGTCCCATCTATTAAGATTTATATAACCTGCACAGTTAACTTCGTAACTTGTTTGTACTACATAATAGTCTTTCCCATTTATTGTTTCAGTTCTTAGTACTTCAGCAGAGTCACCAAAATAATTTATTGGTTCAGCAGGTAGAGTTGTAGCCTCATTTGAACTTACTGAATCACTAGAGCTAACTGAAGATTCATTCTTAAGCATAGGTTCCTCAACACCTGGTTCTGCAGAAACACTAAGTGGTCTAACATCTGTACTGTATTCTCCAGAAGTTCTAACAGCATAACTTCCACCAAAGAAAATTATGTTCTGATATGTATATTTATCTTGAGCCTGGTTACTTGTAGAAAGGGAGTAATTATTTACAGAATTATCGCTATTATAAGCAACATATTTTGAGTAATTTGCATTATCTGTATTGTAACTAAAACTTTCGTAAGTAGGTACAAATAAGACCTCGCTCTGATCAATTCCGTAATTACATGAATTAAATGCAGGACCTCTCGTTGTTGTCGTTTTGGAATAATAGTAATTAAACTCCGAGTTAATTGGAAGTCCTGGAGCAATGAGTTTGGAACTTGCAGCATCGCTTGCATTAAAAGATTCGGCAGTAGAGGCAATTGTATTTTGAGTTAATGTAAAGTTAGGATTATTCATTGAGATTCTCTCAAGAATTTGTTTACTCGTTAGTGTTGTTTTTGGAGTTTGTAAATAAAAGATAGCAAAGGTTGCGACAGCAGTTACTGCAAGTAAGGAAACTCCTACTAGCGATAGTACTGCAATTTTTCTCTTCGTCATAAATTGCGATATAAAATTTAAATTACTATTATTAATACCTCGATTATTTTCTTTAGTAACAGATTTCTTTAAATTTTCCAAAGCCATAGTCTGCCATTGTGCAGGAGGCTCAATATTGGTTTTTTGAATTAAATTTTCTAAGTCAGAATCATTTATTCTCATTATTTATTAATTCCTTTAATTTACTAAAGGCTCGACTTAACGCCATTTTAGTTGCATCGTAAGTTTTGCCGGTGATTAACGCAATTTCTTCAATTGCTAACTCATTATAAAATCTTAATATTAATAAGTCCTTATCTATTTCGGAAAGTAGAATAAGTCTTGAATATATATACTCCTTAAGTAGCTCTTCCGTAACAGTTTTTTCTAAATTATTATTATCTGCTGGTTCTTCTGGCAATTCAGTAGGGTATTTTCTTTTTTTTGCGTAATCAAAACAAAGCGATCTGGCAATTGTTATGAGCCATGTCTTAAGACTTGATTTGTCTGAATTGTAAGTTTCCCTATACTTCCAGGCTCTAATAAAGGTTTCTTGAGCCAAGTCTTCGGCAGTTTCTTTTGAGTAGAAAAACAAGTATATATAGGAATATATAAGTCTGTTGTACTTAATAAAGATTACTTCTAAATCGTTTTGTGATTTTAATTCTTCAGTTTCCAAATGTAGAATATGTAATTTCTCACATATTCTACATAAAATTGGCTTATCTTGTAACTTGAAAGCTTTTTACTTGCTCTAATATTGCTTTCGCATTAACATCATTTTCAAAATGATCTCTAACTGGTTGAAGTAATTTATTTAAGTAGATAATTACTGCACCTTTTAAATCAATAGAGGATAGTTCTTTGTTTGCAAATGATTGTTCTAATTCTTCGTAAGAATTAAAAATAATATTTCCGCCCCATTTCTCAGGTCTCTCTACAATAAATCCATCTTTTAGTAAATCTTGTTGACCTTTAAGAAATTTGGCCTGGAATATTATATATTTGCAGTATTCTAGAATTGGATTGTCTTCTATTACACCATCTGTACAGTATGCTTTAGTAATTTTTCTTTTTACATCTTCTTCTGTATCTGTCATGAATATTGCAGAGTCAGGAATTGATTTACTCATTTTCGCAGCAATTGCCCTTGTTGTAGCATCTTCATTACTATCAACAGGTGCCCCTAATCCTCTTAACATTCTATGGCTTACTACAACTGGTTTATTAAATCCTAA
This sequence comes from Patescibacteria group bacterium, assembly GCA_016861265.1. GTDB lineage: Bacteria > Patescibacteriota > Dojkabacteria > J137 > J137 > Brojett037. Next base: position 524,970 of record BOLA01000001.1, read on the forward strand.
TTCTGGTCCGACTTCTCTTGCAAGCATGTTAACCTTTCTTTGATCCATTCCTAATTGTGTAACCTGGCATTTCATTACTCCAAAAATATCTGCAGTTTGCATGCAAGGGTAGAGTATTTGGGCGGCACTTAAATCGTCACTTTCTTTTCTTCCCATTATTTCTGTTGTTCTTAAAACTCTTTTTAATGTGGAAGCTTTTGCAACTTTCATTACTAATTCCCAGTATTCTCTTTTACCTACAAAGTCACTGGTCCATAAAAATTCAGTATTGTCCAAATCCATTCCGCTAGCTTTCCAGATTTCAATAAAGTAACTTCCCACAGTTTTTATCTTTTCTAAATCTCCGCCCATTTTGTTGTTTAGGTAACCAAACCAGTCTGCGACCCACATTCTGAATGTAAAGCCGGCTGCAATCATTTTATTTGTATTAATCGCCCTAATAATTCCTTGTGCAATATGCATTTGACCGGAAGGTTCAAAACCATCGTAAGTGAAAAGTTCTTCTCCGGATTCTAGTATTGTCTTTAGTTCATCTTCTCCAACAATTTCGCCTCCATCGGCTGCAATTGATTTTATTAGGTCAATTCTTTCTTGAGTTGATAGGTTCATAGTTTAAATTCTTAAATATAATTTGATTATACAATAAAGAAAATCCCCGCTGTAGCGGGGATTAAAATTTATAGATATATAAATATTACCCGCTTCAATAAGGTAGGTAATAATAGTAATAGTTTTTAAAATTATGTTTTTTAACCATTTGTTGAATTATATTACACAGCCTAATTACTTGCAATTTGTGTATAATGAAAAAAGTTACCAACGTTTTATGACTGATTTACCTACACCATCTATAGATACAATTGAAAAAAACGAGACAGGAGAATTTGCTTTAGTAGATGTTGAGGCAGAGGAGTCTAATTTTTCTGCTTTCTTGGAATTTATTAGAGGCAGACATTACGCATCGGAAATTATTGAATTTTTGAGAGATCAATATGGATTAACAGAGGAAGAGCTTCCACTTAACACATCTAATCCTCAAAGTTTACTACAATACTATTCTATTGAGTTTGATGAGGCTGCAGACGATGGACAAATTCTGTTCAATATATATTCTCCAGGCTCTAATTCCGATACATTTAAACGATCAGAATTAGAAAAGGTTTTTTCTGAACTCACACTATTCGGAGAAAGTAATAGTAAATTCAGCACAAGATTTTTAATAGTATCTTTTGATGATTTAAATGGAATAAGACCAATAAGCCTAGATGTTGCCAGACTTTCTACCGATGAAACTAGATCAGGAACTAGGGTGTTATCGATAAGCCATCAAGACTCTATTCGTAGAAAGATGGAAGCGATTGCCAATAAAGGAGCGTCTAAACTCTTAGTTATTAAATTACAAAAACCAAAGCAAGCATGACTATAACTGATATAGCCCTATACATTGCAGCGTTTTTACTAATCTGGCTGGGCTCAGGTTTCACAGTAAAATCCATTGAATCAATTGCTCATCGATTAAAGATGAATACATTTATAGTTTCATTTGTTGTACTTGGACTATTTACATCTTTGCCCGAAATATTTCTTGCAATTAATTCAACAGTTGAACAAAGACCCGAAGTTTCCGCAGGTAACTTAATAGGCGGAATTGTAGTTTTATTCTTGCTATTAATACCATTAATTGCCATATCGGGCAAAGGTGCAAAGATAATTAAAGATATAAGCAAATTAAGACTATTTATTTCGTTGAGCGTTGTGGCCTTACCTTCTATTATGCTTGTGGATTCTTACCTAGGTATTATAGAAGGATTAATATTCCTGGGTGCTTATACTTCCTTAATATTTTTTATTGAAAGAAAGAAAACAGGTGCAAAAGCGGAAGAAAAATCAAAGAAAAGATCTACAAAACATAAGAAAGGGTTTTCATGGTCAATTTCATTCGGAAAATTAGTGCTGGGAAGTGTATTAATATTTGTTTCTAGTAATATAATTCTAGATAACACAATAAAACTCGCAGAAGTGCTGAATATATCGACATTTGTAGTAAGTCTATTTGTAATTTCTATTGGTACAAATTTACCGGAGTTTACAGTAGGAATAAGGTCTATATTGCAACACGACAAAAATCTCGCTTTAGGAAACTATATAGGTTCCGCAGCTGCCAATACATTACTATTCGGATTCTTAATATTACTCAATCCCAATGGTATTTTAATTAATGATTCGAAAATAATTCTTACGTTATCTCTATTAATAGTGTCGTTAATTCTGTTCTATATATTCACAGTATCAAAGAAAGTATTATCGGCTAGAGAAGGGGTAGTATTACTATCTTTGTATGTAATATTTTGCTTTATTGAAATTGCATTTCAACATTAATCAGAAGTGAACATCTGAGGTCTGATTTTCAATCATTTTATCCAGGGTTTCGTTACTAATAATCTCTAATATCGATTTGCCTAATAAAGACTCCTTATTTTCTGAGTTAATTATGTATAAACCAGTATGGTCCGTTCCAATTCCAATCTCATCTTGAGCCAGCAACATTGAATCTGATTCTAAATTTCTAAGCATCTTTTTTCCCAGTATTACTTTTTCGCCATGATTTAACAAGTAACCTGGTACTATATTACCTTCACCTAGATAGGGTACAAAATCCCCTGCGTTCATATTAGTAGCCCCTGTTATTACCACCTTTGCCTTTCCACCCATATCTATTACTACTAAATTTAGTTTATCTGCATAAGGGTGCTTTAGCACATTTAATACTTTTACAATTTTTATATTTTCGAGTAAATCCTTTAATTCTTCTTTGTTCATATTTTGTTGGTAATACTAGGGTATTTTAACATTAATTCCATTCATATCTGGAAGGGTGTTTTCTAATAAGACTTATTTCCCGATATACATCTAAGAATAGTACTATCGAAAGAATAAAACTCGACAGGGTAGTGATTATCCCTATCCAGTCAAATCCTTTACCCATAAAAATATTTACCCATATTAAAAGATTACTTAAAATCATGAAGATCCACCAACCAGCAGTCATTCCGTAAACTGTATATGAATCTTTTATAAGATTGAGTAAATTGAACTTCGAAAGACTCAAAATAACCATTTCACTAGTGTGGGTATTGTGAAAGAATATTGCTCTAAAAACCGCAACAGAAAAGAAAAGTGCAGCCACAATATACATGAATAAATCTGAGTAAGCAGTGACAGTAATAACATCTTCGGGCTTTAATACGGTGGTAACTGCAAATATAGAGCCAGTATAGTCTCTGAAAGACCAGGCTATGCCAAAAAATCGGGTGACTAGTAAAATACCTAGGAATTTAGACAGAATGGTTACTGCCGCGGGAAATATTGAATAATCGAGAATTTTTACTAAGGATTTTGACATTAATACATTCTATAGCAAAAAATGACTCAAACCAAGATTAAAGTGCTTTGATTAATCTTGCCAATTGAGACTTGTATCTTGCTGCTGTATTCTTGTGAATTACATTACCTTTTACCGCCTTATCAATAGATTTAAATGCAGTAGGTAATAGTTTTTCCGCATTTGCCTTATCTTTTGAAGCAATAGACTTCATTACAGCTTTTCTATCTTCCTTGTACTTTCTATTAACTCTCAAGTTAATTATTCTCTTTCTTTCTGATACTCTAATTGCTTTTTTTGCTGAACTTGTGTTTGCCATATATAAATTTATGTAATTAATTTCTTTTGCGTAGGAATTTTAGCAGAGAATTTGTCAAAATAAAAGGATTAAATCCAAATTAGATAAGCTTCTTAAGCCAAAATGGGGTAAAATACCGGTATATTCAACTCAAATTATGCACATAAGTGATTTAATGCCTAAAAATGGTCTATATGACTCTCATTGCCATTTAATATTCAGAGAATATCCTATTCCCACAGAAGAGATAGTGCAACAGGCTAGGTTTAGTAAATTAACTACGCTATTAAATGTATCTACCGATTTAAAGACTTCTGAACAGGTACAAAACCTAAGTGTGGAAAATGATGGATTTATAAAAAGCTTCATAGGAGTAGACCCTCAGGAAGTAATACCAAACCCGGAACATTTTATGGGATTAGACTTAACAAGCAAAGATTTTAAGCAAATAAAGCAAAGTTTAAAAGACATTCTAGATAAGCAAAAGGATACTATTATTGGAATAGGTGAAACCGGTATGGATTTTTATTGGATTAAAGAACTAGATTCCGAAACCCAAGCAAAGTCCAAATTTCTTCAAGAAAAACTCTTCATCTTGCACATTGAGATTGCAAATGACAATGTTTTACCACTTACAATACATTCAAGAGGAGCCGAAAGCGAGTGTCTAGATCTAATGCTGAACAATGCAATTAACACTAGGGGAATATTTCACTCATTTACGGGTAATTATCAACAGGCTAAGAATATTATTGAATCAGGTAATGGGTTGGGTGTAAATGGTATTTTTACATTTAAAAATGCTCAAAATTTAAGAGAGGTTTACAGGAAGCTGGTCGGGAAAGTGAGTAAGGACACAGACCCGGAATATTTCTATAAAAAAGGGATCTTTTTTGAAACAGATTCTCCATTTCTAGCACCAGAAGGCAAGAGAGGAGAGATTAACTATCCTGCTAACGTTGCAGATATCTATAAGGCTTTTGTAAATTTTTTATCTAATAATTAAATGGAAACAAACAAAGACAATAAAGGCATGCCAATAGAACCTAGCTAGGCATCAACCTTAATGGCGGCTTTTGCCATAATCGGGGTTATTGTAGGTGCAATAATGCTTGGTGTTTTTATCTTTTTAAGCTAAAGCTGCTATCTAGTGCTTTAAGACACTAGTTAGTATAATTACACCAATATGGAAACACCCGATAAGAAAATCAAAGTAGGTTATGTTATTCAAAGGTTTCATCCTTTTAAAGGAGGAGCCGAACAAAATATGTACGCTCTTGCCACAAGAATGGATAAACAAGGTCATGAAGTAACAGTAGTAACAACTAATGTAAAATTTAGAAACGAAACCCTTCCATCCACCGAAATTCATAAGGGCATGAAAATTGTTAGAAATTGGTCCTTAAATGAGCAACTTTATGCAGGTTTTTACCCAGGTTTGCTTCCTTACCTACTAAAAAATCAATTTGATGTAATACATGCCTCTGGTATTGGTTTCTTATGGAGAGAGTGGTGTTTAATAATTAAGAAGATTTTCTCCAGGAAAACTAGATTTATAGTGACTCCTCATGGACCATTCATGGCAGTTAACAACACAGAAGGTTTTAGAGGATTTGCAAAGAAATTCTATACTTTTTTTCTTAGATTATTCATTCCGTGGCTCTACGACGTGGTAATTGCAGTTAATCCCAAACAAGTCGAGTGGATGACTAAAGAATATGGAATTAATCCGAACAAAATTTTCATACTTCCTAATGGAATTGATGTAGATTATCTAGAGCAAGAATTGCATGAACACACACCTGAGGAGAAAACAATTATTACATACTTGAATAGGCATGAATGGTATAAGGGTATTCACAATGTAATAGAGGCTATTCATAATATTGAGATGAACAAATTGACTGATAAAAAATTTGAATTCTGGATTATGGGAAGAGCTGGAAACTATACCCCAAAATTAACCGAATTGGTAGATGAGTACAATTTACAAGACTATATAAAGTTTGTATTCTCTCCATCTGATGAGGAAAGAGATAGAATCTTCTACGAAGAATCGCAAATAAATATATTACCTAGTAACTGGGAGGCCACTGGTATTACTCTAGTAGAGGCAATGGCTAAAGGTAATATTTTAATTACTACTTATCAAAATGAAGCTGCCGAAATAATAATAAAACAAGGGGAGAATGGATATATATATAACTATACAGATATTGATAAACTTACAGAAATTCTTACCGAATTAATTAATGATTACGAACTAAGACAACAGATAAGAAGAAATAATATAGAAGCTGCGAAAGACTTTACATGGGAAGCAATATTTCCAGAGTACCTATCTTTGGTAGAGAGTCTATCGAATAAAACCACTTCGAAAATAAGTAATACTTCAGAAACAAAAGAGAATGTCTAAACTAATTTTGGTTGGTCTGCCATTAGGTAATGTAGAAGATATTACGCTTAGAGTGCTTTACTCTCTGTTTAATGCTCCATATATTGCCGCAGAAGATACTAGAAACTATCTAAAAATTAAATCAATTGTGAAGGAAAGATATTCTCATATATTTCCTGATATTAACTTTGAGAACAAACCTGAATTGATTAGCTATAGGGAACAAAATCATCAAAATGCTTCAAAAAGAATAATTGAAGTTATAAAAAAGGGCTTTGACGTTTATCTAATGAGCGATGCAGGAATGCCTGCGATCTCTGATCCCGGTTTTAGGCTGGTAGAAGAGTGTATAAAAAATGATATTGAGATTGATGTTCTACCTTCCGCGACAGCAGTAGATACTGCCTTAGTTCTGTCGGGACTACCTACAGATAAGTTCGCCTTCTTAGGTTTTTTACCTAGACAAGAATCAAAAATTCTAAAAGCGATAGAATCATCACAAGAATTTACAACCATATTTTACGAATCTCCGTACAGGATAAAAAAGACTCTAGAAATTATTGATAAGAAATATCCAGAAGCTCAATGTGCTTTATGTAATGATTTAACCAAAAAATTCCAAAAGGTTATTAGAGGAAAGATTTCCGATTGTATTAATGAGTTAGGCAAAAAGGAAATTAAAGGTGAATGGGTTGTAGTTGTGAAAATTTAGACACAATTTCTAATTACTAAATCTGTAACTTAAGGCCTCAAGTAAGTGAGGTTCCTCAACACTACTGCTATCAGATAGGTCAGCAATTGTTCTAGCCACTTTTAATATTTTGAAATAACTTCGGGTAGATAAATTAAATTTTTCGTTTGCACGTCTTAATAAAACTTTACTACTCGTTGAAATACTAATGTACTTGTTAATATCTTGTGAAGGAATTTGCGAATTTAATGTATAACCTTTGCCCTTGTACCTTTGCTCCTGGATAGCCCTTGCTTTTATTACTCTTTGTTTTATAGATTGAGAAGATTCTTCAGTACGTAGCAAATCTATATTGGAGATATCTATTTTATCTACCCACACCTGTAAATCAAATCTATCCATTATGGGACCAGAAATTCGCTTTTTATATTCATTCAATTGTTTTGCACTGCAGATACATTCTTTTGTTTTATCTCCAAAGTAGCCACACTTGCATGGATTCATTGCTGCAAGAACTAAAAAGTCTGCCGGGTATTCTATTGTACCAGTCGATCTAGAAATAGAGATTACTTTATCTTCTAAAGGTTGTCTTAGTACTTCAATTGATCTAGCCTCAAATTCAGGAAATTCATCTAGGAATAAGACACCCTTATTGGCTAATGTAATTTCACCGGGTCTCAAATTAAGACCTCCTCCAACCAGTGCAATATGTGAGATTGTATGGTGCGGCGCTCGAAAGGGTCTAGTTACTAAATATGGATTGTTTTTATCTAATAGTCCTGCCACACTATAGATCTTAGTTACTTCCAAAGATTCTTCTATATTCATAGACGGCAATATGTTCTTAAAGGCTTTTGAGAGCATTGATTTACCTGAACCGGGAGTTCCATTAAGAATACAATTATGTCCACCAGTTGCCGAAATTTCTAAGGCTCTTTTAGCTGTGTGTTGACCTACAATTGAACTAAAATCTATGTGGTGTATGTCTTTAACTTCAATTTTCTGTTTATTCTTGTATTTAGGAATTGGTCCACCTTGAAAGTGTTGAACAACTTCTATTAATGTTTTTGCTGGATAAATATCGATACCTGATACTAGATTTGCTTCCTTTGCATTCTCAGAAGGTATAAAAAATTCTTTGAACCCTTTCTTTTTGGCTTCCATAACGATGGGAAGAACCCCATTGACTGGCTTTAACGTACCGTCCAGGGATAATTCTCCTAAGAAAAGTTTACGTGAAGTATTGAATGCTAGTTGTTCAGAAGCTAGCAGATAACCCACAGATAGAGGAAGATCGAACCCTGAACCACTTTTAATTAACTGAGCCGGTGCTAGGTTTATTATTATTTGCATGGGAACAAACGAAAACCCCGAATTTTTTATTGCAGAGGGAATACGTTCCTTGGCTTCTTGAATTGATTTATCTGCAAGGCCGATAATTGCAAAAAAGTTGGTACCTTTTCTATAGTCAACTTCGACATCTATAATTTCTACATTAAGACCTCTTATTGATGCAGTGTATAATTTAGAAAGCATACTTTAATATTAAAATATGTCTCAATATACATAAGTAAACTTACAATTCCTTTACAAACTTAATGATGGCTCTCTGTCCAGAGAATCAAAATCTTGAGTAAATATTAAATTTTGTGGGTTATGTTTAAGATTTTCCAAACCTAACTGAGCTGTCTTTATATTTGCAACTAATCCAATCATTGCTGCATTATCACCAGTCAGTTTTTTTGTATAAGGGTAGAGTGTTTCTACATTAAATTCTTTTGCCACTTTTCTTAATTCACTTCTTAATCTTGCTGATGCAACTACACCTCCTCCTAGCCACAACTGCTTAACACTGTGTTCTTTTAAAGCCTTTCTTAACTTGACTTTTAATTGTTCAATTGCTGCGGCTTCAAAGAGTACACATAAATCAATAATTTGATCCTTTGATAAATCCATATCTCCCTCAACCTCCTGGGAGTGACTTAAAGTATTGCCACTAATTGAAGTCACTAATTGCTTAAATGCAGTCTTTAGTCCTGAATAGCTCATATTTAGATTTCCCGAGTTAACCATTGCTACAGGCAATTCATAAGTGATATCTGTTTTTTTGTTAGTAGTTTGAACTTTAACAGACAGATTATCTTTAACTAACTTAAATGAATAGTTTTTTCTATTTTCTTTGGAAAATTTTGTAATAATTGGACCAGCTGGGTAACCGAACCCCAGAATTCTTCCGCATTTATCGTAGGCTTCCCCACAGGAATCATCTACGGTTTCCCCTATTTTTTTATAGTTGCCAAATTCATTAACTAATACAATTTCAGTATGTCCTCCTGAAATTAAAAATCCCAATGCCGGAAACTGAGCATTAAATTGTTTTGGATTTTCAGAGTTAGGCATTGCCAAGGCAGATAGTAAATGACCTTCCATATGATTAACTGCCAGAAGAGGTTTGTTAAACTCTATTGCTAACTGCTTGGCTTTACGTAAACCAACTTCTAAGGCAATTGCTAGCCCAGGACCATAAGTTACCGAGATTGTATTAATCTGCTCCATAGATACACCCGATTTTTTTAATGCTTGATTAACCACATTGTCAATTCGTTCAGAGTGAGCCAACTTCGCTAGAGATGGAACCACACCTCCAAATTTTTGATGATATTCCATTTGAGAAGGCATAATACTAGCCAGAATAGTTCTTCCTTTTACGACAGCAACTGAAGTCTCGTCACAAGAAGTATCAATTGCCAATGTTATTATTGAATCCAAATTTTGCATAGCTGAATTATACCTTATAGTATACTCTTCGGCTATTACAAACCTAATTCTGTAAGAACATCTGTAGGATATTTATAGGAGTGATCGGTAGATTCCTTGGTTATTAACTTGTAGTTTAACCCACTTAAAAGTTCTCTTACTTGTTCTGCACTTCCGTGTGAATCTTGTGTATTTTGTATAACTGAGAAGTTTTGTATTTTTCCTAGATTGAAATAAACGTCTAATTCTTCTTTTGTTCAATCATTTATTGGAATACCCATCAGTATTAATTTATCCGGAACATTCTGTAATAGCATTCCTGCAGCTATATAAGTACCTATCGATTTAGCAACAATAGAGAAGGGCTCTGTAATATTTAATCTTATTAGTCTTAACTCTTCTTGAGGATTCCATTCAATATTTTCAATCCAATGTCTCCAATTATGAACATATACTTTTTCACCTTTAGCTGATAGAGCGGAGGCTATCGCCTCCGCTTCTTCTTTGTTTTTTATTGAGAATCCTGGTAAAACTAAAATCATATTTCCTTTCGTAGAAAGTGTCTATTAACTTCGTCCCAATTTACTACATTCCAAAAAGCTTCAATATATTCTGGTCTTCTATTCTGATATTTTAAATAGTAGGCATGTTCCCAAACATCTAAACCAAGAATTGGTCGCTTTCCTTGCATAATTGGTGCATCTTGATTGGCGGAACTCCATACTTCAAGTTTGCCATCTTTATCTATTGTCAACCAAGCCCATCCGCTTCCGAATCTCTTAGTTGCAGCTTCAGTAAACTGTTGTTTGAAAGTCTCGAAGTTACCAAAAATATCGTTGATTGCATCCTTTAGTTCATTGCTTGGTTCTTTGGCTCCATCTTTTCCAAGGGTATGCCAAAAGAATGTATGGTTATAGTGGCCACCAGCATTATTAATTACAGCCTGCCTAATATCTTCCGGCAGACTAGCAGTATTGGCTAATAACTCCTCTAAAGATTTTTCTTTAAATTCAGGGTGCTTTTCCAAGGCAGCATTCAAATTGTTTACATATGCTTGGTGGTGCTTGGAGTAGTGTATTTCCATTGTCTGAGCATCTATAAATGGCTCAAGGGCATCGAATGAGTAAGGTAATTTTGGAAGTTCGTGCATAAGTGCTTTTTAAAAGATAATGCTTTTAAAAGTATATCATAGTATATTTAGATAGAATTTGTTTTAAAGAGTTGTACAAAATATATAATCATAATGAACACAATAATTAAACAGAAAGAATTCATGAATACTACAATAACCTTTAAGGTTATTCAAGATTCCGAGAAAACCGTAGATATATTAAATGCAATGGAAGAGGGTTTTGGTGAGTTCGATAGAATTGTTAAAACATACACCAGGTTTGAAGAAACTAGTGAACTATCGAATCTGAATAGACAACAGGGCAGATGGATAAATATTTCAGAAGAATTCTGCTACTTAATTGACTACATGTTAACTCTAGCCGAAAGAACGAGCGGAGCGTTTGACCCAACTGTAATAGACTTCTTAGAAACATACGGCTACGATAAAAACTATGATTTCACTAAACTTGAGAAACCAGAATTAGATGCAATGGTGCAAAAACTTGTAAAGGAGAGGCCTTCCTTTCGGGAGATTGAACTCGATAAAGAAAATCTTAAGGTTAAACTCGTTAAGAACCAAAGGCTCGATTTAGGAGGAATTGGGAAAGGCTATGCAATAGATTGTGCTTACAATAAATTAAATATATTTGATAATTTTTTAATTGATGGAGGAGGAGATATTAGGGTAAAAGGCAAGAACGATAAAAAAGAACTTTGGATTGTTGATTTACTTGGCTTTAAAAATGAGAAAAAGCAGATAGTAGGACAAGTACAACTTAACAACGAGTCGATTGCGGGTTCTGGATCATGGGCAAGAAAATTTAAACAATTTCACCATTTAATAAATCCGACAACTGGTAAACCACAAAACACTTATTCAACCGTTTTTGTACAAGCACCTACCTCAATTGAATCTGATTCCTGGGCAACAGCATTATTTGTTGGGGGAAATCAAATTACAAATCTAATGCCAGAAAGTTTTAAATATTTTTTGATTGAGAATACTCTAGACTAACTCTAAATCCTGATTTAATAACTGTCTCTATTACGCCTTTGTCTTTGTAATTTCCTAGCTTTGATCTAAGTCTGCTTACTAATGTATCTACAGCACCCAAAGTAACAGAGTCATCTAGCACCTTAGATAAAACTTCCTCTCTGGAAAATATTTTATCTTTATTACTAAATAATAAGTAAGCGAGGTTGAATTCATTATAGGTCAAGTATATTTCTTTGTTATTTTTAATGCACATTCTATGTTTGGGATTAAGGTAAATATCGCCAATTTCCAAAAAATTCTCCTTGCTTTTTTGTTTTATTAAATTATTTATTTGAGCTTCTAAAATTTTGTAGTTAATTGGTTTATTGTGAATTAAGTTTGCTCCCGATTTATATGTTTCAATCTCGTTTTCTTCTGAATGAGTATCGGTCATAATTATTACGGGACAATCCACAACCTTATCTCTAATTCTTCTTAATACAGTAATTCCATTAAATTTAGGCAGGAATAAATCAATAATCGCTAAATCAAAATCTTGCTTTCTTGTTAACCTAATTGCTTCTTCACCATCCATACAGGAATGAACATCGTAGTTCTTATTCTCTAAGAAACGTCGAACAAAGTAATTAGAAGATTTATCGTCTTCAGCTACCAAGATACTAGACCTATCCATATATTGATAATTAAAAATAATTGATGGAGTTTATTAATTTTGAAAGCAAAGTAACAATGTAATGGATTACAATTTACTTTCTCGTAGAATTCGATGCTGAAATTTTCTTGTTTAGCTCAACAACCTTTCCTACACCAATCTTAATGTGAGGTTTAATATAGTGAAAGAAGAGAATCTCGACAATAACTAGGAGTAAATCAATTAACAATATCGTCTGTAAATCTAAACCGTATAATTTTAAATATACGGTAAGTGAAATTGCGACACAAAACAAAATACCTCTTCGTACTGCATCAAAAATTGAAGCCTTCTCGTAAAAGTTTTTAAAAAAGAATTTATCAATTATCAAATGTAGACCTATGAATATGCATAAAATTCCAGAAATAAATACTGCTGATGCAATTAATGCATTATTTGATAGATATTCTAGTATCTGATTCTTGTCTATTAAAATCTGAATTGTAGAATTCAGGACATCCCATTCACCAGGCTTTATATTATTAGCCTCTATAAGATGCTGTATTTGATTTAAGTTAAATGGAGAGAAGTTTACAAAAAAGTACCTTGCTAAAAATAGCAAAAAAACTCCTAACGCCAGTAATATTACTACACGCTTCATTTACAAAAATTCTGATATACTTTAAATAATTATTTAAATTTCTCTATATGGATAATAATACACTAAAAAAAAGACCTTCAATTATGGAAGTTTTAAGCAGTGATCCAAAAGAGAATACTGGAAACAGTGTTGAGACAACGGAATCCGGGATATTTCCAAACAATAGTAAACGAGCAAAAAAAATGGAACCGATTGAATCACCTGTAAAAGAAGTTATAAAGGAGAGGGTTGTAGTTGAGTATAGAGATAAAGGTAGAGGTTGCTCCTCAGGCCCTGGATGCAGCTGTGGATGCAGAACTTTTACTTGTGGAGGTTGTCTCCTATTTGTACTTGCAATAATTGGAATTGCCTACGTGATAATAAATAAGCCTGCATTTATATGGAGTGAAGTAGTAACTTTTCTAAACGATGATCAAAGAGCACCCACATACAAACAGCAGGATTTAGCCAATCTACAGGAATCAATCAATAGCCAGATTAGTAACATTGGCGAAGTGCAAATAAACCTAACTCAGGATCAATTAACCACATTGGTGAGAAACCAGGCTACACAATTAAACGACTTAACAATTGAAATAAATCCTCAACAACTTAATATATACTTTTTTCTCGATAAGAGCCTGCCTGCAAAACCTTTATATGGAATTGTTAATATTACACAATCATCGGACGGTAAACTTGAAATTTCAAGAATAGGAACTGGTTTAATTCCTTTGCCAGACTTTATAAATAAGACTGCAACTAACGGAGTCTATTCAATTCTAAATATTGATAATTCTAGCCAAAATCAAAGTCCACTAAGCATTCTGAGTAGTATATTTAATTCGCAAAATCTTACAATTAAATCAGTAGAATTACAGGAAGGTACTGTTAAAATTACCGCAGATGTTAAAGTAAATTTATTTGAACAATGATATACCTATTTTGTGGAGAGGATTATTACGAAAGCTTTAATCGATGCACCATAACAGCACAAAATTTAGCTGCTAAAACTAGTTCCAATATTAATATAGTAAATGCAGACGAGCTAACAGATATTAACTATATACTTCAATTATTGGATGGAGTAGATATGTTCTCATCTACCGGAATTCTAGTCCTTAAAAGACTTATAAATAATAAAAAATTCATCGAATATTTTGCAGATAACTTTGATAGACTTTCTCATTTCGACATAATAATTTGGCAGGATAATAAGGTAGACTCAAAACTAAAGCTCGTAAAAAAAATTGCTGAGAAAAAACTTTTGTTTAATTCAGAATTGCCTAAAGAAGGAGAAATGAAAAACTGGATAATGACTAAAGCTAAAGAAAAAGGACTTTTGTTAAATATTAATCAAGCTAACTTTCTTTTTGAAAGATATCAATTTAATAAGTACAGCATTATAAGTGAACTTGAGAAATTGAATATGTATTTAAAAGTAAAAAATAAGAAGACATTAACTGAAGATGTAATGGAGGAAGTAATGGGCTTCAATATAAAAGGGGATATGTGGAAATTTTTAGACTACTTTAGCAATAAAAATAAATTAAAAGCTTTAGTTGAATTCGAGAAAATAACTAAGTACGAAGATAACTCTCAGTTATTAATAAGTATGCTTAATAGAGAACTAAAGTTAATATCGCAATATAAATACGTAAAGGAAAGTGGAAGAGACTTATCAGAATTAAAACTGCCTCCTTTTATAATAAAAAAAACCGCGGATAAATCAAAGAATTTTACAGCCCAAGAAGTGAAGATGTTAATAAAAAGATTATTCGACTTGGACTTTGCAATAAAAACAGGAAGTGTGGAAGAAAAGTCTGCATTGGTATTATTCTTAGCCACAATATAAATTTCAACCTGTTAGTAGGCAAATTAATAATGTAAAATATTATTATGCGAAAATTAGCATCTGTATTACTAACAATTACATTACTGTTTCCACTTAATGTTCAAGCCCTAGAAGTAAAAGGGGTAGAAACTTTGGGTCTCGACACATCTATTTTTAAGACCGTTTACGATGTGGGTCTTCCTTCAAAAGTAATAATTGCTCCAATATTTATGCCTACACAGGTACGATTAACCGAAGCTAGTTGGATAAAAGGTATATATTACTACACGGTAGAAAGATTGGGTTATCCAACACTGCCTTATCATTATCTAATTGACAGCGATGGAAATGTCTACGACAGTAAAAGTACAGATGACAGAGTAGTTAATATAAAAGATGTTAATGAGAATACAATTGTTATAGGTTATCTTACTCAAGCAAATGCCACTTCATTTAGCGACGATACAAAATCAAATCTTGGAGAGCTAATACTTGATGTCGTAAATAGAAATGGAATTAAATTAGAAGATGTGAGTGTGAGTGGCCTTAGATTCACCAAGCAGACTAGCTCAAATAATGTATTTTTAGAAAAAACTGATATATTTGGTTTGTGGCAGAATTCACTAAATTCAATAATTGATACCATTAGATCAAATTATTCTCCTACATTAAGGGAATATAATATTGCCGTAAATTCTACCTCTATTATTGCAACCGATATTGTGGCTGGTGAAGAAACTGACGGAACAATAAAAATAACAAATAAAGGACCTACAAACATTTATATAGGCGACTCGACCTATCTAGTTGCAGAAAAAACAGACGGGAGTAATAGTAAGTTTTATTTAAATAATGTATGGGTTTCTCAATCTCAATTTCCAGCAGTAGATGAACCTCAGACTTTTAAGATTGACCAGACAATTGAGATCCCTTTTAAGATAAGAGCTCCTTTATACATAGGAGAACAAACTGAAGACTTTAAAATAAAACTTATTGGTAATGGAAACTTAAATTCAGATACATTCCAAGTAAAACTAAATGTCCAAAGAGGCGATAAGAAAATTATTCAAATACAAGAAACTGAGACTAATTTTTTAAGAGTAAGAGGTGAACCATCTACTGCGGCCGAGGAAATAGGCAGAGTAGACTCGGGTGGAAGATATATAGTATTAGAGGAAAATGAAGACGGATTCTATAAAATTGACCTAGGTGGAGGCAGCTCCGGATGGGTAGCAGCTTGGTTAGTAGACGTTGTGTAACTAGAATCTAAGTTTGTTTCTAATCTTATAAACTAACTTTATTAGACCATATAGTCTGGTATCTATAACAACATCAACGGTATCGGCAAATTCAATTAGTTCTCCTCCAAAACCTGCCTTAAATCTTGAATATCCATCGCTTAGATCTTGTTTAATTCCGAATAAATCAAGTATTTTATAACCATTCTGTTTTCCATATTTAATCAGTTCCCACACCAATGCATATGGAGCCATTAAGTTTTTATGCTCTTCAGAAGATCCGCCATAAACATAAGTTAGTGTATTATCGTATGCTATAACAAACCAGCTGGCTAGTGGTACTTCTTCGTAATAGGCCGTGGCAATAAATACCTTATCTCTGAAATGTTTCCAAACGGTTTTTAAATAGTTTTCACTTCTTCCTGCATATTTCTGTCTTTTTAGAGTTTTTAAGTACAAATCAACAAACAAGTCTAATTCTGAATCTTTGTTTGAAATAGACACCTTTACGCCTTTTTTTTGAGCTAGTTTTAAGTTGTATCGAGACTTCTGCTTCATGTTGGCCAACAATTCATCTTCTGATTTTTCTAAGTTAAGATAAACCGTATTTGGCAAGTGAATTGGTAAACCTTCCGCAATATTCGATACCTTTCCCTTTAAATATTGTCTGGAATCTATTTCTGTTTTCAAGTTTTCAGGATCAATAGTTATAAAAACACACTTTGCTTCCTTTGCTGACTTAACTAAACTTGTGTAATCAATTTTAGTTAAATCTACCCTAGGCATATAGCCAATATACTTATTTACAAGTGGTAATTTGGTTGTCTGAAAGAAGTAGTGACCAATAGGAAAACATTTATTTCCCAGATCGGTTTTTGTATCAAACCATTGCTGACTCTGTAAAAAATTCATATTAATATCTATCCTTTCTATAAATATAAGCTTCCATTAGCCTTTGCAACTTATAATTTGCACTTGTAGGAATATCTAGACCTCCCACATAGTCAAATTCGCTACCTCCAAATCTTTTTTTAAATTCACTAACCCCATTCATTCCATTGTTTACGCTCTTTCCTTCAGGAATTATTCCCCACATATTATAAGTTACAAAACCCTTTTGTTTTAAATCTTTTATAATTTCCCAGTGCAGTAAGTAAGACGCACCGTACTTTTGTATTTCTTTATTGTTTACCGAACCACCATGGGAATAGTAACCAATATTATTATAAGTATTAATTAATGCTCCAGAAATATACTGACCGTTTAATTTTGCTAAATACAAATTAAACATCGAGTTTTTTAAATATTCAAATTGCTTAATAAAATAATCTTCGGAAAAACTTGCAAAATCATGTCTTTGAGTTGTGCTGCTAAGTATTTTGTAAAATTCCCTAACTTGTTCTAGAGTGTTAGTCTTTTCCACTGTAATTCCAACTTTTACCGAATTTCGAATATTGTATCTTGCAACCTTTTTCATATCTGCCAGTAAATGCTCCTCATCTTTTTGAATATCAATTTGCCAAACATATTTAGCCTGAGTCGGAGCCATAGACTTTATAAAACCTACCGATTCTAATATTTCCAAATTATTCACAGATACTAACGGGTCAATTCTAAAGCAATTTAAATTTCTTTCTGCTGCAAATTTATACTCCCAATTTTTAATCTCGTTGAATACATCGGCAAATACATTTCCTTGTTCGTTAATCTTAGAAAAATTTATTACTGGACCATAAGGAGAGTAAGCATATTTAGCAAGTTTTCTCCTAAAGATCTCAATATAAAAATTTCCAATAAATTCCTGATTATATTGAATTAAATACATTTCTATTTCTTTTCCTAAGGATTTTTGAAAATTAATCCAATCAATGGAAGTCAAAAAGGAAGAATTACTTGATTGATTAATAGATTCCCAAATTTCAGAATGAGAATCTTCGTATTTTATGAATGAAAGATTTAAAGACATATGTTTAGTTTAATTAAAAGTAAGGCAGGTAACAACCTGCCTTAAATATTATTTCTTTGATTCTATTTAATGATAAAAATAGTCTTATACGTCTCTTCTAAGTGGCATTAGTATATGAATATATTTACTGTCTGCTTTATCTTTAAAAATAGATGCACTCAAAGGACCTTTTGTTTCAAATTTAAGTGTTTCGCCTTTAATATGGTTTACCAAGTCCTGCAGATATCTTAAGTTGTATGCAGAATTTAAATCACCTGAACCATCTACAGATGTTACTTCGATTACAGTTTCGTTTTCTCCAACTTCTGCAACAGAAGATCTTAATTTAATAGCATTACTTTCAATATCAAAATCGAATAGTGTCTTACTCGATAAATTCGATCTTGCAAATGTATTTACAATCTTAATACCTTCTTCCAAATCACTTCTTTTAACTTCGAATGTATAGCTGAAAGAATCAGGCATTATTCTCTTATAATCAGGATAAGGTCCTTCTATTAATCTTAAACTTATTTCAACATCATCAAATTTAAAGATAATCTGAGATTTATTTTCTGTAATATATACATTAACTGTATCTACATCGGAGTAGTCTTGTAATATTTTTACAACTTCTGCCATATATCTAGCTGGAACAATAATTTGTCCTGTTGCTAAATCCTTCTTTAAATTTGTAATTTTTGCACTTCTTTTAGAAAGTCTAAAACCGTCTAATCCAATAAAAGAGATTTCTTCATCGTTTTCTCCTAATTCAAATAAAACTCCCGTCTGTTGAATTTTGCCGGCACTGAAATCAGTTGAACAAGCAAATAAAACTTTATCCATCGAAATTATTAACTCCGAAGAAGATATTGTGAATAATGGTTCTTCAGGTGTTGCAGGTAATGGAGGAAACTCGTTGCTTGGAATTGTTGAAAAATTTGCTTTTGATTTTGAGGTCTTTACTAATAAAGTACTGTCCTTAGATTCAATATCAACTTTATCAGAAGAAGATGCTACTACAAAATCAGCAATATACTTAGCAGATACTGTTGTACTGCCTTCTTCTTCTACTTTTCCAGGTATCCACATGTTAATACCCATATCCAGATTGGTTGCAGACAATTTAATATCTGTATTAGATACATCTAGTAAGACATTGGACAACACAGGAATATTAGGTTTTGTACTAACTGCCCTAGAAGCATACTGTAAAGATTTAGCAAGCTTTGAATGATTTAAAGTGATCTTCATAATCTATTTATTTTTTAATAAGTAGAAATTATTAGTATATAGGCAATGTCTATATGTGAATAACTTCGTGAGTCAATTGATTATATCAGCATATTTTTGATTTTGTATATGTGGATATTGTTGGTGGATGCAATTTGATTAATTTATGGTTGTATTCCCAATCCTTAAGGCTTTTACATTTTTTTTGGTGTGATTGAATACAAGTTCTACTTCAGAATAGTTTAAAAATTATCCTTATTGGACAATATTTGTAGCTATGTGTAAAACCACATAATGTTTTCACGAAATCATTTAAAATTTTATAAGTAATTCTATTTAAACCAATTTTACCAATGTATATATTCAAAATACTTTCTGCAAGTAATATCTAGAATTCAAATACTCTTGGTAAAAGTTTGTAATACAAAAATATTGCCACTTTACCAAAACAAGTGTAATCTAAAAATACATTAAAAATGATAAATGGCTAAAATTAATCTAAAAATACAAAGTGAAGATAGTAAGTTAAATTTTGAGCAAGAGATTTTATTAGCAGATGTAGGTTTTATAATTAGCTATCTATCAGGAAGTAAAAAACAAGAGATTGTTAAAGGACAGAACTTAATAATTAAACCACAAATTGCAATAAATGATACAAAAGAATTAACTAATCTACTAGAAAGATATCAACCGAGAAGTAATGTTGAGAAGTTAGCTTTGTTTGCAACTTATCTTAATAAGAAAAATAATGATCAGCCTTTTTCTGAAGACCAACTTAAAGATTTATTTGATTTATCTAATTTAAAAATGCCTGAAAACTTTAAAAGAGATTTGTCGATTGCAGTTGAAAGAGGAGTTTTATTTAAACTAAAAGATTCGAATACTTTTATTACAACAAATAAAACTAATAAAGAGTTAGAGAATATGCTTTTTAAACAAACTATAGATGAATCAACTATTTTCAAAAAGAAAAGGGTAAGAGGATTAACTGAAAGAGCAGAGTTAAACGACTCAATTAAATCAGTTCCAATAACAGGGAGTATAAAAGGGGTATCAATTAAATATAGAGAGCTTAAAAGTGGCTCTGAGCGAATTTTATGGGTGGTTTTATACCTTAAGACTCATGGAATTGGAAATGTTTCTATTAAAGATGTTGAATTTTTGAGTGATAAATTAGGAAAAGTATTGCAGTCAAAGTATTTTGCAATGTATAACAAAACAAATATTGATGAAGGTAAAATTGCTAAGGTAGAAAATAAGTTTATTATTACTGAAGAAGGTGAGAATTATATTAGTTGTTTGAGTATTTAAATTTATAATATAATTAAAATAATTACCCGTTTACTATGAAAAATCCATTTAAACAAGAGAAAAACTGGAATAAAACAGTTCTTGCATCTGAACGTATTGCTGCAAAAAGAAAACTAGAAACACCAATCACATCCCTTCTTGGTAGATATGTACCAGGTCTAGAAAGACTTTCTCCGGAAATGTTTGACAGCAGAAGTAGATACCTAAGCAGACCAATTATAGGCAGAGATAGCAAAATTGATGGGGGTGTTTATTTAGGTGAAAGTGAGAGAGAGGCTTTAGTTGTTGATTGGGAGAGGTCTCCAAACATTCAGAAGCTTTACAACACAATATTAAATGGAGCATTAGATTGGGATGAATATAGACAATCAGGGAAGATGATATACAGAAAAAGCGATGAAGATGGTAAGAAAGGACTTATTTCTGTAGCTTATGATGTAGTTACCTCTCATATGAATGGAAGAAATCCAGACATGACTGAAAGCTATATATACGAAAAAGGTTGGTTAATGGATAAGAAAGTTAACCTGGATCATTTTGTTGAGGATAGAATTGGAGTTTGTAGACATAGAGCACTGGTATTAGGTGTAATTTTAGAAAGAATGATTAAGGAAGGTCTATTATCCGGTAAAGTTTCCGTTGATAGAAATACAGCTGAATATAGAAGGGGCTATGGCGGCCATGCCTGGGTAAGATATACTACGAGCTCAGGAAAAGTTATTATTTTAGATCCGATGCATGGATACAAAGGGAGTCTTGAGAATGTTAAGAGAGAAAGAGCAAACGGTAATAGAGTTTGGGACTATCTAAGACCTAAAGACTAACTTCTTCTTATCAATTTGACACAACGAGGTATTCCTTTATTAATATTATTTATATTTCTTACCTTTTAATATGCCTACAAGCCAAGATCTTCAAAAAATTTTAAGAGAATTTAATTTGATGGGTTACGCAGATACTTCTGCTAAATATATTGATAACGGCAAAAACGGAAAGATAATTACAAAGCAAATAGGGGAATATAAATACGAAGATGAATTTTATGGTGGAGAACCATATTCCGGTAACGAAACAATCTGGTTTAACGGCAAAGACGTTTTTAGATGTGTATATTGGGGGAAAGTAGAAAAGGGTATTAAGTTTGGCGATGTTTACGATTTTTTAAGAAAAGCTTTAATGCAGGGTCCAAATAATAATCTGGTTCACAGAGGTCCAGCAGAATTTATAGAAGGTAACTTAAAGTACACAAATTCAATAGAAGGAACAATAGATGAGTTTAGACAAATAGAAAAAATATTTATTGATAACAAAGAAGTTTATATTGCTTACTTTTTTGGGGGTAGAGTAAATATACAGGAAGAATAAATTTATGACTAGAGAATTTTTCGAGGGGAAAAGTGAACAGGAAATAATTACGTTTCTAAGAGATTTAAAAACACAATTAGATCAGGGGGTAGATATGGATCCGCAAAGATTCATTCAATATTTTTTAAACTTGTTAGGTTCTGGATTGGCAGAATCCAGAAACCTAGAAATAAGAATGTTACTGTCATCATTGTGTTTTTCTTTCTTGCCTAGATTTCTGGGTGAATTTACTGACTCACAGATACTTGCGTTTGTTGATAATGAAAATGGACAAGCCGTATTAAACGAAATAATTGAAATAACAACAGTACAAGGTATTTCCTATAGAGATCATGTAGAGTTAACTATTAAGGCTGCAAAAGAAAGTACCAAACTATAGTTATTCCAACTCATCATCAGGGCTGGCACTTTCGTTAATATTAGTAATTATTTGTGCAACCTGTCTGTTAAATCCATCTTGAAGCATCATTTTGCTTTTAATTTTATCTATAGCGTGTAGTACAGTGGTGTGATCTTCTCGGTTTAAGAATTTGGCAACTTCTTCTAATTTGTAATTAAACTCTTCCCTTAAAATATACATTGCCACCTGCCTAGCTAATGCTAATTCTTTTGTTCTTCTTGGTCCTTTTAGATCTTTTACGGTTACTCCAAAGGATTTAGCAACTTCCTTCAATACTTTTGGCACCTTTACTTTTTCACGTTTACTTTGAGCATCTTTGCCAATTGTGTGAGCTACTTCTTCCATTGTTAAATCCCCATTAGGTTTCATTTGATTGTATAAAGCAACTTTTTGTAAAGCCCCTTCTAATTCCCTAATATTATCGGTAACGGCTCTTGCAATATATTCAATAACTTGTGGCTTTAAAGATACTCCAGTTGTGTCAGCTTTTCTTTGTAATATCGCAAGTCTTGTTTCGTAATCAGGATTAGAAATATCGACAACCATTCCCCCCAACATTCTAGATTTTAATCTTGATTCTAAACTTTGAATGTCTTCTGGTCTTCGGTCTGCAATAAATATTACTTGTTTACCTGCGTTATGAATTTCGTTGAATGTATTAAAGAATTCATCTTGAGTTGCTACCCATTTACTAATTAACTGAACATCGTCAATTATTAATAAATCAACTTGTCTGTATTTCTGTCTAAAGGCCTCCATGCCACCACCTTTAATTCCCTTTACCATTTCATTTAAAAAACCTTCGGAAGAAATGTATTTAACTTTATACTTCGGATTTCTTTCAATCATTGATCTTCCAATAGATTGTGCTAAGTGAGTTTTGCCGACACCAGTTTTACCATGCATAAATAATGGGTTGTACAAAACACCGGGATTATCGATTACAGCAAGTGCTGCTGCATGGGCTAACCTGTTAGAGTTTCCAACCACATAATTAGAAATTGAATACTTTGGATTTAAACCCGATTTATTTATTGTTTCAGAAACAATGCTCATCATTCCGTTTTCTAGGTTTAATAACGGAGCAGAATCCGGATCCTTTTCTTTTTGATCATCAGGTATTGTTTCGGAGTGGTAGACCTCAAAAATCGGATTTAAACTATCTCCGTAAACGTAACTTACAGTTTCCTTAATTAATCTTTCGTGTTTTGATTTTAACCACTCAAGAGAGTAAGGGTTTTGAACACCAATAAAGACATTTCCATTGTCAATTTTTAAGAGTTTAGTTCCTTGAAAAAAAGTCTTAAAAGTTGCAGGAGAATCGAGTTTTATTTCTATTTGAGCAAGCGTGGTTTTCCAAAGCTGGGCTGGATCTTTAATTTTCATAGTATAATTGTTTATCTGTTGAATTTATTTTTTGTAATCTGAGTTACAAATCTATTATTGCACGAAAATTTATCCACGTGGATAACCTATAATAGTAATTTGTAAAATTATTACTTGGTAATTAATTTTAATGAAGAAGTTATTAAATTTTCTTTTAAATATTCCTAAATACCTAGGTTTAATTTTGATAAGAATTTATCAAAAGCTTTTCTCGTTCGATCATTCATTTTGGGCAAAGTATGTGAATTATAGAGTTTGTATTTATCATCCTTCTTGTTCTGAATACACATATCAGTCAATAAATAAATTTGGACTAATAAAAGGATCTATAATGGGTTTTTTTAGAGTACTGAGATGTAATCCAACTAGTGTGCCCGGAAACGACCCTGTTCCAGATCACTTCAGTATTAAAAGAAATTACGTTGATTAAGTATATACAATAATATCTGTGTGGTTTTCCTTCGCAAACTCCTTAAATTGATGAAGCCATTTTAGATGCTCCATTTCTATTGCTAGAATTCTTAAATCGTTTAAGTTGTTACCCTTGAGTAGAATTAATGAAGCATTAACTTCTTGGTCAATATTTGCGAATTTGCCATAGCTCTTTTCATTCTTTTCGTGATTTGGAGCGAATATATATGCATACTTATTATGCAGTTTAAATTCTACTTCCTTATCGAAATCGGTAAGATGGAATTTTGCCTTCCATGTTACTTTTCCGAAACATGCAGCAATATCCACATAGTTTAAGTAGTAATCTTCAATATTATTTGAATTTAGAAAACTTATAATTTTTTGAATAATAAAAAATTTAAGTAGTGGAGAATCAAATTTAAAGTCATCTAGTTTTATTATTGTATGCTCCTCCTTGTTAAGCAGAAAATATCCTTCCAGATTAAATTTATCTATATTTTTATTAAATGGATTAAATTCGGAATTTGTTGCCAGAAAGTACTTAATGCTTGTTTCAAAAAACTCAATAAAATTAGGACTAACAACAACTGGGAATTTTTTACCGGCGTTATTCAATTTATGAGCAGAGCTGTTTGAATACTTAGGGCTAAGATCACTTCTAAGTACAGAAATTAAATCAGCAATTGCATCTGCCAATTCAGAATCTATATTTTTTACAAATTCCAACTTTAATTCGTGGCTTAAAAAAGGAAAATGATAGGTGTGAACATTACTCATAACTCAAGTTTAAATCTATTCTAATATAGTTTAATATAGTGGTAGGAAAAAACAAACATAAGTTACAAATGGAACAGAATAGAATTTTCAATTTACTAAAACCCGTACAACCACCTCCTACATTCTGGGATAAAACCTACGACTGGGTGTTAGGCAAAGCAAGAGTGGTTATACTAGTTACTGAACTTCTTATTGTATTTGCATTTGTAGCAAAGGTAATTGTAGATACACAAGCTAGAGCTAAGGATGAGGAAATTGCAACCCTTAAAAGTGAATTAGGTTTTTATGCAACGCAAAGAGAGCCTTTATTCAGAGATATTCAAAGAAGAGACAGTGCATATCAACGACTTTGGAAGAATGGAGCGCATTACAAAGAAGTCCTAGACGAAATATATTCATATATTCAAAATCCTGGAATTCAATTAACAGTTACAGCTGAGAAAAATAGAGTAAGTATTTTAGGCTACGATGACTTAAGTGCTGTTCAGAACTTAGAAACTCAATTAAAGGCATCGCCTAGTTTTTCTTCTGTATTTGTAGACACTTTATCTTTGGAACAAAAGGAAATATTGCAATCTACTGGTCAGTACGTTTTGGTCGCAACATTAGCTGATTATAAAAGAGAGGACTTAAATTAATATGCCGCCTGGATACAGAAATGTAAATAAAAGGTTAAACGACCTACTTTCAACTTCACAGAGTAAGAGTTACTTTGTTGGAGCTGTAACGGTTGTATTTATAGTAATAATGGCAATGGTAGGTATTTTACCTGCATATAGTGCTTTTACTTTTCAAAACGAAGAGAATGCCAAACGAGATGAGGTAATTGCAAAACTCACAACTAAATTACAAATCTCGCAAACCCTATCAAAAGAATACGATTCTAAAATAGATGTTGTAAATTACTTTAAGGAAATATTTCCTGATAATCCGGATCAAAATGGAATAATTACTTTATTAAATGATATTGCACTTTCAAATAGCTCATTCCTTTCAAAACTATCGTTTAATAAAAATCCTAGCGTCTTGTTTGCACAATCAGGTTACGAGGAACAAATAAAGTCTCAGCAGGTGAGTATTACAGTAGAAGGTTCCCAGAGTGCATTACAAAATATTGTTAACGATATAGAAAGTTCTAGAAGAATGTTAAATATTCTAAATTTTACTTTGGATAGAAAAACGGCGGAAGATATTGCAACACAGGATGGAATTTCGCACGGAGAATATGTTTTGAATGTTCAAATGGAATATTATTACTATACTAATTTAACAAGTACAGATACGTTATGAATAAATCCTGGATTCTTTTAATAATTACAGGGGTATTGTTTTTAGCTGGTGCAATAGCCTGGGAAGCCTATCAGAATTTTTCAGGGGCAAGAAGTAATATAGATACAACATTAGTAGAGTATCAAAGAGAAACCTTATTCAGTAAGAAACTAGAGGACCATATTACCTCGGATCCTAGATACATAAATCAATTATCCAATAATGACTCCACAGAAGATAGTTCTGGATTCTTTCCGAGTGTAACTGTAGACAATTAAAAGTCTGATTATAAGTTGGCTTACTTCCTTACTTACTCTTATTCACCCCTTAGACTTTGAATAAATGCATCTGCATCGGAGATTAAGACTTCTCTCGGCTTTGAACCATTTGCAGGTCCCACAACGCCCAACTCTTCAAGTTCTTCTAGTAAACTTGCAGCCCTATTAAAGCCAATTCGTAATCTTCTTTGTAAAAAGGAGGAAGATCCTTTTTGGCTGGCTACAACAATTCGTATTGCCTGTTCTAACATGTCGCCGGAATTTCCAAATTCACTTTCATCCATTCCGCCTTGTCCTTCTTCATTTTCCGGAGCCTGGTTGGCAATAATTTCGTTAACGTATTCTACTTCTGGAGCTTGTGATTTTAGGAAGTCCACAATGTGAATAACTTCTTGTTGATCAATAAATGAACTTTGCAATCTGCTTGATTTTGGCTTGTCTGGAGCTTTATACAGCAAGTCTCCATAACCTAATAAGCTTTCAGCACCAATTCTATCTAGAATAACTCTAGAATCAGTAGAACTAGTTACGCTCATACCAATTCGACCAGGAATATTAGCTTTAATAATACCTGTAATAACATTTACAGAAGGTCTTTGTGTTGCAAGAATTAAATGAATACCTACAGCTCTTGCTTTTTGGGCAAGTCTTACAATTGCCGTTTCAGCATCGACTTTGTTTGCAGTCATCATCATGTCCGCCATTTCGTCAATTACTATTACAATGTAAGGCATTGCTGCAAAACCTTTCTTTTGGTTGTAACCTTGAATATTTCTAACTTGTTCTCTTGCTAAGTTCGAGTATCTAATTTCCATCTCCTTAACCGCCCACTGTAAAGCATTAACAACTTGCTTCATGTCTGTAATTACGGGGGTTAGTAGGTGAGGAATGCCATTGTAATCCGAAAGTTCAACTTGTTTTGGGTCAACCAGAATGAATTTTACTTCGTCGGGGGTTTTCTTCATTAAAATAGATGCAATAAAGGAGTTTGTTAATACGGACTTACCTGAGCCTGTTGCTCCGGCAATTAACAAGTGAGGCATTTTCTGAATATCTGCAACAATTGAGCTTCCATCAATATTCTTTCCAATTGGAACGGGTAGAGCAAACTCATTCGTTTCCATTTCGTCAGATTCCATAATTTCCTTAAATCTAACCATATCTCTTTTTGATCTAGGCATTTCAATTCCTAAATATGTAGTTTCTGGAATAGACTCAATTCTAACTGCCTTTGAATCAACTCCTAGAGCTAGTGCAATGTTTTCACTTAATGTCGCAACTTTTGCAACTTTAATTCCTAATGGAATATTTAAAGCATATTGAATAACTGACGGACCAATAAATGAGTCTTCAACTTTTGCTTCTATTCCAAAACTTGCTAATATTTGTTCAATTATTCTTGCGTTTTGATCTATTGCCGGTTCATGAGCTTTTGCTTTCTTATAAGGAATTAATAGACTCAATGGTGGAAGTTTCCAACCAGGATATTTTAGATCATCTTGTTTTAATCCATCTTCGCCAAGTTCTCCTTCTTTTATTTCAACATTACTATCACTTTGAACTCTTTTAACGGGTAGAGGTCTAATTGGCTCATCGTCGTCATCATCGTCTTTTCTTTTTTCAGGTAATGTTTTTTTGTGTCTAATTAAATCGTTAAAATCACCAAGCCTTGCTGCTTTCTCCGGAACAACAGGTTCTTTTATATCTTCATCAGACTTTTCTCTGTTAAATAGAAAGTTATAGGCCTTTGCGATCCAACCTAGGAATGTCGCAATCTTATCTATTATTTCGCTTACGCTCATCGATATTGCAATTGGTGCGACTATTAGAACTGCGAGTAATAGAATTATTCTTGTTCCTGAATCTACAGGAAATGAACTACCGAAAATGTTCTGCACTATAAATCTCCCGACAATTCCGCCCAACCCCTGTTCTCCACGATTAAGTTCTCTTTCACTTGTTGCAAAAGCCGTAAGTAGTGCAGGAATTAAAAAAACTAGAATACCTTGTGCTACAAGACTTTTAGTAGAAGTGAACGGTAGTTTACTTCCTAGAAAGTGAATTCCTAACGAGAATAAAAATATTACAGTTATAACCGTCGAAAATCCAAAAAATCCTCGTGCTTGTGTAAATAAGTTGTTTTGATTATCTGTTAAAGAGAATAAAGTTATTAAAAAGAATATTCCCAGTAATAAACTTATTAAACCAATAACAGTAGAGGTTTCCCTACTATCGTAAGTTACGTGCTTTTTTCTGGCCATGTATAATGAAATAACGTCTTTAAGTCCATTCTATCATAGATTACAAGCAAAAAAACAAGTGCATTTATAAAACTGAATTCAAAATAAATGCTAATATTTACTATATGAAAGTAATGGATAAAGAAACAAAATTTGCTCATCTAGGAAAACCGGGAAGTGTATTTTCAATGGGTTTTGCAAGAAGACTGGATTTAATTGAATCAAGAATTGATTTACATAATAAAGTATTTTTGGATATGGGCTGTGGTGAAGGAGTATGGTTAAGGGAATTTGCAAAGTTAAGTACTCCGGGTAACGTTTACGGAAGTGAGTACGATAATGAACAAGTTCTATCAATACACAAAAGACTATCACAGGCATCCGAAGAGGAACGAAAATCAGATAAATTCTTACAAATTCCCTTAAATAACATTAGAAATTGTCCTGGAGAAAGTCTGGATTTCAAAGATGACTTCTTTGATATAGTTTTTCACAACGAAGTATTAGAACATGTGCAAGATGATGTAGAAACATTAAGAGAATGTTTTCGTGTATTAGACAAGGATGGTTACATGGTATTTTTTACTCCAAACAGAGGATGGCCCTTTGAAACACACGGTATGTTTTTAAAAGGGAAGTATTACTGGGGAAATATTCCATTTTTACCATGGATGCCAAATTTCATATACAAAAAATTTGCACCTCATGTAAGAAATTATTCGAATGGAGATATTAAGAGATTAATAAAGCAGTCAGGAGGAGAGATTGTTTACCATTCGCATGTGTTTTCCGGATTTGATGGTTTGGTAAATAGATTTGGTTTCTTTGGAAGACTTGTACAAGGATTTTTTCACGCTATAGAAAAAACTCCTCTAAACTTTTTTGGAATAAGTCACTTTGTAATTGCTAAAAAAGTTTAATTGTCCTTTTTCCAATTACCCCATTCCCCGTAATATTTCTGTGCATGTTTTTCAAGGTGTTTTTTAAATATGACACCTGCGCTGCCAAGAACCATCATTCCTAAAAACCCTCCAATTAGCATTTTTACAATTCCGTTGTTCAGATATCGGCGCTCAGAATGACTAAACGTAGTCTTCAATACTCCAAATTTCAGTTTCAATTTTTTTGCCTTACGAATAATTTCTTGATCTTCGGTAATTCTCATTTGTTCGTTGAATCCTCCTATTTTTATAAATGCTTCTCGTGTAAAAAATAATGTTGCACCAGTAGCCATCGCAATTGGAGTTTTTTCTCTAATCTTAAAGGAGGTATTGGTAGCAATATTATGTACATTCTGCGAAACCAGTTTTGAATCAATTGCAAACATCGAACATGCTAGATCTAATTTTCTTTTATTAAATTCCTTTAGTGATTTTTCTAAAAATTCAGAATTAAAGGTGATGTCCGCATCTAGAAAAAGTAAGTAATCTCCTTTGGATTCCTTAAAGCCATTATTTCTTCCCACACTCTGAATCCCACCTCTTACTACTCTTGCTCCCCATAGTCTGGCAAGTTCTGCAGTGCTATCTGTAGAATTCGCATCGGCAACAATTACTTCAAAATCTTTATATGTCTGAATTCTCAACGCATCTAACAGTTGAGGAAGAAAAGCTTCCTCGTTTAGAGCAGGGATTATTATTGAAATCATTTTCTATAGTTTACTTTTATGGATAATATCACATTCAACTTTTTATTTTCCCTTTTTAAATTAATTTAATAAAGACCAAAAATGTTAAGATTTTAGGATTAGAAATTTTATATGAAAAAGAAAAAAATATTAATTGTGCTTGCTGATGTTGGCAATGGTCATAGATCCGCAGCAAACGCACTAACTAAGGCTTTTGAAAAGATTGACCACCAGGAATATGAGTTAAAGACTATAGATTTATTTGCCCTAGCAGATGTTCAACCCTTTAATTCATCTGATGATACATATTCCCTTGTGTCCAAGAACCAGGTATTTGAGGAAGTAAATAATTTCTTTTTTAGATTTTTTAATACTCATTTCGGATTTTCCTTGTTTACATCTTATACATTAAGCTTTATGCAGAAGGAGTGTACTAAGATTATAGAAGAAGAAGATCCTGATATAGTTGTTTCGGTACATCCTATTGTAAGTATAATTATTTCCTCTATACATAGAATTGACGAAAGTAAATTTAAATACATTAATGTGATTACAGATTTGGTAACTTTATTTAAAGGTTGGGCAGATAAATATGCTGACTTAACATTCTCACCTACAGAGGAAGCCTACAACCTTTTGTTAGAATTAGGACTAGATAAGAAAAAGATAATAAGTCCTTTGTTCCCTATTAACCCTGATATGGAACGAGTACGACAAGAAGATATAATTTTAAAAGAGTTAAATTTTGAAACTTCCAACCCCATAATAACCCTTACAGGTGGGGGAGTAGGTACTGAGTCTTTAAGAAAAGCAATTAGTAAGATTGTAGATAGAAAGGACTTTAACTTAATTGTGATTTGTGGAAAATCAGAATCATTAAAAGAGGAACTCACCCAAAGATACATACATAATAAAAGCGTTAAAGTACTTGGCTATGTTAACAATATACAAGACTATTTTTCAGTATCTGACATAATAATAACTAAGCCGGGTCCTGCCACAATACTCGAAATTCAGCTCTTCAAGAAAAAGGCAATCCTTACAAAGCCAATTGGAGAACAGGAAAAAGGTAATATAGGTTTCGCGTTGCAAGATCCAAATTTTAAGTATATTGGTAAAAATTGGGATTTATTAAACGAAAGTATTGATCATTTAAAAGAAATTCATATTACTTCGGGTAATACGAGTAGAAGCTTTAACGAGGCAGAGACAATAATGAAGAAAATCTTAGGTTTGGATTAAGAAATTTATAGGTATAGGCTATAATTATATACCGTAAAGTAAATGGAGGGTTGCGAAAATGGTTCCCGTGCTGGTAGTCGGTATGCCGAACGAATGGAGAACTAAGCCAGATAGGAGACGTTCACCTGGTTTCTTGCTTGAAAGAGCCGGAGGAACTTATCTTGGTAGTGTTACCTGCGGGGATGAGAAATCCCAAGTAGAGTACACAATGCTAATTTCTCCTCAATCAGATATACTGCTGTTCGCCTCGAATATCGACAACGGTGGAGGATTTGCCAACGAAGAAGATATATGTAGGCATTACAAAACAGCAAAGCAAGTTTGGGATAACGCATGTAATACAATCCCCATGCCACCTATCGACGATTGTCGATATCACTGGCAGGGCTGGGTTACCAATAATCTGTAGACTCAGTCGAAAGGAGCAGTAAAGCTGCTCCTTTTGATTAACTTTTTACTTTATCACTTCACTAACTAGACTGCTAGCTGATATAATTTTAACTATGTCAAAAAGAGATTATTACGAAGTACTTGGGGTATCAAAAAGTGCATCCAAGGAAGAATTAAAAAAAACATATAGAGCCTTGGTAAAAAAGTATCATCCTGATAGGAATAAAGAGGCAGATGCTGAAGCAAAATTCAAGGAAGTTCAGGAAGCCTACGAAATTCTTAGTGACGACCAAAAAAGAAAAGCATACGATCAATATGGTTTTGCAGGTACACAGGCTTTTGGAGGAACTCAAGGTGGTTTTGGTAATTTCCAGGGATTCGAAGGCTTTCAAGGCGGTCTAGGGGGTGGCTTTGAGGATCTATTAGGCAGCTTTTTTGGATCATCTTTTGGAGGTTTTGGTGGTAATGGCCAAAATGAGCAACGTGATAATCGAGGTGCTGATCTGGAATTCACAGTCCAAGTTGAATTCAGTGAAGCTATTTTTGGAACAAATAAATCTGTAAATTATCAACGAAATGTTAGGTGTGAAGTTTGTAAAGGAAGTGGTGCTAAAAATGGAAAAAAGAAGAAATGTACAACGTGTGAAGGAAAAGGAAAAGTTGTACAGGTTCAAAATACTTTATTGGGGCGAATGCAGATTGTAAATACATGTCCAACCTGTCACGGAAGCGGTGAAATGATTGAAGAAAAATGTCCTAATTGTAAAGGTGATGGGTTAATTAATAAAAAGGAAGAATTTAGTCTGAAGATTCCTGCTGGAATTCCGGATGGAGTAACCCTAAGATTTACTGGACAGGGAAACTATGGAAAGAATGGAGGAGAACCAGGTGATCTATTTGTTACAGTCGAAGTAAAATCACATAAAGTCCTAGAAAGACGAGGAGATGATATTTACATGGATAAAGAAATAGATGTTGTTACTGCAGTACTTGGGGGAGAGGTGGAGGTCCCAACCGTCCATGGCGATGTTTTTGTTAGTGTACCCGCAGGAACGCAAAGTGAACAAGTTCTTAGACTAAAGTCAAAAGGTGGCCCAAAGTTCAGAGGAAGTGGCAATGGTGACCAATTTGTTAAGATAATTGTCAAAGTTCCACAGAAGTTAAGCTCTAAACAGAAAAAAATCTGGGAAGAACTTAAGAATAGTTGAGTTTTGTGAACACCCATACAGTATGGCGTTTCACGATTCGTTTGACAAAAAAGAATTTAGCTAAATATAATGGATTTATCACAAATTTTTAGAGATTAAAAATTTTCAATAGCCATTAAGTAGTTAAATATGATTGACCTAAACGATGTTTGTGGTCTTCCAATTCAATTCGATAACGATAATTCTACATTTGTTTTATCGCAAGATTTAGACTGCGAAGGCGAGTATAAGGTTAGACTTTCCGAGATTGTTCCAGTACTTCTGAATAAATATCTTAAATATCCAGAAATTGTTTATACCCATAGAAAAAATATTACAATTCGCGGTGTAGATTATGAAGGAGTTAGCTATGATTTAATACACATACCATTCGGACTTTTAGGAATAGAATACATGAAAACCCATGTATATTATTCGGACGAAGTTCCAGGCAAGTACGACTGTATAGTGGAGGTACTACAAGGCGAACTAACTGCAATAATGCAAAAAAATCAAGACAAGGAAGATGAGTGGCAATTTGACACAGGAGTGGAGGATTTATCTATTATTGTTTTAAGAAAGGGCCACAAGCTTGCCATTCCTACAGGGTATTTCTACACTTTTGTAAATACTGGTTCGGTTCCATTGATTATATCCAAGGTTTCTGCAATTAATAAAAAATCAACCATTGATTACAATATCCTTAAAAGGGAAAAGGGGTTAGCTTGCTATATAATTTCAAAGAATGCAAAAATTGAGACAGTCGCAAATCCCAAGTACAAAGTATCTACAAAGCTGAAAGCAACAGGGATAGGTACTTTTATTGATAAAAAATCTCAGGATGAATCTCAAAAACAAATTTTCAAAACTAAGGATCCACTTGCTAAAATGTTGAGTAAAGTTCGATCTTTTGTTCTGTAATTTAAAATTTGTGAATATAGAAATCAAAATACAATTCAGCGCTTTAAATCTCCTTATACTCCTCAATCTTGTTATATTTGTAATTGCATTTTTATTAAATAGTTCAGTAGGTTTTGATAATAATCTTTTCTATTTAATGGGAGGACAGGTCACTTCAAGAATTACTGCAGGGAGTTTGTGGCTTTTAGTTACTGCAAATTTTTTTCATATTGAATTACTACATTTTGTTTTCAATATTATTTCTTTATACAGAATTGGTCAGCTAGTTGAATATTATTACGACAGTAAAAAACTATTTACGGTATATGTGTTGGGTGGAGTTGGTGGTGTATTGCTATCTTACTTAACATCTCTTATTTTCCATCAAAATGTATTTTCTTTGGGAGCATCTGCAAGTATTTTTGCTTTAGTGGGAATGCTATTAGGCGGAACATTCAGGAGAAATAGATTCGGAAGGGATTTACCATTCAGTACAACTGATTTGTTACCATTTGTCTTGATAGCATTCGTTTTTGGATTCATGCCGGGGTTGAACATTAATAATTGGGCACATTTGGGAGGTTTATTAACAGGGATTATTCTAGGTTTAGTAATTCCCAACTCCTTAACCCGATCTACAAACAATTTCGAAAATTACACAATTAAATTCCTATTTTGGATTTCCATGATAATATTTATATTATCTTACGGAGCATTAATATTTAATGCCTATAACCTTCTTATTAAATAAGTATGAAAGGATTTTTAGAAATTTATTTTAAAAGACCTATTAAGAGGTTCTTTCATGTTGTTCAGTCACAGACTGAATCGGTAAAACTTAAAAGTCCTTCAAGAAATTTAAAGTTAATTGCAGTTACAGGTACATCGGGAAAATCAACGACCTCAAGTATGATTTTTCATATTTTAAAAAATAGCGGATACAAAACTGGACTTATATCAACTGTAGAAGCAGTAGCCGGAGATAAAAAAATTGATACCGGATTGCACGTAACAACCCCCGATGCTAAGCAATTACAACAATTGTTAAGAATAATGGTGGACGAAGGTATGGAGTATGTTGTTATTGAAACATCTTCACATGCACTGGCACAAGGTAGATTAGGTCTGTTACAACTAGACTTTGCAGTATTTACCAATATTAAAAGAGATCATTTAGATTGGCATGGAACTTGGGAAAATTATGCCAAGGCAAAGGCTGGTTTAATTAATAAATTAAAGTCGACAGGAAAAATTGTTTTAAATAAAGACGATAAACAATCTTATGATTATTTAAGGCACTATTACTATTCCTTGGCAAAAAGCCCAGCTAATTTTATTGAATATACAAAGAATTCAGAAGTGAGCAATATTAAAAGCAGTATAGAAGGACTTAATTTTGATTATCAAGATGTTAAGTTTAGCGTTCCAATTATTGGTGAATATAATATT
Organism: Patescibacteria group bacterium; assembly: GCA_016861265.1. Lineage (GTDB taxonomy): Bacteria > Patescibacteriota > Dojkabacteria > J137 > J137 > Brojett037. The sequence goes on from BOLA01000001.1 coordinate 560,359, forward strand.
GAAAATTTAATTGCTGCTGTAAAAACAGCAGAGTTAATAGGAATTTCGGCAGAAACTGCAGCTAAAGCATTGAATTCTTTTAAAGGGGTTAAAGGTAGAATGGAAGTTCTACAAACAAAACCCTTTGGTGTAATTGTAGATTTTGCACACAATACCGACTCGCTAGAAAAGTCTCTTCAATCTGTTCGAAGCATGAATGGAGTGAAAAATATAATTTCTGTTTTTGGTTCTGCGGGCTTAAGAGATAAGGAAAAAAGATTTACTATGGGAGAAGCTGCAGCAAAACTCAGCAATATAGTTGTGGCCACGAGTGAAGATCCTAGAACAGAAAGTCTTTTTGAAATTAATACTAAAATAATAGAGGGTGCAACTCAATCAGGTGCAAAACTTGTAAAACGTTTTTCAAATCACCAGGATTACCTGGAGTATATTAAAGATACTAAAAACTTAGAACTATCTGAGGATAAATTGGTATTCGCATTTGACCAGGAAACCGTAGACTCAAGATTCGATGCCATAGATTTTGCCTTAAGAATAGCAAAGGAAGGCGATATTGTAATTACACAGGGTAAAGGACACGAACAATCGCTCTGTTTTGGAACTACTGAATATCCATTTACTGATCAAGAAGCTGTTGGTAGAGCATTAGCTAAATAATCAGTACACTTCGTTGTCGGCTTATTAATTCCAGTGTACACTATTGTCATACTCGTTATTTTCAAATATGAAATCTCTAAACTCCCAAATTCAAAAATACAAACGTCTAGTACTAGTCCTTGTGATTATTGTAATTATAATGGCAGGATTATTAATAACAGTTAACAACAGAAGATCGGCTAAAGCAGACCTAACTGTGGAAACAGTAAAACTCCGAGATGTTGAAAAGAAAGTTTCTGCAGATGGCTTTGTTGAAGGTGCAGATAAAAGAGTTGTATTTTTTACTCCAAATTTAAAGGTTACCGAAGTTAGATTCAAAGTAGGTGATCAAGTAAATCAAGATGATGTCTTAGCAGTATTAACAACAAACGATGGTCGAAATATTAATACAGAAGTTAAAGCACCCATTGCAGGTATTATTACTGAATACAACTACAAACAAAATGATATTGTGAGTTCAGTTAATTCTGCCGGAGTTTCAATTGTGGATAAATCTTCTTACAAGATTGAACTACTTGTTAATGAAAACGATATTGTAGACTTAAAGCAAGGTCAAAAAGCAAAGATTCTTTACTCGGCAATTTCGGTTGAAGACGAATTTGACGGTGAGGTAGAAACAGTTTATCCCGATGCGACATCTGAAAGTGCTGCCGTAAGTTACAAGGTAATTATAAAGCCTACTGCTGTACCTGAATTCTTAAAGTTAGGTATGTCTGCCAGCGTGGTAATAACTACTGCAACTGCAGAAAATGTTTTATCTGTACCTGAAAGCTATATTGTTGAAAAGGAAGATAAAAAATTCCTTAAATTCTTAACATGGAATGATTCTGAAAAAACGACTTACCAGATTAACGAAAAAGAAGTTACAACAGGATTGTCTACGGATGAATATGTAGAAATTAAATCAGGTGTAAACGAAGGAGATGAAATTGTCGAGCCTAATTTTGAACCGACAAGAATTAGTATTTTCGGAAGATGAAATTTAAACAAACAGAAACAACAACTCAACACTTAATAGAACTTAAAAATATTTCTAAATCCTATAACTTGAATAAGGATAATGAATTTAGAGCTCTTAAAGGTGTTGATTTAATAATCGATAGAGGAGAGTTCGTAGCAATAATGGGACCATCGGGAAGTGGTAAATCCACATTAATGAATATATTAGGCGCTCTGGACACTCCTGATCGTGGAACATACACAATTAATGGTGTAGATATTAGTAAGTACACAGATGATCAATTAGCCTCTTTTAGAAACAAAGATGTGGGTTTTGTATTCCAGCAATTTAACCTACTTCCCAGAATTAATGTTAGAGATAATGTACTATTACCGACGCTGTATGGTTATGTAGAAAATAAAGATGAGAAACTGAAGGAAGTTTTAACTAAGGTAGGTCTTTTAGACAAAATAAATAATAAATCTAACCAATTATCAGGCGGTCAGATTCAAAGGGTCGCAATTGCTAGAGCATTAATAATGAACCCTTCAATAATTATGGCAGATGAACCCACTGGAAATCTTGATACAAAAACCTCTCAGGAAATTATGAATATCTTTAAAAATCTTAATGAGGAGGGTAATACAATTATTCTTGTAACCCATGAGGAGGATATTGCTGCCTACGCTAATAGAAAAATAAGACTTAAGGATGGTCAAATAATATAATTATGTTAAAAGATACATTTAAAATAGCAATAGATTCAATGCGGGCCAATAAAGGCAGAGCATTATTAACTATGCTTGGAATAATAATTGGAATCTCTTCAGTAATTGCAGCACTATCAATTGGTCAGGCGGCGCAGTCAGTAATACTAGAGCAGGTACAAGGATTGGGTTCAAATACAATTACTATTACTTCTGGAAACTTTACGAATGCATTTAGGTCCAGGGCAACAGCATTATCGACACTAAATTCAAAACTAGATTATAAGGTTGTTAACGTATTAGACAATAGTATTAAATTCCCGGAGATTGAAGAAGTATCTCCAGAGTCTACTTCAGGTCAGGATATTTTCTACAAGTCAAAAACAGAAAGTGTAAGCGTTTATGGCATTACACCTACTGTATTCAGTGTAAGGCAGCTTTCGTTATCGAAAGGTAGATTAATAACAGAAGATGATCAGTTAAAAGTGAAAAGAAATATAGTCCTTGGTTCTGGTGTTGTTAGTTCGTTATTTGGTGAAAGCGATCCACTTGGTAAAGATGTGAAAATAAAGGGTCTAACATTTAAAGTAGTGGGAGTATTGGAAGAAAAGGGAAATGCAAATTTTGATGAAGCGGTATATGTTCCATTAAGCACACTATCAGCCTCCATAACTGGTTCAAAGAATTTAAACCAAATTGTTGTTAAAGTAAAGGACGAGGATCAGATCGATACATTAACAGGCAAAATTCAGCAATCACTATTAAAATATTATAAAGTAAGAGATCTAGATAAAGCGCCGTTTACAGTTATTAGTTCTAAAGACATATTAAGTTTAACCGAAAGCATTACAAGTATTTTTACCGTATTACTTGCAAGCATTGCTGGGATTTCACTAATTGTAGGGGGAATAGGAATTATGAATATTATGCTGGTTTCTGTAAGTGAAAGAACTAGAGAAATTGGTTTGCGAAAAGCAATTGGAGCCAGACAAAATGCAATCTTGATGCAGTTCCTAATAGAAGCAGTGGTATTAACTTTGAGTGGAGGTCTTATTGGGATGGTTCTAGGAATTATACTAGGCATGATTATTGGTGTAGTAGGTGGCTTCAGTGTTGGAATTTCCATAAGTGCTATTGTATTATCTGTATCCGTTTCGGTAAGTATTGGTGTTATATTCGGCTTCTATCCCGCATATCGAGCTGCGAAACTAAACCCTATTGATGCATTAAAGTATGAATAATTTAGTACTCAAATTAACAGGAATTCTTGCAGTTTTACTGCCTGTACTAGGAATCTTGTTTTCTATGTCACTTAAGACCGATTTTGTAATTGGTAAAAATGTATTGAGTGATTTAGGAGCTGATAGTAGAACTGAGAATCTATTTAACTATTCCTTAATTTTAGGAGGAATTCTATCAATAATATATTTCCTGAATGAAAAATCCTTATTCGGAGATTCAAGGATATCTAAAAGATTTTTTCTAGTAGGGAGTCTCGGATTGGCAATGCTAGGGCTTTTCCCAGTTTATGACGCATCATACTGGTATTTTCAAAGAGTAATGCATTGGTTTGGTGGATTACTTTTCTTTGTGGGGTTTCCACTAGGAATGTTTACTTTAGGAATAAGTCTGAAACCAACAAGGTTTAGAAAATTCTCTTTTTATTATGCAATTCTAACTCTTTTAGTACCTGCTGTACTTATATTTAATAATAATATGAGTGTGCTCCAATTTTCGGTAGTAGCCTTAATTATTAATTGGTTCTTTTTATTTGTAGTTAGAGTTTTCAGGCATAAAAGTATTGTATAATCAGTGCATATGAACGTAAAAGACAATATTAGACAAAAACTAGACGAGTTTATGCAATCTCAAGGAATTGACATCACTTACGATGTATCTGTTCCAAAAGATCCCACTCATGGAGGATTCACCACAAATTTTGCTCTTGTTGCAGCTAAACTACTAAAACAATCGCCAATAGCTACTGCTACTATTATAAGTGAATTATTTAAAAACGAGGACTACTTAAGTAAGACTGAGATTGCTGGCCCGGGTTTCTTGAACTTCTATATTAATCAAAACTTAACTAAGGCATTAGTTAATAATATTATAAGTAATCCCAATTACGGTGAAAGTAAAGCAATTAATCAAAAATGGCTAATAGAGCATACTTCTCCCAATCCAAATAAGTCAATGCATCTAGGTCATCTACGAAACAATGTTACTGGAGTTGCAATTGCAAACATTGCAAGAGCTGCAGGTGCGAACGTAACAATAGATGCAATAGATAACAATAGAGGAATTGCTATTGCAAAACTAATGTGGGGTTATTTGAAATTTGCAAACAAAGATCAAAATAAACAAACCGAAGATATAAGATATTGGTTTGAACACAAGTCTGAATGGATGACGCCTGAAGATGCAGGGTTAAGCTCAGATAAATTTATGGATGGAATGTATGTTAAAGGCAGCGAAGACTTTAAGAATCCGGAAGTAGAACAGAAAGTAAGGCAACTAGTTGTTGATTGGGAAGCAGAAGATAATCTGACTTGGGAACTTTGGAAGACAGTATTAAATTATGTATACCAAGGACAGGCCAAAACACTAAGTAGATTAGGGAGTAATTGGGATCATGTCTGGCATGAACACGAACATTACAAAGAAGGGAAAGAGATTGTAGAACAAGGGTTATCTAAAGGTATCTTTATAAAATTACCAGACGGAGCAATAGTTACAAATTTAAAAGAATACAAAATACCAGATACAATTGTAATAAAAAAAGATGGAACCTCCTTGTATATTACACAGGATTTAGCGCTTACAAAAAAGAAAATTGATAGATTTAATCCCGATAAGATCTTTTGGGTAATCGGTCCCGAGCAGTCACTCGCAATGAAGCAGGTTTTTGCAGTGTCGAATCAGCTAGGTTTTGGTCCACTTGAAAAATTTAATCACATTGCCTACGGATTTATTAGCATTAAGGGACAAGGAAAGATGAGTTCAAGAGCCGGAAATGTAATCTATATTGACGATCTACTGGACGAGGCAAGAGATAGTGTAATGGAGAAAATAAAAAATGATGAATTAACTGAAGACCAAAAAAGAGAGGTTGCGGAGAAAGTTGGAATTGCCGCTGTTAAATACAGTATTTTGAAAGTTGGTAGAACAACTGACACTGCATTCGACTTTGATACTTCACTGTCGTTTGAGGGGGACTCAGGTCCATATTTAATGTATTCCTATGCAAGGTGTGCTTCCATTTTAAGACAGTACGAAAAACCGGTTGAAGAAGTTCAAAATTTTGAAAATATATACAATACTGCAGAAGAGGTTGAATTGCTTAGAATACTTAATAATTTCCCCGAGGTAGTAAAGGAGTCTGCTAATAACTACGCACCAAATTTAGTATGTAGCTACTTATTTGAGTTAGCACAAAGTTTTAACAAATTCTATAACCAACACTCAGTCTTAAAAGCTGAAAACGAAGAACTGGTAAGAAGTAGGGTAATCCTAACTAAAGCCATTTCCATTGTAATTAAGAAGGGGTTATCGCTTCTTGGAATTGATACTGTTGAAGCCATGTAATGCCTTCTGGCTTAGTGCAAGAGCTACGCTAAAGAAGATTAAAAAGTCCATCAGATTTACAATACCGTTTTCGTGTATTACACTTCGTAACATCCAGGCAAATACCGCAATAAAAGTAAAATCCAATATTCTATGTTTATTGTTATTAAATATTCTTTTAAATAATTTTCCGACTAGGGTCAGAAAAATTGCCAATACTACAAATCCATTTTGAATAATTATATCTAGTATAAAGTTATGGGCTCTATCTACAAGTAGCCCCTTAATTAATCCGTAATCTCTAAATACTTCACCCAAAGTATCGAATCCAAATCCAAATAAAATTATTCTGAACTGGTTCATGTTGAATGGTTGTGTAATTATTGTAAGGACTGAATTTAAGATATCTATACGAAGATTGTATTCAGTGTTTGTTCTTAGAAAAGTGTAGGCACCTATTGCGGCTGCGACAACTCCAAATGTTAAAAAATACATAAAAATCTTCTTGGGTAAGATTTCGTATAGAACTATTAACGCAATCGCAGCCGCTGCGGAAACCATACCCCATCCAGATTGCGTTAGCCCCAAAACTGCTATGAATAAAAATATTAACAATCCAAAGTATAATTTGAATATTAAACGAAGCGTTAAATTTCTATGCAATCTTAGACCTAGATAGTATGCAGAAAATATTATTGCTAAAAGTAATCTTCCGGCAAACCAATTCGCCTGACCAAAAGTACCATTTACCCAAATTCCTTCTAATATAGAACTAGGATTAATCCTTACCAGTTCTGTAAACTGATTATATGCCGTAGCACACTGAATAACTGTAGAAAATATTAAGCCCAACGATAGCAAATGCCAATTGGTGACAGATATATTACTATATACACCATAGGCTGCCCATATCATTAATAGATAGGTAATGACACCCTGTAACCTAAATGAATTACCCCAGATTGCAATGTCTATGTGAGTGGAAAGCAGTGTAGATATAATGAATAGCAATGTGATTATTAGTACTACGTATAGTGACTTGGGCAATCTAAACTTATTTGAATTTCGTTGTTTTAGTACTCCTGTAACAAACGCTAATATTAGAATTACAGCACATGTTATTTGATAGAAGAAAACTTTTGGAAGCTCATATCCCTTAGGTAGAGTATTATAATCAACTATAAATGGAGATACACAAATACCTACTGCAGCAATAAAGATAATGCTTTGCTGTAGTACAAGTAACAAGTTGTTTTTAATATATTCAATTAGTTTGCTCATAAGTGCTTTGCACTTAAAGATATTAACAGATAAACTGTGTTCTATAAAATACTATGAAGAATCATAATATCTCTATAAAGTTTTTAATAATAATATTAACATCCATAATTGGTATAACCATTGTTGTATCAAGCTTTCCTGATATTGTTAAATCGACTAAAATCGATAATCCTCCCATCTCATTTACTCAGAAAGAATATGAACAGCCAATCAAAGAAACTAGTTCATTTAGCATGCTTTTTGTGGGGGATGTAATGCTTGCCAGATCAATTGGCTATGCAATTCAATCGGGAGATAATCCGTTTAGAAATGTAAAGTCAACTTTTGACGAGTATGATTTAGTAATCGCGAATCTTGAGACTGTTGCTTCAGAAGATCAGTATGCCTTTCAAAACCCTAATAAGTTATTCACTTTTAATGCACCAGTAACTACTTTAAATACACTAACTCAAAATGGGATTGATGCAGTAAGTCTTGCTAACAACCATACAATGGATTTTGGGTCCCAAGCTCTTTTAAACACAATTCAGAATTTAAAAGATAGAGGTGTGTTGTATGCAGGAGCTGGAAATAATATTAAAGAAGCTTTTGAGCCAAAATATATTTTCCATAATAAAACTACTATTGCACTATTAGCATTTAATGATATTGAAAATTGGGTTGCGGATGCCACAGAAAATTCACCTGGTTCAGCAAATTTTGATAAACAAAGAATTAGAGAATCTTTAGAAAAAGCTAATGTTAATGCGGATATTGTAGTAGTTTTCCCGCACTGGGGAATAGAATACTCTTTAACTAATTCGGATAGGCAATCGGAATACGCAAGATACTTTATTGATAACGGTGCAGACATAGTAATTGGAGCACATCCACATGTATTGCAAAATAGTGAAGAATACAATGCAAAAATGATTTATTACTCATTGGGTAACTTTGTGTTCGATGATATGTGTACAATTCCCAATGCATGTAGTGCCGGAATGGTCGAGATTCTTGTGGAGGATAGTGAAATTAAAAGCTCGCGATTAATTAATATTAGGCTAGCCGACAATGGTTTTCCAGAGCTAGAATAATTATTTCTTATTCCTTAATAGGTCTCTAATTTCAGTTAATAACTCTTCTTGTTTGCTCATTGCCTGTTTTGTTTGCTGTACCTCTTCCTTTTTCTGCTTTTTTTCTTGAGCCTTCTTTAGGGTGTTAATTCCTTTTACCATAAGGAAAATACAAAGCGCTACAATTAAAAAGTCAAAGGTATTCTGTAAAAAGTTACCATAGTTTAAGGTTGCGGCGGGTACAATATTTCCTGTTGAATCAATATATTCAGGCTTTAATACAAGTTTTAAACTTGTGAAATTAACTCCACCCACAATTAATCCTATTAGTGGGGTAAATATATCTGCAACAAGTGAAGATACAATCTTACCGAAAGCGGCTCCAATAATAACTCCGACGGCCAAGTCGATTACATTGCCCTTCATGGCAAACTCTTTAAACTCGTTTAAGATTTTGTTCATAACTAGAATTATTATAAGTAATTTATTTTACTAAACTAATTGAAATGGCGGGACACACAGGTCTGGAACCAATGAATACTTTGGTGAAGGGACTCGAACCCTCACAGATTTGCATCTAATTGTTTGGAAAACAATCGTGTCTACCATTGCACCACACCTGGAATTCATCCACCAAAATATTCAATTTAATTATAACAAATGAGACATTTGAGACACCTAAAAAAGGAGTCTCAAAATTATTCTAAAATCTTTGTAAAAACCCTCCTCATGTCAATACAGCAGTAAATGTAAACTTCTCTAAAGTAATCGCTGGATAAAGATTTGTTATAGAAATTTTTCTTAATCCTATCTAGCGTACGCGGCGTAAACAAGGGATCATCAATCCATAATATCAACATTCCTTTTCCGTACTTATTCAATGCATTTTTATACGAGTTTTTGTTTAACTTTCTCTCGACTCCTTCAACTGTAGAATATGAAATAGCTTTATCTGGTTCGAAGATTACTCCCGGAGGATGTTTATAAATTACATCGCCTCCAAATGCCCAAGAATAGGCCTCTTTTGCTTCTTCTTCATTTCTAAATACATCCGTGATTTCTACCCAAACTTGTTCTCCGGAATTAGCTTTTAATATTGCATCTGGTGGATCTGGAGTTTCTATAACTGAATAACTAGATGTAGGCTTACTAATAAATTTCGCAAAATCCTTGGCTACAGCCAACTCGTGTGCCCGCTTAAGTTCTTGTATATTTCTAAAATTTTGCATTAAGAGATTTGAGACTGGAATATCGGCATGGTTTCCCACTGGCAATATTACAAAATATGCATATTTATAATTCAGATCAATTTGATATGCCCTCAATTTTCTCTTATCTTCAAAGACTGCGTCACTTCCAGTATTGTTTGATTTCTTTGCTTCAATCACTAAAAAGTTGGAATCGGAAGCTGAGCCTCGTTTATGGATTATTATGTCAGGATAGACGGTAACAGCTTCAGTATTATTACTTTCAATTTCAGCAATGGTTGTGATTAATTTCTTAGGTAATTCTCCATCTCGATTGTATTCACAATCTACTGAGAATCCGTCAAGCTTAGGAAAGAAATTCTTTAGTTCTTGTTCAAGATATACAGCTAGCCTATGAGTTAGGCTCCTCTCGTTAATATTAACTTGTAGGATATGACGATCTTCTGTAATAAGCCTACTTAACGATTTCTCAATTAATTGTTTAACCTTTTCATTTTCTTCCATGAATTCATTATATCAACATCTCAACTCCATCATTATCAACAAACTTCCACTTCTTATTACTACTTGAAGTCTTTTCATGCTTCTTAAAGAATTTTTTATTATCCTCAGCCATGTAAACCGTAAAGTAAGTTTTACCATTCGAATCTTTTAATTCTCGCCCAATTAATTCACCATTTCGGTTCATTTTACTAACTGTAGCAGAATGTAATCCAAATTCACTTTTAAATTGCCAACTCGCAATCCATAGATCATGATTCTTAATAATCTCAGCTGGTACTATCCCTTCTTTTACATTTCTTCTACAATCAGCACATTGAATACCATCTAGATTCCACCAAGACTCACTACCTTTAAGACCTCTAGAACAAAGATTACATGAATAACCAGATTCTCGGTCCTCTAAGAAGAAACCTTCGGGTTCTTTTTCCAATCTTTTCTTTCTTAGTCTCTCTGTTATTTCCATCTCTGCTAGTAGTCTTGCTATTTCTGCTGAGTTTGAATACTTTAAAAGTTTCTCGGGATCTATTTCTGTTTTAGGTTCTTCTTTCTTTTTACCAAACAATTCATGTAAATCTTCATCACGTTCATATCCTTTTAATTGTCCCGAAATATACCCTAATCTATAGGAAGTACCATCTGGTGTAAGTCTCCAGTTTGTTATCTCTAAAGCTTCTTTAATTATTTTTTCTAATTCTTTAGTACTATCTTTACTGCTTCTATTTGTATCATTATCTTGAACTGAGAATGGAACTATAACAAATCGAGTAATTTCAGGTTTATCAAAGGCTAAATTTTTAAACTTATATTTAACTAGCTTTTTATTAAGTACCTTTTCAAGTTCAACGATGGTTAATCTTTTTATATTAAAGGTTCTTTCATAAACAGGATCTTGATATTTTTGAAGCTCATATTCGTATATTTCATTCATAAACTTTAGCTGTTCAAATCCATCTAGTAACTCATCGCCTTTTTCTTTTGACAAACAAAATTCTGATCTGTATTTTTCTAATAATGATTTCTCCTTTTGTTCTTTCTGTAATCTTTCCTCATCATTCTTTTTATAATCATCAATTTCAATATTCTTATAATCACATGAAGTACATTTTGTGGTAGTAGTAACTATGTCATCTTTTCGTTTAAACTTATATTTAACCTCTGATTTACATTTTGGGCAAAGATCTGGTTCATGGATCCATTCCTTTCCATCTTCCCAAACATGTTTACGCTTCTTACATGAGGGGCATTCGAAGAAAAATAACATTTTCTGTGGTTTAGCATCATGCCAATCAAGTGATTTCATTGTTACATCCATTAACTTATTGCAAGTTGAACACTTAATTGCTGGAGCTGGAGTATTATCATATTTATATTGCTTGAGTTCATCTTCTTCTATCCATTCTTTAATTTCAGTTTCTCGATTCTTATATCTGTATAATTTGGTATTTAGAAGCTGTTCATGAAGAACTTGGTTCCAGCCATTATTGATTTCTTCTATTGGAGTATTTTGGATGTCATGAGATTTGAGTGAATCTTTAGCAACTTTGCTTATAAATTCAATTTTATCAAGACATAGTTCAATAGTTAGTAAATCATACCGATCTTCATAGTATTGTTGATCTTGAAGATATTGCATAAATAATTATATATTTTTTTGCTTTAAAGTTATAATTTCTGCATATTTTGATTGTTAATAATATGCTCACAAAGTCTGATTTCCTAATTTATCTTGATGCCCCAAGGCATTTGTGGGCAGTTAAGCACGGCAAGGTTGTAGAAAATGAACTAAATGCGTATGTTAAACATTTATTTGAGCAAGGATATGAAGTAGAAAAATTAGCAGAGGAATACATTCAAGAATGTTTAATTCCCCAATATAAGGCTCATCAATCTGATGTATTAATCCAACCTACATATATTGACGGTGATTTCGAAGCTAGAACTGATGTACTTATAAAAAATCCTTTCACAGAAAAATGGGATATGTTCGAAATCAAAAGTTCTACGAGTGTAAAGAAAACTCATCAATATGATGCTACATTTCAGGCTCTTATATTTCAGAAAAAGTACGACTTGGGACAAATACACATACTCCATTTAAATGGAAAATATATACGAGAAGGCGAAATAAACTTATCTAATTTATTTGTTGAAACTAATATTACTGAAAAGGTTGGATCACTTAAAGATGAGGTTAACCTATTACGTTGTAAAGCACTTGAAGATATAAAGGAAGATAGCTGTACTCATGTACTTGGATGTATCAAACCAAAAGAATGTATATGTTCAGATATATGCCATCTAAATCTTCCTGAATATTCAATTTATGATATTAATTATTTAACAGGGAATGAAAAGAAAATAAGGGAGCTAGAAGAAAGAAGTATTATTAATATATTTGATATCCCTGAGGATTTTAAACTTTCAGAGAAACAACGATTTCAAGTCTCTGTTGCACAAAGTAAACAAGTGGTTATAGATATTGATTCAATTAAATTAGACCTTAAAGGAATAGAATATCCACTTCACTTTATAGATTATGAATCTTTTAATCCAGCAGTACCTATATACAATGGATATAAACCATATGACCAAATGTCTTTTCAGTGGTCTCTACATGTTCAAAAAGAACCTAATGGTGATTTAGAGCATTATGAATTTATCGAACTAGAGAAATGTGATCCAATTCAAAATTTCCTTTCTGAGTTATCTAAAAAAATTAATCGAAGTGGTTCAATTATTGTTTGGAATAAAACATTTGAAGGTACGCAAAATAAACGTATGGGACAGATCCATCCAGAATTTGCCTCTTTTTGTGAAGACATGAATACCAGAATGTATGATCTAATGGATATCTTTAAGAATCAATGGTATGCAGATCCTAAATTCAAAGGAAGTTTTTCTATTAAAAAAGTACTTCCAGTGCTAGTACCAGAGTTAAGTTATGAGGGAATGAGTATCGCAGAGGGGGCTACAGCCATGGCAAGTTGGAATGAAATAATATATGGAGAAAGTATTGAAGATGATAAAAAATTAGATACTAAAAACAATTTGCTTAAGTACTGTGAACTTGATACTTTGGCAATGATAAAGATATTCGCAGTCATTCAGAAAGTTCTAAATTATAACTATTAATCAATCTTCTATCCACTCAGAAGAAGTTCGTTTACCTGAGGAGATGTGTCCAACTACCCTACCATTACTTAGTTGAAATATAAGTCCTACCTGTCGAACTCTTAACCCAAGAAGTGATCTAACCTCAAGACATATAGCAAGCTTCTGATCATCTGGAGATAGGATAGAACTTTCAATTTTAGAATTTCGATTACTATATTCTTTGGGTAATTGATTCAGTATCGTAGACCATTGTTCAGATTTATCCGTACTACGATTAATTCCGTCAAGAAGCTGGGTAAGTGGTTCAAGAAAGATTTGCTCTCCAGATGTAAGATATTCAAAATAAATTTGTAAACCTGTTAACTCACAAATTTTCAAATCTTCAGGATGGCATTTTCTCCCACTCCATGCACATGGTTTAGCTTCAAGAGGTGAACAATAATTCCCTGTTACAGACTTTATAGCTTCTTTCTCCATTAACCTTGCTCCAGAAAGGCTGCTTGAGACAAAGAATTTCTTAAGGGCCTTTTCCCCTGAAAATACAGATTTCTCAAGTTCATCAGTCAATACTTTTTTGCCAGTAATAGAACATTGTTCTAAAATCCCAGGTAGAACTATTTTATTAGTAATTTCACATTTTTCTCCTTCAGAAGGTAGTAATGGTTGTTTTGTTACTGCACAAAAAATGAATTCGTCTTTATGCCCAGTTTTTCCAGAGAAAATAGAACGTAATTGTTGATCTTTCCTATAAGTTTTTTTTGAAACTTCACTAATAGCCAACTCGTCTTTTAGAACTTCATCTCCCGTAAATTCACATTTACCAAAAAAACTTTGTTCGGCTTTCTTTCCACTTAATTGAGAAACTTTTAGCAGTGATCTCATAACAGGTTTACCTGTAATTTGAGAATAATCAATTTCATCTATTAAGACACGTTTACCAGTAAGTGAACATATTATAGTATTATCAATTGTGGCTTTTCTGGAACTTATTTCTGATTGAATTAAAAGGTTACGCAATACTTTATTTCCAGTTATTGCATCTGACTCGAGGCAGTCTACAGGTACCTCTTTATTGGTTTTGGTACATTTTTCTATTACTGGAACATTTAGAAATTTATTCTGAGATGGAGATAGAGTTATTTCACTAGTATAATTTTCACCACCATCAATATGGTAGTTTACAAGTATTTTTAATTCTCTGTGAACTGTCCCCTCAACACCTACCATATTGACATTAAGTCTAGGTGTAAAGTCATCATTTAGTCTCTTTCTTTTAATAAGATCATCACCTGCACTTTGAATTTCTATTGATTTTCGTTCATTGTAAAATCTACAAAATTCAGATATCCCTTCATCGGCATTTATATTATTAATAATCTTATCTATTATAATTCCAATCGAACTAGGATCTTCTATAGTATTTGGTATTTTATCTAAGCCGTTTTTAATTTTATTATTATGTTCTATAGAAGAACAATCACTTTCGATAAGTCGCTCATAGCTATCGCAAGCTACTGTTGAGCGAACCCTAATGAGTGTTTTTCCATCAAAACATCTATATACATCTTTGATATTATAATTTTTAAAATCACCATTAAAACTATTGACCCATTTTCTTGATATCTCGTCAATCTTTTGTAATATACCATCATCTACATCTGAAACGTTGTGTAATGGGCTACTAGTTATCTTACCTACAAGACTCTCAAATGAACTTGTTCCTGGAGCATACAAATCACTGTCGGGAGATTTCAAATCTTCATTAAATTGTATTATTTTTATATCGCCATCAAGATTACAGCTATATGAATCTATATCAATTTGTGAGATTTTACCCCCCAAGGATTCTAGTCCTAGTAGAGAAACCTCTTTCGCACTCAAAGACTTAATTTGTTTAGGTAAATTAGGACATAATGGTCCCATATCTGAACTATCCATTGCACCGAGAAGTGTATTAATAACTTTTTGTTGAGCTTCTAATTCAACTTTTGCATTAGATATACTTTCCTCGGTCATTCGAGTTGCTTCTTCTATATCTTTTCCTGCTAGCGATGCGATAACAAGTTTACGGATCTGTTCTTCAAATCCATCTGAGACTTCGTCTTCATTTTCACTTAAACCAGAACCTTCTAATAACGATTCGATATCTCCAATGGCGTGAGCAGCCATCTGTAATTTTTCCATTAATCGACCTACAATTTTTTCTTCAAAGGTATCTTTCAAGACTATATTAAAAATGCTTACATTCTTGTGCTCAGAGGCTAATCTTTGAATACGACCTATTCGTTGCTCAACAATCATAGGATTCCACGGCAGATCATAATTAATTAGTACATTTGCCGATTGTAAATTTACCCCTTCTGAACCTGCTTCTGTAGATATAATCACGTTAATTTCTGGATTGGACTTCTTAAATCTGGCTATCGTATCTTGGTTTCTTTGTCCTGAATCGCCGTTTATGAGTCCACATTTTATACCTAGTTTTTCTAGAAAGATTTGAATTGAGGTCTGTGTTTCTCTACGTCCTGTAAATATGACCAATCTCCATGCATCAGGTTTCTCGGAACGCAATCTCTCTACCAAGATATTTAACCCATTTAACTTTGCCGTCACCCCAACCCGTTTAACTACTTCTTGAACATCTATGGCTAGTGATTCAGGAATTGTCTGCCTTCTTGCCATGTTATTAAGTTGTGCAGATAATGCTTCGGGGCTACTTATAAGAGCTTGGAGAATAGATATTTGAGCTAATGGGTTGAGTTTTTGAATTGGTTCTGCAATTGTATTAATTAATTCTAGCTCCTCTTTAGATGGAATAACTCGATGGAGTTGCACTATCCTTTCTGGAAAATCAAGTTTTGCATCGATTCTCCTTACACGAGACATATACCCATAAACAATTGAACGAAATTCCTCAGCTTTTTCTGGTTTTAAGTGACGAGCATCTGAACGATTATCAGCAATAAAATTTCTTGCGAATAATCCTTCACTTCCAAGAGGATTTTCATGACCTCTAGCCACTGTTAACAAGTCAATGAGTGAGTATAAATCCCAAAGTCTATTGTGAATTGGAGTTGCGGTAAGCATCAATACATATTTAAATACTCTGTCCGATAAGGCTTGATGAAAACGTTTGGCAACTTGAGGGGTTTTCTCTACACCATATAGATTACGCAATTTGTGAGCTTCATCTAAAATCAACATTTCAAAACCTAATGTTGATAAGATGTCGAAATATATACGTGCGGATTGATATGTTGTAATTACTGCAACGGAAGAGTCATCTGGAAAATTTAATTCTGTTAATTTCTTACCAATTGCTTCAATAGCTGTTATCTTAAATTTTAAATCTAGTTCTTCACGCCACTGAGGCATTAATATTTTGGGACAAACAATCAGTATCTTTGACACCCGATTACGGGATATAAGTTCGCTTATTATTAATCCGGCACTTATAGTTTTTCCTAACCCAACGTCATCAGCTAACAATGTAACAGGTAATCTCCTACAAAATGTGATTAAATTGGATACTTGATGTTGATATGGTTCAACATGATCTTTCCATTTATATTCTGACTTTATATCACTTCTATCTTTTATTATAATTGGATCAATTAAATCCCATTCGAGTGCAGATTTATACAGATCATATTCTTCTTTATCTTTGGATTTTGAAAGTGCTTTAGTTTGAATGATAGAAGATGTATCCATACTTTATTTTGATTTTATGGTTATCATTGGTAATTAAGTTAATGTGTACGCTGCATAATTAATTCTTCTTTCACTTTTTGATGAGCTGTTGTTAGCATTTCTTTGACACCATTTTTAAACTTCGTATTTTCAAGTATCTGAGGTACCTTTACATTTCTTACAGTATCAGGAAGAGACAAATTTGCAAAGGCATTGGTTGGTCTATACTTGAAGTCTTTAAGATTAAAAACAGTCATTATCTTTCCATATTGAGCCTCAAAATCATTTATTAATTCTTGAAGTTTTGATCTGAATAAATCTGGATGTAATTTTATGTATCTTTTATTTGTAAATCCAACCACTGAAGCTATATTAATCATATCATCCGCGGATAATGTCGTGCCTTCTAGGATTCTTAGAGCTAATGCTTCGTCAATCTCCTCTTCTAATATAAATGGAGCTCTTTTTATTATATCGACTCTTTTTCTAGCAATACTTGCGATAATTAAGGACCTTATTGCATATGAACGAAAAGATGCTTTTGAATGGTATTGTAGAAGTCGAATAATTTCATCCACAGCTTTATCATAATCTCCAACAAGTAAGTGTCTTTCTAATCCATAAAAATATAAAAATACATAGCTTAAATTAGTTTCTTGAGTGACATCTCTCAACCAGTTTAGATATTGATAGCGAGTCTCAGGATAAAATTTACTATAAGAAGGGTAATACATAGGATCTTTATATAAATCATTATTTGGTTTGATTGGAAGCTTTGTCCAAATCAAACTTGGTTCAGCGTAAAATCCATTTTCATTTTCCTTAAGTTCGGGACCGTTCTCAGTAAGAGTTATCGTTATGCTCATAGAGCCAGCAATTTCTATCTTAGATGTATCTTCATCAGTTATCCATAATAAAGAAAGGGTGGGTTCAGGTATTCTTAATGAATCTCTAATATTATTATTTGTAGATCTACTGACACTAATAATCTTATTATCAATATTTGGATTATTATTAGTTTTCTTAAATAGAGATCCAAGTAAATTGAACATAATATTCTTAAATGATTAACTTTTTAATTTAATAATATAGAGATTTTACTACTTTTCTCTTGCATTTTATATTGAGATATACTTAGCCTTCCTCACAAATTTGTATTATAATCATGGCATAAGAGACCTAACCTCATATGGATTTTTCTATGTGAGCATGGTTTCTAAACAAAATCGTACGACACGTAAAAACGGCTTCTCAGCCGGTATCGTGTCGTACGTCTACAAGGGGGAACTCTTGTAGGGCAGCCCGAAAGGGTGTAGCCACTGGTCTGAGAAGTCGTTTTTTGCTATTAAGCCTCAAACACTTTCCAAATCAGCACGTAAATTAATTTTTAATACTAATTGCCTATGACAATAAGCTTATAAGTACAGCTAGCTTACTTTTATTTTTTATTATTTTTATATGGCTCAAGATCAAAATAGTACTATAGGAACAGCAAAAAAATCCTTTATTAAAGGAATTAGTGGAACTGTAGGAATAATAGGAGGATTGTTGCTTTGTTGCTTAGTTGTTGCTGTAATGGTTGCTATGTCACAAGGTAGTAAGACACCAACTAATGACTCGTCCAGCAATAGTTCAAACACTAGCTCTAATACACCCAAACATGATCCAGTAAATTTAACTTTTACAGGAAAGGGTAATAAAGATACAGATAGTTTTACTTTGTATGATGGAACTGCAAAAATGACAGTTACTACATCAGGTGGATCTGTGGGTACATACTCATCAGTAACTTTGCAAAAAGAAGGCGAGAATATGTTCTTAAATGGACTAACTGGCGAAGATTTAAATATCTCAACTAAGGGTTCAGAAGATGGTCATGGAGATACAACAGTTAGAGGAATAAAAGAAGGTAAATATTACATTTCTGTTATTTCAGGTGTTGACTGGAGTGTGACTATAACTCAAGAGTAATAATCAAACCACTAAACCTAAGAGACCTCGTGATGAGGTCTCTTTCTATATCAAGATGTATAATCTAACTATGACTATTGAAGAACTTAATAAACATATAGAATCACTAACTCTTCCGCATAAGAAACTTTTAGAAATTTTTCAAAATGTATATAAACCATTTGAAGAGCTATCTGAAATTTTAGGACATCAGGTATATGTAGATCCTACAACATTTGAAACATTAGTTTCTATTTTTCCTACTGAAAAAAGTCTAAAAGTTTCAATCGAAGAGATAACGGCAAATCCAGATATTTACTTTATCTACACAAACCATGTAAAACTTCCTCGATATAGAGACTCACACATTATTGTAGATAAACAAACTGCATTTTTAATAAATAAGCTTGATATGACATTTAGACGAAAATTTTACTTAGGAATAAAAAAAGTTCCATTCAATAAAAATACTTCAGTACTTAGAATTGAAGACTACACCTTTGAAATAGATAAAGACTCTGACACATATAACCTATGTCTTATGCTATTTGGTTCTAAACAATATATTAATCGAATATGGAAATGGAATGATATCTTAGATAAAGTAATGGGACATAGCGATGAAAGAAAAGATGATGTGAATGCTTTTAAACTTAAAGTCTATAGATTAAATCTAAGACTATATAAAACTGGGTATAAGAATATAATTTTGTATAAAAATAAAACAGTGCGTGTAAATCCTGAGTATATCTTCCTCTTCAAATAGACACCGAACCTGACCGAAACCCACTTCATGATGTAATTAGATAATAATTTTTATCTAATTATATATGGAAGAAAAACTTCAAACTGTCTATGTAAATATAGACGATCTTACCAAAGCTGACTACAACCCAAGGAAATGGGATGAAAAAGCACTTTCAGATTTAAAAGAAAGCATAAAGCGATTCGGCATAGTAGATCCAGCTATAGTAAATTCAGCTGAAAGTAGAAAAAACATAGTGATTGGTGGACATATGCGTATTGAAGCAGCTAAAGCTTTAGGTCTTAAAGAAATGCCGGTAATTTATCTGGATATTTCAGATATCGAAAAAGAAAAAGAGCTTAATTTAAGACTTAATAAAAATCAAGGTGAGTTTGATTTCACTCTACTTGCAAATTTCGCAGAAGATCTATTACAAGATGTGGGTTTTAACTCTGAAGAATTAGACTCAATCTTTGATTGGGATGATGACAATCCAGAAGTTTTTGATTTAAAGAAAGAACTTGAAAAATTAAATATTAAAGAGATTGAAATACAAAAAGGCGATGTTTGGCAACTAGGTGAAAGTAAATTAATGTGTGGTGATTCTACAATCGAAGAAAATGTTTTGAAACTTATGAATGGTGAAAAAGCAGACATGTGTTTTACTGATCCTCCGTATATTCTGGATTATCTTCATGGTAAAAAGAAAAATGGCAAACCAGTTGAGGGCTTTGGAGCTAAGAGAAATAGAAAGTATTTAGAAACAGATGAACTTCCTGATAACTTTACAGAATTATGGATGGGGAACGTATCTAAAATTTCAAAAGATAATTTTCACATCATTGTTTATGAAAATTGGAAAAATATACGAACTATTTGGAATGAAATTGAAAAATATTGGAAAGTTAAAAACATGTTAGTTTGGCATCTTCCAAATAGAAATCAGGGATTTGCAGCTAAATATAAGTTCTTTTCAAAGCATGACATTGCAATGGTAGGTTCAACTGAAAGATCGGAAACTTTTAATTTAAATCCTGAAGATGAGCTTTTACAAAATGAATATGAAACTGCACTTTATGCAATAGCTGGCAAACCTCATTGGGAAGGTTATGAAAAAGGTAAAAAAATCCAGCCAACAGATTTTATTGAATATAAAGCTTCAGATGAAAAAAGTTCTGGGCAAGGAATTATATTTGGAACAAAACCACTAGAGATTTTAATCCCATATATCAAAGTTTTAACAAAGAGAGATGATTTGATAATTGAACCATTTGGAGGAAGTGGTTCAACTCTTATTGCTTCAACAAAGATGAAAAGACGATGCTACTTAATGGAAAAGTCACCAGTCTATGCAGAAGTTATTAAAAACAGATGGGAAAAGTTAACTGGTGAGAAAGGAGTAAAAATATCATGAAGAATAAAAAGAAAGAATTAGTTGAACAACTAAGAAAAACTCCTGTTATTGAAGTTGCCTGTAAAAAGATTGGAATTGGTAGAGCGACATTCTACAGATGGAAGAAACGAGATCAGAAGTTTGCTGAGGAAGCGGAATTTGCCTTGAATGAAGGTTCTCAGTTAGTTAATGATATGGCTGAAAGCCAATTAATAACTTCAATTAAAAATGGAAATATGACAGGAATTATATTTTGGCTTAAAAATCACCATAAGCAATATTCTCCAAAACTTGAGGTCACGACAAAAAGTGCTGATCTTCCGCTAACTGAAGAACAAAAAGAAACGATTAGAAGATCGTTGAGCATGGCATTTAATTTAAATATTAATAATGATGAAAATGAAGAAGCTACAAATTGATCAAGACTACTCATTGCCCATGGAAGTTATTGATGAAATACTAAATGATAAGCAAGTTCGTAAGGAATTAATAAGAGAAAGTCATTATTGGTTCTTTCATTTGTATTTCAGTGAATATGTGAAGTATTCAACGGCAGATTTTCAAAAGGAAATGTTCAAGATTACTGAAGATGATAAAGTCAAAATGGCAGTGATTATTGCATTTAGAGGCTCGGCTAAATCAACAATTATGACTATGTCCTATCCTCTTTGGGCGATAATTGGAAAACAAAAAAGGAAGTGTGTAGTAATAATATCTCAAACTCAACAACAGGTCAGAACTCACTTTGCAAATTTAAAGCGTGAATTAGAAAGCAATGAAATTTTAAGAAACGATTTAGGTGCATTAGAAGAAGAATCTGATGAATGGGGATCATATTCATTAGTCTTACCTAAATTTAATGCAAGACTTATTGCAGCATCAAGTGAGCAAAGTATCAGAGGAATAAGGCATGGTGCAAATAGACCTGATCTAATAATTTGTGATGATGTTGAAGATATAAGTTCAGTGAAGACAAAAGAGGGTCGAGATAAAGCATATAACTGGCTATCAGGCGAAGTTATTCCCCTTGGTGATCAAAATACAAAAGTAATAATGATAGGAAATCTTCTACATGAAGACTCTTTGTTAATGAGATTAAAGAAGAAAATTACTGAAGAAAATATGAATGCAATATTCAAGGAGTATCCTATTGTTGATTCTGAAAATAATATTCTTTGGGAAAGTAAATTTAAGAACCTTGAGGACATTGAGAATTTTAAAAAGATTATAGGAGATGATAAGGCTTGGCAAAGAGAATATATGTTAAAGATTATTCCGGAAGACGACCAACTAGTGTATAGAGAATGGATTCAATATTATGATGAATTACCACAAAATACCAGTAGTTATAAATACACTATAATTGGTATTGATTTGGCAATTTCAACAAGTACATCTGCAGATTACACAGCTATGATAACAGCGCATGTTTTTGGTTATCTAGAAAATCTTAAAGTATATATATTACCAAATATATTTAATAAGAGAATTGAATTCCCTGAAATAGTCGATACCGTAAAACAAAAAGGTAGAGAAAAGTACTACAGCAGAAGACCAGAGATTTATATTGAAGATGTTGGATATCAAGCATCTGTAATACAAGCACTGAAGAATCAGAGCTTAAATGTTAAAGGATTCAAAGTTCATGGTCAAGATAAACGAGCAAGGTTAAATTCCGTAACTCCATATATAAGATTTGGACAGGTCCTTTTTCCTAAGCAAGGAGCAGAAGAATTAATTCAACAGCTAGTCTATTTTGGTGTAGAGAAGCATGATGACCTAGTTGATGCATTTTCGATGCTAATGATAAGAGTTTCAGAAAAAGATAGACCTGGTGTGCAAATTTTACCCTATTATTTCTAATAAATAGCTGGACTTCATTTGATTGTAGCGGTACTGTCCTTGGTATGAAAACAATTAACCAAGAACAAATCCGCTACTGCTTATATGCAAGAAAATCATCAGAATCAGATGAGAAACAAGCAATGAGTATTGATGGGCAACTTATGGAGATGAAGGCTCTAGCAAAACGAGAAAAGATTGAGATTATTGAAGTTATAACAGAAAGCCATTCAGCAAAAGAAACTGGTCAAAGACCTCAATTTAATTACTTGTTAGAGAATATTCAAAAGGGAAAATATAACGCCATAATTACTTGGGCACCAGATAGAATTTCTAGAAATGCAGGTGATCTTGGTCGAGTTGTTGATCTAATGGATCAAGGAAAGCTTCTATTTATCAAAACTCATTCTCAAACTTTCAGCAATAATCCAAATGAAAAGTTCTTATTGATGATTCTATGCTCTCAGGCAAAACTAGAGAATGATAATCGAGGTATTAATGTCAAAAGAGGTCTAAGGAATAAATGTAGCGTAGGAATTAGACCAGGTATGGCTCCGATTGGATACTTGAATACAATGAAAGGAAATAGAATTGCATCTGTAGACTTAGACCCAGAACGAGCACCTATAATTAAAGAGATGTTTTATAAAGTTGCTAATCAAGGATATTCCGGTAGGATGGTTAAAAAATGGTTAGACAAACAAAACTTTCAAACAAAAAAAGGTTATAAATTAAGCTTAGGAAGAATTTATGTTGCTCTCAGTAATCCTTTTTATTATGGAGAATTTCAATATGGTAAGAAATGGTATAAGGGAATACATGAGCCTTTAATCTCCAAATATATTTTTGATAAAGTTCAAATTCAGCTGGAAGTTGTTCCAAGACAATGGAATAAGCAAGTCTTTCCATTTAAAAAGATTTGTAAGTGCGGTGGCTGTGGTGGAAGTGTTACAGCAGAAGTTAAATACAGAAGAACAAAGAAAGGAGTTATTAATACTCATATCTATTATCACTGCAATAGAGTTAGAGATTATGACTGTGACGAGCCATACATCACTGAGGAAGAGTTAATAAAACAACTAGTTACTTATTTACCGGAAATAAATTTAGACTCTAACTATTTATGGAGTGAATTAAATGATGAAATTAGAAGGTTAGATAATTTAAAAGAAATTATTATAAAAAATAATGAAGCTCCTATTCAGTTAACTCTACCTAGAACTAAAGGAGAGATATTAATTTGTGAACAAAAATCAAATGAATATATACTACAAGAATATTTAGTTCACATACTTCAGTTTGGTACACCAGATGAAAGAATTAAAATCTTAAATGGAATAAAATCCCAGTTTAAATTAACAGAAAGAAAGCTAATTGTTAATAACAACATCTGATCTTATCAGAATCTTTTACAAAATAGAAAATATTAATTTTAAAAACTCTTAGTATAAGAGTATAATTCATATTTAAATATCTAATATAAATTATGCTTAAACTTACTGGAGATTTGGAACAAGAAATAATGAATATATTATGGGTTGATAGTGAACCTCTTATACCTTCTGTAATCCAATCCAGATTATCAAAAAAACTAGCCTATACCACTGTGAAGACAATATTAGAAAGACTTCATGATAAAGGCTTATTAAATAGACAGAAAAAATCGGGTGTGTATTATTATAGTCCTAAAGTCTCAAAGGAAAGTTATGGTTCAAAAAGTTTAAGATCAGTTTTTAAAAACATTCTTGGATCTTATGGTAATTTAGCGATCTCTCAATTTATTGAATCTATAAAAGAAGAGCCTGAGAGTCTTGATCTATTAAAAAAATATTTAGAAGATGAGGAAAATAAATCAATATAATCAACAAAAGAATATATCATTTTTTCTGTTACTGCTTTTAGGAACAACATATACAATTCTGATTGGAATTATTGTTACAAAAATACTACCTGGGTTTATTATGCAACTGTTATATATTATAGATACAGTAAAACACGAGACTTACTTATTAGATCTGTTGACCTCTAAGGACTTTTACATATATTTAATAGGAGGTTTGGTTATTTGTTACCTTCTAATTAGATATATTAAAGCAACAATTAGAATGGCTATTTCTATTGTGACTTCAAAAATATATACTGATTCCTTTACTTGGGTTCATAATAACGAATATGTATTAATTGATTCAAGCGAATCACTTGCTTTTACTTCTGGGTTATTATTCCCCAAAATCTATATGTCGAATTCTCTAATAGATAAACTAAGCAAAGATGAACTAGAAAGTGTTCTCTTGCATGAAAAGCTGCATCAAAGTAACTACGATCCTTTAAGAAAATTAATCCAGGATTTCTTGTCAGACTTAATACCTTTTATGCCTGATAAGAGCTTCATATTTCATAATTATAGTCTTCTTTCAGAGTTAAGTGCTGATTATAATTATATTAATATGAGAGGTAATAAGAAAAACCTTTTAAGTGCATTAGATAAAATGTTAAAACCAACAAAAGTGGTTATTAGGTTAAATATTAGTAATTTTTCGTTCAACCATGACAGAGTTAAGATTCTATTAGAGAATGATAAGTTCAGAACTAAAAGATATTTTTCTTCGATTACATTTAATATATCATCTGTACTTATATTTTCTTTTATTCTTTTAAATTCATCAATATTTATAGTTTGCAATAATATTGAAGAGTGTATCAATGCAGTAGTCTATACAACATATGATCCAGATCCAATGCCTTGTCTACAGTCATCATCACAGTTTCACTGCAGTGTCTTTACTAAAAATCATCAAAAAAATTCGTCCACCTCTATATAATCAATCTTTTCTTTCTGCTACAACTGTAGTAATATAAGTAAGTAATTTATTATTCACCTACTTATGGCTCAAACTTCAAAAGATATTAAGGAGGAGATTATTACATTAAATATAACTCCATTCTTGACACCTATATCTTTAATTTTCTCAGCTTTAATTATTTCTACAGGACTTTTCTTTGGTCTTAGTAATATTGCCAACAATCTTAAAGGCTTTAATGGAGTACAAGGTACTGCTAATACACCACAAGCAGTCCAACCAAATCCTACTCAAACAAAGGTAGATATATCTCAAATAAAATCTCTTTTCAATAATAAGAACATTACCTTTGGAGATGAGAATAGAAAATTACTTTTTGTTGAAGTTGCAGACCCAAGCTGTCCTTACTGTCATATTGCAGGTGGTAAAAATCCTGAATTAAATAAAAGTGTAGGAACTCAATTTGTATTGCAACAAGATGGTGGTAGTTATATAGCGCCTATTCCTGAAATGAGAAAACTAGTTGATGAAGGAAAAGCCTCATTTGTATATATTTATACTAATGGACATGGTAATGGCGAAATGGCAACACAAGCTCTTTACTGTGCTTATGAAAAAGGAAGGTTCTGGGAAGCTCATGATTTATTAATGTCATCATCGGGGTATTCGTTAATAAATGACAATGTAAAAAATGACAAATCAAAATCACAGGAATTAGCTAATTTCCTAAGTTCAGCAGTTAATACTAATGATATGAAATCATGTTTAGATAGTGGAAAATATGCTAATAGAATTCAAGAAGATCAAGCTGTAGCCCAAAGCTTAGGTGTAACAGGAACTCCAGGATTCTTTATTAATGAAACAAATTTTGCGGGAGCATATAGCTGGAAAGATATGGAAAGCATAGTTCAGTCATCATTATAAGAACTCTCTAAATATGAAGATTTTCGGGAATAACAATAGTTTAAGTAAAGGTTTTGAATATTTAGATAGCCAGAAATATTTCTATTTTGATTCTGCATGTCAAACCTTACGACCTCAGGAAGTAATAGATGCCGAAGTGGAATATTATAAAAAATTTAACGCCTGCGGTCACAGAGTTAAATATAAATGGGGTGAGATTGTAGATAAAAAAGTCCAAGAAACAAGAGACTCTATTCTTAAAATTGTCGGTAAGAATTCTAAAGAATATTCTGTTGGGTTTACATTAAATACTACATTTGGAATTAATACAGTTCTACATCAGATTAAGCCTAATAAATTTAATCAAGTAGTTACATCTGAGATTGAACATAATTCTGTTTTTTTGCCATCAATAACTTACGCAAAGAAAAACAACTTAAAAGGGCTAATACTACCAAGAGATTTTCATGGAAATTTAGAATATTCTATTGAACAGATTAAAAATTCAATTGTTTTAGTAAATACTACTAGTAATATTGATGGAAGAAACCTCCTGAATATAAAAGAATTATGTAAGGATATTAAAAAGAATGGAAGTTTATTGCTTTTAGATGCATCTCAAACTTTTGGTCATAATATTCAGCTTTTAAAAGATGTTGATTTTGATGCTTCATTTGGTTCAGGTCATAAAATGTATGGACCTAGTATTGGTTTTATTATTATAAGAAAAGAACTGTTAAAAGATCTTGATTACTTTTTTATTGGAGGTAGTACTGTGCAAGATGTACGTAAGTCAGACTTTGATCTTATTTCTGATGATTCAGAACTTTATGCACGAATTGAACCTGGTCTTCAAAACTTCGCAGGAATTATGGGATTAAATGAAGCAATTAATTGGAAAAGTAACTTTAGGAAGAATGAAAGAAACTCAGTGCAATATGAAGAAGAATTAAAATTATATTTAAATAAGTTATTAAAAGAACTAGATGTAAATCTACTTAATCCTAACCCTAGTAGTGTAGTTTCTTTTTATACAGATAAAATAGATTCTCATAGATTAGGTGTTTTTTTGAGTGAGAGAAATATAATGTGCAGGACTGGCTATCATTGTTGTCATTACTACTTAAAGAATCTAAAAAAATTCCCACCATTATTTAGAATTAGTCTTGGGTTAAATAATACTAAAGAGCAAATTGATTTTTTGATGGATAATTTAAAAATTTTAACTAAATAATTGTATTTTATGTTTTGTATTATTGTTTTTCTAATATTTTTAATTTTATTTCCAATTTTTGGAATATTTTCTAAAGATTATAGAGACTTGTTTAAAAAATCCTGGAGTTGCGCATTCAAAAAATTAACGCTTAAACCTTGTGATATAAACTTTGGCGATGAGATTAAAAATAAACTACTTGGGAAAATTATCTTTAAATATCCGAGACTTGCAAAGTTTATAGATAAAACTGCAACACTCTGGTCTATTCTCTTTGTAATCTTAAGTCTGTGGAGCTTACTGTATGTCGTAAATGCAGGACTCAATTTATGGGTATATGATACATGTGATCCAACTAATGGTGAATCATGCTCATTAAGTGGAGAAGCCTGCAGTGTAAACCAAACTACTGCGCCAACAATATTTGAAACTTTATCCAGAATTCCAGATCGATTAAAAAATTGGAGTGCTAATGAATATATATCCGAGAATTCATCATTTTATAATGAGGTAGATTCAAAGAAACAAACCGCAATTGAAGTCATTGACCCTGGTTGTAAATTTTGTAAAAAACTTTGGGGAAATATTAAGCAAGCTGATTTCGTAAATTCCTATAATCTTACTTATATTGCATATCCAATTCCTGAAGGAGAGGGATATAAATTTCAACATTCATACTTAATAGTATCTTACCTAGAAGCATTAAAGTTACGACCAATAGGTGACTCACCAATTCCGACAGATTGGAGGCTTCTAGATAAAATATTCACTGAAAATGTAGAAGGAATAGGGGTTGATTTACAAACTGCTATCAATCTTATGTACACAAAAGATGAAGTTATTGAATTGATTAACAAATATATATCTGAGTTCGGATATACCGATAATCAGATCCAAGAAATTAATCAACTAGTTAATTCTTCTGAAGTTAGAGGTATATTAGCAAATAATAAAGTAATCGTTGAGGATCAGATTAAAACCATTAAAATACCAACTATTATTTTTGATGGTAGAAGATACGATAGAGTTGTTGATGTAGAAACCTTAAGAGAATAAATTTTATTTTTTATATATTTTATATGAACTTTTTAAAGAGTCCAACCTTTATTATTGGGGTCACAATCTTGTTAGGAATAGGCTTTTTGTTACTTTTAACTTCGAATAAGAGGGCAGAAGAAGATGCTAAACCTACAGCTCCTTATGAAGTAAGCTACTGGGGTAAAACCGATTCTAATATAATTGTCACTGAGTACGGCGATTTTCAATGTGAAGCATGTTTAAATTTCTTTTTGACAGTTGAACTAAGATTGAAAGAACAATATAAAGACACTATTAGATTTGAATATAAATATCTTAATTTACAAGGTCATAGAAATTCAAGGATCGCTGCAGAAGCTACTGAAGCTGCAAAATCACAAGGGAAATTCTGGGAATTTCATGATATGTTATTTGAAAAGCAGGAAACTGAAGCAAATGGATGGAATATTGACAGACTATCCTCATATGCAGAAGAACTGGGATTAGATTCTGAACAATTTAGAAGTGAGTTGGTAAGTGGTCTTTATAAGAAAACTGTTGAAATCCCAGCAAATGAAGGAGCAAATAAAGGCTACAACGCAACTCCTACTGTAGAAGTTAATGGAGTGAGAATACAAAATCCAACCTATGAAATTTTAAAAGCAGAGATTGATAAGTTATTAACCGATAATCAATGAAGAAATTTTTAAAAACAGAAATTATTATCCCAGTTACGATAATATTATTTTCAATAACTGGGTTATATTCTGCTTTTATTTTAACAACAGAGAAAATTGAGCTTTTAAAAAATGTTGATAGAATTTTACCATGTACTGTAAATATAATAATCAATTGTGCTTCAGTAATGAAATCTCCTCAAGCAGAGTTATTTGGATTTCCTAATTCTATATTAGGACTGATTGGTTATTCAACAATGCTTACTTTTGGAGTTTCATTGCTTTTTAATAGAATTACAACTAAACCGTACATTTTATTAGCAACTTTTGGTTCATTATTATCTGTAATATTTTCCTACTGGCTTTTATTTCAAAGTGTCTATGTTATTGGAGCATTATGCCCTTATTGTCTAGTGTCTGGAATTTCAGCAACTAATATTTTCCTTGCATTAATCTATCTGAATCTAAAAGATGAAAATTTTAAACAATTTATAAAGATAGATATTAATAAACGTAAAAGTGCGTTTATTTCTATCTTTGGATCTTCAGTAGTTCTATGGTATTTACTAATCATTACGCTTATATATTTAGAGTTTGGAGATAATTTACTAAGTTAGTATGAAATCTATATTAGGTCTGTTAAAAGATAAAAAGAACTTGATATTTCTTATAATAGTTTTTCTATTTTTTACTTATTCCTATTTTTTTGCGTTAACACAACAGGTTAGCTGGGTTGTCTTTTTAAGAAACAATTCTTCACTTTTCGTTATTTCACAAATTATATTAAGTCTAATTAATTCAGTAGTAGGAAGTTTATGTTTATTGCTAATAATTAGAATATTTAAAGAGAGGAAGAATCAAGAGAAAGCATCTTTTATTCAAACATTCAGTGCGTTGTTTATTTCAGTTATCACTACAGGTTGTTATGTCTGTGGAACAGTGTTATTTCCAGCAGTAGGACTGACTGCAAGTTTCTCAACACTTCCTTTTGCTGGATTAGAGATTAAAGTTATTACAGCTATTTTCTTATTATATTCTTTAGGGGAATTGTTAAAAAATTATAAAGGTATTTGTGATATAGAAACACCAAAACAATACAA
Source organism: Patescibacteria group bacterium (assembly GCA_016861265.1). Classification (GTDB taxonomy): domain Bacteria; phylum Patescibacteriota; class Dojkabacteria; order J137; family J137; genus Brojett037. Next base: position 590,717 of record BOLA01000001.1, read on the forward strand.
ATTTTCACTCGGGACTAAATCATTTCTATTCAAATTAAAATATTTACAGAGAGTAAAACCTCTGCTCATTACTAGCATATTTATTATCTTAGTATTTGCCTTACCTAGTTTATTGCCTAAAAACACTGAAATTAACAGTATCCTTAATAATAAGTGTGATGGAGTAAATTGCAGTTGTAAAGTAAATTAGTAATTATGAATTTATTTCAAGTAATTATTTTATCTTTAGTTGAAGGATTCACAGAATTCTTACCCATATCTAGTACAGGACATCTACTTTTAGTCCAACAGATATTTAAATGGGAAGTCCCATTCTCCTTTGATTTATTTATACAACTTGGAGCTTACTCCGCAGCTTTGATTTACTTTTTTCCTAGAATTAAAACTATATACAAGTCTTTGTTGAAACTATCTCAAAAGAAGAAACTAAAAAGTACTGATAAAGACAATATAAGATTGGGGGAATTTATTATCTACTCTTCAATACCGACTATAGTTCTTTTCTTCTTGCTAAACGACAAAATAGAGACCTATTTACATAAAACACTTGTAATCTCTATAAATCTTATTGTAGTAGGTATACTAATGATCTTAGTAGAAAGATTTTCAAAACATAAAAAAACTATTAAAGATGTTAGTCTTAAAGACACTCTGATTTTAGGAACGTTACAATCCTTAGCAATTATTCCTGGGATTTCTCGTTCAGGCTCAATAATTACGGGAGGATTAGCTTTAAATTATAAGCGACAAGATATAACTGAATTAAGTTTCCTTTTAGGAATTCCAGTTATATTAGGAGCTGGATTTAAATCATTATTAGATCTAATGGAGAATATTGATTTCTTCAAAGAAAACCTTCTTTTATTAGTAATCGGATTTACTATATCTTTTATTACAGGATATTTTTCTATAAAAATGCTATTGAGATTTGTGCAAAATAGATCTCTAGAAGTCTTTGGTATCTATAGAATTATTGTAGGGTTTATTTTAGTTTTATTAAGCCTTTAATTATTAAATAAATTTATGAAAGATTTACTTAAAGATAAGAAGTTTCAAATGCTCTTAGGTGTAGCTGCACTCGTATTAATAACAGAGATATTAGGAATATTTAATATTCATTTACCAGTCTTTATTGAAATACCATTCTTTGCTATTGTTATTATTCTCGTTGGGAAAAAAGTATTACTTAATGGATTAAAAAGTCTAACAAAATTAGATTTTTCAGATATAAATCTATTAATGACTATTGCCATAATTGGTGCGGTGATAATAGGTGAATTTGAAGAAGCAGCAGTAATAGTAGCTTTGTTTGCAGTAAGTGAGCAATTAGAAGATCTTGGAACTGAAAAAAGCCAATCTGCAATTAACGAATTAATAGAAAAAACACCAAAACAGATATACTTAGTATCAGGAGAGTTAATAAGTGTTGATGATGTTAAAGTCGGTAGTGAATATATTGTTAAACCAGGAGAGATAATAGGGTTAGATGGTATTGTGGTTTCAGGTCATTCTGCCGTAGATGAAGCTTCAATCACAGGAGAAAGTTTACCAAAAGAAAAAATTCAAGATAATGCAGTTTTTGCTGGAACTTTAAATATTTCGGGATCGTTAACCATCAAAGTTACTAAAGGTATAAAAGATTCTGCAATTCAAAAAATTGTTAATTTAACCTCACATGCACTTGCTAATAAAGCTAGCTATCAGAAATTTATAGAGAAGTTTGCAAAAATCTACACACCTGCAGTATTAGTAGGAGCGATTCTATTAACCATAGTTCCTAGTGTGATAACTGGAAACTTCCTTGAATGGTTTACTAGAGGAATAACTTTATTATTAATTGCATGTCCATGTGCATTAGTTATTTCAACTCCTATTTCTATATTCTCCGCAGTTGGTAATGCTTCTAAAAAAGGAATTCTGATTAAAGGTGGAAAATTTCTTGAAGCAATGGGATCTGTTAATGCAATAGCCTTTGATAAGACGAGAACACTTACGTATGGAAAACCTATGATAGATAGAATTTATACCTTTCATAATACAACTGAAGAGGAAGTTATAAGTTGTGCTGCTGGATTAGAAAAGTACTCAGAACATCCACTAGCTCATGCTGTTATAGAATATGCAAAAGATAAAAAGTTAAAACTTCATGAATATACTAAATTCTCATCAGTTCCAGGAAAAGGTATAAAAGGAGATTGTATCATTTGTAATGTTGGAGAGCATGTTCTAGGAAATATACAAATGCTCATTGATAATCAAACTATTCTTAATGAAGATGTCAGAGAAATAATAAGAGAAGTTCAATACTCAGGGAAAACACCTATAATATTGGCCGACCATGAAGGCGTCAAAGGTATCATTGTTGTAGCAGATGAGATTAAACCACAATCTGCAAAATTGATTGATGAGTTAAGAAAATTAAAGATTACAAGTGTAATGTTGACAGGTGATAATAGTAGAACTGCAGCAACAGTAGCGAACCTAATAAATGTAAATGAATCTCACGGTGATCTGTTACCAGAGGACAAAGTTAAGAAAATCCAAGAAATTAGAAGTAAGTATGGGACGATTGCTATGGTTGGTGATGGAGTAAATGATGCCCCTTCTTTAGCACTCGCTGACGTAGGTATAGCAATGGGAGCTGCTGGATCTGATGTTGCTATTGAATCAGCAGATATTGCCCTTATGAATGACAAAATTGAATTACTCCCTTATTTAATACGATTGGGAAATAGTACCAGCAATACCATTAGATTTAATATAGCATTAGCATTTATTACTAAAGCGATAGCTTTACTACTTACAGTAACAGGTCGTATTGATCTTGCAGGTGCTATATTTGCGGATGTAGGAGTGACAATTATAGTAATTTTAAATAGTCTAAGGTTAATTAATTATAAATAATTAATCATTTTGTCATTATATAGTTCCACCAACCTATTATAATATATCAAAATCTTCGGACAAAACATATTTACATAAAGACAAATTTAGCTCTTTCTGAGCCTTTTAGGCAACTTTCACAAATCTAAGAATATCAAGCGATATAAACAAATGCCATTAAGTGTTATCGAAGCAGGTAGACAGGTGTTGTAACAACCGATGCAAAATGGCGGGGGCGAAGATATTCTCACTGACTCTAATATGTAGGCTATAAAGGTAGTAGATATTGACTTTTAAAGGTCAGGTTTAAAGGAGTTTTACAGTACACACAAGAAAAAATATTAGAACCAAAAGTTATTAAAAGTAAGTCAAAACTTAGGAGTTTTAGTAATAAAACACTAGTTTTAAGAAAATAAAATTTGTGGACAAAATTCAACAAGACCGTTAATGCTTTTACACCATAGTACCCAGGTCTTGTAGGACACTATGGGATATGGCGGAGAGGACAGGATTCGAACCTGCGACCCATTGCTGAGTACTCGTTTTCGAGACGAGCCCTTTCGACCGCTCAGGCACCTCTCCACAATAGATTTTTGCTAGTACATAATTATCACATTTTTCCTGCAAACAACAACTGCACTTGAGAGGAGTCGAACCTCCAACCGCTTCTTCCGCAAAGAAGTGCTCTATCCATTAAGCTACAAGTGCAAACAGTAGAGTGATTATAACTCAACGGGAGAATTTACTTATTGTTTTCGGCGAGTTCCTTGGCTTCGTCAATGGCTTTTACTAAATCTTCTTCTTTACCCATCTCCATAAAATTCTCTATATCTACATAGCTTCCGTAAATTAGTTGAGTAAGTAAGTTTACACCAACTTCTTCAGGGTCCCCGTAGTCTAAATAATCATACATTAGTTCAAATAGCTTTTTCTCATCCTCTCTATTTATTAATAAGCAGAGTCTTCTTCTGAATAGAGAATCGGGTTTTTCTTCGTTTAGTAAGTCTAAATTAAGTATTGTTTCCTCTTTCTTTGTGGAAAACCAGAAACATTTAATTTCCTGCCACTTGTACAACTTATTAAATGTCTTTATACCTACACTAGATACAACATGTTCTACAATGGGAGGTTCTACAGATGCTTGTACAAACCATAAAAATGCGAAGCCCAATATAGCAATAATTAGAACCCATTCACCTATCAATGCTAATAAAGCAATAATTACAGTGAAAAAGAAGGAGTAGATTACATACCATGATCTATCCTTTTCCTTCCAATATCTTTCCTGCGATTTCCAAGAATATAAGTATCTTATTGGATTTTTATTTTCAATTTCCGTAAATAGTTTCATTTGTTTTATATGTTGTAACTTTTTTTCTTCTTTTAATTATTACTCGTACTAGAATTACAAGGGTAAATAATAATACAACAAATATAATCTTTACTGCTAAATATAAATTACTCGATACTCCAATAGTGCTTAAAAAGGAGTTAATTGATTTGTTTATATTATAAAAGAATAGAGATGCTCCAGTGAGTACATTCTCAAGGAAGTTGTCACTTCCTTGTCTTGTAGGATATCTGGCAGTTAGTTGTTCCTCTGTTAAGCTATCTTCTGTAGGTTTGGTGCTTTGGGCTGCAACATTTATTGTCCTATCTTTAAAGGTTCCCCCTCTTCCGTATAGGACTGCCTCAGTAGAGGATGGTGTTTCTGGATCGACACTTGCAACATGAGTATAAAAATGATTAAGGTCTCCACCTATTAAAGTATCTCCATTCTCACCCCAAGTTGTATCCACTCCGACCCAAGATTTAATTGAAGGAATATATACTTCTGCCCATTGGTGATTTACTGTATTTGTACTAGAAGTTAACCCATCTAACGCACTGTACCCTGAACCAAAAGCTGCTCTTGCCGGGATACCCATAGCTCGCAGAATCGCAATAAAGAGGTCTGAATATTCCATGCATACTGCTGCTCCGCCTTGAAGAGTGGCTAGTGCACCTTGTCTCTGATTAAGTCCAAATTTTTTAACTTCGGAGTAGTCAATTTTGCCAACCACATATTGATAGGCACTTTCCACAAGATTGTAAACATTCGTTTCGTTTCCTTTTAGGGTTTTTGCTAGATCTTCTATCTCACTTGAATCGGATTCCCAATATTTAGCAGCCGAGGTATTTTGTGTTATTAACTCAGAGGAGATTTGATCTATGTTTCCAGAATTAACGAAGTCTATAGAGTTGTTTTGAGTTAGCACCGCATAGCCACTTACCTTAATTACCCCTTCTTCGTTTACAGGTACTCTGAATGTTGCAGTTAGATTTCCATCGCTATCTACTTCTGTCGAAAAGGGTTCAGGACTAATACCTGTAAAAAATACCTTCTGTGTTATTGGACCACTGGTAATGTCCCTTGGAAGAATAATTTTATATTGATTGTATACTATTGGAATAGAGGATGTCGCTATATATGGTTGCTCAATGTTAAATGTATAGTATTGTGTTGTTCCAATTTGAATCCATGCGGTTGCACCGGTTAAATCTTCCTGAGTAAAGTTAATTACATTATTACTGCCATCTTGCTGAATATTTGCAACCGGTCTAATAAAGTTAATATCACCTAATGACTTTGGAATTACTACTTTTGTTGTTACCTTTTCAACGCTTTGCTCATCTTCAAAAACATATGTTTTTGCAAATGCTGGAACGTACATATCTCTTAGCGCACCACTTTTAATAATTAACCCGTAGGAAGAGTATTTCAATCGTATTGTGTAAGTTTGCCCACTATATATACCGGTATTAATCTTTGTTTTTATTATCAAATTTCCAGTAGCAGTGGTGTCAGATGTAAATGAAAGATTATTTCCTGAACCGTCGGTAAGTACAATCGAGGATAATGTTTGTGCTGCTTTTGATTGAGCCTCTGGGTCATCTTGAACAGGATTAAAAATGGTAAAACTTTCTTCTGCTCCAGCTTGAATAAAGAAATTATTTTCGGTTACAGAAATAGCCTTTGTTTCGGTAATTTCTATGTGATCATCTTTAACGTCGTAAACACGATCGTAGGTTTTTTCTATAATTTTTGCACTAACTTTTGTGTTTATTAAAAAACCTAGTGCAAAAAAAATACTTAAAAATATTATTTTCTTCATATTACTCTACATTATACTTGCAGTATCTAAAGATTGTAAGAGAGCATGTGATAGAATAAAACACGAACCAACTAAATAAATTATATGATCGACTTATCCATACTTAATCCACCACAAAAAGACGCAGTAATAACTACCGATGGTCCACTATTAATATTGGCTGGAGCAGGTTCGGGAAAAACCAAGGTGCTTACTTACAGAATTGCATTCATTATAGATGCAGGTTTATCGGGGCCGGAAAATATTCTGGCTATGACCTTTACTAATAAAGCTGCGGGAGAAATGAAAGAGAGAATTTCTGCGCTAGTAGAAAGTTTTAATATTAATGCAAGTAACTTTCCGTGGGTTGGAACTTTCCATTCAATTTGTGTAAAACTATTAAAGAGATATGGTCACAATATTGGTTTGGACAATAACTTCACAATCTACGATTCGCAGGACCAACTTAGTGCAGTTAAAGAAGCGATGAAAGTCCTAAATATTTCAACAAAGGACTTTAATCCGCATGCGATACATTCATATATATCTTCTGCAAAAAATGAGTTAATTAATGAAATCGACTATGAAAAATTTGCGCAGGGATACTTTCAGGAAGTTGTAGCCGAAGTTTATCCGGCTTATCAGAAGGTCTTAAGAGACAATAATGCTGTAGATTTTGATGATTTATTAATACTTACAGTAAGATTATTAACTGAAAATAAACAAGTATTACAGAATTTGCAGGAACAGTTTAAATATATTCTTGTAGATGAATACCAAGATACAAATCATGCTCAGTATACAATTATAAAAATGCTTGCAGCTAAATATCGAAATATTTGCTGTGTAGGTGATGACGATCAGAGTATATATGCCTTTAGAGGTGCAACAATCAGAAATATTTTAAACTTTGAGTCAGATTACTCAGAATCTAAAGTTATAAAGCTGGAACAAAACTATAGATCTACGAAAAAAATATTAAATGCCAGTTACGATGTAATTTCAAAAAATAAAAGTAGGAAAGATAAGAAACTTTGGACCGAAAATACTGATGGTGATAATCTAACAGTTTATACCGCGATTGACGAAATCGATGAAGCAAACTGGATTGTTTCAAAAATTGAATCTACAAGAAAGGATTTGGAAGAAAAAGACCCATACAGTTGCTTTGCAATACTTTACAGAACAAACTCGCAATCTAGATCTCTAGAAGAATCGTTTATAAACTCAGGAATTCCCTACAAGATAATAGGCGGAGTAAGATTCTATGAACGAAAAGAAATTAAAGATGTTATTGCTTATTTAAAAATAATATATAACTCAAGGGATAATACCTCGCTAGAAAGAATTATTAATGTACCTAAAAGAGGGGTTGGGGATAAAACACTAGAAGATCTTCACCTGAAGGCGCGAGCCAAGTCACTGCCTACCGTAGATTATTTGTTATCTTCATTCGACTCTGATGAAATTACGGGTGGAGTGAAGAGATTTGCAGTACTACTTTCTGACTTAAAAGAAAAATCCCAAAAGTTAGACCTAGTAGAATTTATTAATTACGTACTAGAGAAAACAGGATATGTTGAGATGCTTAAAGACGGTACCCTAGAAAATGAATCAAGAATAGAGAACATTAAAGAGTTAATTTCGGTTGCAAGTAAATATCAAAATGATCCTGCTCCTGAAGGTTTAGAAAATTTCCTAAACGAAGTAACCTTACTTGAAGGTTTTACAGAAACAAAGGAATCTTCCAACTATGTAACTCTAATGACCATTCATGCGGCCAAGGGTTTAGAGTTTGACTATGTATTTGTAGTAGGTATGGAGGAAAACCTGTTTCCGCATACAAATTCCATGACTGATATTAAAGAGATGGAAGAAGAACGTAGACTGGCATATGTGGCAATCACAAGAGCAAAGAAGAAATTATTCCTAACACATGCCTCAAAAAGAAAGTATTTTGGAATTATCCAAATGAATCCTGTCTCCAGATTTGTGAGTGATATAAATACAGATGTAGTTGACTTCGAATCTAACTATTCCGATGGATATTCAAGCGTTAATCTTGATCCATGGGAAGAGAAGGAGGAGTACGTTCCAGAAATAAATTTAAAAATAGGGGATAAAGTTAAACACGAATACTTTGGTAAGGGTGTAGTAAAGTCGGTGTTCGGTACCAACATAGAAATTGATTTTGGGCCAATATATGGCGTTAAGGAGTTAATGTTGGAATATGCAAGGCTAGAGAAATTGAGCTAATTACAGTATTTTCTTTACACAAGCATTGTTCTCACAAACAGAGTATTGGTTGCTGTCACAACCTATAAGAGTTGCCGAGCATGAATTAGCTTTACAGTAATACTTGTTATGTGTGCCAATATTGCAGTCTTGAAGGTATTCGGGCCTTTCTCTGCAGTCATCATTTTCAAAACAAAGAGTTTTATTAACTTCCATTTGCCTAATCTCATCATCAGTTGCAGGGTTGCTTTTTCTATATTCGGCGTCTCCTTGTTGAACTTGAATTTGTTGCTGAGCTCTAATGCTGGTTGAAATACCTTTAGATACCGATTCTACACTAAGACCTTTCGATATTAATAAAAGCAACAGAATGAAAGCAATAAAAATAAAGGTTGATATAATTAGTAAAAGTCTTTTATTCATAATCTAATTCTAAAGTTTCCTTTTTTATAATTCAATATGAAGTTTGGAAAAGTAGAATCACTAATCGAGTTAGAAAATTTAGATCTGTCTTTGCCTCTTGAACCACATGAGAATGAAGCCTACCCATCTTCAATCGATAGAAATGCTCAGATTAAGGTTTTTATAGGTGCCCCTGCGTGGGGTGTTAAAGATTGGAAAGGTAAAATATACCCTGAAAAACTAAAATCCGAAGAATATTTAAATTATTACGCTAAGTCATTTAACTCTATAGAACTAAATACAACCCACTACAGGCTGCCCGAACAATCTGATATCTATAACTGGCTTAAGCAAGTGCCGTCAGATTTTTTATTTTGTCCTAAAGTTACTCAATCAATAAGTCATTTTAGCGGCCTTACAAATAAATTAAAGGTAGAGGAGTACTTTAATAGGATGAATTCATTTGGTACGAATCTAGGACTCCATTTTTTGCAGCTGCATGAAAATTTTTCTCCTAAAAGATTTGCAGACCTGTCTAAGTTTATTAACTACATACCAAAAGGAACTAAGCTTGCAATTGAACTTAGGCACCCAGACTGGTTTAGGGATCAGGGAATATTCAATTACTTAAGATCAAAAGGCATTGGCACTGTAATTTCGGATACAGCAGGACGAGGAGATGTCTTGCATATGAATATTACCGCACCGTTTACAGTTATTCGATTTGTGGGTAATAATTTGCACCAAACGGATTATCAAAGAATAGATGATTGGGTAGAAAAAATAAAACAATGGAATGATAAAGGGTTAGAAGAAATATTCTTTTTTGTACACGAGCCACAAGAATTAGCCTGTCCCGAGATCTCAGATTATTTTATTCAGACCCTCAACAAGAATGAATTAACAACATCGGCAAGTATTAAATTTGTGCAACAACAGGATCTGTCGCTTTTCTAGTGGTCACCAGTCAAGGGTGACCTTCTGGACTAGGAATTGTCATCCCCGGTTTTTTCTTCGGGAAGAAATCTGAATACTTTACTTATTCCTCCCCCGAGATGGACAGTTACATATTTAGTAACGGAACTAGGATTTTGTTCCTCCTGTTTTTCATCAAAATCTTCTTTAGGTTTGCCTTTTCTAGCTCTCCTTCGAAGTGCTTCCCTTATCTCTTCGATCTCCTTTGATGTTGGCATCTTGACACCTCCATTGACTGGCCAAGAATTATGCAACAATAACTATAATTGATCAATAGAATCTACAATACTTTAGTAGTATAATTGCCCCATAGTTTTTATATTGTAGGTGTGAAATTTGATATTCTTACAACATTCCCTGAATCTTTTTCAGCAATACAGCAGAGTATTGTAAAACGAGCTGAGAACAAAGGATTGATTGAGATAAAGATACATAATTTAAGAGACTTTACACTTGATAAGCATAAAACTACCGATGACTCTCCGTTTAGCGGGGGAGCAGGTATGCTTATGAAAATAGAGCCCATTTACGCAGCCCTAAAATCTCTAGGCGTTTATCCGAATAGGGATTCTAGAACTAAGGTAATTCTAACAAGTGCAAAAGGTATGCTTTGGAAACAATCAATAGCGCAAGACTGGTCACAAAATTTGGATCGAATTGTAATTATCTGCGGACATTACGAAGGGGTGGATCACAGAGTGGTGGAGCATTTAATTGATGGAGAAATAAGTATTGGTGGTTATGTACTTTCAGGGGGTGAGATTCCTGCAATGATCGTTGTAGATAGTATAACCAGGCTAATCGATGGAGCTTTAGGTAACACCCTGTCTTTATTAGATGAAAGTCATAATGAGCAGATGGATGCTGAGTATCCGCAATATACAAGGCCCGCAATTTTTAAAACTGAAGAAGGTCAAGAATGGGGAATTCCTGAGATTTTGCTATCGGGGGATCACAAAAAGATTGAGGATTGGAAAAAACGAAACTCGAAGTAAACCTAAAGTAGATACTAGCTGTTTTATTGTATGTAGTCCACAAATGAGTCCACTTGTTACACAAACTTGCGTAACACAGAAAGTCTGTTGTAGTTTATTTTCTTCTTACTGGGTGATAATATTAGTATTATTACCACTTCAAATATGTATAATTTTGCATCTTTATTGTCTGGAGGTGATTTAAGGTCTATTGGAGAGTCAGATAAGGTAGTTGCGATAGTTTTGAAGAATCAAAGTCTTTTCGGTGATTTATTTAAGTGTTTATATTCTTCGGATTCTGTAGTCAGAATGCGTGCAGCTGACGCGATAGAGAAGGTTACAAGAAGGCATCCCCAATTGCTTCAGCAATACAAAGTTAACCTAGTTGATGATATCTCTAGGATAAATCAAAAAGAAGTTCAGTGGCATTTTGCAGAGCTAATAACCAGGGTAAATTTAACCGCTTCTGATTTGTCTCATGTAGTAAAGGTTCTGGAAGAAAATATCGAAGCCTCCAAAAGTAATATTGTAAGAATATTCTCAATACAAGCAATCTATGACCTTTCTTTAAAACATAAATATTTAATTGACACAATTAAGTTAATACTTGAAAAGTATAAAGATGATGAAAGTCCTGCGGTAAAAGCCAGGGTGAATAAGTTGCGAAAGTAGGGATTAAAAAATCGGAGTGGCGGGGCTCGAACCCACAACCCCACGCTCCCAAAGCGTGTATTCTAGCCAATTGAACTACACTCCGATGAATGCAGGAAATTATAACGAATTGTAGGACTTCTGTCTAATGGGAAAACATATTAAAAAAGACACCCCCTGGTGTCTTTTTCTTGTTTGCAAGTTGTATTATATTTCAACAAAGTTTAGGCCCTTTATTCCACTAAAGTTTCCTTTATCTTCGGTTAATACGGAATATCCTTTTTGCATTGCAGTTGCTGCTACGTAGCTAACAGCAAGACTAACTTCAGTATTTCTTATAACCTTTGCAGCCTCATCCGCTAGGGTTTTATTGACCTCTACAACATTAAAATACTTATCAACGAAGTCCTTTACTTCCTTTTCTAGATTTGCATCCTCAAAGGTTCTGCTGGCAAGTAATTCTGTGTATGTCGCAATAGAAATTACCATGTTATATTTTTCATAGGCAATTGGAAGGACTCCCTTTCCTGTCTTTAGATATTGCACTATTACACTTGTATCTACAATTATTGTTTCTTTCATATTATTAATATAATTAACTAATTAAAGGTCTAATTGCATTTAAGCTGAACTGTCTTTCTTCCTTTCCATCTCTGTTCCATTCTTGGATTTCGATTGTTCTTGGGAATAGTTTTACTTCTGCAGGTTCTTCAGGAACTTTTTCGGCTACGGGTTGTACTTCTTCTTGAGGGACTTCCTGTTCGACAATTTCATCGACGGTCTCTTCTGTAGTTTCTTCGATTGCTTCTACTTCTTCTCGTTCCTCTAATTTTGGTGTGGTGAGCCTCTTTTTCTCAGTTGTTGCTACTTTAACTTCTGGTCCATCGTTATTAATTTCAACACTGTTTTCAATGTCTACCTTTACAATCTTATATCTTACTTTGTTGTAAGAAGTTAGTGCTATTTCGCCGAATTCGTCCACTATGGCGAAAATATCACCAGTCTTATTTTTTACTTCTGTAAGGGAAGCGATTACTTTACCGTCTTTATTTTTATACATATGGAAAAATGTTTAACATTACTTATTAAAATTATAGCTAATTTATATAAGTTGTCAAACAATTACTCTTGAGATCTTAGCGAGTTTAAAATTTCTTCAGAATCAGCACCTTCTACGATAATTATATCGCCCGATTTTATAAGGGTTCTGGTAGTAAATAGCAATTCGTTAACATTCCTAGATTTTAGGCTAAGGATATCAAGGTAGCTATGTGCAAGCAAAGTGTAAAGTAAGGGATCTGTAGTTACAACTATAGAAACTTTCTGTTTTAATTTTTCAGTTAATCTAGCATAGGATTTTCTTTTTAATTTCCCCAATTCGCTAACTCCATCGGTTAGCAATATTATTCGTCCATGTTTAAACTTTCTCTTAATATTGTTTGCGTAATCTACAGCAGCCAGAACTCCTTTTAGGTTGCTGTCTGGGTTACCTGTGGATATTAATAGAGTATGATCATCACCTTCTAGGGTGTATATATTAGTGAATTTATCGGATAATTTGCCCACTTTTTCTCTAACTGTTTTTTCGTCAATACCTGTTCGTTTGGCAGCCAGTATTGCCGGTACTAGCTGATGTACTAGGCTTAGTCTGTGTATTGGTGTTGAGTATTCACTGATCTTGTCTTTGGATTTAAACATGAACTTATAACCTTCAACCGATCTTTTGTAGATCTCTATAAAAAATAGTTCATTAAGTTTGCTAGATTTTTTATCCAAAAACGAGAAACCAATTTTTTCTCCTGGAAATTTATTCAAATAATGTAGTATATATTTGTTATCAATTGGTGCGATTACGCTTCCATTGTGATTAGTTCCTTTTATAAGCTCTAATCTTGCTTCTATATATTCCTGTTTATTTTTGAATGAACCATAGTGCTGAACGTCAATGTCTGTGATAATTGAAATATCCGGACTAATAATCCTGCAAATGCTTTCTACTTCGCCTTTCTTGAAAGGTTCAATTTCAACTAATAATATTTGGGTGCCAGCTGTAATTTGGGTAGTTATATCGTAACTTAGTTCTTCTATTGTAGTATAAACATCACCTGTTTTAACAATGGAGTAGTCGTCCTTCAGTAACTTGAATAAGAGTTCCTTAGTTACTGTTTTCCCTATGCTACCGGTAATGGCAATGACAATAATGTTGTTCCTATATCGAGATAACTTGTCATTCAATTGGTGTACCGCAACTTTATTTCTAAACCATCCAATAGGGCTGGTAATTAAGATTATTAAAGCTGTGATTATTGGAGAAGCGATATCTAAAAACAAAGCGATTATTGCTGAAAGACCTAGGTATACATATACATCGTAGATGGTATACATATTGGCATTGCTTACCCCGGGTAATATCAAGTTTTCTCTTTGTAGAGAAGCAAACGGTAGCGACACAATTATTATTAGAAAGCTTACTAGTATACTTAATAATGTTAATACAACTGTATTTCTGGTGTTAATTCTTATGGATTCTGATTTACCGGAAAATACTTTTTCTAGAAGCATAAAGATTTCCACGGCCCAAATTGTGTATGCAATTAAGACTCCTATACTTGAAGTGTAAACAGAAACAACTAGCGTACAAGTTAAACTGAATACAATATATTTAAGTAGCGTGAGTAGAAAATCCCTGTTGTTAGGAAGATGGTCCCACCTAATAAAATTATAAAAACGCTCAACTCTGTACTGCTTTTGCTGCCATAAGTGTAGATTCCAAAGTACATTCTTGAATAGAATCACTACTGGAGGAAGCCAAAATAGGACTACTAAGACTAAAAATTCCATAAACCTTTTAAGTTAACTTAATTTACATTCTTTCAAAAATTTGATCTAATTACAATCTTTTAACATTGAATAGTATTTTTTTAGCATATATACTGTTATCGAATTAGTGAGAATTTATGAACGTAGATGATTTTACAAAGCTTTTATTGGCTATTGCAGTTTCCTTTGCAATAGTTATATTGGCTTGGGGTTTATTTAGAATCCTAAATAATTTGGCAGGATCTATACAAGATCTTCGAAAAGCACTTAAAAATACATCGACTCTATCGGATTATGTACTCGAGGACTATTTAAAAGGTAGAGAAGAGGTTTATTCGCTGCTGCGCAATTTGCACGACTTTAAATCCTCCTTTGTAGATCCAGTAAGGAATATAGCAAAAATTACCAATATGTTAGGTTCCTTAAGGAAGAGGAAGGGTGGATACGCCGATAGTCAAGAATAGGCTTGCTTTAAACGAAAGTATAATATATAATCTATAACGAATAAATATCTATAAATTTTGTAAAAATATGTCAAGTAAGAAATCAAGATTCAACAAGGAAAAAACCGACAAAATGAAGGTAATTTCTAAGTTTGGTGCACATGAAAAAGATACTGGATCTCCAGCTGTACAAGTGGCTCTATTAACAGAAAGAATTAAATACCTAACAAATCATTTAAAATCACATAAAAAGGATAAGCATTCCAGAAGAGGTTTGCTTAAATTAGTAGGCGAAAGAAGAAAACTAATTTCCTACATGGAAAGATCTTCAGATGATAAAGTATCTGTAACAAAATTTCTAAAACAAGTTGGTTTAGATTGATAATTCCTATAAATTGTAAGCCCTCGAAAGAGGGCTTTTTTATTACCTTTGCTTTCTTTAAGTCTTTTTTCTATGTAATAATGTATGAACTATGAAGTTTCCGTTATTCAAAAAGAAAAAAGAGTCATCAAAGTCTCGTCCGGCTTACGTAAATATGCGTCCTAGAATTGATAATTCTAATATTTTGGCGCAGGCAAAAAAAAGAAAGCAGAAGCAGTTATTAACTAAAAGGGCTGAATTTATATCACCTCAGATTAAAAGTTTGCCGTTGTCTAAAATTTTATTTACTTTCGTTCTGTTGACCCTATTAATTGGGGCATTTATTTTTCTAAGGAATACGACTATTTTTGATGTAAAAGTTGTTGAGGTTATTACTGATAAGTCGGAGAGTTATAGTCTTGTTAAGGAAATTGCTGATAAGTATATTTCTAAAAATATTATCTTTATATCTTCTTCTGAAATTGAAAATTCAATAAAATCAGAATTATCCTCTGTTCATACTGTATTCGTGAATAAAACTTTGGATGGTAAATTAAAGGTTGAGATTATTGAGGATGCCCCTGTGTATTACGAAGCTAATAATTCTGGAATTTATTTAATTAATCAGAGTGGGGGAGTAATGGAAGTAATTGAGCCAGAAACAAAGCTTACTTTCAATGAAACAGAATTATTGTTAAGGGACAACAAGCTTCCTGCCGATTCAGATCAGGTTAGAATTAAATATTTGGAGGGTTTTAGCGAGGAAGAGCGCTCCAAGATAATATGGAAGGATGTTGAAAGGGAAGAAAAAGAGGCCGTTTTAAATCAAATGAAGCAGGATTTGGACAACAAGATAAATGATTTTACTAATAAACTTGCACAACAGCTAAAGGAAGATAAGTATAAGAACTTAATTGGAAGTTATATACCAAATAACGAAAATTATTCCGTAGGGGATAAAGTTCCTTTGGAAAGATTAAATTTTTTATCCATTGTTTTGGATTTCTTTAAAAGTAAGAATCTGAATTCGACAAAAGTTGTCTGGGATTCTGATTATTCTCTGGAAGTGTTCTTACAAGACAATCCTAGCGTTTTGTTGTCAGTTAAAAGAAGTTATTCATCACAATTTATAGATTTGAACACTCTTATTTACTATGGACAATTTAGTGGAGCAAGGGTGGTTGATGTGAGAAGCAATAACTATTCTGTGGTAAGATAAGATTAATTGAATTGCTTGAAATAACAAAATCGAAATTGTAAACTATACTAGCAAATAAAAACCCAAATACAATGGGGTAAAGTGAAATTTTTATTGATATTAAACTACTTAATGTATGGCAAACATAATAACCGCTATTGATATTGGCTCCCATAAAGTCTGTGCAGTAATAGCTATCGTTGACGACGAAGGAAAAGCAAAGGTGATAGGTGAATCTTCTTACCCGGCATACGGAATTAAAAAAGGAGAGATTACAGGAATTGATGAAGCTATTAACTCAATTGCTTCTGCATTAACAGGTGCTGAAAGAATGGCAGGTTTAACTGTTTCTTCTGCGTACGTAACCATTAATGGTAAGCAAATAATATCAAATAATAACAAAGGAGTAGTTGCTATATCAGACAGTGAGATTAGTGAAGATGATGTATTTAGAGCATTGGAACAAGCAAAGACTGTTGCGATTCCTCCTGCAAGAGAAATTATTCATTTAATACCGAGACAATTTATTGTTGATCAACAAAGTGGAATTAAGGTCCCAATAGGAATGACTGGTACAAGATTAGAAGTAGACGCACATATAATCTCTGCGCCTACAACTGCAATTCACAATTTACAAAAATGTATTCAGAGTATAGGGTTGCGAATAGACGGAATCGTATTTAGCGGTTGGGCTGCTGCACAATCCGTGTTAACCCAAACAGAAAAAGAGTTAGGGGTACTATTACTAGACTTCGGAGGAGGAACCGTCTCAATTACAACGTTCGTAGAGGATTCCATAACTTACTCAACTTCAATTCCCTTTGGTGGAAGTAATATTACACGAGACCTTGCTGCAGGTTTAAGGTTATCTTTAGACGATGCAGAGAAAGTCAAAGTTAGAGCAGAGGAAGTTTTTAGATCTGCAGATATGGCAGGATCGAAAGATAAAGATGACGATGATAAACCAAAGAAAACCGATATTCTTGATGTTAGTCAACTAGATATAGAAGGTGTTAAGACCATTTCTCGGAAATTATTTACAGATATAATTGGAGCTAGGGTTGAAGAAGTCTTTGATCTAATAAAAGCAAATATTGAACAATCGGGTAATGATTTCAAATTGCCTGCGGGAATTGTTATAACCGGTGGTAGTGCTTTAGTTCCAGAAATTACTGCTCTTGCTAAAAAGAGTTTTGGAGTGCCAGCAAGAATCGGAAATCCAAAGGGTCTAGAAGGTCTCGTAGATGGAATTTCCTCTCCAGCTTACTCTGCGGCTCAAGGTTTAATACTGTATGCATTAGGTGACGAAGTATACCGAGGCGATAGTAAGTTCTCATCTAATAGCGGTTCC
The DNA here is from genome assembly GCA_016861265.1 of Patescibacteria group bacterium. Lineage (GTDB taxonomy): Bacteria > Patescibacteriota > Dojkabacteria > J137 > J137 > Brojett037. The sequence continues at coordinate 608,144 of BOLA01000001.1, forward strand.
AAAAAGAAGGGTGGTTCACAAGGTGGATTATTTGGAAAGTTAGGTGGAATTTTCAAGAATATTCTTCCCTGATTAAAAAACTTGAACAATAGCATAATGTTTTAAATACTTATTTTTAATCCGCTTGTTAGTAAATAGAATTGGTGTTTACTTTTTTTGAACGAAGTTTTTTTGTTTTTTACTATCTGCTTGAAATATTAGAACTATTATCATAGTATATAAATACGAATTAAATTTTTAGACTTGGTTGTATGTTAGTAAAACCACAGGCTGCACTTTCGGCTAAGATAAAGGTCGTAGGGGTAGGGGGAGGCGGAAACAATGCGTTAAACACAATGATCAATGAATATAACATCCAAGATGTAGAGTTCATTGCTATAAACACAGATGCTCAAGCGTTAATGAATTCTAAGGCAGATATAAAGCTTAGAATAGGAGAGCAGATTACAAGAGGTCTGGGTAGTGGTGGAAATCCAATAATTGGAAGAAAAGCCGCCGAAGAAAGTGTAGATTTAATTCATGAAAACTTGGCAGGATCAGATATGGTTTTTATTACTGCTGGAATGGGTGGGGGAACAGGAACTGGTGCCTCTCCAATTGTGGCAGGAATAGCTAAGAACCTAGGAGCATTGACTGTTGGTGTTGTTACTAAGCCTTTCCATTTTGAGATGAAAAGAAGAATGGATTCAGCATTAAAGGGGATTGAAGAACTTCGAGAAAAAGTTGATACCTTAATCGTTGTTCCCAATCAAAGGTTGTTGGAAACTATGGATAAGAATGTTCCATTTTTGGATGCAATGAAAAAAGCCGACGATATTTTAGCTCAAGCTGTTAAGAGTATTGCTAATCTTATTACCCAAACAGGATTAATTAACGTTGACTTTGCTGACGTGAGAAGTGTTATGGACAATGGTGGTACTGCACTAATGGGTATTGGAACCGCTAATGGTGAAAACAGAGCAGCAGATGCTTCAAAAATGGCTATTGAAAGTCCATTACTAGAAGTTTCTATCGACGGAGCAAAAGGTGTTCTCTTCAATGTGGTTGGAGGTAGAGATCTATCTATGACTGAAATTAGTGAGGCTGCTGAAATTGTTAAAGAAAAAATTAACCCTGATGCTATATTTATCTTTGGAGCAAGTATTGATCCTGCTTACGAAGACAAATTTGAAGTTACAGTTCTTGCAACTGGTTTTGAATCAGACTATATAAACTCAGAGCTAATGAATATGGGCATGAATCCCGTAAATTCAATGGGAAATAAACCAGCAAATAGACCACAGGCTGAACAACCAAAACCTCAAATGTCGAGCGGAATATTAGGTAGTTTAACAAGGCCTAAGCAAAATCAACCTTCCGATGAAGATGATTTAGACTCATTGCCATCTTTCTTAAGAAGAAGAAATAACGATAACGAGTAACGATTCTTTGAACTCTATTGTATGCAATTAAAAAGCTCCCTTCGGGAGCTTTTTTGGAAGCAATCAATAAAGTATTTATACAGGCCTTGCTACAGCAACAAACCTATTTTCGTTGCTACCTAATGGAAAGCATGTAACCAGAGTTAAGGTTTTTTTGCCCCTTGCTCCCGTAATCACCGAGGTATCTGTAGGCTTTACAATCTTGCTACTTGCCATTACATAATTGTAGTCCTTGCCTTCCATTGTAATCGTAATCTCATCACCTACCTTTAGATTAGGTAGAAAGGAGAAGGCTACTTCTGGATCTTTTGGGTTAGGGTTGTAATTTGGACTAGCGCTGTGTCCATAAATTAGCATATTATTTTTTATATCAGATATAGGAAGTCCTGTGCTTTTAAAATGCGCCAGTTTTGTAAGTAGAACCTGGTTATAGACACTCTCTGTGGTGCTATCTACATTTGCTTCTACAGGTAAGTGATCTATTCCAATAGAAGGGATGGTTATATAAAACACACCTGTATAGTCAAAACTTACAGAGTCATCTTCTAACGTGTGTTCATTTAAGGCTTCGATTGTTAGTTCCTTAAAGCCTTCAGGCTTGGAAATATAGCTGGTAATATCTAAGTACTGGTCTGCGACAGGTGAAACATTGCCCTGGGAAAGGTATCCACCTGAGGTCTGAAAAGCCGCTTGTATATCAGGGAAGAATTCTTTATAGATAAATACTCCTCCAATTACAATAAAGATTAGTGGTAGAGCAAGATTCGCTGTCGAGGACTTTTGCATTACATTGGTTAAATCCTTGTATATTCCCTTGGGGATGTACAGAATATTGTCAATGAAACCCCGCTTTTCGGTATAATCCTGTATTAAGAATTCGTCCTCAGGGACCGAGAATTTTTTAGGAGTTTTTGTTTTTTGGTATTTATAAAGTGCCATTTCTTAAACAAGTAATTGTTCCACTAATAAAATTTTGAAAAAGGTGTTAAAATAGAGAGCAAAAAATTGCCCCTATACTATGATATTTGTTAGCGCGTACTAATGTCAATAATTTCAGAAGATAAGCAGAAAGTTCGAAACCTTGTTGATCAAGGTAAAAAGCAGGGTTACTTGACCCACGACGATATTTTGGATGTTTTCCCAGAGGTAGAAGATAATTTAAATCTTCTTGAATACATAATAACTAGTCTTCAAGACCAAGATATAGAATTAATCGAGCCTTTAGAGGACTCCGACTTAAAGTTTGCAGCCGGTGCCGCAAGCAAAATGTCGTTCGAAGAGAAAATTAGAATTCTAAAGCAGATTAAATCCCATGTAAGTACTGACCCAATTAGGGCCTATTTACAGGAAATCGGTAAAATCCCATTACTTAGTGCAGAAGAAGAAGTGATTTTAGCTAAAAGAATAGAGGATGCAGAAGCCGAATTCTTAAAGGCTATCCCAGAAATTGCAAAAAAGAATGTAGACCCAATTTACGAAAAGGCTGCAAAAGTAATTTCTAAGGGTACGAAAAAGAATCCAAGTATTGAAGCAAGTAAAAAAAGAATAGCAGAAAAGGATAAGAGATTCCTAAATGAGAAAATGAAGTTAGGAATGGAAGCAAAACATTTACTTACAACTGCAAACCTAAGACTTGTAGTTTCTATTGCCAAGAATTACCTAAAGAGAGGTTTAGATTTACTAGATTTAATTCAAGAAGGTAATTTAGGCTTAATGAGAGCGGTAGATAAGTTCGAATATAGAAAAGGATTTAAATTTTCTACTTATGCCACATGGTGGATTAGACAGGCTATTACAAGAGCTATTGCTGATCAGGCTAGAACAATTAGAGTTCCAGTTCATATGATTGAAACAATTAATAAGTTAAGTAAAGTTTCATCTCAGTTGGCAGCCAAATTAGGAAGAAAGCCAACTCCTAAAGAAATTGCAGATGAGATGGGATTATCAATTCAAAAAGTAAACGAAATTATTAAGATTGCTCAAAAGCCTCAATCATTAGAAGCACCTATAGGAGATGAGTCAGATGCAAGTAGTTTAAGTGATATTATTGCAGATGAATACACAGCTTCTCCACAGGAATTGGCTACATGGTCATACTTAAAGAAGCAGATTAACGAAATATTAGGCAATTTATCTGATAGAGAAAGAAAAGTTCTTGAACTAAGGTTTGGCCTAAGAGATGGTGTAGCACGAACATTAGAAGAAGTTGGGCATGAATTTAATGTTACGAGAGAACGAATTCGACAGATAGAAGCCAAGGCTTTAAGAAGAATTAAGAGTGATGAAATTGCTCAGGCCCTAAGAGATTATTTAAACTAAAAGTATATAGTGGTAGACTGAAAGAGTAATATTTCGTCTACCACTTTTTTAATGTATACAGATTTAAGTAATAAAGCTTCGAATAAAAATACTTCAGAAAGATACAGAATTTGGTTATTACAATCCCAATACGATTTAAAAGCCGCAGAAGAATCCCTTAAAGATAGATACTATGAGTGGTCATGCTATCAATCAGTGCAATCGGTAGAGAAAGCTCTTAAGGCAGTTATTATTCATGCTGGTTGGAGATCTCCAATGACCCATAAACTTGGTGTGCTGCTAAGCATGTGCAACAGAGCAAATGATAGTTTTAGAACAGTAAAATTCAATTTTAGAAAGATTGAGGCCTACACCTTTATTACAAGATATCCATTTATTTATCCTGATCAAAATATTACACCTCATGACTTAATAACCGAGAATGACGCCAAAACTTGTTTGGATATTGCAACTTCTATGATTAACAAGGTAGAGGAATTTCTTCATCAGAAAAAGCCGAATTCACAAGATAAAGGCGATATTGATCTTGAAAATTACTACTTCACTCCGGAAGAAGTTGAAGCAAGGCTAGAATCAGTTATAAAAGAACTATCTTCTGATTCACAATTACATGTTTCCAAAATTGTACTATTTGGTTCTTTTTCAAGAGAAAAATTACACCCAAGATCAAGCACTATGGATATGTTAATAGTTGCCGAAACAGAATTGCCATTCATTGAGAGAATTCAATATGTAAGAGAATTAACTAAAGATGAGGAGCCAATTATTGAACCATTGATCTATACATCAAAAGAATTCGACTTTATGCTTAAGGACGAAAGAGAAGGTTATGTTGAAAGTGCAATTGATGAGGGAAAAGTTTTGTTTGATAGATCCATTTCTGATACTAATGCAGATCAGGTGGGTGTACAGGAAGCCGCCCCAAGAATCACGACCTAATTTGTATTGCCATACAAAGAAAATAATTAATCAAGCTGTAAGAATATTGTAAATATTTCCTAATAAATTGGAAGTATTAATTTTTATAATTCTTTTTATGCGAGTTCGTAAAAAGCACATTCTTACAGTTCTTCTGTTGGGAACTCTAGGAGTTAATATCCCGATACTGGCTGCCGTAGGGCAGTGGTCTGTTTCGGGAAACAACATGTATTATATTGATGGTTTGGTGGGCATCGGTAAAGATGTTCCATCTTCTCCATTGCACATTCAAAAGTCTTCAGTAATTGATACTGCCCAAAGAGTTGAATTGGAGGGTAGTCTATCTGGTGCAGATTGGGAGGCAATTAGAATTAATGCCAATGCTAATTTCTCAAACTCAAATTCAATATCTTGGGAGTTTGATAGTATAAATGGTGCAACCGGTCCTGCAATATCGGCGTATAGAACCTCCGGTGCAGATACGGATTTAACATTATCTGCGACAAAAAATGATTTGAGAAATGAAATCATACGTTTGAAAGGTGCAACTGGAAATGTCGGAATTGGCAATAATGCACCCGGGGCTAAACTTGATGTAAAAGGGAATAATAATTTAGGCAATAGTCCAAATGTAGTAGCAGCTTTTAGAGCAAATAATCATGCCGGTGTAATTATAGGTAGTTTGAATGGTAATACACCATATATTGGTGATGATCCAGGTGCAAGTTCCTCTGTTGGGTTATCCTTTTTTACTAATGGACAAGAACGAATGAGGATTAAAAACGATAATGGGAATATTGGAATCGGCACAACAAATCCTAAACACAAATTATCGGTTAACGGAACTATTCTAGCCAAAGAAGTTATTGTTTCGATTGCTGGTTCAAATTGGCCTGACTATGTTTTTGAGGATGGATATAAACTTAGTCCTTTATCCGAAGTAGAAAATTATATAAAGGAAAATAATCATTTGCCAAATATACCTAGTGCAAAAGAAGTTGAAGAAAAGGGTATTTCCTTAGGAGAAATGCAAAAAATGCAAATGGCAAAAATAGAGGAACTGACTTTGTATATTATTGAGCTTGAAGCAAGGATAAGTAAATTGGAAAATGGAGATAATTAATTTAATTATTGATATTTGATATATGAGAAAATTTGTGATATTCGCAGGGGCTTTAGTGATATTTGGAATAGGTGCTGCCGTCTTCTTACTCACTAATAACAGCAGTAGTGATACTGAAAATTTTACCCATCCTTTAAATGAAAGTTGGACTATTAAAGATGGTTATAGTCAGATTGATAATCAAGAATCCAGCTATAGATTTCAATATAGATCAAGTTTATTTGTCACCGATACTCCAAGAGATGACTTCGTACATATTTTAGATGGCAATACCATAGCACTAGCATCTAAACCTTCCAGAGGATATCAATTACCCCAAGTGAGTATAATATCGTTAGATAGATCTATTATGGGAGGTATGTCTCTTGAGAATTGGGTTAAGTATGCGTCATCAATGAGCTCGGAAGATATTCAATCAGATCATGAAAGATATAGATACTTAACAAACGGTTACAAAGTAATTTCGGAAGGGAAGATCTTCTTTTTAGTGGATCTAACTGGGTTCTCCAATACCCCACCAATTTTATTGTTTGATAATGGCAACAAGCTGATAGAAGTAGCAAGCTATTGGGCTGATGATCTATACTTTGAAATTTTACAGGACTTTCAAGTCAAGTTCGATGATGGTTATCTACAGTTAACCAATGAGGAAGTAAATATTATTAAGACATACTATGAAGAAAATGACGTTTATTAAAGTATTTGCACTAATCTTAATATCTTTCACACTATTATCAGGTTTCGATATTAGAGCAATTAAAAATGATGATTTACCTACTTCATTTGAAGCAAATAAGCTCACAGGTGGGATTGTAAGCTATCCTGTTAGTTCGCCAAAACCTCCATCCATAAAATTTGGAGATAGTATAAGTATTGATACAGCTTCGCTAGATGAAGCCAGATTCTTTGATTCTACCGATAATATTGAATACAGTGGTATTCTTAAAATCAGAGATACTCCATTTGAAGTTACACTTTTTCGTAATAGTCAAAATTTAAAGCTTCGGGAATGGGTAAATACTTTTTATCCACTTAATACAGTAGATGAAGATGGCTTCCTGAGCGATTTTACCGCTAAGCAATCCAGGGAGTTAAGTGCCAATACTATGAGTTTATTGAATAAATATGAAGGTACCTATTATATTAGCTATCTTAAGGAGTACGAAAGAAAAGTACTATCATTGACATTCTCTATTGAGTATTACGATGCAAATGATATTGATGAAATACTCAGCATGGTAAAAGTTGCAGGGAAACAATTTGATGATAATATATTCTCAGGAAAACAAGAGTTCAATCGTCTAAAAGATAGATTGATAGAATACAACAAAGAGAAAAATAATGTAAATCATTATGAGATAAGAACTAGAAAACTTGGAGCGGATACAGTTTACTATTTACCTTGGACGAAAGACCAAACATATCCAATAACACAGGATTGGGGAATCAATGATAATCCTATTGATTATAATTTGTCTCATTCCACTCAACCGAATGGGTATGCATACGATTTTGGACTACCCGAAGGAACTGATGTACTGGCATCTAGTGAGGGCACTGTAACATATGCTCGCTCAGGATCGACAAGTTGTGGTGGGCCAAGTTATATAAATAGTGCAAATTATGTAGTAATAGCACATGCAGATGGTAAGGCTACTAACTATTATCATCTTCAGTCTATAAATGTTTCGGTAGGAGATAATGTGCAACAAGGGCAGTTAATCGGGAAGTCAGGAAAAACTGGATTTACTGCTGAATTTGATGGTGGGTCCTGTGCACCTCATTTACATTTTCAAAAACAAATTCAGGGAGCAAGTTATACAGACTCAGTTCCAGTTATCTTCGCTGAATATTCAAATCAACCCGGTGACGGAGAAATTCCTTATCCTATGTCCGTTACTTCGCAAAATGAACTTACTACTGGTGGAGGCTCAAATTGTTTAGTTAAAACCGATTGGATAACTAATGGCCCAAATACAATATCAAATTCGAATTGTATTACGATTAGGTCCGAATCTACGATTAGATCAATAAATGGTACAACTCGTTTTTATATACAATAAGTCAAAACCAATATGAGAATTAATAATAAATATACATACTTCATTATTCTTTTTATCTTGCTAGGTATTATCTTCTATCTCTATCAAGCGATGCAATCCAGTGTAACTTCGACTCCGTTAAATGATGATACATCAATAATTAACTCTAATGAAAGCGATACAAATACTGGAGATTATCAAAGTAATACTGATTCTGGAAATTTATCATCAGACGTGAATAAACCATACACATTCTTGTACTCCTCTGAATTAGTAAATAAAAAAGAAGATAAAGTTCCTGGCAATATAGATTACGCAGAGTTTGTGACAACAACCGAAGCGTACTCTCACTCACTATACCAGATGCCGGGAATTTATCTTTACTTCTATCCTTTTCAAAAAGATCTTGGTAGTTGGTTTAATGATAGAAGGGCAATTAATGTAGGTGAACTATCTCAAGAAAAGCTTTTTATAGCAGATAATCCACAGGGAATTCGATCGTATTTAGTAACAAAACTCCTATGATTGATTCTATTTCTGTTTTAGTAAAGTTGAACTCGGGGATACTAATGTTTCACAATCTGAACTACGGTTCAGATGCAATGTTTAATCCAATTCTTCTTAATGTGCTGGAGAGCCTTAAAGAAAATGGAAATTTAGTTCTATCAGAAAGAGACATAAAACAAATTAATGAATTTTTAAAATAATTAAATGAAGACAATATTAATATATATGTTTATTTTCTCAATACTTGTAGGTAGTGTAGTTGCTGTAAATGCTGAGAGTAGATTTATCTCTTATCCAATACAAACAAATACAGAACTTCTTCAATACAATGTTTCCGAGAAAATGGAGTTAAATGAAGTTATGAAAGATCAAAAAGATATAAATCTACAGGATCTAGGTTTAGGGGTTCTTAATAAGAAAAGGGATCTGTACTACTACACCACAAAAGATCATAATAGTTGGGGGGCTAATAAATTTATTAATGTATATTCATTAAAAGAGAAACGTATCATTCAAAGGATTCCTTTTGACAACACGGGATACTATAAATACCCTATTTCAATTAGCCCAGATAATAAAAAGATTGTCCTAGCTGAAAGAGCGCAGAGCGTGGGCGAAGTTAATATCTTGGTAATAGATTCGGATACAGGTAATACCTTAACCATATTTACAAAAGCTTATGCCCCTACCGCGGTATGGCTAGATTCTGATTCTGTAGTAACCATGTTTCCTCGCGTTAGTTGCTCAAGTAATAGATACTGCGACCTCGATGGTATTAACTTAAAGCTAAGTAATCTGAAAATAAAAGAAGATAGACAGTTAGAGGTTAGTGGTAATGAAGTTTCACTGCAACTAGACCATCTAGAGTTAATTTCTGACAAAATAAATATTAGGTCGAAGCTACGAGAAGACAGCGAGCATGAGTCAAGGTTACAATTAAATGTTAAATTATTAAAGAATGAATAAATGTGTTGCCTCCATATTTCTATTGATTATGATAATTTTTCCGTTACAAAAAACATTGGCTTGGGAATACCCTTCTAATGATAGTGGCTACCCCTACAGAGATTCAGAGGAAGATTTAGTCGATCAATGGAATACATACACAAGAAATTGTACTTCATACGTAATGTGGAAGATAAATCAAACGGGTATGAGTTTTAATAATAATCCCACGGGACCCAACGGTAATTCTACAACTATGGGGAATGCTGGTAACTGGGATGAACATGCTTCTAACATAGGCTATACTGTTGATAGCAATCCCGGTGCAGGGGATGTGATGAATTGGGAAGCTAATAGTGGTGGTGCAGGAAGTGCAGGTCATGTCGCATGGGTAGAAAAAGTTAACGATAATGGAACAGTATTTTTATCGGAATGGAATTGGAATTATGGAGATGGGTTATATTCTGAAAGAAATGGCTATAGTGGAGATCACTACCTACACATTGCAACTACTAGTGTCTTAAATTGTACACAAATTCAAAATATAACAATTAATTCAGGACAAAATCTAAACTGTTCAAGTAGTAATGTTAGAGTATTGCCTGAATCTCTATTTAGTAGTGGTAGTAGTATTAATTTAAAATCTATATAAAGAATGAAAAGGAGATTAATAATATTAGCTTTTTTAGTATTTACTATAACCTTGTTGGTATTGCATTCTGTTAGTCAAATTCAGACCAACAAAAGTGCTAGTAGTGAGAATATTAATAAAAGTAATGAAGTGAAGGAAATTAATCCTAATGTTGAGTACACACATCCCAGTGGTAAATTCTCCTACACTTACCCTGCATCTTGGGAGTTTGTACCAAAAAGAGAAGATATAGGACTAAGACCCTTAGAATACAGCGGTCCGTTGAAAAATGAAATTGTAACCATAATATATTTTGAGGAAAAGGGTAAGGATTTAAAAGCTTGGGCCAAGACATTTGATGGTGGGTACGATGAAGATTGGATTGAGAAAACCGTTTTCAACAAAAAAGCCCTCTACTATAACTATAATAGTGATAAGTTAGACAACATGATCTACTACTTTAGCAACGGTACAGATGCGGTAAAAGTTATGTTCAGAAAGTATTATGCTTTAGGGGTAGAGGGGCAACGCGATAATTCAAGATTCTTAGAAGATTTTGAACTAATTCTAAAAAGTTTCAAATTCAATTGAAACGGAGCCTTTCGGCTCCGTTTATCTTCAATCTAAAGTCATTCTTACTTAGCTTCTTCTGTCGCTCTTAATTCTCTAATAACGTTAACCTTAATAACACCAGGGTAGTTTTGGGTTTCCTCGATTTCTTTTGCAATTTTAAATGCCATAACTCTAGTATCTTCATCAGTTACATCTTCAGGTTTTACAATAACTCTAACTTCTCGGCCAGCATGAATAGCATAAGCTTCTTTAACTCCACCATGCTTTCTTGCAATATCTTCTAAGGCTCTAACCCTCTTAATGTATTCTTCGTAAGAATCTCTTCTTGCACCTGGTCTAGCACCAGAAATTGCATCAGCAATTCTTACAATCTCGGCTTCAATAAATTTTGCATCAATGTCGTAGTGGTGTGCTTCAATTGCGTTATACAATCTGTCGTTATTTTTAAAGTATTTTCTAGCAACTTCCCCAGAAATATGGTGGTGCTGCTTTCCTTCTTCAGGTGCAACTTTACCAATGTCATGTAATAAGCAAGCTAGTTTTACTGTTTGAACATCAGCTCCCATTTCAAGGGCTAACGATTCTCCAATCTTTACCATTTCTAGAGTATGCTTTACTAAGTTCTGTCCAAAGCTGAATCTATATTTAAATCTACCTAAAAGCATAATTACTTCTGTAGGAAGATTATTAAAGCCTGTCTCGTAGGCCATGTCTTCTCCAGTCTTTTTTATTACTTTTAATAAGTCCTTTTTTACTTTTTCAACTGTTTCCTCAATTGCTCCTGGGTGAACTCTTCCATCATCTAAAAGTTTTTTAAGTGCTAAAGCTCCAACTTCTCTTCTAATTGGATCGAAACAAGATAGTGTGACTTGATTAGGAGCCTCATCTACAATTAAATCTACTCCTGTTAATTTCTCGAAGGTTCTAATATTCCTACCATCCTTACCGATGATTTTTCCTTTCATTGCTTCGTCATCAATGGTGAATGTAGTTGTAGTTGTTTCCACAACATAATCAGTTGCAGCATTAACCATTGTTTCAACTAAGATCTCTCGGGAAATTTCGTCATTTCGTAAGTTTATTTGATCCTGGTTTTCTCTAATTTTCTTAGCGAACCAGTCTTGAAGATCTCTTTCTACTTGGGCCTTAAGCTGAACCTCAGCTTCTTGCTTGGTGAGTCCGGCAATTTGTTGTAATTTTAATCCTAGTTCCTCTCTAACTTTTGTAACGTCTTTTTTGGCTTGCTCAAGACTTCTTTCTTTTGCTTCGATTGAATTGGCCCTTTCGTCAATGCTTTTAGCTCTAGACAAAAGACCTCTTTCCCTATCGTCAAGAATTCGCTCCTGTTCTTTTAATTTCTCTCGAATGTCTCTTGCAGCTGCTTGAGCTTTACTTTCAAGCTCTAATACATTTTTCTCAGCCTCTAATAATTTGTTTTTTGCAATCTGGCTCGCTTTCTCTATGGCTTGCTCTTCAGTCAAATTAGCCATTGATTTGCCTTTTTCAATCGCTGCTGCAACTTGTTTTGCAGCTTCTTCCTTAACTTTTTTATTCTGATTGTTAAGATAGAACGCAACTACTCCAAAAAGAGTGGCAAGAACCAGCAAAACTGCTAAAACAAGCAATAATGCTACGTCCATACATTAAATATTAAAAATTTATGCTGTAGAGAATTGCCGAAGTATAGATCAGTACAAAGATATACCAGTATCTAGGTACGCGAATAGTATTTTTGAATTAATTAATTGTTTAATTTTTTCTATAAGACTAATGTTCATTTAGATCAGTACGTTCAGTAATTTATCTACTGATAGCAATTATACCTTAAATCTAGCCAATTTTGGGGATTTACAATTTGAATACATCCATTAAAAAGTCGGTAAATGTTCTCTTTTTCTTCACCTGTGGCAGCATAGTTTGAGACTGAGTCTGCAACTGTGTCTTCATAGAGTCAATGTGGCCTCCATGAACAATTATATTGTTTTTGGAAAGTTCCTGGTGTAATCGTGCAATAAGTAAGTTCTTATGTTCTAAAAGCTGGTTCATGCTGTTGTACATAGCCTTATTGTCCTGATTGTTGGCTTTAAGCTGGTCAATTTCTGCATTTAACCTGTTTACCTTATCGTTTAATTCCTTAAACTCCAGCGCTTCTTTTACTAATTTTGCATGGTCGTCTCCTTCTACAAGTTTCTTTAATAGTTCCATTTCGGCAACCCCAGTGTTTAAATGATAGTTTAAATCATTTTGACTTGGTTCCTTTCCTAAAACTTTTAGAAATACCTTTTTTATCATTTCTTTTCTTTCCTCACGATCCATTAGTATAGGTTTATTTGGAGTTGTGGAGTTGAATGGTGAGCTCGGATTGTTAAAAGATGATAATGGGGAGTTCCCAGCAAAACCAGGGGCTTTAGGAGCTTGGGGAGCGAAAGGGGATGGTGATGTAAAACTAGGCATTGGTGTTCTTCCTCCATTAAAGGCTGGTAAGGCTTTTGCTGTATATTTTAACTTTGGCGCTACATTCACAATATACTCATTAACTGAGTCTGCGATTGCTTTTGCCAATTCATCAAGCTTGCTTTCGTCTTTTAGAATTTGAATATCATCCGAATTATCAATGTAAAGACATTCTATTGCTGTAGAAATAACATTTGATTGGTTCAGAATTATAAGTGAGCCCAATTCATGCTCGTATTCACTTTTTACTCCTTGATTTTGATACCCTGTAATTTTGCAGATTCCTTCAACTATTGAGTCTGCAAATATTTTGGAGTTATTGTCCGGAGATGCAGCTCCCTCAAACCAGCCTTCAATTCCTCTTTTTCCACCATCATTAACATGAATTTCAAGGAAAATGTCTCCAAGTTCTCTGGAATACCCTGTTTCTTTTATCCAATCAATTCTTTTTAATAGTTGAAGATCTAAGGGTACGGCCTGGTACTCAATTTTGTGAGAATCTAAGTAGGGTAGAGTCTTCTTTAAAATTTTTCTTGTAATATCAGCTTCTCGTAAATCTCCGAAAACCTCACCGGGATTTTCTAATGTATGAGCAGCAGATATGAGTAACCTTGGCATTTGAGTCCTTTAATTTCTAAATACACAAAGATTTTACTATTTTTTTTATATTTACAGAAGCTTATCGACAATCTTATCTAGCTCGTTGTCGTTTTTGAAAGGAATTACGATTTTTCCACCCTTTTGAGATCGGGCAAGTGTTACAGTGTTCCCGAACTTGGTCCTTAAAGAACTTTCGAGTTCAGTTGTCTTTTCATCCAATATTCTCATGTCTTTTCTTTTTGTAACCTGTTTACCTGTGTTTAATCTTCTTACTAATTCTTCAACTGCTCTTACCGAAAGATTGTCTCTAATTGTAATTTTGAATGCAGCAATTAATGTTTCTGGTTTGTGTAAACCTAGCAGGGCTCTTGCATGTCCTTCGGAAATCTTTTCTTCTAGAAGTGCTCTTTTTATTTCTTCAGGCAGACTTAAAAGTCTTATTTTATTTGCAATTGCTGGTCTACTAAGTCCAATCTTCTTTGATATGACTTCGTGGGTCATGTTGAATGTTGTTACCAGTTGCTGAAATGCCAGTGCTTCTTCCAAAGGATTTAGATCCGCTCTTTGAACATTTTCTACAATAGCAAGTTCAAGCATTTCTTGTGGTGACGATTCCTTTATTACAACAGGAACAGTTTCCATTCCGGCTAGTTTAGCTGCTCTCCATCTTCTTTCTCCGGCAATTAACTCGTATTTGTTAGAATCTTTTTTTGTTACCAGCAAAGGCTCAATAACACCATGCTCCCTAATGGAATCTGCTAGTTCCACTAAGTTTTCAGGATTCATTTCAATTCTTGGTTGATAAGGATTTGGAACAATTAAATTTATTGGCAGATTAGGTATATACCCTTGTGAGATATCAGGTATAGAATTTGCGTTTATTAATGCTGAAAGTCCTTTTCCTAATCCGGATTTTTTCTCTGCCATATAAAAGTATGATTTCTAAGCTATTAATAATCTTGTCACAAAACACTCACCACTTCAAGAATTTTTACTGAAATTAGGCCTTTTCATAACCTTATCAAATCTTTTGATTATTTCATCTGTAAGGTTTTCGTATGCAAGCCCACCAGCAGATGTTCTAGCGTATTCATAAATTGAAAGTCCGTGAGAGGGAGCTTCGGATAATCTAATATTTCTTGGAATAACAGATTTAAAGAGCTTGGTATTAAAGTATTTTTCAATTTCGCTTGCGACATCTTTACTTAAGTTTGTTCTATTGTCGTACATTGTAAGTACAACACCGCCGATTTCCATTGTAGGGTTCAAAGACCCTTTTATTAATGTGATTGTATTTACAAGTTGTCCTAAGCCTTCTAATGCAAAGTATTCAGACTGAACAGGAATTAAAACTTTATCAGCTGCTACAAGGCTATTAATTGTTAATAACCCCAGTGATGGTGGGCAATCAATTAGTACATAGTCGTAATTGTCTTTAATTGGTTCTAGCGCTTTTTTTAGAATGTTTTCTCTAGATAGAGCACCAACAATTTCTACTTCTGCCCCTGCTAATTCAATCCCCGATGGGATGATGTCCAGATTTTCTATTCTTGTAGTTTGTACTACTTCGGTTACTGGTGTTTTATTTACCAGTAAATCGTAAACAGTTTTGTATTCTTTATTGTTTAACTCTTCAATATCGTTTGGCTGGTGTAATATTCCTAATCCTGAAGAGAGGTTAGCCTGTGGATCAATATCTATTAGTAGAACCTTTTTATCCTTTGTGGCTAGGAAAACTCCGAGGTTTAATACAGTGGTAGTTTTCCCAACTCCACCTTTTTGATTAGTAACTGCAAATATCATACTTACAAATTACAGGAATAATCGATTTTAGGCAACTTTCAAATATTGTAATTTGGCTTACTAAATAAAGAGAATCTTGTTATAGGCCAGTACCTGGCAATAACCCTACCTTTTATCCAGTCCTTATTTATAAGTCCAATCTCGGAATATCTAGAATCCAGACTATCCATTCTATTATCACCTAGAACAAAATATCGTCCCTCAGGAATTAGGATTTCTTCACCACTATTTAATGCAAAATCCCCTCCCACTGTGTAAACATTATTAATATATTCTTCTTCTAGTAGACTTCCATTAACAAAAATATGTCCATTGTGAATTGAAATTCTTTCTCCTGGCATACCTACTATTCTTTTTACAAAATCTTTGTGACCTGGTTTTTGAAAAACCACAATATCTCCTCGTGAGTACTGCAGACCCAGCCTATCGCTTATTTGGTTAAGAATCTTATCAATTTTATCTGTGATTATTAAATCGCTGTTTATTAGATTAGGAATCATGGAATCTCCTTCTATTTGGTTAGGAGCTGCAACGAAAATATAGAAGAAGGTACATAAAACTAATACAAATCCAGCAGTCCTAAAGAAGTCGTAAACTTCCAGCGGAAGTTTTAGTCCGTATATATTTACGACTTCTTCTGTTTTGTATTGTTCATTTTCCATTAACCAGCATTGATTTCCCCTTCGATCTCCCTTGACTCAACTTCCATTACAAAAGGAGTTTCAATTTCCTCTACAAATTCAATTGATGTCGCACTTACAGTCTTTTTTATTGATTCTACATTTCTTTCGATTGTCTGTCTTAAGACTTGGTCACTAGGTTTAAGCTTTATACTAATAGTCTGACCCTGTTGTAATCCCATCTTCTTTCGCTGAGACTGCAGTGCCCTAGTTAGTTCCCGTACAAAACCTTCATCTTTTAGTTCATCAGTTAATTTGGTTTCTAAGCCGATTAATACTTTTATATTTGTATCTTCGTTAATTTTTAGTGTATCTGTTTCGTGGATTACAGCTTTATCTAATACATCTTTTACATTTAATTCATTTTTAATCATTTCACTCATCCATTCAGTGATTACAGGCACAACTTCGTTTGTACTTTGAACCTGAAGTTCACTTAATGGCTGTCTCACTTTCATTTGATTGTTAACTCTTAAGGTATGTCCCATTTCGCAAATCTTTCTTACAATCTGCATTTCATCTGCAAGTCTAGAATATTGCTCAATATAGGCTCTATCTACTTCAGGATAGTCAGTTAAGTGTATTGATTCTTTTGCTCCATCTAATTTACTTACTACCAATTCTCTATACATGTAATCAGTAATAAACGGTGTGAATGGGGCAAGTAGTTTTAATATCTCGATAAACACATAGTAAAGAGTCTCAATTGAATTCTGATTGCCTTCTGCGAAATTTTCCCTAGAGCTTCTAATAAACCATTTTGAGGTATCATCAACCAGTTCTTTAATGGCTTTGGTAGCCTTAGGAATATCGTATGCAGTTAATGCTAACTCAGAATTGTGAATAGTTTCCTGTAGTCTATAGATTATCCACGCATTTATCTCGTTTTCAATGTCATCAAATGGAATATGATCCCATGGGTGAGCATCATCAATATTCTTCCTTGAGTTATATGCAAGCTCTTCCCTTGGTGACCAATTATGAATATTTGCGTAGGTTGTAAGGTAGGCGAATATATTCCACAGCGGAAGAATGTATTCTTGCGTTTGAGTCTTTAATGTTTTACTACTTATAGTTGTATCCTCTCCGGCACAAATTGGCGTTGTAAAAAAGTTGCTTCTAATTGCATCTGCACCAAAAGATTCAATCATTGTTTTAGGTTCAGTATAATTTCCTTTAGATTTACTTAACTTAACACCATTATCGTCTAGAACAAATCCGCTCATTACAACATTTTCGTAGGCCTCTTTATTAAATAAGCTAGTAGAAATTGCCAGAAGAGAGTAGAACCAACCTCTTGTTTGGTCAACACTCTCTGCAATGTATTGTGCAGGAAATTTCTTATCAAATTTTTCTTTATTTTCGAATGGATAGTGGAATCTAGCAAAAGGCATTGCTCCAGAATCGTACCAAACATCCAGAACGTCAGGAATTCTCTTGTAGGTTTCACCGTCTTTTTCAAATGTAATATCGTCAATGTATGGTCTGTGAGGATCGTTTACCTCAACCCCAGAGAACTCCTTGAGTTCTTGATAGGAACCTATAATTATTGTTTTTCCAGATTCGGACTTCCATACAGGTATTGGTGTTCCCCAGTATCTAGTTCTAGAAATTCCCCAATCTTTGATTTCTGCTAACCAGTTACCGAATCTTCCATATTTAACATGTTTAGGTGTCCAGTTAATTTTTTCGTTGTTATCTACCAATTGCTGTCTTAAATTGCTCATGGCAATGTACCAAGATGTAATTGGCTTATAGATTAAAGGTGTGTTTGTTCGCCAGCACATTGGCATTTCGTGTTCATAATCTTCGTGCTTAAATAGAACATTTGTTGTTTTTAAATCTTCAATTATCTTTGGATTAGCATCTCTGTAATTTAATCCGGCATATGGAGCAATTTCAGATTTAAAATCCCCTTGATCATCTAAATAGTCAAAACTTTCAATTCCTACTTTTACAAAGATGTCATTGTCTTCGGCACCATACGGAGCAAGATGAACAATTCCTGTACCTGAATCTGTAGTTACGTGATCTCCTGTATAAATTATGTGAGCATTTTTCCTACCCTTGTAAAATGCAAATGGAGGAATGTATTTCTTACCCAGCAAGTCATCAACTTTAACCTCTGCTAAAACTTCATGTTCAATATTTTTGAACACACTCTCTACCAAATCTTTGGCTACAATGTAATTTTTATCGCTTCCTACTTTCTTTACTTTTACGTAAATTATTTCTTTTCCTAAGGCTAAACCTAAGTTACCAGGAATTGTCCAAGGAGTAGTAGTCCAAGCCAATAGTACAGTCATTGGATCCTCTTCCAGCGGAAATTCCACAGTTATTGCTGGGTCTACAAATTTTTTATATCCCCCCAACGCAACTTCTGCATTAGATAAAGTAGTTCCTGCTCTGGTGGAGTATGGTACGACCTTGAATCCTTCGTAAAGCAAGCCTTTAGTATGTAATTCTTTTAAAGACCACCAGATAGATTCAATATAGGATTTATCCATTGTCTGATATTCTTCATCGGAGTTAGTTAGCCTTCCCATTAACTCTTCTAATTCAATAATCTTATCTTTGAACTCTAGTACAGACGCTTTACAAAGCTCATTAAACTTATCTATTCCAAATTTAACAATGTCCTTTTTTTCCTTAAAACCAAGTCTTTTTTCAATTTCATATTCAACAGGTAGTCCCTGACAATCCCAGCCTAGAGATCTGGCAACTTTATATCCCTTCATGGTCCAGTATCTAGGGTACAAGTCCTTCATGGCAAAAGTGAGCATGTGCCCATGATGAGGACTTCCATTTGCGGTTATTGGTCCATCGTAGAATGTTTTTGTTTTATCATCTGATCTTTGGTCAATAGATTTGTCTAGAATATTATTACTTTTCCAAAATTTTAATATCTCTTGTTCTAACTCGAAGAAGTTCTGCTTGGGATTGGGCTTGTTAAACATATGTTAATTAATAAATACTAGTTCCGTTAATTTTAACCTTAAAGCTCAACACAGGCAATAAAGTTCAATGTAGAATAAGAGAATGTTAAAATCAATTTATGAAAATAAAAACAATGTTTATGGGAAGTGGGGAATTTGCAGTTCCAATACTTGATTCACTCCTAAAAAATGACTTAATAGATTTAGTTTGTGTTATTACGCAGCCCGACAAGCCTGTTGGCAGAAAGCAGGTATTTACCCCAACACCAGTTGGCGAATTTTTGCAAAAGAATTCCATAAAAGTAGTCTGCGAAACTCCGGCAAAAATTCGCATTGAAGCCGAAGATTTACTAAATAAGTATCAGCCCGAGTTAATAATAGTAGCATCCTATGCTCAAATAATTCCTGAAACCATATTAAATTATCCTAAATACAAAGCACTAAATTTACACGGATCTTTGCTTCCTGAATTGCGAGGTGCCGTTCCTGTTCAAATGTCAATTTTAAACGGATTAGAAAGAACTGGAGTAACAATTCAGAGAATGGTTTACGAAATGGATGCAGGTCCAATAGTTGGCAAAAAAGAGATTGAACTCGATAAAACCGAGACTACGGATATATTAATGGACAAATTGGCACATCTGGGTGCAGCTTTGCTTACTGACATACTTCCGAAATGGATAAATGGCCAGATTCAAGAAATACCGCAAAATGAATCAGATTCTACTTATTGTTACAAAGACGATATCTCAAAAAACAAAGCCGAAATAACATTTGAAACTGACTTGGATACAGCAGAAAGAATGATTCGAGCATTTTATCCTTGGCCAGTAGCCTGGATAAAGTATCAAGGTAAAATGGTAAAAATCTTTTCAGGAATAGTAAGCGACCTTAAAGAAAACTCCTCAGAGTTAAAATTTATCAAAAAGGACAAGAAGTTATTCCTCGTATTGCAAACCGGATGCATAGAAGTTTTAGAGTTACAAATAGAAGGAAAGAACAGAGATAGTTTTAAAAATTATTTATTCTTATCTGCCTGAAATTGGGCATATCTTTCTACTATGTAAGGTTCAGGAAAGCTTTCTATTGCTTTCTTATAATATTCATCGGCCTTTGCATATGCTCCTAAGCCCTCTTGGTCTGTGGCAAGTTTATAGTAACCAGCAGCCCTAGTTTTGGGAATTCCAATTAAAAGCATATAAATAATAAATGCAAAACCTAGTACCACAGAAACAATTATTGGTTTTATAAGATTTTTAAGCGGTTGTAATCTCATGGTTTCTATTGTTGCCTAGAAAATTTCTCCTATAAATATCTACCAGTGTTAGGGATAATACAAATAACACCGGACCATATAATATTCCAAGGAAGCCAAACATGGCAATACCGCCAAGTACGCTAAACACAGCTGCTAATGGGTGTATATTTACAGCTCCTTTCATTAGTCTTGGTCTAAAGGTGGTATCGATTACATTAATAATAATTGCGCTGTAAATAATTAATAATGCACCAAGAACTATTTGTGTCGAATTTCCTGAGGAAATCCCCCCGATAATAATAGCAACTCCTACCGGAGCCCATACCAAACCTGAGCCTATAGGTACAATAGATAGTAAGACCATGATTAACCATAGTAGTACAGGTGCACCAACGCCCATCAACATTAAAGGAATAAGTACTGCAGTTGCTTGCAATATTGCTACAATAAGTGTTCCTTTTAGCACACCCTTTGTCGTCTGTCTTAATTTCTCAAATATTAATGTGTCTACTTCATCATCCAGTGGAGAAACTTTCTTGAATATCTGGGGCAATTTATCAAACATTGGGAATAAATAGCTTAACGAAAGTACTAAGAGGAATAAATTAAATAAGATTTTTCCGCTTAAAGAAAGTATCTGGGAAGCTATCGGTAGTAATTGATTTCTTAAACTTGTTGCCAGATCAATTAGAATAACTCTAAGTTCTAATTGAGACAGTTCAAAGCCGGTTGATTTTAGAATATTGTTATTAATATTAATAATGGTATTGTTTATTGAGCTTTCTAGGTTGCCCACAATGCTGAATAAATTTCCCGAGTCAGAAAGATTCTTAATTTCGTTAATTGTTAAAAGAAGAATTATTACCAAAGGGATAATTACGCAAACAAGGGTAACTATAATCGACAGTAGTGTACTTAAACCCGCACTTTTTGTTTTTCTATAAATAAATCTGTAAAAAGGATGAAATATTTGAACAATAATTAAAGAAATAATTATTATATTAAAATATGGCGAAAAAAGATTAAAAGTTATTAGTCCCAGTGCAACCATTAACAAGAGAAAAAATATTGTAGGGATTTCTAAATTTGAGATTGTTTTCTTCATTTATTTTTTATAACAGAATTAAGCTAATGATAATGTAGAGTAGAGCAATAGTAAATAGCAATACCCTTATTAAATGAGTAGCAAACAAGAAATAATTCTTGTATTATGAAAAGTGTATCAATAATAGTTACTATAGTAATGAACTCACCCCTACTAAGTTATAAAAAAAGAAAAAAACGAAATCGAAATATTATTCTTTCTAGTATAGTAATCACTTTTCTTTCTATAGCTATTTTCTCAAGATTATTCGCGGCCACAAGTATAAGTTGGAATTTTGATGTCGCAGAAGATTATTTATCCTCAGATAACAACAAGGTTCAAATTAATAACGGAGATGTAACTTTAAAACAAGTCGTTACAAACCTATCTGAAGATACAGATATCGAATTTAATGATGGAGAACATATTAATACAATGTCTTCAAATAATAAATTGACATTAGGGGGAACTAAATCTCCCGTTCCCTCAAATTCGTCTGGACTTGTTGCGCAATATAGGGCTGAGAACAATTGGGATAATGAAAAGGGTACCGGTAGTGTATCTGTTGTGGGATCACCAACCTTTGTGGCAGGGCAGATAGGTACAGGGGTAAGTTTTGACGGTACTGATGATCAGGCAATCGTTAATTCTAATTTTGGTCTTACCACCACAAATATTTCTGTTGAGTTATGGGTTAACCTAGATTCAATCTCAGAAAACGGATCATTTGTGAAAATTGGTGGAACGGGAAATGGTGGAATTGCTGTCGGGGTAGGTTCAACTACATTCTTAGATGGTGGTAATAATCTGATTCTTTTATATGAGGGAGTTCGATGGATTAATACAAATGTAAGGATTGGAACAGGCTGGCACCATATTGTAATGGTGGTTAATAGCTCCGGAGTTCCTTCCGCATATATAGATGGACGTCTGATTGGAACCTTTGCCGGTACTAATGCAATTGCCCCTGTAAACAACAATGTTTATATTGGAGGTTATTTCGCTTCAGGTGCTAGGTTTGCTGATGCAATCATAGACGAAGTATCGATATATAATATTGATTTAAGTGGGTCGCAGATATTTCAAAATTACCAGAAAGGAGCCGCACTCATAGGAGAGTATACTTCTAGTGTAATTGATTCCAATGCAACGGATGGAGTGCCGTGGGATTCCTTAAATTGGATACCTAGTGGCCCCTATGGAGTTGAACTCCCAAATAATATGCAAACTGAAACAACTTACCCAACCGGTAATGTAGATATGAGTGGAAATCTTGCTCTTTGGCATTTCAATAATAACGGACAAGATAGTAGTGGTAATAATAGAAATGGGACTTTGGCAGGCAACGCTCAATATGTAACCACTTCTAAATTTGGTAGTCACTCAGCTTCTTTCGACGGAGCTGGAGATTATGTTTCTTTAGGCAATAATGCATTAGGTAATTTAGGGAATTTTACACTTTCTGCATGGATTAAAACTCCAGACACAAATACCTCCAGATATATTCTCACTGAATTCAGACCAAGCTGCGGTGATGCAATTTGGTATATTGATGCAAATGGTATTCCTACGTATATAGATGGTGCAGTAACATTAAATAGTGGAGGTACGAGTGTAGAGGATAATAAATGGCATCATATTGTTTACGTATATGGTGGAACCTATGGGAAGCATTACATCGATGGAGTTCCTCAGCCAAACTCCACCGGAGCAATTTGGAGAAGCACTTGCAGTGCTGCTGACGTAAGAATAGGAATTGATGCGCAAGGAGCAGGATCATTTTTAGGTAATATTGATGAATTAGCAGTATTCAATAGGGCATTAACCCAAGAGGAAGTATCAGCGATATATAACCGTGGTGGGCAAACAGTTAAATACCAAGTGAGAAGCTGCAACGATAACCTATGCGATGGGGAAAATTTTATAGGTCCTGACGGATCACCAAATACTTACTACTCAATAGAAAAAAATCAGGTTACTTCAAATCCATCCATAGAATTCTCTAATTTAAACAACAACAGATATTTTCAATATAAAGTAACATTAGAGGCCCATACACAAAATGCGCTTCCGACTATAGGTTCAATAAATTTATCTTACGAAAGTTATGCAACTGATAATCCGTATGTAAACCCTGTTTCCTCCATAGACTTGGGCGGCATTCCAAAAACAATTTCTAAATTTTGTGAAGGCACTCTTAATGGTTCAAATGAATGTACTACAACAAGTGTAAAGCCATTGGGTACGGAAATTCATTATCAAATTTGTAATGATTTAGTCTCTAACTGCGATATAAACAATACATGGAAGTACTGGGACGGTGATAGTTGGGAAAACGCAGATAATACAGAATTCAATACTGCCTCTGACGTTTCAAGTAATATCGAGCAGTTCATTCCTTCTTCAAGATATTTATCGTTTAAATCATTCTTAAGTTCAGGAGGCAATTCTACACCAACACTAAAAGATGTTTCGGTCTCCGCTACTTTAGATGGAATCCCACCAGTAACGAATGCATCAAATATTCATTCAAATGGTTACAACAGTAATGACTGGATAAGAAATAAACCCTTAATAGAATGGAGTGAAGGAGAAGATGATCAAGAAGGGGTAGGTCTTCTGGGTTACTGTGTGGCACTAGACGAATCTAACCTGGGAAGTAGTCAGAATTTAAACCCTTCAACAAGCGCTGGAGTTTTACAGAGTCTAGATGATGGAGTTTCTCAACAATATTGTCCATACATTGTTACGGGTACAAGCATTAATTTGAATTCAATTCAGGGGCTGAATCTAGTTACAAATAAACAATATAATTTTTCAATTAAGGCGGTTGATATTTCCGGCAATATTTGGAATGGAAGCAGCGAGGATTATCAAGACTTATTTACATTCCGATATGATGGTACTGCACCTAATAATCCTGCTTTTATTTCAATGCCAAGTAATTTTATACAAAGTAAGGATGTAACAATAACCTGGCCAACGGAAGGAGCAAATGGTGCAAGCGATGTAGGTTCGGGATTGGCCGGATTACAATATAGGATAGGGCAGAATGGTGTATGGTATGGAGATCTTCACAATGGCAATCAAGATTTAACAGATTTACTTGTTAATGATGGTACATATACAACAAACCCGGAAGTAGATTACGAGAATTTAATAGACGGGTCGAACATAATTTACTTTAGAACAGTGGATAATGCAGGAAACTATTCGATCTCTAATGTAACTGGTGTGTTAAAGATAAATACAACTGCCCCTAACCAGGTTCAGAATTTGCAAGTGAATCCAAGCGATAATATTGTTAATTCTTATTCCTTTAATTGGAGTGTTCCCGATACATTCATAGGTGAAGCCAGTGGATTAACCTATTGCTATACCGTAAATACATTGCCAAACGGGAATAATTGCACATATACAGCAGCCGGAATAACAACTATTCCAAGCGATGCATTTGCAACTCAGCCTGGAACAAACAACTTTTATGTAGTGGCAAAAGATGAAGCGGGGAATATAAATTACGATACATATTCAAGCATCCAGTTTACGTATTCAGGGGAAGCTCCTGGAATACCATTGAATGTTGATGTTGCAGACATATCTACTAAAGAGACCCAAGACTGGAAGTTAGCAGTAACCTGGGCCGTACCTACAAATGCCGGAGCAGGAGTTAGTAGTTATAAAGTTTACAGATCATCAGTAGAAAATGCGGCTTGTAATTCAAACATGAATAACTTTAGTCAGGTAAGTAGTGTAGCAGGAACATCGTTTATCGATACAGGCTTAGAGCAGCAAGACTATTACTATTGTGTAAAAGCATGTGACAGTGCGAATAATTGTTCCGCTGTATCAAGTACTAAAGTAAAATATCCAACAGGTAAATATACTTCGCCGGCGAACCTAGTATCGGGTCCAGAACTGAATGCGGTAACAACAAAGAAGGCAGTAATTAGTTGGGTTACTGATAGAAGAAGTGATTCAAAAATACAGATAGGGCTATCTAGTAACGACTACTTTGAGGCAGAAAGTGCAGTTTCAGCACAGGTAACATCACATACGGTGACCCTTGATAATCTAGCTGCAGGAACAACATATTATTATCGAGCTAAGTGGACTGACGAGGATGGCAACACCGGAATAAGTGAAGAGAAATCTTTCACTACAAACCCACCTCCAAGTATTGTTTCCACAAATGTGACTAATATTGGAATTAATAGCGCTTTACTTCAATTAAGAGTGAGTGGAGCAACAAAAGCAACAATACTATACGGCATTGAAAGTAATTTTAACCTAGTAAAGGAGGTCTTAACTTCTTTCACAGAGAGTAGTTATACAATTCCACTAGAAGATCTAAATGATAATTCTAGATATACATATAGAATAAGATTGTCAGATATCGAAGGCGCAGAATACTTAAATCTAGAGACTAATGAATTCACTACCTTACCAAGGCCTACGGTAAGTAATATTGAAATTGAGGAAATTAAAAATGTTGCACAGCCTACTGTGAAGGTAAACTGGACCTCAAATACTGAGATTTCCTCCATAGTTACTTTCTATCCATCAAACTCAGAAGATCAGGCTAGAGATTCAATTAACTTAGATTTAGTAAAAGAGCATCAATTAGAATTATCCGGATTAATGGCAAACACTAGATATGTTTTGATTGTAAAAGGTATTGATAAATTCGGAAACGAAGCAATTTCTTCACCTCAGTTGTTTAATACTGCTACAGATACAAGACCGCCAAGAATATTTAATGTAAAGGTTGAAGCGGTAAATCCCGACAGCAGTGAAAATACATCACAAATAATTGTAAGTTGGGAAACTGACGAGTTATCTACCAGTCAAGTAGAGTACGGAGAAGGTACTAACGGAGGCTATTCTCAATCCACCCAAATAGACAAAGGTTTAGGTTACAAGCACGTTGTAATAATTACGAATCTAAAGCCTGCAAGCGTGTACCATCTAAAGGCAATTAGTGAGGATAATAGTAAGAATACGAGCGAGACGGGGAATATAGTAACAATAACTCCAAAGCAGCAAGAGAAGGCCTTTGACATTGTACTTAAGGGCTTAGGAGATATTTTTAGTTTCCTGTAAATTTTAATGAAATATATTTCTAATTTTATAGAATAGTTGGTAATGAATAATCCAATCATAGAAGTAAAAAATGTTTTTAAAGGATATAGAGTAACGCCTAGCGATGTTCTAGTTCTAAAGGATGTTAGTTTACAGATTAATAAGGGAGAATTCATTGTAATCTTTGGACCCTCAGGGAGCGGCAAATCCACCTTATTGAATATAGTAATGGGATTAGAAAAACCTACTAAGGGTAAGATAACTTTTAAAGGTGTCGAAATCTCCACTTCTACCGAAGATGAGCTTGCGGAATTTAGGAAGAGAAATATTGGTATCGTTTATCAGCAATCCTATTGGGTAAAATCATTAAATGTAGTTGAAAATGTTGCGTTACCGTTAATTCTAAGAGGAATAGAGAAGCAGACTGCAGAAGCAAGTGCACTTACTTTATTGAATTCACTCGGAATGAAGGAATGGGCTACTTATCACCCACACGAGCTTTCTTCGGGCCAACAGCAAAAGGTATCCTTGGCCAGAGCTTTAATTACAAATCCTGAAATTATTATTGCGGATGAACCTACAGGAAATCTTGACTATAGAAGCGGACAGCTTATTACTTCTTATTTAAAAAAACTGGCTGAATCAGGAAAGACTGTTATTATGGTTACTCATAATCTGGATAATTTAGATTATGCAGAAAGAGTAATAAATATTTTTGATGGAAGAATCGCAGACGATTTTAAATTAAATACTAGTAATCTAGATGAAGTTAAAAAAGCCCTAATCACTGAAAAAGCTCATGGAAGTGTCCAAGATGACTATGGAGTTAAAAAAGAGTTGGATGTTCTAATAACAGGGCAAACAAAGCTATACGAGGATATAAATAGGGACAAAGGTTTAGGTAGAGTACTTAGAAATTTAAAACATATAATTACTTCTATCTTTTTAGGAGTTTTGCTAGTAATTTATAAATTTATAGATGCCTTCCTTGGTATAAGGTTAATGCCTTCTTTTATACAGAGTCTAAGATCCCCGATTTCAAATCTTTTTAGAGGGGTTGTTAATTCCATTGATCAAAATAAAGAAAGTATAAGTTACTTTGATATTTTTAATTTGTCGCTTAAAACTTTATTCTCAAAAAAGAATAGAACGGCTGTTACCATAGGAGGAATTGCATTCGGAATAGGGTTTACTGCGTTCTTAATATCAATTGGGTATGGTTTGGAGCAACTTGTGATATCTAGATCGGCCCAACTCGAGCAACTAAGACAGATTGAAGTTTATCCACCCTTAGGTGAAAGTATTACAATTAATGATGCCTCTATAGCAACAATTAAATCAATTAACCAAGTTGAGAAGGTCCTTCCAGTTATTAATGCAGCAGGAAAGGTGAATTATCAAAATTCTAACATTGATGTTGTTGTTTATGGAGTTCAATCTGATTACCTCCGATTATCAGACTCTGTACTGGTATCGGGAGATTACTTTAAGAGTAATTCGAATACCAAGTTAGATATTCCAGTATCTGCACCAGTTTCCATGCCCGTAGGCGCGGAATCCAGTTCTTCACTTGAACGCAAGGCCGTTGTTAATATTGCATTCTTAAATTTAATTGGATTAGACTTTAATTCTGCTGTGGGCAAACAGTTTAAGTTAGGCTATATTCCCGTTAATAATCTAGAAGGATCAAATTCAAATGTATTATTCAATTATGATTATGAAATTTCTGGAGTATTATCCACAGATGAATCTCCCGTGATATATACACCAATCGACGAAATTAAAAAGGCGGGCATAAATAACTATTCTCAAATTAGGATTGTGACTTCTGATCAATCTCAAGTCTTTTCAATAAGACAACAACTGAATGTGCTGGGTTATAGAACAACCTCGGTTCAAGATACTATTGCACAAATTGAAGGCTTTTTTAGTACAGCCAGAATTATTTTTGCGGCGGTTGGACTTGTGGCTTTATTTGTGGGTTCGTTGGGAATGTTTAACACACTAACAGTTTCATTACTGGAACGAACTAGAGAAGTAGGCCTGTTAAAGACAATGGGTATGAAATCAAAAGAAATTAGAGAAGTGTTCTTATCGGAGGCAATAATTATGGGAGTTTATGGAGGAATAGTAGGTATTATTATCGGAATTGTGGGAGGGTATGTAATTTCATTTATAATCTCTACAATATCCATATTGAGGGGCTATGAAGGGTTAGTAATTACCTATCTTCCTTTTACAACGGCAGTAGGAATAATCTTGGTTTCGGCATTCACTGGTATTGCAACAGGATTCTATCCATCAAGAAGGGCAACAAAGATTTCTGCACTAGATGCATTAAGATATGAATAATAAGTATCGTGAGTTAGTAAACTCAGATGTTATAATCATATAAATATATCTTGGAGGACACATGAGATTCCTTAAGCGTCTGCTGAGATACATTAGTGCTGTGGGGAATTGGGTTTTCATTGAACTCGATGATAACCGTTGGTCAGAAACAAGACCATTTCCTAAGTTCTAATGGAAAAGGCAGCTGCAAAAAACAGCTGCCTTTTTAGTATTTAATAAACTCCGATTGCTGGATTCGAACCAGCGACCAATCGCTTAACAGGCGAGCGCTCTACCGCTGAGCTAAATCGGAATGTGCTTTAAATTGCGTAGAATTATATCGAATACAAACATTCCTGTCTACGTTAATTGTAAACGGTGCGAGTATTAATCGATGGACTTTTGTGCAGCTTTTTTGAAAGCCTTTAAAAGTTCAGTGGAGTTTTCTTTTAAAATATCTAATTGTTTAAGTATTTCCCTACTTGCTTTAGACACATCATCAACACGTTGTTTATATTCTTTCGATTTACTGTATTTATTCAAATTCTCATCAAGTTCTTGATAGTCTTCTTCTAGTTCACGAACAAATGCGTTTGCCTTTTTTGACAGATCCTCTGCTGTTGATCTTACCTTTTTCCTATTTTGTTCATCGGAAAGCATTGCAGCAATTCCTGCCGATGCAGCTGCAAGGGTGCCTAAGATTACTGTCGCTTTTAGAATGTTTTTACTCATAATAATATTTTACGCAGTAATTTTTGTAAGCACAACAATAATAATGGGAATTTAATAAAATATTTGACAAGAGTAGGTATACCACGTATACCATAATAGTACTATTATTTAACTTGGTATACCATGTTAACTCAAAAACAACAAAAAGTGCTGGAATCAATACAATTCTATATCAGAGAAAATGACCAGCCACCAACATTATCAGAACTAGGTGATATGTTAGGAATAAAGACAAAAAGAGGTGTCGTAAAACATCTCGATGCTTTAGAAAAGAAAGGCTTCTTATATAGAACCAGCAAGCCAAGAGGGATTGTTCTGACCAGCGGGGATTCAAGTCAAATGGATACCTTAAGTATACCTGTTTTGGGGTATGCAAACGCAGGTAGACCTCTGGTATTTGCAGAAGAAGATATTATTGGTTCTATAAAAATAGATAGAGATTTAATTAAAGATAGTAGAAAAACCTTTGCATTAGTAGTAAAGGGCGATTCAATGAATTTAAGACAGGTGAACAGAGTTCCAATCTTAGATAGGAATTATGTGGTTGTGGAAAAAGATAGCTCGTATTCAGATGGTGATGTTGTCCTCGCTGTAGTCGATAATGCTGCAACCATTAAGACTTTCAAAAGAAGTCAGAATTCTGTGATCCTTTATCCGGAAAGTAACAATCCGGTACACACACCAATTTATCTAAAGGATAATGTAGCCGGATTTATAAATGGTAAGGTCATCGCAGTGCTAGAGAACCCGGTTTTTTAACAAATTATTTACAAACCTGATACGCAACTGTTAAGTTACTTATCTATCATTCAGATAGTAAGAATTAATTAATATTTTAATTTTTATTTTAATAAATATGACTAACGTAGATTACAAAAGAGCTGTTGATTTAAGAAAGAAACCCTTAAAAGAGCACTTGGCTTCATTTGCCGCTAGAATATTAGGTGTTCAGTATGCTTAATTCCCGCTCTTTTAACTGTATTTACTAAAGTCCCGTTTTGCCAACGGGACTTTTTTTATTTCTTCCAAAATTGCAATCTAGATCTCTTTGTTGATGCAACAATAATTACAATGATTGTTGTAAAAGCAAGCAGGGATAAAAATGGAATAGTTATAAAACCGAGATAGTTGATGTCTATTACGTCGCAAGGTTTAGCAGTAGAGGTGCAGGCAGAGAACTCCTTAAATAGCCCAAAAGTTTGCAATAGATAGTGATAAATCGCAAATATAAATCCTGGCACAGCTATTGCTAATACATGGAGTTTTTGTAGTCTAGTTTTGAAAACAAGGCTAATTAAAGTTAATGCGAATAGTGGGTACATAAATATTCTTTGCCACCAACACAAATAACAAGGCTCTATCAATAGAATATCGCTAAAATATAGACTTCCTAGTACAGCTGAGAAGGAAATTAAAAAGATAAAAACTATATAGTTTTTATCTAGAAACCTTTGGATTTTACTAATCATAAAAATAAGGTAATTAATTAAAGTTTTTTCTTCTTAATTGAATCCGCCGTAAGTACGCCTACTATTACAAAACTTAGTAATATAAGTAGTATTCCAATTATAATTAACATACCGCTTTGCCCTTCTAATTTTACCTGTTGGTTTATTATAGGCAGAGTAATTCTAGCTGTTTCCTGTTTCTCGGTGCTAACACCCATTACTTGCGGACCCGATACTACCTCCTCAATATTATTACTTTGTTTTGAATTTTCTATTAAGGCTATCGGGATTATAAACGCGAAGATAGTAATAAGTACAGCTGCAACTAGTGTAGTTAAATTAAGCTCAATCTTTAATTTTGGTAACTGACTGTAGATATTTTCCTCCATTTTTATGGATATAAATAAATACTTTCTTGATGTTCTGCGTATGTCTCCGAAAAGTATATATTTGCCTGTGCATCGTGCCTAAAATAGTAGTAACTTGACTGCTTAGGGTAAATTGCTGCAAAAATTGATAATACTCCTGGACTATTTATTGGTGTTGGCATTAGTCCTGCATACATATATGTATTATATGGATTATCAATCTGGGTCTCTTGTATAGTAGATCTAGGATCGTCTCTTCTAGTAAAGAAATTTATTGTTGCATCTGATTGGAGAGGCATACCATCTGCAATCCTATTATGGAACACACTTGAAATTAATCTTCTATCATCACTCCCTCCCGATTCTTTTTCGATTACCGAAGCTAGGATTAGTGCGTCATAAAAAGTGGGAGTTTCTGGGGTTGTATCTTTAGTATTAATTTCGTTTTCTTCTAATCTATTAATTAAGTTTCTAATCTGAGTATTAATAAATATTAGTGCGGTGGTATCGGCATCTAAATTGTATGTATCTGGAAACAAAAAACCTATCAGAGGTTTGTCAGAGGGTTTATTCAGGCTTAAGAATGTTTGAACGTCTTCATCGAAAGTATAGTTGGCCGGATTTTCGCTAATCGCCAAGTACTCATTAGCTGAAAATTTTGAATCATCGCCTAATGCAGCAATTGCAGTATTAATAATGTCTGCGGCTTGATCAGGTCTCAATGCTTCCCGTAGTGTTACAGTGATTGAGGACTTGAATACTCCCGTTTCTAATTTTTGTATTAGTTCGGAAAATGTAAGATTTTTAGGAACAACGTATGTCCCAACCTTAATATTAGGGGAAAGATCGTTAACTCTTAGATAAATCTTTAGAGCCAATTCGCTTTTTATAAGACCCTTTTCTTCGAGCTCCTTAGAAATTGTATTTAGGTTATCACCTTCTTCTACAGTAATTTCTTCCGTTGCGGTGCTATCAGATGCAGGTGTATTTTCCATTCCTTTATACCAGCTATACGCCACAAATATTCCTCCTCCACAAAGTAGAATTACTATTAATACAACGGCTAAACAATTTTTCATTATAAATTCTTAAAATCTAAATATTCCTGGAGTATTATTCTAGCAGATTCACTGTCTAGTTTCCCCGATTTATCCTTCTTCACAAACTGTGATGCAGCAATGCTTGTCATTACCTCATTCCATAAAACGACTTCCTTGTTAAATTGAGTCTTTATTGAATTAGCAAACTTCTTAACATTTTCTGACATTTGAGTTGGCTTATCGTCGTACCCCAGTGGAATACCAATTATTATAAAACTGGGATTGTACTTGTTAAAAAGCGCAGCTATATTCCCGAATAATTCATTCTCTTCTTTGTATACTATGGGGCTTGTAGCAACTGCGATCTTTTCTGTATCGTCGCTTAAGGCTACACCTAATCTTTTTGTCCCGTAATCAAAGCCAATTATCATGTAATAAATATGTAAGAAAATGGGTCTAATATATTAATAATAATATAACACAAATACTATATTGAGCCTTGCTATTTTTGATTTCATAAACACAGCTTTTTTGCCTGAATACTGTATAACTTGCAACAAGTTTGGGAGCTATATTTGCAAAAATTGTCTTAAGACAAAGTATAGAGTTAATTTTAGAAATGTCTGTCATGTGTGTGGCCGAAATAGCTTTAAACTCCGTTTACACAAAGACTGTATTGACTATTCTAATCTCGACAACTTATATTTCTTTTGTGAATATAACTTTGCAGCGAAAGAATTAATTGAGACTATAAAATACAGTGGTAATTATGCTATTTTGAATACTTTATCGTGGCATATGGCAAAATATATAAAAATGGTTTGCCCTGAGTACAAAAAGTTCCAGTTTACTTATGTTCCATCGCATTGGACAAAACAGAATATTCGAGGTTTTAACCAATCGCAGCTATTAGCAAAGGATATAGCTAAGCTATTAGAAGTAGAACTATGTGATGTACTTATAAAAAACAAAGCGACAAGTAAGCAAGCCGGAACAAACAAAAGTCAAAGAAGTAGAAACCTTAAAGGTAAGTTTGCAATAAAAAAAGATATCGTATCAAGAAATGTTATGATTATAGATGATGTTCATACTACAGGGGCAACTCTTAATGAATGTGCGGCAATTCTCAAGTCAAATGGTGCCGAAATTGTTTATGGATATGCGTTTTCTAAGTCTTTGAATTACTCTCAAAACACCATAGAATACCGTTAACTGTGGTATAATATTATTAGGCATTCGCTAATAGTACAAAACTTTGTGTTGTAAGGGGATGCTTTTTAGACAGTAAACCTGCATATTAAAAATCAAGTCGGAATTTAGATTATTTGTTCCGTAAAAATAAGTAATCACCAGTAATGGTAAATGACTATAAACGTCAATCAAATTAAAACAGCTGTATCAAACGCAGTTGCTAATGTAAAGGCAGCTTTTGCTCCTCAATACAACCTAGCATTTGCTTAATTTGAGCAGTCGTTAATCGAAAAAAAGAGTAGATTAACCGTTTTTTAATTTCTCTTCCAGTGGAAATTACTAAACGACACTTAGCTGGAACGCAAAATTTATTCTTAGTTTACGAATAGATTCCAAGTTTAGGTAGACTAGAGTATTTGGTGTTTTGCTAGTTTTAAGCCTTTTACTCTTAAACAAAAACTTGTCTAAGCTTGTAAGAACTTTTAATGTGAGATTTGTTGGACAGGGATTATCCCTCATCTCCACCAAAAGGGCATCTTTAATTTTATTAAAGGTGCCCTTTTTTGTTATCATTGATGTGCATCTAAATTTAATACAACATATGGACATAACTATCACCCTTTTATATCAGCCAATTTTCAACTTAATAGTCGTTTTTTATAGATTCTTTGGAGAGAACTTGGGTGTCGCAATTATCCTAATTGCCTTACTTTCCAGACTAATAACTGTACCAATTCTTGTAAAGCAACGAAAATCAATGGTTAAAAACCGTGAATTTACAGAAAAAAGAAAAGAATTAGAGAAAAAACACAAAAATAATAAAGAAGTATTAGATAAAGAAATGATGGCTTTGAATTCTGAATATCTGCCCGGACAATTAGCAGGTTGTCTTCCTATTATTCTGCAGCTAATCTTCTTTATTAATGTTTACCAGGTTATTACTAACCTAATTATGCATGGAGCAGAGGCATTTAATAGTTTAGCCTATCCTGCAGTCGGCCAATTTCCAAGCGGATATCAGTTAAATTATTCATTCTTAGGAATCTTCGATTTAGGTAAAGCTCCTGCAAATTTCTCTAGCGATGGATTAGTCTTCT
This sequence comes from Patescibacteria group bacterium, assembly GCA_016861265.1. Taxonomy (GTDB): domain Bacteria; phylum Patescibacteriota; class Dojkabacteria; order J137; family J137; genus Brojett037. The sequence goes on from BOLA01000001.1 coordinate 642,727, forward strand.
TGCCTTATTTAATTCTAATGATTCTAGTAGGTATTACACAGTATTACTCAATGAAGATTACAATGAACATGAGTAAAACAAGTACTACAGAGAATAAGACTAAGTCAAAGGAAGATAAGAAGAAGGACAAAAGTAAATCTAATCCTGCCTCTGAGGACTTTGCTGAGATTTTGCAGCAATCAACACAACAAACAATGCTATTATTTCCTGTTCTTTATACATTCCTTTCGTATAACTTCCAAGCTGGGTTGGCAATATACTGGATTGTTCAGAGTGGTTTTGTTATAATCCAACAGTTCTATATTTCGTGGTTAGATAGGCGTGCAAAGGCAAAGGAGCAAGACTTGGTTCAGCCTGAAGCAATAACTGTAAATGTAAGACCAAAGTAATATTTTTATTCAATAATTTATGAAGCTACAAGCAAATAAAAGGGAGATAACCGGGAAAAAGGTGAAAAACCTAAGAAGCGAAGGCTTAACCCCAGCATCAGTTTTCGGCCCTACAAAAAAATCCGAAAACATACAGATTAACAAAAAAGATTTCATTAAACTTTTCAAGAATGTTGGTTACAACAAATTCTTTGACTTAGTTATTGATGAAGAAAAACCCGTAAAAGTATTAGTAAAAGAAATTCAAAAACACCCTGTAAACGACAATCTAATTTCAGTTGGTCTATACCAGGTTGATGAAAATAGAAAGATTACTGTAGAAGTTCCAGTTACATTTACTGGCGAAGCTCCAGCAGTGAAGTTAAACCTAGGATTCTTAATTACAAACATGGACTCAATTGCAGTTCACTGTTTCCCAAAAGACTTGCCATCCGGATTCGATGTTGATATTTCTACACTTGAAAATCCAGGTGATGCAATAACTGTGGGTGATATCAAATTACCTGAAGATGTTGAATTAGACAGCGATATGGATGCAACTTCAGCAGTTGTATACATTGGTACAGCACAAAAAGAAGAAGAAGTTAAACCTGAGGAACCAGCAGAAGGTGAGCCAGCAGTAACACCAGAAGCAGCAGCAAAGGCAGCAGCAGAAGCTGAAAAAGAAAAAGAGAAAGCAGCTGCAAATAGTTAATTCTATGTAAAAGTTTAAAAGCCCTCCGTAAGGAGGGCTTTTTCTTTGCAATTTGCTATGCAATAATGCTAAAAGATTATTATGAATTGTTTATGGATCAGAATTTAACTCCTACACAGCCAAATACTAACCCTGTTAGTGATATACAGCCACATTTGCCGTTGGCATCTGCACCTTCTCCTGTGCAGCCTGCTGCACAAGCTCAACAGTCCGCAGTAATACCGAGTACAGAGCCAATAACGGTTTCGAATAAGCCAACACAGAATCAATTAGATGAGGCGGCGCAGGGGGCCGATGCTTACGATATGAATGTATTCGATGAAATTACACTTTTAAAGAAAAAAGTGGCAGAGGCAAACTTACCTCAAGCATTAAGAGAGAAGGCACAAGGTATGATTTTAAGATTGGTAAAAATGTCTCAAAAGGGAAATTTTTCCGCTGAATTTGAACCTGTCTCTGAATACATTAATTGGATAATTAAAATTCCCTTTGGACAATACACCCAAGACAACATTGAGATTGATACTGTAAAAGCTACACTTGATAAGTACAATTATGGTCTTGAGCCGGTGAAAAATAGAATACTAGAGTATTTAGCGGTATTAAAGTTACAAAATAAAACTAATATTCAGGTCGAAACTAGCGAATTAAGTATATCCGATGAAATGAAGAGACTCCAGGGTAATTCTTCTCATGCACCAATTCTTTGTTTTGTGGGAATTCAAGGGGTAGGTAAAACGTCTATAGCTAAGGCTATTGCCACAGCATTGGATAGAAAGTTTATGAGATTGGCTTTAGGAGGAATGGGTAATGTAACAGAAATTAGAGGAATTCCCAGGGGTAGCGAAGGAGCAGAGCCAGGTCAAATAATAAAATCATTAGTGCGAACTGGAGTAATGAATCCTTTGATTCTACTGGACGAAATTGACAAAACAAGTTCTCAGAGTGGCGTTAGGACAGATGTCATGGCAGCTTTGCTTGAAATTTTAGATCCGGAGCAGAACTCGACATTCTCTGATAAATATTTAGATTACCCAATAGATCTATCTAAATGTATATTTATTTGTACGGCAAATAACTTAGGAGGAATCACGGCTGCTTTGCTAGACCGTCTTGAAGTTATACGTTTCGGCAGTTATACCGACAGTGATAAAGTTATGATCGCTAAAAATTATCTACTGCCAAAAGTTCGTGAGGCTACAGGGTTGGGAGAAGATCAGTTAGCCTTTGCAGATGACGTATGGCCTACAGTAATTAGACCTCTGGGCTTTGACGCGGGAGTTAGACAACTGGAAAGAACTTTAACAGAACTAGCAAGAAAAGTGGCATTGCAAATTGTTAGGGGCACAGCTAAAAGTGTAACAATTACGAAGGAAAATTTTAGAGAGTTTATTCCAGAAGATATTGGAGTTTATTCATAAAAAAAGAGCCTTTCGGCTCTTTTTTATAGGTCTTGCTTATTAAGCACTTAAATAGTTTTTATAATCCTTGTCCTTTTTCATCATTTGTTCTAATGCATTTCTAACAATCTGAGCCTTATGCATTCTCTTTGTTGTAGAAGACCAATCTAGGTATCTATCAATTTCAGGAGAAATGATTAAGATGAATTTAGAGTCTAGTCTCTTAGCGGCTTCTTTAACAGATTCTTCAATTACTGCAGTTATATTGTCCTTATGATATTTAGTGTGTAACAAGTTCTTAGATTTATTTCCATGAACAATAGGGTTTACTTTATCAACTGCATGTTCACTTTCAAGGGCTATAACAAACTTCTTTTCGTTGAATGCTTTTGCAATTTCATAACCAACTTTGCTGTCGGATTTTGAAACCTCTGCAATAACTATGTCAGTATCTTTTAAAGATTTGTCTGAATGAGAAAATAATTTTTCTGCATTTTCCTTAGATTTTGCATTATGCCCAGTTGTATCAACAACATTGTGACCTAGTTTTTTTAGATGGCCTACGCCGTCCATGAATGCCTTCATGTCCTTTTCATCAAAGTCCAATGGCAATGACACATATATTTTCATTAAATTCTTCAATAAAATTTATATATAGGAATTATATCATCACTTTGTTACATATGTAAACACTTTCCTTATAAAATAAGGCTAGTAGCCTCTAATGTACAATGTAAGGATTTCTGGTATATTGTTATAGAATTATTCAAAATTATCAAAAATGTTTGGAAATAATAGAAATAAGAAAATAGTGAGCAGAAGCTCAAACTATCATTTGGCCATCGATATCGGTACTGAATTCGTTAAATCTGCTGTATTTAAAGAAGAGGATAACGAAGTTATTATATTGGGCTACAGTAGAATAAAACAAAGAGAGTCATCAATGTATGCGGCATTTATAATTAATTTGCAGGCGGTTATTGAGGCATGCGACAGAGGAGTTGGGGAAGCAGTTGCTCAGGCAATGGAAAAAGAGGGAGATAAATTTGTAATTCCTAACGATGTAATTATAGGTATTGCCGGTGAGTTGGTTCACGGAGTAACAATTATGGTTAATGTGGAAAGAGACAATCACGAAGCTAAGATTACACAAAAGGAGATCGACAAATTCGTAGAAAAAGTAAAAAAGTATACATTTTCTAGTACAGTGGAAGAAATCTCGCGAGAAATGGGGTTAAAAGCAAGTCAAGTTATAGAAGTAAATACAACCATTAACAGTGTTTATATTGATGGAATGAAGGTTATAAACCCATTAGGTTATTCCGGTAACGAATTAGTTTATAAGGTATTTTCAACATTTGCACCCAAGATTCATTTAGATTCAATTAACCAAGTAGCCGATGCTTTAAATTTAAGATTAAGCAAGATTGTAGTAGAGCCCTATTCACTAGCGGTAGGCTTAAGAAATATGAAAGATCAAGATGCAAATGCCATAATTATTGATGTCGGAGGTGGTACTACCGACGTTGCGTTGGTGAGCAATGGAGATATTATAGGTACAAAAATGTTTGCCATTGGCGGTAAGGTTTTTACAAAGAGAGTGCAGAGGGAGCTTGGCGTTGATTATGAAGAAGCTGAAAAAATAAAAATAGATTACTCGAATGGTGCTGTTTCCAAAGATGTCGACCTTAAATTAAGTAAAGCTTTTGAGATGGATATTTCAACCTGGTTAACCGGAGTTGAAATAGCTTTAGAAAGTTTTAACGATGTAAAAGAGTATCCAAGTCAGATTTATATTTGCGGTGGTGGAGCATTGCTGCCTGAAATTCAGGAGGGTCTAATGACTTACCCATGGCTACAGACCTTGAATTTTAAAAAGTTTCCAAAAGTGAGCTTTATATTCCCTAATGCGTTGAGTAGTGTTTTGGATAAAACTAAGAGTGCTACTTTACCTATGGATGTAACTCCGCTAGCATTAGCTAGAATGCATTTAGAAAATTTATAAATTAATTTTAATAAAGTGTCGATTTCGTCATCCGAAAAAATTTTTATTGACCCTAGGGAGGAAATAACCTTTATTGTTGAACGTCTTTTAAAGGCGGAAAAAGACAGGGTTATTCTTGTCGTTCCTCAAAATTCCTTGCTACTAAGTAGTTTAGTTAGTATAGATATTCTTTTTAGAAAATTAGTTAGAACAAAGAAACTTGCGATTATTGTCACAGAAGATGAATATGGTAAGTCTATTGCCTCTAAAGCAGGATTTGTAGTAGTAGATAAAGTAAGTCAGATTACAAATGAGCAGTGGAACCTAGGAAATAACCGAAAAATTTCCATAAAAGAAATCTTAGACGAGAGAAAGAAGGCTTTGTTGGCCAATATTAGTGGTGAAAGTCATGACATAGAAGAGCTGCCTGAAATTCCAGGTACCGAAGATATAGAAGAGTATCAGGTTACGGAGCAGGAAATGGACGAAGTTGTAACGAAAAGTGTGGGATTGCCATACGAAGAGGTTTTAGAGAAGAAAGAAGAGATTCTTGATGAAGTAGAAGATGCAGTGGAGTTGGTTAATAATCAAACTGATGTAATAGAAGAATCACCTGTGGTACCTGAGGTGCCAACTGCGGAAGATTTAGAAAAACAGGAACTAGAATCTTCTCTAAAAAAGTACGCAAAGCCAAGAAGAGAGGTTAAGGAAGTTGAATTAGACGGTATAAAGCTTGTGTCTGGCGGTGATATAAAGAGTTACATTGATTCTAAAGAAAGTGCTAAAATGGCAGATAGTAACAATTCTTTCACTCAAATGACAGACATAAATATAGATAGAAAAATTAAAAAGGTGGGCTCTTCGTCCTTTACAGGAAAAGACTTTACAAAAAAAGTAACAGACAAAGGTGGTCTCGGGGCTCTGTTTTCGAGATTTAGCTTGAAACGAAGAAACCCGGATTTTAGAGACGAAAATGACTTTATAAAAAAAAAGAATAGAAAAAAAATTCTAATTACTACTTTTGTATTATTTATTCTATTGTTCGCTGTAGGAGGCTATGTGTTAGCGTTTCAGGTATCAACAGTAGATATTACTTTAACATTAAGAGCGCAAGATGTAAGCACATCTGCAACTGTATTGTTAAGCACTAGTGCGGAAGAACTCAGTCTGGAGAGTCCAATTACAATTCCTGCAAAGGAATATTCAATACCAGCCGATAATTTAAGTATTTCTAAGACCGGGACTGCTGATGGCAATAGTAAGAGAGGCGCTAAAGCAAAAGGGGTCGTAACAATTTATAATCTTACAGCTGAAAGTGTTACATTGGGAGCGGGAACAAAGTTTAAAAATGTTACAAATGGATTAATTTATGTTTCCACAACTGAAGTTGTATTAGATCCGGCTACTGTCAGTTCAAATATTAAAACTCCAAGCACTAAAGATAATGTTGCACTAGAGGCTGAAAATTTTGGACCTCAATTTAACATCGAAGTTTCTGATAAAACAAGATTCAGCATTGAAAGTTATAGTACAGAGGAAGAAATGAGTGCAACTGCATTCCAATCATTTCAGGGGGGAACTGAAGAGGCATTTACATCTGTCTCGCAAGAGAATTACGATAAATTAAAAGAAACAATTGTACCGGATTTAAAGAAACAAGGGTTAGACAGGTTAAAATCCCTAACCGAGAGTGGATACCAGTTAATTGAAGGTACAGTTACATACGATGAAACAAAAACCCCTGAGTCTTTGCCAAAGGTTGGAGAAGAGGCAAAAGATAAGACTTTTAATTTAACAGTTCAGATAGGTATTAAGGGACTTGCAGTTAAAACGAGTGATCTAACAGAAGCTGTCAGTGCTGTTTTAAAGAATAATGCTCAGAATACGAATGGTGGAAATCTTCAGATTGATGACATAATGAATCCGCAAATCGATAAGGTAGAAAAGAATGGAGATGATTATGTAGTAACTGTTTCTTCTAAAGGTTCGGTTAAAACCCAAATTACTCCTGAGCAAATGAAGAAAGATATATCTGGATTGACTATTCAACAGGCAAATGATTACTTTAGATTAATCGATTATATTCAGGATTATAGAGTGAATTTTAATCCAGGATTTGTACCTGACAGTATAAAACGTGTCCCTTCCGATACATCACGAATTAATATTAAAACAAAATAATAGTTCTGAAATCAAAATACAAACCTCCCTTTGGGAGGTTTTCTATTGCTGATTTTAAATCACCTATTCTAATGGACTTTAAGTCTTGTTGAACGCTAAATATTATATATGGTAGAATTCAAAGGTTAGCAATTAAAGCATTAATCTGCTAACTATTTTTATCATTAATTTTTTAATTATTTATTATGTCCAAAATCACTATAAAGCCTATAGGCGAATATATTTTGGTTGAACCTCTAGAAGAGGAAGAAAAGACTGCATCTGGTCTTCTTATTCAAACTTCTTCAAAAGGAGAAAGACCACAGAGAGGAAAAATTAGTGCTTTAGGCACAGGCAAAAGAGATGAAAATGGAAAACTTATTGAATTTAACGTAGAAGTGGGTCAAGAAGTTTTGTTCAAAAAATATTCACCTGAGGATATCGAAATTGATGGAAAATCTTACCTTCTAATGAAGGAAGCAGATATTCTAGCAGTTATTACTGAATAATTAATAAATATTAATATTAAATACTATGGCTAAACAAGTTACATACAACGAAGATGCAAGAAAGAAGCTAAAAGCAGGTGTTGATAAGCTTGCTAATGCTGTAAAAGTTACTCTTGGTCCAAAAGGACGAAATGTTGCTATTGAAAAGTCTTATGGGGTACCACATATTACTAAAGACGGTGTTTCAATTGCAAAGGAAATTGAATTGGAAGATAAGATAGAAAACTTAGGTGCAAAAATCTTAATTGAAGCTTCTAGCAAAACTGCTGATGCAGCAGGTGATGGTACAACTACAGCGGTTGTTTTAGCTCAATCAATTTTAAATGAAGGCTTTAAAACAATTTCTGCCGGAGCAAATCCAATGGAAATTAGAACAGGAATTGAAAAGGGTGTTAAGGCAGTTGTAGAATTTTTGACCGATGATAAATACAGAAAAAAGATAAATGGGAAAGCAGACTATCAGAGTGTTGCAACTAACTCAGCAAACGGAGACAAGGAAATTGGTGAAATGCTTGCCAATATTATTGAAAAAGTTGGTCCACATGGAGTTATTACGGTTGAAGATGGACAAACATTTGGTCTAACTGAAAAATTTGTTGAAGGAATGCAATTCGATAAAGGATATCTATCTCCATATTTCGGAGCAAATTCTGAGGACCAGATTGTTACATTAAATAAACCAGCAATATTAATTACAGATAAGAAAATTTCTAATGCAAAAGAATTATTTGCATCATTAGAAAAGGTGGTTTCTACAGGAGTAAGAGATATCTTGATTATTGCTGAAGATGTTGATGGTGATGCACTGCCAAACTTAATAATTAATAAGATGAAGGGCAACTTAAATGTTGCAGCTGTAAAAGCTCCTGCTTTTGGTGATAGAAGAAAGGCCATGTTAGAAGATATTGCAGTGTTAACAGGCGGAAGTTTAATTACAGATGACTTAGCCAAGACAATTGAAGCAATGGAAGTCGAAGATTTTGGTAGAGCAGATAAAGTAATCGTAGATAAAGAAAACACTACAATTATTAATGGTCACGGCGATCCAAAAGCATTAAAGGCAAGAATTTCCTTGATAGAAAGTGAAATATCAAAAACTACATCTGATTACGATAAAGAAAAGCTACAAGAAAGATTAGCTAAATTAACGGGAGGTGTAGCTGTTTTAGAAGTTGGGGCAGCAAGCGAGGTTGAACAGAAAGAAAGAAAAGATAGAATCGATGATGCATTGCAGGCTACACGAGCAGCAATTGAAGAAGGTATTGTAAGTGGAGGTGGAATTGCCTTGTTAGATGCAAGAAAGGCTCTAGATGGAGTAAAGCTTGAAACAGAAGATGAAAAAATCGGCTTAAATATACTTAGAAAAGCTTTAGAAGCTCCATTTAGGCAAATACTAGCCAATGCTGGGAAAGAAGCTGCTAGTTATATTATGGATGTAAAAAATGGAGTAGGTTACGATGCAAGAAAGGATAAAATGGTTAATATGATTGAAGAAGGGATTTTAGATCCTGTAAAAGTAACAAGAACTGCTCTAGAGAACGCTTCTAGCGTTGCAATGCTATTATTGACAACAGAAGCTGTAGTTAGTGAATTACCTAAAGAAGAAGATGCACACACTCATTCACACGAAGATATGGGAATGATGTAATAGACGCTTATTAAAGCCAGCCGTAAGGCTGGCTTTTTTTAGCTCTTAATTTACAGGGATTAATAATATATACTATGAAAAGTTAAAGAACGCATTTTTTATGAGTAACTTACTTTTTGTCTTTTACTGGTGGTACGTAATACTAGTAAAAGAATTCTGGCGAAGCTATGTATTGGGTAGATTAGTTTATAACTTGAATCTAACAAATACTTTGCCCATGGCAAAGCATATATCGGATCCATTGTTCCAGGACGATTCCGGTATCGGCAAATCTTTCGGTTTTATTATTAGATTTATTTGGATAGGAATTGGATCTTCTATTAGTGTAATCGTAACAGTTCCCTTCTTCATTTTTGGAATATTTTTATTGGTATTGCCCTTATTACCGTTAATACAATTAGTTACATACTTAAATACATTATTATGAACGGTAAGGTACTACTAGCAAAATACAAAAATTCAAGAATATTCGTAGACTTTGGTTCACTTACATTCTTTAAGGGAGATAAACATGCTCTTTACAAACTTGAACAGAATACAGGAACCTTATTAGAAATATTTACAGCACTTCTTTTTGGAATACCCATTGTTATTCAAATCTTGAATGGAGAACTTAATCTCTTGAATTTTTTGATACCCGATAATCTACTAAACTATTTGCCGTATATAGGTATCTACACATTTATTTTTGCAAGATTTTTAAAGCGAGATAGGAATAAATTCGATGAGGCGGTGAAAAACTATAATTTGCTTGCTGTAAATAAGAAAATTGAAGCGGGTGCTGACATGGAACTTACTGTAAATCACTACATTGACTTTGAAACACTTACAATATTAGATAAAGCTTTGGCAGATAAGGAAAGAGCTTTTATAGTTACATTATGTAAACTACTAACAGAAGATACAGAAATTGAACACTTCTTAGCAAACAGATTAGGTATTAATAGAGATAAGTTTATAGAAGTTGTAAACCATAATAGTCACAATGCAAATTTCACACTAAATAATGCTTATAGAACTTTATTTCTTTACTTGTTCGATGAAGCCCTAAAGCTTGAATCTAATACTATTAATAAGTTCGTATTATTCTTTGTTTTAAATAAATACTTTTTGAAAAATATTTATTTTGACCTAGGTGTAGCAGAATTGGAATTAGAGGGTTTGAGAATTTGGTTTAAGAATGAAACAAAACAAAGAGAGTACTATATTAAGTGGGAAAGACTATCAAAATTCAAACCAAAAGGAGATGTTAATAGGGCATACACATCTAGACCTACACCAGTATTAGATGAGTATGCGGAAGATTTAACAAGTCAGGCTGCACTTGGTTTATTCATGTTGTCCGTGGGCAAGGATCAAGAATTGAATAGGGTTGTAGAAATTATGGAAAGAGACAAGGCGAGTGCATGTATGATTCTCGGAGATCCGGGCGTTGGAAAAACCAGATTCTTAAGGCATTTAGCAACAAGAATGGTTGTGGAAGATATTCCAGGTAGACTCTATGATCACAGATTGTTATCCATTGATTTAAATAAAATCCTTACTAAAATTGGTACAGTTGATTCGTTTAAGCAGGTTCTTCAGAGAATTTTTGAAGAGGTTCGTTACTCAGGAAATGTGATTCTAGTACTTGAAGAATTTAGTCAAATACTTAACATAAGAGAAGAATCGAAACTGGAGGTTGTTAATTTGATTGTAAATGCAATAAATAATTTAAACCTAAGATTAATTGCTACTTCTAATAATTCAAGTTATTCAAAATATGTTAAACCGTTAAAATCACTTTCCGCGTTGTTCGATGTTGTAGAGCTTAAGGAGCCATCTTCAAATGTAGCTCTACAAATTCTAATCGATGAGGTTCCAAGAATTGAGAAAAAATACAAAGTGAGTGTAAGGATTAATTCTTTAAAAAGAATTGTAGAATTTGCACCAAAGTTCGATCAGGACAGAGTAATGCCCGATAAAGGTATAGATCTATTTGAAGAGGCCTGTTTAGCAGCAAAGAATAGAGGGTTAACATTCCTAGATGTGTCAACGGTTGATGAAATTCTTTCTGAAAAAGTAGGTGTAAAAGTAGGTAATTTATCTGAAGGGGAAAGTCATACATTAATGGCTATGTCGGAACGAATGCATGACAGAGTTATTGGGCAGAATGAGGCTGTAGATGCTGTCGCATCTGCAATTAAAAGATCTCGTTCAGGACTGACAAATACTAAAAAACCAATTGCGTCATTTTTATTTTATGGACCTACTGGTGTTGGGAAAACAGAAGTGGCTAAAACTTTGGCCGATGTCTACTATGGCAGTGAAAACTTATTGATCAGACTAGACATGTCGGAATATCAGGAAGATCAAAATCTTAATAGAATTATTGGATATACCGATGACAAAGGCAATTTTATAGGCGGATACTTGACTGAGTCAGTCAGATCAAGACCTTTCTCGTTGGTGTTGTTGGACGAAATAGAGAAGGCTAATAAAAAGGTCTTAGATCTATTCCTACAAGTTTTAGATGAAGGTACTTTAACTGATGGTTTAGGTCGAAAGGTAGATTTTACTAATACCATAATAATTATGACTTCAAATGTAGGTTCTGACTTAATTGCGAAAGAAATCTACGAAGGTAAAAAATACCACGATGTGGAAAAAGATGTGACAAATAAACTAAGGGAATCTTACAGGATTGAATTTTTAAACAGATTTGATAAATTAATAATGTTTAGACCGTTATCAAAAATTGAGATTGAGCAGATTGTGATGCTGATGTTGAAAAAAATAGATGATAATTTAATGCAAAAAGGAATTGGTATTTCCTGGAATGAGGCAACTTTGGTAGAATTAGCAAACCTTGGTTATAGCGAGATGTTTGGTGCAAGAGAATTAAAAAGAATTGTGCAGGAAAACATAGAGAATAAATTAGCAGATTTAATAATTCAGGGTAAACTACGAAGCGGTACAGAAGCAGTTTTTAATGGATTAACTGTACAACAAGTGGTAAATTAAATTAAATAATCAAATTTATATGAATAAAAAAAAGTTGATCTCAATAATTGTCTTAGCCCAGAGTGTTTTAATGGCATTGCCAGTAGCAGCTCAAGGACTGACTAATGTTAGTCAGAATTATGCAATTCCTAACCCTACAAGATACAGTAGTCTGGAAGACATAATTAATGCATTGACTTCGCTAATTAGACCTGTCTTTATTATTACATTTGGTGCAATGATACTTTATGGAGGATGGGTTAGATTAACATCTCAAGGTAATCCGGATAAAGTTAAGTCAAGCTCGCAAATCATAGTTGCAGCAATTGTAGGTTTTGCAATTGCAGTGTTTGCACCTACAATTGTTGACTTTGCGGGTAAATTGCTAGGTATTCAAGGTGGATTAATACAGAATCAATAATATGAAACTAAAAGCTTTATTATTCATAGTAATTACAATAATCCTTAGTTCGGGTATTAAGTTATCGGCACAGTCTACAGACTGTATAGCCCCATATTTTATCCCTGATGATTGTAGTGTGCCTTATGTACCTGGTAAATCAGGGGGTTATACTGCAGATTTAAATTGTCAGATCGTTCGAATTACTAAACCTGGAACCGAGGAGGCTAAATGTTGTCCCAATATTTGTGTAAATGAAAATGGTGATAGGGTAAGTGCCCAGCTTCCGTCCGAAATTACGCAGACCGAGGTATTTGGAACTACTATTAGAATTAATCCGGATAATTCAGGGACGATTATAAATATACTGTTTACAACAATATTGGGTCTTGTTTCTGTTTACGCAATTGTGAGAGGTATTTATGTTACTGGAGTAAAAAGACCAATGGCTATTACACCCGACCAAATCGCGGAAATTAATAAAGAACTTACAAATTTAATAATAGGTGTAGTTATTTGCTGGGGCTTTATAATCTTAATTCAAGTAGTCGCCAACCTATTAGGAGTAGGTCAGTTAAATAATCTAGATATTTCCGGCGGAGAATCTGGAGGAACAATTATTACTATTAAATAATGAAGACTTTATTGCTAACAATAATATTAAGCATATTCTTCTTTGCTCCTGTGTATGCACAAGAAAATTCAGGCGGATTAGCAAATCAGACGGTCACATGCGTTAACTGTACAATAGATAACAATATTGGGCTAGAGGAAATTAGAGTTCCTGTTTTTGCTAGCTTTATTGATTTCAATACTGAAAATGCGAGCATATTTAGCTGGGTATCGTTCATCGGAGCTTTAGCTACCGTAGGATTGGTTATTTTCTGGATTTTTCTTCTGGTTAAAGCTGGTGTAAGAGGATTGCAGAGCCAGGGCAACGCAGATACATTGGCTGAGGCATTTAAACAGGTTCAATCGGTACTTATTGGAGCTGCAATCTCACTGTTCTTCCCCCTAGTACTAAGTATTATAGGTGTATTCTTTGGAATTGGCACTATCTTTAGTTGGCCTAAAATGTTTCAGTTTTGCGATGAGTCGTCTGGTGTTCAATTTTATTATCAGGCTCTGTTAGCTGACGATGTAAAAGGAGATAAGTCAGCCGCAGAGGCTAAATGTAACCCAATAGGAGAATAATATGAAAAAATTAATATTGCTAACTTTTATAATCGCTTTTTCGGTATTGCCTTTCAGCATTAAGGCTGCTACTGCTTCAGATGTCTTGCCATGCGATCAGTACGATACATCGGCCTTTGATGCGTGTGGGGATGTTAACGGACAAGTTACTGATCTTATAAAGTTCGCTTTGGCAGCAGCTTTCGGAGCAATTATATTATATGGCATTTTCTTGATAATTAAGGCTGCACTTACTATAATTAGGAGTAATGGTGATCCGGGCCAAGTAGAGGCCGGTACAAATATTATAAGAGGTGTTTATATTGGCATAGGAATCATCTTTATAGGAATAGTAGGGCTTATTATTGTTATTGCATTCTTTGGTGCAGGTGGTATATTGAATACAGCAGTAAATACACCAGGTAATACTGTAATACCAATAATTACAAATTAAATTATTTATTTTATTAAAATACTCTTATGTTTAGAAATAAGAAACTTGCAGGAATCATGGTAGGAGCATTTTTATTAGTTGCACCATTGGTTTCTCCATTGTTAACAGTTCAAGCTCAATCAAGAAACTTGATTTGTACTGTTTTCCCATTTATTAATAGTGTTGGAGCATTTGGAATCAGCTCATTGTGCGGTGATGTTAATGCAACAAGTACATCTGATACAATCAAAAGTACTTTTAACTTAATTGTGTCTTTAATATTTGTAGCAATAATCATTTTCTCAATCTACGTGATTATTAGAGCTGCAATTAAATACATTAGATCAGAAGGAGATCCAGCAAAAATTGAAGAGGCTCAAAAGGCTATCAAGTCGGTGTTTATCGGTATTGCTGCATTATTTGTAGGCTTAATCGGTATTATCATTATTATTGCATTCTTTGGTGCAGGTGGTGCATTAACTACAAATCAGGTTAATAACCAGGTAAACCCACTATTGAATTCAATCTTGAATTAAGTTAATTAGAATTTTATAAAGCCCAGGCCAAGCCTGGGCTTTTCATTTCTTCTTGATTAGCCTTAACCTTTAATCTATAGTGTAATAAGTATTAATATTAATAATTTCTCATGGGAAAGAATAAAAAACTCCTTTATCTGCTACTCATACTTAATCTGATTTTTGGTCACGTAGCGATTGTTAGTGCACAATTACAGTCTTTCGATTTTTCAGGGAATAATGCTGAAAGTTATCAATGTTTTGATAAGGAAACAGGAGAGAACCTAACAGATGAAGATACTGAGCCAAGTGGTGTTAAATTAAATGTGCAAGGTCCTGATGATTTTGGTAATTTCTATTGTTGTGGGGGCACTAATTCGGGTTATACACCAGTAGGGTTAGATTGCGCTGCGGGTCAAACAAAGATCATTGCTCAACTAAAACCACCTGCGCTACAGCAAATAGAAGTTTGGTTCGTAAGAATTTTATATGCAATTTGGGGACTTGTAGCATCTCTATCTTTTCTATTTCTAGTAAAACTTGGTTATGAATATATTATCTCAAGAGGAGATCCTACCAAGATTACTGAAGTTAGAAAGAAGATTGTGAATTACATTATTGGTTTTGCACTGGTTTTCCTGGCTGTTCCTATTTTGACTACAGTATTCCGTCTTTTAGGAATAAATACAAATGCGCAATGTTACAACGTAAATATGCCAGGGTTTCAATTCTTTTATAGCTCTCTATGTACCGATCCTAAAGGGGTAATTGCAGCAAAATTTGCCTCCAACCCATGTACGGCATTTAATGACGGATCAGATCCTGAAGGCATAATCTGTAAAGGAACTGGCTATGAAGGTGTTACGAGAGGTTGTGGAGTTATTAGGGGTATTTATAATATTTCATTAACTTGCGATGTTCAAACAGGTGACACTGCAGCAACATGGTGCAAAACCAGAGAACTTACTTTGCCGCTGTTGGGACTCGTTTACTGTGATTCATCCTGTAACCCTACAAGGTGTTAAAAGTTATAAATGTTTAGATTTAAATCATTTAAAACTAACGGTTCTGTGATTAACTTTAAGGACTCAAGTCTTAGTCTGGAGTCCTTAAACTCATTTCTTGCGAATCTAGAAAATCTATCATTAAATTCAGAAATTGAGTTTAATGTTGAAAATTTAGACGGCACAATTGCAAATTATAAGTTGATTAACGATGGAACTATAAAGGCGTATAAAGACAATAAAAGTATTGTTGAAAATGATTTTTATAGGTTAGTCAAAAATAATTTTCATCTTGAATTGACTCCCCAAATTATGCAGGCACGAATAGTGCAATACAATTCTCAGATAAGGGAAACGATTAGTAAATTATCTATACCAATTTCGCCTGACTTGGTAAATAAAATCGCCGAGGCAAAAAATACTATTGAATCTGTAAAAAATTCAATCGAATCCAGCCTAAGTGAGGAACAAAAAGATAAATACTCGAGGCTCACAGAGCTAAATTCAAGATTGAATTCGATTCAGAATCAGATAGATTCTTTTCAAGGAAGTAAAAAGAGTAAAGAGGATATTACCACTAATATTAAAAAATATAATACCGATAAATCCACTATAAAACAGATGATGGAATCTGTGGGTCTACTTATTAAAACAAGAGATGAATTAAAGCAGAAAGTGCTAAGTTATAACCATTTAATACAAGATGCTGACAAGGTTAATCAGCTAAAACAGCAAAAAATGCAATTTCAGAATTCTCAACTCTTTACAAAATCACAGTCTGCAATTAATAGTTCCGAAGATGATTCTGCTAGCTCAAACTCAAAATTCAAACTTAAACTTAGCATAATTCCTATTTTGTTATTCCTAAATATTGCAATTTCTATTGTAGGCTTTCTTTACTCTTACGATTTTAACGTTCTAGTCGTAGCGGTAGTATCAACTGTTATCTTAATGACAGCTTATATTGTCTCTAAATTCTTTAGCGATTCATTGGAAGACCTGAATGAAGATTCAAGTAGAGCAGAGGTAATTGATATTAAGCAAGAATCAAATCCATTGGCTAAAGAAGACCCAAATGCCCAATTATTCATAAATTCTGCCTGGGTTAATGCATTAAACAACGAACTGAATGCAGTAGAACAGAATATTCAAAAAAACCTTAATGGAAAAGACTACGAGTCAATAAAGAATGAATTACAACAAATTGAAAATTTAATAGTGCAGGAAGAAAAGAAATTAACGGATTTATCCGCTAATTCAATTACTTCGGATGAATACTATAAAAAGAGAAGGGAGGCAGATATTCTTAAAATAGAGCGAGAAAATCTTGAATTTGGACTTAAGATTGATTCAAGCCTAAACGACCAGAGAATATCTGCCGAAAAAACATTAAAAGAACTCTTGGACAAGCAAGCATTTGCCAGTAAGTTGTCTATGAGTTTCCCAGTATTTTTAGTAAAAACGAGTGAAATTCAGCACACAAACATTGATTTATTGAATCAGATAGTACTAGTTCTGTCCAATTAACGTTATAATTAGATATGTCTAATAACGCCAATGCAAGCAATAATCAGGAAACTTCAAAGAAAGAGGCGGTATTTCCACAGCCAGTTTATCCAGGAAGTATGTCAAACCCGTTTAATGGTTATTACTACTATCCCACGAACATGCAACCTCCCAAAAACAATAGAGACTATGTTTCGAAGATGAGGCTGCAGGAAGCTGATAAGATTGTACCTAAACAATCAGGGCTGCCTTGGTCCTCAATAATACTAAAGCCCAATATCGTTTTCGAAACTCAAGATGCAAATGAGAAAGTCTATGTATTGGTAAGAGCACATTGGATAACAAATCTAGGATGGTTTCTAAGGAATTTGTTCATGGCACTTTTGCCGTTTATTGTACTATCTCTGTTAGAAAATTTTGGAATCAGAATCGATATAAGCTTTATAAGTAATAAGGCATTAACCATTGTAGGACTGTTGTATTATTCGTTTATATTTACAAGTATTGTAAGTAACTTCATTGATTGGTATTTTGATCCCTTTATAGTTACTGACCAGCGTATAATGGACTACGACTATAAACCATTCGGTAATTACAGTGTTTCTGAAGTCTCTCTACAAGATATTCAAGATGTAAAGGAAAGATCTGCGGGGTTACTTGGTGACATTTTTAATTATGGCAATGTATACGTGTACAGTGCAAGCGACGCATCTGAAATGATTTGCAAACATGTTCCATCTCCAACAAGAGTTAGAGATATTATTACAGATTTATCTAATGTAGCAAAAACTTATAAATATGATAGTGTCTGAATTTTTTACACCAGAAATAATAGAATTTATAAAAATAATAGTCATTATTATTGGTTTGGTTCATCTTTTAGCAGGCTTTATATTAGTTTTTCAGACCTTTAGAATGAACCGAATTATTAAG
This sequence comes from Patescibacteria group bacterium, assembly GCA_016861265.1. GTDB lineage: Bacteria > Patescibacteriota > Dojkabacteria > J137 > J137 > Brojett037. The sequence continues at coordinate 660,457 of BOLA01000001.1, forward strand.
ACTTCAGGCTTTCCTGTATTTAACCTTATTGCAATCGCTTATATTGCAGTTCTTCTAGCTACACTTATTTTGATAATTACAGCATAATTTAGATTTTCTTTTTTGATATACTGTTAAAAAGATAGTTAATCTAATATTTTTGTATGCAATTAAGAGCTGATTTTTTGGTAGGAAAACAAACCCCTAATTCCTGGTCAGGAGTTTATGGCTTTAAGCCCGATGATTCAATTGAACCACTAGAATTGTTCGCAATTATTAAACTTGCATCGCAAAGTGATGAAACGGGCCTAGAACCACTTGCGAAAATGTTCCTAGACGAACTTCAGAATTACTTATTTTCAGAGGGTAAAGAAGGTGATTACATAATTAGATTAGAGAATGCTGTGTGGAAAATGAAGTCCAAAATGGAGGTTCTTCTATCTTCTGATGAAAGATATTCACAAAATGGTTTAGATATTGAAGTTGCGCTAACACTATTTGACCGAAATTTTTTATACGTAGGAGTTGTAGGCGAAAGCAAAATTTATATTCAAAGAGGAGACAGATTTGTAGAGCTATCAAAGGGTCTAACTGATGGGAATATGATGGGCTTTCTGAAGACAGGTAGCTTAGAGTTAGAACCTGGTGATAGACTAGCCTTATCCACTAGTTCGGCAGCAGTGGCCGGGGAAGCCAGTATTGAATCTGCAATAGGTAATCTAAATGTAGACAATTTATCGTCCTTATCAAATTCTGAAGGTGTAGGTATTCTTCTACTTGCCGATGAGAAAGATACATGGGCCGAAAAAGCCTTACCAACCCAAGAAGAATTCGTAGAAGAAACTACTGCACAGGAAAATGATGGTTCTGCAAAATATATACCAATTCAAGAAGAAGATTTTGATGATACACTAGAAACACCTACCGAGGTTGTAGATGAAGGATTAGAGCTTGAGCCTCAAGAAGAGCATTTACCTGTTAATCAAGAAGATACTCTTGCAGAAATAGAATCTGTACAGGAGCTAAATACAAATTTAGATAACCCAGAGACTCGGTCTGAATTGCCAGTAGGGAGACAATTTATAAATAACTTCAGAAACAAACTGGTGACAGGCTTTAACACTGGAAAAACACATATGGGAAATCTAAAGGTTAAAGTTCAAGAAAAAAGAAATGCCCAGGAAAATGAAGATACAGATAATGAACAAAATATTGAAGAAGCCTATGCGAATTCCAAATATGAACAACCTGATGCCTCTGAGCAAAATAAAGCAGTTACAATAATTAAAAATTTTATTGGCAGTATTAGAAATTTCGCTAACAGCAAGCTAATTCCTTTTTTTAAAAAAAGTAATAAGACTTATATAAAATATCTAAGAGACTTTGTTCTATTAATTGCGGGTCTACTGAAAAAACTGCTGATTTGGTTTAAAAAAGAATTTATTGGAGGTGGAGTAGACGATAGAAGGGATATTTTTGCAAAGGCTAAAAAAAGAAAAAGAAACAGGCTAATTCTTGTGGCTCTGGTTGTGGTACTGGGAGTATTAATAATTTCTGCAATAAACAATAGAAATGCGCAGCTGGCAGAAGAAGCAAGAATTGAAGAAATAAGAACTTCCGTAGATAGTTATAAATCTCAGCTTGATAATCTTGTTAAACAAGCAAACGCCAATCTGGATGACGCTAAAAAGACAACTTTATTAGATCAGCTGGACAAATTAAATAATTCTTTAGAAGCTCAGAAGAAGGATGGTATGTATTTAGATAGTATTGCTTCGCAGCAGGACCAGATTGTAAAAACAAAAGACAAGATTACTGGATCGGTAGGAATAACTCAACCACAGGTTGTGGCGGATGTAGGTAAAATTTATTCTGATGCAAACCTAACTGATCTTGTTTATACACAAGGTAACTTATATGCTAGCGATAAGGCCAGGAACACAATTTATCAATTCGGAACGAATATTGATTCAGAAGTTAAGCAATTCGCTACTGGTTTAAATGCGCCATTTACCATGACAACTAATGTGGATGGAGATATTATATTCTTTGATTCCGATACCACAAGTTCCGTAGGTAAATTAAGTGTATCCGACGGTACAGTTTCTAGATTTCCAGGGTTATCACCTGCAGTTATAGGTAGTGTTACTAAGGCTACAGTGTTCAGTGGAAATAACGCATTATACGAATTACATCAGAATCATCAACAAATTTATAAAAGAGAACAAAATGGTGATGAGTACGTTGCGGGTGGAGCAGTGTACAATACACAGAATCCACCAAACTGGAAAACTGATCCTGAGTTAGGAAGTGCAATAGATATTGATGTCCCTTACGAGATATATGTATTAGTTCGGGGTAAAGGATTGAGAAGATATCTGGGAGGTGAGGATAATACAATAACACAGGCAACATTTATTAATACAACTAAAAAAGATTACGATTCTATTGCATCAGCTACTGCTATTGACATTGATGGTAAACTTTTAGCTGTAGCCGATCCAACAAATAGAAGAGTTCTTTTATTTACAATTCAGGATAATGATGAAAAAACACTGGCATTCCTAAAGGCATTTGTATATAGAGGAAATGAATCTGGTGTATTTAAGAATATTAAAGAGTTGGCAGTAAACGAAGCAAGTAATAACATTTTTGTACTGGATGGCACGTCAATAATAAGATTAGATTTATGAAAGTTTTAGCCAGTAACAAAAAGGCATATTTTGATTTTGACATTCTAGAAAATGTAGTGGCGGGAATCAGCCTATACGGTTGGGAAGTAAAGTCAATAAAAGCCAATAGAATTAGTCTGAATGGGGCTTATATAAAAGTAAGTTCTAATGAATTATTTTTAGATGGGGCTTCAATTACTCCTTTAAAATTTTCTCCTGCTGTAAGTAGAAATGAGGAATCACGACAAAGAAAACTTTTGATGACTAAAAAACAAATTGCATTGTTAAACGCTAGTGCAAAGCAACCAGGGAATACTATTGTACCCTTGGAAGTCGTTGAAAATGAAAAGGGACTAATAAAGGTTAATGTGGCACTTGTGAGAGGTAGAAAAAAATTTGATAAAAGACAAAAACTTAAAGAAAAAGATGTTCAAAAGCAAATCAATTTTGAAAGAAAAAAGTATAATATTTAAGTATGGATAATCAGACACTTCAACAAAATAACGATCAAGAAGTACTAAAATTAGTAGAGCGATTTGGATTTAAGTTCTTCGGTTATGATGAAAATTCATTAACATTGGTTGTTGCACCTAATGGGCAGATTGTCCCTCTAAAAGTTGCATACGACTTTGTACAGACTCAAATCGCAAATTCACAAGTAACTGGAGGAGGTCCTGAATCAATGCCGAATATGCCTACAATGCCTGTAATTCCAGATGCAAACTTAGAAACAAGTATAGAAAAGGAATCTACAATAGAAAAGAGTGTGGAAAAGAAACAAGAGGTTGCAAATGTTGCGACTCAACCAATTCCTGTAGTCCAACAGCCAACGACGCCAGCTAAACCAAAGGAACCAGAATCTCCCTATGGAGATGGATTTAAAACACCAATTAATCCTGTATATATTGAAAAAGCAATTGAATATATTAAAAAAAATAGCAGGAAATCCTTAAGCTCAACTTCTAAGTGGCTTTCAGTGCAGTTTGAAAAATTTGTAAGTGAACAAAAATCCTCTAAAAGTTAATCTTTGCTTAACTAGATATACAAAATAATCTATAATAAAACGAATTAGTTCGTTCTTATGTTTAAAACACCGACCCTAAATAACGTAACCAGCCAAGTGGATGGTAATAGTATACAAACAGCATTAATTGTTTTTATACTTGTGCTTGTTATTTTAATAGTCTTATATTTTGTAGTAAGAAATTTCCTAAGAAATTTTAAACAGAATGTTCTTAAAAAGAAGGGGTTAGGTTTAGTATTCTTCGAGGTTAAATTACCTAGATCAAACGAAGTCGAAATAAGAGCTGCAGAACAAATGTTCTCTGGATTATTAGGTATAGGGGAAGAATTGACTGGATTTAAAAAATTTATCGGTGCAAGAAAATTTGTTAGTTTTGAAGTAGTTGCATTTAAAGAATCCATAAAATTCTATGTCGTGTGTCCCCAAAGTATTGCCAATATTGTAGATAGACAAATAAATGGAACATATCCGCTAGCAGAAATCAACCTTGTTAAGGAATACAATCTATTTCCTGATGCTGCATTTACTTCTTTCGCAGCACTAAAATTAGACAAAGATACTAGAATACCTTTTCAAACTTACGAAGAGTTGGCAGTTGATTCAATTGCAACAATAACCGACATATTCAGCAAGTTAAACGATAACGAAGGGGCTATCTTTCAAATGATTATCTCTCCTGCAGGTTCAAACTGGAGGAACGATGCAAAAGACTTTGTTAAAAAATTAAGAGAGCCGGCAAAGGAAGGTGAGAAAGCTGCTAAGCCTAAATTTAACGATGACACTATCTCATTAATGGATAAGAAAGCAGATAAGTCAGGGTTTTATACAGATTTAAGAATTGTATGTGTTTCTGATACCAAGTTTGGTGCTGATTCAAACCTAGCTAATACCCTAAGTGTATTCGATCAATTCCTTAAGGAGGCTGGTAATAGATTCAAAAAGGTAAAAGAAGATGAACTCTCGACTATTGCCGAGGATGTAATTTATAGAATACCAAGGCAGACAATGATTTTAAATACAGCTGAGTTGGCCACACTTTTTCACTTTCCAAATAAGAACGTACACTCTCCACATATAAAATGGCAACTAGCAAAAAAAGCCCCGGCTCCGGACTTTGTAGCAAGCACCTATCAACAAGATTATATGTATATAGGGCGAAACTCATTTAGAGGGCAATACAAAGAAATTTTTATTAAACCAGAAGATAGGTTAAGGCACATGTACGTAATTGGACAAACTGGAACCGGTAAATCGGGATTCATGTCAGGAATGATGATTAGGGACATGAAGTTAGGTCATGGCTGCGGCTATGTAGACCCCCACGGAACCGATGCCGAGAAGATTCTTGCTCAAGTACCCCCAGAAAGGGTAGAGGATGTAGTTATCTTTGATCCTTCTGATTTAGATAGACCAGTGGGGTTAAATATGCTGGAATTTAGCAATCCTGCACAAAGAACTCTTGTTACAAATGAAATGTTAAATATATTCGATACGTTGTATAACCTAAAGACTACTGGTGGTCCAATGTTTGAGCAATACTTTAGATATGCAATTATGCTTTTAACTGATGATGTCGAATCGGGCTCTACTTTAATGGAAATTCCTAAAATATTCGCAGATGACGGCTACAGAAATTATAAGCTTTCCAAGTGTACTGACCAGGAAGTTATTGATTTCTGGCGTAAACAAGCAGAGCAGGCTACAGGAGATGTGGGGCTTAAAAATGTTACTCCATACGTTGTATCCAAACTGGCTCCTTTCTTAACTAATCAGTATGTAAGACCAATTATTGCTCAACAAACTTCGAGTATAAATTTTAGACAAATAATGGATGAAGGTAAGATTCTTATTGTTAAGCTAACCAAAGGCCGAATTGGGGATTTAAATGCATCTTTGTTAGGAATGATTATTATTGGTAAATTACTGATTGCAGCATTAGAAAGAGAAGGTACAGATGAAAAATCTAGAAACCCATTCTACTTGTACATAGATGAATTTCAAAACTATTTAACAGATGGGATTATGACAATACTGGCCGAGGCAAGAAAATACAGACTATCTTTAACAATGGGACATCAATTTATTGGGCAGTTGACCAGAGAAGGTGGTAATACAAAAATTAGAGATGCAGTATTTGGTAATGTAGGTAATAAGGCAATATTCAGAGTAGGAGAAGACGATGCGGCTTTCTTAAAGAAAGTCATAGGTGAAGGTTTTGAGGAGCTCGATTTACAACAAATCGAGAACTTTAACTTTTACTTAAAAATGTTAGCTGACGGAAAGCCAACACCAGCATTCACTACAAGATCTTTCTATGGTGATTCTCAATATGATATGATAGGCCAACCAAGTCAGCAGATTGCAGATGTTTCAAAACAAATATCAAGACTAAAATATGGAAAAGATAGAAATATTATCGAAAATGAAATTAAACTACGAGGTACATTCATAAAGGAAAAGACAGAGGAAGAGAAAAAGCCAGCATCATTGTTTGGTGGCGGTTTAGGCGGATTTTAAATTTTAAATCTTTTTGCTATACTTTCCATACGTTTCTTGCCTAGTATTAGACAAACGTTAAGGTTTTTGTGTTCAAAGTAGGCCTGTAGCTCAGCTGGTTAGAGCACGGTTCTTATAAAGCCGGGGTCCGCAGTTCAAGTCTGCGCAGGCCTACTTTGAACATTCTTCCTTACCTTCAGATAATTGCATACGTGACCATCAGCTTACACAAAATATTTTACTCATTTTGTCTATAATATTTGATCACTAATATTTAGTTACGATTAAATTCTTTATACATGCCTATTGTTAGCTAGGAATTGCATATGTTTCCAAGGTAATTTAAACTGGATTGGAATGTTAAAGTTAAACTCAATTCTCAAAATAGTTATAGTTGTCTTTTTAAGCTTAGTTATACCAAGCTTCCTTTCCATTTTTAAAATTTCCTTTGATGAATACATAGCTGCGCAGGGTGCTGATGTACAAGGTGCAAGTGTTGTTCGGGTACAGACAGTTTCTAATAAAACTCCTCAAGGTGACAGAGAGCGAACCGTTGTCTTGGATTTTTCCCTACCTAGGATGGGTGCAATAAATAATCAGAGCCAAAGGGCATTTAAATTTCCAAAACCCCGACAGCAAGACACAACGTTGGTAAATAAAACGCCGCTGTCATATACAACTGATCCGACCTCATTCCCAGTTACGAAATATACAATTATTGAAGACTCGGGTAGGGGGCCGCAAGAATTCTATTTTACATATGCTGGAGTGTTGGGGGATTCGATAAGTTTTGTTAACAACAATAATTACGACATGCTAGATGTAAGAATTAAAGTGAATTGGATTGATGGCACCAATAACTATACGAGTGTATATACAGTATTTGAAATTCAACACGGACAAAAATTTACACATAATAGGAGTAATACAGCAGAAGCCAGTATCCCATTCAATCCGACAAAGACCATCAAGTCAATAGAAGTTCAGTTCAAAGATAATTCAGGTTCCTCTTTTTCAGCATTTATTTAAAGTTCTACTACTTTATCAATTCCTCGAGATTTGTATTTTTTGCTGAGTAGGTCAACATAACGTGTTGTGGTTGCTATGTTTTTATGACCAACCATATCAGCTAGTCGGCTAATACTTATTCCATTACTTAGTTGAGCAACAATAAATGTATTTCTTAGATCATTAACACAGGCATTCTTAATCTTCGCCTTAATTATAAATCTATCTATAGAACCCCTAATGTTCCTAATCTCAATGCTTCTGCCTGTTTTTGTGGCAAATAATGGAGCTGTGGGCTTCTTGGAGGGCTTTGTTCTAGATAGATAATCTTTGAGTTCTGTTACAACTTTTGGGTTTAGTGGCACCTTTCTTTCTGGGTTGCTCGCAAATTTTTCAATGTATACGTATGGTTCCTGCCTTGTTATATACAGATCCTTTATCTTAATTCTGGATATTTCCCCAATTCTTACACCAGTTTGTAGGAGAAATTCAATAATCATGTATATTTTTGGATTCTCCCTACTAATTTCTCGCAAGGCTAGGTACTCTTGTTTACTTAGGACTCTTTGTTTCTTTATTCTAAACTTAGGATGTGTAATTTTGGTAGTAGGATTCTCCTTTATTATCTTTTTCTCTTCAAGAAATTTATAGAATGTTCTAATGCTATTTAATTTCCTAGAAACAGTTTTAGCGGAGAGTGAGTAGGTGGTCTGTAGAAAGTTTAAACCATGTTTTACGTCTACCTCTGAGAAATCAACTAAGTTTTTACTTAAATTGCTTTCAGCTAATTGCTTTATATCATTTTGATAAGCTATTAAAGTTGACTTTGCTTTTCCTCTTCTTTTAAGATAGTTAATAAAGTCATTTGTTAATTTCTCATTTTCCATTGCTTTGTGGTGTTTACAAGTGACAAAATATTAACATGGGTATATTATAGGGTCAATTAATAATAATATTTATGCAGGGCTTATTTAAAAGACTGTTTCAAAAAGCTAAAAATAATCTTAACGAAGTTAAATTCGACGGAATTGCCTTGTCTGTAGTTCTTTCATTCTTAGTTCTCGTTCTAGCGGGCAATATTATTAGAGTTTTTACTAACGGACAGAGTAACTACTCAACCTTTCTGGAGGAAAAAACCGAACTTACAAAGCTTCAAGAAAAGAATGAAAAATTATCTGAGGAGTATAGTTATGTTAACTCCGAAGAATATAAGGCTCTGCTACTAAGAGACGCTCAGAATTTGGGTCGACCTGATGAGACCTTATATAATACTAAGGATAAGCCTAGTTTTTTTGTTGAATCACCAGAGTATCTTGACCTAAAAAGCAAGGCAGACTATTCCGATTGGTGGCTTAAATTGATTGGAAGGTAAATCTATGATAAAATCCAACTTGCAATATTAATATCGCGGGGTAGAGCAGTGGCAGCTCGTAAGGCTCATAACCTTGAGGTCGTGCGTTCGAATCGCACCCCCGCAACCAAAAGCCCCTACATGTTTGTAGGGGCTTTTGATTTTTATACTTAATAAAATTGCATTTTCCTGATAAAATCCATAAGCACATGTCAGGGTAGCTCAGTCGGTTAGAGCACGGGATTCATAAACCCGAGGTCGGCGGTTCGATCCCGCCCCCTGATACTTTTGTTTAATATTCTCCCGATTATTGTTTTGTGAATAGACTTCATAAGATATAATTAATCATATTGAATTAACTTACCGAATAAATTATGGATAACTCAACGCAATCGAATCCCGAAAAGAATAAGCAAAAAGCACCAACTAAAGCTGAAATGGAAAAACTTTCAGATGAAATTCTTAGTAAAATACAATCAGCACAATCAAACGCTAAAAGACCTTTAAAGAAGGCCAAAGGGTTTACATTAAAGTTAAATCCTCTAGTATTGATAATAGGAGTATTTGTAATACTTTTATTACTACTTGGAATATTTAATAGATCTTCAAATGAATCAGCGGTAAATACTACTTTAGATTCAATTGTAAGAGGCATAAAGGATAATCAATATTCACAAGTTTATATTCAAAACGATGGTAAAGTTGTGGCCTACGGTAAATCTTATGCGGTTTTAAACTCCACTCAAGATACTCAAATTACTACATCAGAAAAATATAAATACACAACTGATGCTGCAGATGGATTCGAAATCCAGACTTTGGATCAGCTTGTTGCGAGTCTTGAGGTTAAAGACACCCTTGCATCACTAAAGGCTTTATTAAATAACCAATTCTCACTAATTAGAGAAATTGTAATTGCCGACAATTATATTGTTGCAATAAGACCTGCCGGGTATAAAGACATTCTTGTTAAGAATGTAACAGAGAAAGACTTTCAGGATAAGTTAACAGATAAAAAGCTTAGTATTGATTCTCTAATTATCCCAGTAACTAAATTAAGAACGGAAGCCGCTCAAATTACACCAAGTTCTTTTGTAGAAAGAAAAAACGATAGTCAATTTACTAATATACTTAGTGTTGATGGTACAGTTATTGCAAAAATTAACCCTAACTTAGTTCAGCAATTCTATGTAGATTGGAACCCAAATATCTATTCATTTACTGATTTACTTCAGAATGAAGGAATCTCATTAACAAATGAGAATGTGGAGATATTATCTACTAATATTCCTTCGACTATAGCCTTTTCAGATATTCTAAATATTATTACTTTAGTAGGATTTGTAGTACTAATATTCTTTATATTCCGAGGAGCTCAGGGTTCAGGAATGGGTATTATGCAATTTGGACAAAGCAAAGCTAAGGTGTTCTTTGGTTCGAAAACTGATACAACCTTTGATGATGTTGCAGGAATTGATGAAGCCCGAAATGAACTATTCGAAATCGTTGATTTCCTAAAGAATCCAAATAAATATAGAAAACTGGGTGCACGAATTCCAAAGGGAATCTTATTAGTTGGTCCTCCAGGAACTGGTAAAACCTTATTAGCAAGAGCAATTGCAGGCGAAGCAAAAGTACCATTCTTTCATACTTCAGGTTCAGAATTTGAAGAGATGTTAGTAGGGGCAGGAGCCTCGAGAGTACGAGACCTATTCGATAAAGCCAAGAAAGCAGCTCCGGCACTAATATTCATAGACGAAATCGATGCTGTAGCAAGAAAAAGAGGCACTAAAATTCAATCTGGTGCTACAGAACAAACATTAAACCAGATATTAGTTGAAATGGACGGATTCGAGAAAAACACTAACGTAATTGTTTTGGCTGCAACTAACCGACCAGATGTGTTGGATCCAGCTATTCTAAGACCTGGAAGGTTCGACAGACAAGTTCGAATTGAATTACCTGATGTTGAGGGTAGAAAGAAGATTCTTGAGATTCATGGGCAAAATAAACCGTTTGCAGCAGATGTAGATTTGTATAGAATCGCAAAGAGAACGGTTGGCTTTACAGGTGCGGATTTAGAAAATATTCTAAATGAATCTGCAATTATTGCTGCAAATGCAGACCAAAAGGAAATTACAAACTCTGATATTGACGAGGCTGTTTCCAAGGTTGTACTTGGTCCTGCTAAAAAATCAAAGAAGAGAACTGAAAAGGAACTTAAGCTGGTTGCGTACCATGAAGCAGGGCATGCCGTGGTTGCTAAGTACACTCCAAACTCAACTCCTGTAGATAGAATTTCTATTGTTTCAAGAGGTATGTCTGGTGGCGTAACAATGTTCTTACCAGAAACTGATGAGTACATAATTTCTAAAGGTAAGTTAATTGCAGACATTACTGTTTCCTTAGGAGGTAGAGCAGCAGAAGAAATTGCTCTAGACGATGTGTCCACCGGAGCATCGAACGACATAGAGAAAGCAACTGCAGTAGCTAGAAGAATGGTGCAAAGATTTGGTATGAGTGATAAATTGGGCTTAGTCCAATACGGAGATTTTGAAGAAAACGACTATTTAGGCTATGCGTACTCTACAAGTAAAGAATATTCCGAGAAGACTGCAGAGGAGATAGACACAGAGGTAAGAGGATTGATAGATGAAGCATATAAAAAGGCTAAGCAAATTTTAGCTGACCATCGAGATAAGTTGGATCAGGTTGCTAATATGTTGCTAGATAAAGAAGTTATGTCTAAAGATGAGTTTGAGGATTTATTTAATGAAGTAAATAAAGATGGCAGTGTATCTTGAACTATATAGATTAACGCTAGACTTTTTATATAAGATTTCTGGGCCAATGATAGCAATTGCTATCATTGGCTTAATTTTTAAATATAGGAAAGAATTAGCTAACTTTATATCTAAGAATATATCCAAGATTAGTGGTAAGGTTGCGGGGCAAGATTTTGAAATTGATTTCAATAAGCTGAAAGAAAGTCAAAGTGAACCCGTGAAGATTGATTCAGCGAAGAATATGTCTAAAGAAAACTCGGAAGTGGAACAACTAAAGAAGCAGTTGGAATTTGAGAAGATTTATTCAATTATATTTGGTAGTCAAATAGAATTACTTAAACGATTAAGAGCTAATAAGAAAGATTTCGCTACCGAATTATTATTCTTTTATACTGTTACAAGGTCTGAATTTAATATTTATGAAAGCTGGTCCTTTGAGGAGTTTATTCAGATTCTAGTGCAAAATAACTTGGTTAATATACATTCAAATGGAGCGGAGATAAAGATAACAGAAAAAGGCTTAGACTTTTTAAGATATATAGAAGAAAATAATTACAACGATAGACTATTTTAATATGCAAGAAAAAAATACTTTTTTAATAATCGATTCTCATGCGCTAATACATAGGGCGTTTCACGCATTCCCTCCTGATTTAAAGAATGCAAAAGGTCAACCTACAAATGCAGTCTATGGTTTCGCGGGTCTATTGCTTGATGTTTTAACAAAGTTTCAGCCAACAAGGGTTGTTGCGGTTTTTGATTCGCATGGACCAACAGTTAGGAGTACGGAGTACACTCAGTACAAAGCTAATAGAGCAGCAACCGATGATCTACTGGTAACCCAATTTCCAATGGTATATGAGCTAATTCAAATGTTTGATATTCCAATGGTAATACAAGATGGAATAGAGGCAGATGACTTAATAGGAACTCTCGACGATAAATATTCCAATGATGTAATGCAGACTGTGATAGTGACCGGAGATAGAGACTTGTTGCAGCTTGTTGACCAGGATACCTTTGTGTACTTAGCTGGGTCTAAATTTTCGGAATCTAAACTCTATAATACTAATGAGATGGTATTTGAGCGAATGGGTGTAGAGCCAAAACACGTAACAGATTTAAAAGGTTTGAGTGGTGATGCATCGGATAATATCCCAGGGGTTGCGGGTATAGGTGCAAAGGGTGCTGCCGATTTAATCAATCAATTCGGAACAATCGAAGAAATTTACACTAAACTAGACCAAGTCCCAAAGAGATATCAGCAAAAGCTAATAGATGGCCACGAAGATGCAATGCTATCTAAAAGATTGGCTACAATTTTTAAGGATATTCCTATTAGCTTTAACTACGAGCATACCGACTTTTCAAGGGTTAATAAAACAAAGATATCGAGTTTCTTTGCGGAAATGCAGTTTAAATCTCTAGTTCCAAAGCTAGAAAGATTCTTTAAGTTATTTGATGTATCAACGGAAAATGCTGGTGAGATAGACTTATTTTCGGAGCCGCTTCAATTAAAAGAAAGTCACGCAGATTTAAAAGCACAGGAGTGGAGTAAAGATGTAGAGCTTTCCCAAGAAATTTATATATTACCTAATATTAAAGACTTTGATAAAAGTCCAATACACTGGCAGTTCGAGAGTATATGTATTCTTAGCAACGATGTTTTATATAAAGTGGTAGAAGGTAACATTAACGAATTCTGGATTCTTAATAACAACAAGGATTTTATTACCTTCGATAAAAAGGCAATGTATCATTGCTTCTTTAACTCTAAGATTGAATTCAGTAAATTAAATATAATTGACATAGGAATTACAGCGTATGTTTTAGCCGAAGGGCAAGCTAAGTATGAATTGTTAAGTCTATTCAATTGGGCACAAATCTACAGTGAAAATACCACGGAGTCAAAACTTACAGCACTAAGTAAATTAAATGCTTATATTAAGAGTAGATCCGAGGATTTAGAGGTGAAAGAAAAATTAATTAAATTAGAAGATACTGTCTTGTTACCAACAATGTTAATGGAACAGAATGGTATCACCACAGATATGCCTACTTTAAAAAACTTTGAAGAAATCTTAACAGAAAAGCTGAATGAGTTTAAGGCAAATATTTATTTAAGTGCAGGGCATGAATTTAATATTGGATCCCCAAAGCAGGTATCGGAAGTTCTGTTCAAGGAAAAAGCCTTGCCTGTACATAGAAAGACAAAGGGAGGGTCTTTAAGCACGAACGAGTCGGCCCTAAAAAGTTTGTTGGGAGTAGATCCTATAATTGAAAATCTACTTGCCTACAGGGAAGTAGATAAATTATTGAGTACCTATATTCGATCCTTGCCTGAATATGTGGATAACGATGGGCGAATTCATTCTGTGTTTGATCAATTCGGGGCAGTTAGCGGAAGATATTCGTCAAAAAATCCAAACCTCCAAAATATCCCCTTTACAGAGGTCTTCGGTGTAAATATTAGAAATGCCTTTGTTGCTTCGGAAGGTTATAAGTTTATTACATTCGACTATTCACAGCAGGAGCTAAGAGTGTTGGCTGCTTTATCAAAAGAAGAGGTTATGGTCGATAGTTTTAATAATGGTGTTGATATTCATAAGATTACTGCTGCGGAATTATTCGAGGTTCCAATTGAGGAAGTTGACTCGAGGCAGAGGCAAGTTGGTAAAACCGTTAATTTCTCGGTTATCTATGGAATTTCTGCTTTCGGATTGTCCGAAAGGCTTGGTTTGAATCGAGCAACAGCCGATGCCTTCATTAAAAAATACTTTGATAAGTACTCTAAGGTTAGGGATTTTATGGCAAACACTATAAATTCTGCTAAGGAAACAGGATACAGCGAAACTATACTCGGCAGAAGGAGGGTTAATAACATGATTAAGTCAAGTAATCGGGCACTAAAGAATGCAGCCGAAAGAGAGTTGTTTAATTTTGTAATCCAGGGAAGTGCAGCGGATATTATGAAAAGTTCAATGGTTGCATTTCCCGATATTCTTAAAAAATATAATGCCAGAATTCTTCTGCAGATTCATGACGAGTTTTTGTTTGAATTCCCTGAGGATAGTGATAATGAGTCAGAGTTTGAGATGGAGATCTCTAATGCAATGTCGCATGCACTAGACTTGGGTGTAGAGTATAAAGTTGAAGTAAGTAAAGGTACGGTCTGGGGGCAAATTTAAGTATTGTGTTGTGTTTGTCTACATATTAATATTATGTAGGTAATGACCGAATTTATGAAAAACATAGTTAAAACCTTCTTTATATTAATTGCTTTTTTTTCCGTAATTGGAATTGTATTTCTAGGTATTTATTATATTAAGAAGAATACTGCCTTATTTACAAAATTGTTTAATGAGATAGTCGATGATTCTGCAGATGGAGAACTTAGTCAATCTGAAATAGAGGAGATATCTGATAGAGCAGTGGCAATAATAAAGAATATAGGTGACGATGTTGACTCTGATTTTGCTAGCTTGAAAAGCAAGGCGGTAGATGGTGCAGATAGAATAAGAGGTAAGATAGAGGTGTTTTCGAAGCATGATTCAGGTGCTAAGGTAAAAAAATATAGTAATTCCCCAGTTAGAAGAAAAAAGACGACAAGTGGCAGTTTGAACTCTCGACAAGAAGATATTCTGGATTTTGTTAGATCAAATTCTAATGCAAAAATGTCTGATGTAAGTAAATTGTTCGCTCAGGTTACTCCAAGAACGCTAAGGCGAGACCTGGAAAAGCTAGAGCAGTTGGGGTTCTTAAAGCAAGAGGGTAAGACCCGCGACGCAGTTTATAAAATTATATAAATTTACTTCAAAAACACTTGCAAATGTAGTTTTGAAAGTGTACAATCTCAATACAAATTTAATCGGTACTAATCTTAATACAAGCGATTAAGAAGGCTGATTACCTCAAAGGTTTTCTTTATAAATTTAAAAATCTTAAGCAAAGATTAATTTTCTTTGCTCTTTGTATTTTTGGAGGTTGCACTTTGAATACTTAAAAGTGACAAGGTTTCTTTAATATTTCTTTGTAGTCAAGATCTAAACAATCATTTTTGATTTTATCCTAACTTTCGCAAGAAAGAAGGATTTCATAAATCCAATGTTTAAGTAATTAAACGGAGGTCTCTTCAATCGTCAAAGAAGAGTTTTTATGGAGAGTTTGATCCTGGCTCAGGGTTAACGCTAGCGATGTGCCTAAGGTATGCAAGTCGAACGGTGAAATTTTGGTAGCAATACTGAAATTTCGCAGTGGCAAACGGCTGAGTAACGCGTGGGAATCTCCCCCTAAGTCTGATATAGCTCACCGAAAGGTGGGGTAATCTCAGATAGTCTCGCGAGAGTAAAGATTTTTCGCTTAGGGATGAGCCCGCGTCCTATCAGGTTGTTGGTGAGGTAATGGCTCACCAAGCCTATGACGGGTAGCTGGTCTGAGAGGATGGCCAGCCAGACTGGGACTGCGATACGGCCCAGACTCCTACGGGAGGCAGCAACTAGGAATTATGCACAATGGCCGAAAGGCTGATGCTGCGACATCGCGTGGAGGATGAAGGTCTTAGGATCGTAAACTCCTTTTATCTACGAACAAGTTCTGAGTGTAGTAGATGAATAAGTGCCTGCCAACCACGTGCCAGAAGCATCGGTAATACGTGGGACACAAGCGTTACCCGGATTCACTGGGCGTAAAGAGATGCGTAGGCGTCTAGAAAAGTTCTGTGTTAAATCTCAAGGCTCACCCTTGAAACTGCATAGAAAACTCTCTGGATTGAGTCATGTAGAGAAGAAGGGAATTCCTGGTGGAGCGGTTAAATGCGTTGATATCAGGAGGAACACCAATGGCGAAAGCACTTCTTTGGACATGTACTGACGCTAAGGCTCGAAAGTGTGGGGAGCAAAACGGATTAGATACCCGTGTAGTCCACACCGTAAACGATCCCTATTAGATGTTCGAATTCTTGCTGAAATTTCTCTTCGGAGAAGGATAAGCATTATTTGAGTGTCGCAGCTAACGCGTTAAATAGGGCGCCTGTGAAGTACGACCGCAAGGTTAAAACACAAAGGAATTGACGGGGACCCGCACAAGCAGTGGAGTGCCTGGTTTAATTCGATGATCAGCGAAGAACCTCACCTGGGCTTGAACTGTAGCTGCAAACCCTATGAAAATAGGGCTCTTTCGAAGGTGCTATAGAGGTGATGCATGGCTGTTGTCAGCTCGTGTCGTGAGATGTCGGGTTAAGTCCCACAACGAGCGCAACCCCTTTCAGATGTTACAATTACTTCTGATACTGCCCCGCCCAAACGGGGAGGAAGGAGGGGATGACATCCAGTCATCATGTCCCTTATGTCCAGGGCTACACAGACACTACAATGGCGATATACAATGGGCTGCCAAACCGCGAGGTGGAGCTAATCCCATCAAAGATCGTCTCAGTTCAGATTGCAGGCTGCAACTCGCCTGTATGAAGTTGGAATTGCTAGTAATCGGACATCAGCATGGTCCGGTGAATACGTTCTCGGGTCTTGTACACACCGCCCGTCAGGGCATGGGAGTTGCTCATACTCGAAGTCTACGTTTATCGTGGCCGAAAGTTATGGGTGGCGACTGGGCTTAAGTCGTAACAAGGTAGCCGTAGGGGAATCTGCGGCTGGATTACCTCCTTTCTAAGGAGTTAATCAACCAACTTTAACTAAGTTAAAGATTGTTTGATTCTTACCCATGATTTTGATACTCAAGGAAATTTAGAACCTTGTCACTTTTTTGTATTCAAAGATTTTTAAAAATTACCAGTAAGTTGCTGGTATGTTGAACACAGGCCAATAGCTCAGCTGGTTAGAGCGCACCTCTGATAAGGGTGAGGTCCATGGTTCGAGTCCATGTTGGCCTACCATTAATCAGAATACTAAATAGTAATTAGAAATTTATTTTGCTAAAATTTATAGCTTTAAATTGCTAATATTGTTTATTGTCGGGGCCTTAGCATAGCTGGTTTATTGCGCCTCATTTGCAATGAGGAGGTCAAGGGTTCGAATCCCTTAGGCTCCACCATTTTTGTTGTTTAATTAAAGTCAAAAGACGTAAATTAGCCAACAAAGTTTGGTTAAAACTTTGTTCATTAAAAACTGAATAGAAAGATATAATACAGATTTTAAGTCGAGAGAAGTTAACAAGGGCGTATGGTGAATGCCTTGGCACAAAAAGCCGATGAAGGACGTAACAAGCTGCGATAAGCATGGATGAGCTGCTAATAAGCGTTATTAATCCATGATTTCCGAATGGGGAAACCCACCTGTTTACAGGTATCAAACACTGAATACATAGGTGTTTAGAATGGTAAGTCTGGGAACTGAAACATCTTAGTACCAGGACGAAAAGAGACAAACAATGTTATTCCCCAAGTAGTGGCGAGCGAACAGGGAAGAGCCTAAATCTAGAATTGTTCGGAATACTTCGGATTCTGCTTTGCGGAGGATGTAGTATTTCAGCTGTTTTGGCAGTATAACAATCTAAGAGGTTGCAGGATATAGACGCATTGACCCCAATTGGTCATAAAATAAGTCAAAAAATCTATAATTAGTAGAATTCAGATGGAAAGCTGAGCCGTAGTACGTAATAGCCGTG
The DNA here is from genome assembly GCA_016861265.1 of Patescibacteria group bacterium. Classification (GTDB taxonomy): domain Bacteria; phylum Patescibacteriota; class Dojkabacteria; order J137; family J137; genus Brojett037. The sequence continues at coordinate 678,394 of BOLA01000001.1, forward strand.
TATACGAAGATTATAGATCTTATTAGTTTATATTCCTAAGTACTACCACATAGGTGTAATTTGGTAGGAATCATCCTGACCCATCAGGAAAGGCTAAACACTTTTTGTGACCGATAGCGAACAAGTACCGCGAGGGAAAGGTGAAAAGAACCCCTGTTAGGGGAGTGAAATAGAACCTAAAACCGTACGCTTACAAACAGTAGGAGCCATGTTTGCATGGTGACTGCGTGCCTATTGAAGAATGAGTCTGCGAGTTAATAGATACTGCCAGGCTAAGGAGTTCTGCTCCGGAGCCTAAGCGAAAGCAAGTCTGAAAAGGCGATTAAGTAGTGTTTATTAGACCCGAAGCCAGGTGATCTAACCATGAGCAGGTTGAAGTTGGTAGAAATACTAATGGAGGACCGAACGGTTTAACGTCGAAAAGTTATCCGATGACTTGTGGTTAGCGATGATACGTCAACCGAACCTGGCAATAGCTGGCTCTCCCCGAAATAGTTTTAGGACTAGCCTCGTTGATTGAACCTGTAAGAGGTAGAGCACTGATTAAGTCTTGGGGTTCTTCGGAACTACCAGACTTTCTCAAACTTCGAATGCTTACAGCGGATAAACGGGAGTCAGAGCATGGGAGATAAGTTCCATAGCTCGAGAGGGAAACAGCCCAGAATATCGGATAAGGTCCCTAAATATATGCTAAGTGGAAAAGGAGGTAAAATTTCTATGACAACCAGGAGGTTTGCTTGGAGGCAGCCATCCTTTAAAGAGTGCGTAACAGCTCACTGGTCAAGAAATTTTGCGCCGACAATTATCGGGGCTCAAGCATATTACCGAAGCCATATCAATTTTATTGGATTCGTCCAATTGGGTTGGGTAGGGGAGTGTTCTGCAAACTGTGAAGTAAACTGGTAATGGTTTATGGAGTATGCAGAAGTACGGATGCAGACATGAGTAGCGAAATCTCGATGAAAAATCTGGACACCGAATACATAAGGTTTCCACAGCTACGCTTGTCGTCTGTGGGTTAGTCGGTCCTAAGCTGAGGCTGAAAAGCGTAGGCGATGGATAACAGGTTAATATTCCTGTACTTTATATTGTTCGTTATTAACTAAGGAGAGTCGGGTTGGATAGTTGGAGTGTCCGTTAGGGCATCTAAGCAACAAAGTAGAAAAGAATTGGTAAATCCGTCTTTTCGGTTCTTGGCTTCGGTCAAGATGTAATTGAGTTGTTATGGGTAGAATTAGCTTAAGGGTTAATTCAAGTTCAGTGATTCAGCTTGCTGGAAAAACTTCTATGTGAGAACTGTATAAAACCGTACCGCAAACCGCCACAGGTATGTTGGTAGAGTATACCAAGGTGTACGAGTTAGTCCGTGTCAAGGAATTCGGCAAATTACTCCCGTAACTTCGGGAAAAGGGAGCCCTCTGGAGCGCAAGTTCTAGTGGGGGCACAAAAATGATCTAATCGACTGTTTAACTAAAACACAGGTATGTGCAAACCCGCAAGGGGACGTATACATACTGACGTCTGCCCAATGCCAGAATATTACGGAACGGGGTGAAGTAGCTTCGGCTATCAGCTCTCGACCTAAGTACTGGTGAATGGCGGCTGTAACCCTGACGGTCCTAAGGTAGCGAAATTCCTCGGTGCTTGATAGGCATCCTGCACGAAAGACGTAACGAGTTAGATACTGTCTTGACACGGAGCTCGGCGAAAATGAAATGGCTGTGAAGATGCGGCCTTCCCATATCTGGACAAAAAGACCCCGGCATCTTTACTCTAGCTAGGCATTGAGATAAAGCGATAATTGCAGAGCGTAGGAAGGAGACTTTGAAGCTTCCCTTTTGGGGGGAGTGGAGTCGTCAATGTAACACTTCCTTTTTATTGTTTTATTTCTGATTGGAACCATAATCTGGTCACCAAAACAGTGTTTGGTGGGGAGTTTGACTGGGGCGGTCTCTTACTAAAGAGTAACGTAAGATTTCAAAGGTCACCTCAAGTTGTATGGAAATCAACTGAAGAGTATAAAGGCATAAGGTGGCTTTACTGTGAGACACACAAGTCGAACAGTTACGAAAGTAGGACTTAGTGACCTTTTTGTAGCGCATGGAAGCGCAATTGGTCAAAGGATAAAAGTTACGCCGGGGATAACAGGCTAGTCTTGCCTAAGCGTTCACAGCGACGGCAAGGTTCGGCACCTCGATGTCGGCTCATCACATCCTGGGGGTGTATCAGCTCCCAAGGGTTAGGCTGTTCGCCTATTAAAGTGGTACGCGAGCTGGGTTCAGACCGAAGTAATTCAGGTCGGTCTCTATCCGATATGGGTGTTCAAAATTTGAGGAGATTAACCCTTAGTACGCAAGGACCAGGGTTAGGTAATCTCTGGTGCACCAGTTGTCCGCGAAACGGGCATAGCTGGGTAGCTACATTACTATTTGGATAACTACTGAAAGCATCTAAGTAGGAAGCCAACTCCAAAATTAAATTTTGTCACAAAGGTTCCTAGTAGACTACTAGGTTGATAGGTGTTAGGTGTAAGCATAGTAATATGTTCAGCCGAGACATACTAATAAACCAAAAATTTTTCCGACTTAAAATCTTTCAGCTTTCAGTTGTCAGTTAAGAGTGATCTTTCTGATTACTTGAGACTGTAGACTGGAAACTCAATTATATCTTTTCTATTCAGTTTTTTTTGAACAAAGTTCAAAATTAACAATTTAAACTACGTCGTCATTAGACAAAAGTGCTTAATAAAAGCTTTTTTGTCCGGTGACGGTATCGCTTTGGACCCACCTGATCCCATTCCGAACTCAGAAGTGAAACATAGTTGAGCCGAAGGTACTTACGGGATACCCTGTCGGGAGAATAGGTAGTTGCCGGTATTAAAAAGAGCTTCAAGAAATTGGAGCTTTTTTTACGCCTAGTTGAATCAGTTTAATCTGCAATAAACAAAGGTTGCATAGTAAATCTCGGGAGCAAGAATCACTAAAAGAAGTATGGCTACTATGGTAGTAAAAGATAAGAATATATTTGAATAGCTAGATTTCTTCGATTTAATAAGGTAAATATTAACAACTGTAGTAATCAAAACTATTATTGTGAGTAATAGAAGAATATAAAGATTATTCTTCATAATAGGGCCTTTTGTTTCCATGGTAGTAATACATCCCGTTCTAGGGATTGGTAGTATATATAATATCACCGTTAATATTGTCCCAATTAGGTTTATTAAAGCCAATTTCTTTTTCATATTATTAAGTATACGTTTTTTTGGGGGAGTCTACCATTGACTAAATCCTCCAAATATTATATTTTCTTAAAGAATAATTTTATTCATACCACTCAAGCGTGAGTGGGTTCTGCTTTACGAACTAATAAGTAAAAGCAGTCCTTTACTTGTTAAATATGAAAGGAGGTAATCTATGCTGTGCAGGTTTTCTGCGACTATCTCAATTGAAGGCAATAGATTTTCTCCAAATCAGAATTGCTGATATTCCCTACTGTAGTCTTCAATTGTAAGGGAATAGGTATGTTGTCATATAATAGGAGATTTAAGCCCAGCTTTAAGCTGGGCTTTTTAATTATGCCAAATAAAGCTTTTATATTAATATATAATAAGACAGGAATTTAATAAGCAGGGTATAATAGGAGTTCGTGTCAGTATTAATCTGATAGAATATTAATTGATTTTATTAATTATGCCGCAAAAACCCGATTTTCAATTTAATTTTGAACACCTATCAAAGCGAAAGCAAGAAGCAGAACTACGCTTGCAACAATTAAATCTTCACGAGGTTCCAATTCAAGATACTAAAGATGTTCCTGCATTATTAGCTCAGCCAGACCTTTCTTCTCTAATTATTCAGACAAGATTAAGGGAAATATTAAGGTGCTACAATTACTCCGAAGATGAAATAACCACACAATTAGCCAATCCGGAGTTCGCGTTTAAAATTGCTATTAGCCTAATTACTCAAGATTACTTCCTGTATGCTTTTTTTAAAGGCAACGGAGAGGTAAATTATGACTTAATGTTCTTAGGAGATAAAAATGAATTTAACCCAGAAGACTATGTCTTTGATTTAGAAGCAAACTATTTAGACTTTAATCAGATAAACCCATTTAATAAGCCTCAGGTTGAAATTGCGGACACTTCAGGTATTCCTAAATATATAATTGGACCAGAAGGTGAGACCTCAAAAATCTACCCAACAAAGAAAATAGACGACATTCTTCCCGGTACAATAGGTTACGACATATTAATTCTTCAAGGTAGAGTAAACATAACCTCAAATGGAGATATAAATATATATAAACCTCAAATTACGATGATTGGCAGGCCTTTAAAAGGGGATCCAGTTAGTGTATTTGTAAAACGAAACTAAGCTCTACTAAAATTAAGTATCAGAATGCTATAATCACTTGCACACAAATAAATCGGTAGGTTTATGTGAGGTGGACAAATGGAAAAGGCATGGTTTAGAGACAACCCTGCATTGTTGCGTAGGGTTGTTGCAGCAATCGGTGCTTTGCCTTCTAGTATTAGCGAACCGGACTTCTATCTACAGGAGTTTCAGTCGATAACACGGGGCGAAGTGGTCGCAGTTACTATTCTCAGGGGGTATGCCTACGCTGCGGATGAGGAGATGGTCGAAAAGGCATTCCTGATCGATCCGCACACTGGGTCCCCAAAGGGCGAGCTTGATTTCTGGCTCAAGACCGAAAGCGGTAAGGTAAGACCGGGGAGGGAAGATCCCCCGGCATATACCGTGGTCAGGGATGCAACTCGCGCTGTTTTGTTCACCGTGAGCTTCCGTTATAGGAAGGTCACATATGCACTGTGCAAGGACAAGACCTACATTCTCAACATTGAGTGTGTGCAGTAGGTCTTTACTCGACGTGCGATATGGGAAGGTTAACCTTCCCATATTAGTTATTAAAGACAATACTAATAGGTGTTATGGACAAACTCGCCAGGATTAGATATAATCCTTCTTGCTTAAGGTTAGTCTTACCCATTCGGTAAAATCCAAAACTAAAAATAAGCAAAAACTATGGCAAATACAGCCAAAAACAAACAAGCATCAGAGCTTTTAGATGCAGTTGTCCCCCCAAAAACTTATAAGAAAGGAAACATTATTGAAGGTACCGTTATTGATGTTAAAGACGGCCAAATTCTTGTAGATGTTGGCGCTAGAGCCGAAGGTGTAATTTCTGGAAGAGAAATGAAGCTTGAAGGCAAGAGAGTTAACAAAAAAGTTGGTGACGTAATTCTAGTTTATGTAGTTAATCCTGAAAATGAGGAAGGTCAAATTGAACTTTCCATTAGAAGAACTGGCTCAGAACTAAAATGGCACGAACTTGAATTAGCTAAGAAAAACGAAACTCCAATCGAAGTAAAGGTTATTGAAGCCAATACCGGAGGTGTTATTGTTGAAATTAGCGAGACTATGAGAGGATTTGTACCTAGTTCTCAACTTAATAATAAAAGAATCTATGCTCCAAACTTATACTCTTCAAAAGAAGACTCTACAAAGGTTCTTCAGACTAAGTTAGCTGAGATGATCGGCGAAACTTTGAAGGTGAAAGTAATGGAAATAGATAAGGAGAAGAATAAAGTTATCCTTTCTGAAAAATCCGTATATTCCGAAACTGACATGAAGTTAAGAACACAAACATTAACTTCTTTGAAAGTTGGAGATGTATTGGAAGGTGCTGTTACAGGTATCGCTCCATTCGGATTATTCATTAATGCTCAGGGTCTTGAAGGATTAGTTCACTTGTCCGAAATTTCTTGGGATAAGGTAATTTCACCTGCAGACTTCTACCATGTAGGAGATATTGTTAAGGTTCAAGTTATCGGATTACAGGACAATGGAAAGAGAGTAGCTTACTCCATTAAGAGACTACAAGAGGATCCATGGAAGAGCATTGTACAAAAGTACAAAGTGGGTCAAATCGTAGAAGGTGAAGTTAAATCTATTGCTGACTACGGTGCATTTATTAAAATTGAAGACGGACTTAACGGCTTAGTTCATATTTCTGAACTATCAAGCAAATTAGTTAAGAATCCTTCTCAAGTAGTAAATGTTGGGGACAAAATCAAGGTAATGATAATCTCTATCTCAAACGACGATAGACATTTAGGATTATCTTTAAAAAGAGCTCAAAAAACTGATGCAGCTACAGATGATGCATCTTCTAGAGAGTTAGAGGAATTAGACAAACTAATTTCCGAGACTACTCCGGCAGAGAAAGCTGAGTAATTAGCTATTTGTAGATTGTTGGCCCTCGAGAAATCGAGGGTTTTTTTATCTCTCAGAAAATAGTCATTGTACGTAAGGCTTATAGAAAAGTATACCTCCAAAAATTAAAATTAGCATGCTATACTTGTAACTGCTAAATGTTAAAATTTTCTAATGGAAGATGAAGATATTAAAGGAATAAATAGACTTACTACCAATGCAAGAAGGGTAATTGAACAGGCTTATACAAATGCAGGAAGATACAAGTATAACGAATTCAAGGCTATTCATCTTTTTTATACATTACTTCAGGATAAAGGGGGTATTGTATTCGAAATTTTGAACAAGCTTGGTGTAGACATAGAGTCCAGTGCAAGCAGAATTCTCAAGGAATTTGAGGAAAACGAGGCCCTACACATAGGAGAAGGGGTTCAAACGATTTTCGGAAAAGAAATTAAGGATGTTATAAATGAAAGTTTTATTGTTGCATTCAATTTGAACCATTTGTACATAGGAACTGAACACCTATTGTTGGGAATGTTTAATTTAAAAGATGTTCCCTTTATTGAAGAGCTTAAAAGCTTAGGCTTAAACGCAGAAGCAATTCGAAGAACTCTAGTTTCAGTGGGTAATTATAATGCACTAACTTCTGTGCTTAAAAATTCTGAAATGAATAATATAAATGAGTTTGGGCCTGAGTTCGGTCAAGGCGCCAAATCTGCTTTACCATACTTTACAAGGAATATGAACGAAGTTGCCGAGGAAGGTGGTTATCCTAATATTTCAGGAAGAGACCAGGAAATTCAAAGACTTATTCATATACTTGCAAGAAAAACAAAAAATAACCCAATACTAGTAGGAGATGCAGGAGTTGGTAAAACGGCTATCGTAGAAGGTTTTGTGAACGCTATCGTAAAAAAGAAAGTACCGGCGTCATTCTTGAATGCAAAAGTGTTGAGTCTGGATATTGGCGCAGTATTGTCTGGAGCAAAGCTTAGAGGAGATGTTGAGGAAAGAATTTCGGCAGTAATTAACGAAGCAATGAATGATGAAAATACAATCATATTTATTGATGAAATTCATAATATAGTAGGAGCAGGTAGTGCGGGCGGTAAGGACACCATGGACATTGCAAATATGTTAAAACCTTATCTAACAAACTCTACATTAAGTATTATTGGTGCAACTACTCAAGATGAATACAGTAAATATTTTGAAACCGATTCTGCACTAACCAGAAGATTCCAGCCAATAACAGTTGACGAGTTAAGTATTGATAGTGCTAAACAAGTAATTTCAAAAGTGACTCCAGATCTAGAGAAATATCATAATGTAAAGATCACCGAAGAAGCTATAAATTCAGCTGTAGATTTATCGAATAAGTTTATTAGAGATAGGTATCTTCCCGACAAAGCCATAGACGTACTAGACGAAGCAGCAGCTAGCGTAAAAGTGGGCCGGGAAAAGGCATTAGAGCCCCAAATTAACGAGCTTAGTGATAAGTTGATTGATTACCAAAATAAAAAGAATGAGGCGTTAAAAAAACAGGATTTTAAAAGTGCAGCTAACTACAGGGAAAAGGAAGAGGGAATTGTTGAAGAGATTCAGGAAGTTATTAGTGGTAAAAAGAAAGTGGGTATTAAATATTCCAAGGTTGTATCTACAGATTTAATTAAAGAAATCATAGTGGAATGGACAAAGATTCCAATTGTGGCGGCAGATATTTCCGATAAAAAGTTAAAGGATTTAGCCGATAATTTAAGAAAAAGGATAGTAGGAGAGGATAGAGTTATTGATAACGTTGCGCAGGCCGTGCAAAGGTCTCATTTGGGTTTGAATGGGGGCAATAGGCCATTAGCAAGTTTTATGTTCCTGGGTCCTACGGGAGTAGGAAAAACTGAGTTAGCTAAGACTTTAGCGAAGGAGCTATTCGGTTCAGAAAATCTTCTGCACCAGATTAATATGAGTGAGTACATGGAAATGCATAGTGTTTCAAAACTAATAGGTTCGCCTCCTGGATATGTAGGTTACCAGGAAGGTGGTCAGTTAACTACATTCGTAAAAAGAAAACCATATTCTGTTGTACTTTTTGACGAAATTGAAAAGGCTCATCTAGATGTATTAAATATTCTGCTTCAAATTTTAGAGGAAGGAGAGCTTACTGATGGAAAGGGCAACAAGGTTAGTTTTAAGAACACAATTATAATTCTTACATCTAATATCGGCGCTGACGATATTTCAGAAGACTCAAAGCTTGGATTTGATATCGAAGTCGAGGATATTAAAAAGGACGAAATGGAAGAAGCCTATGATGACATGAGAAATAGGGTAATGGAAGAATTAAGAGAGACTCTAAGGCCAGAATTGCTAAATAGAATAGATTTAATAGACATATTTAGAGGTCTAAATAAAGATGATTGCCTAAAGATTTCTAAGCTTACAATAGATGAATTTACGAAAAGATTAATTCCTTTAGGAATACTATTTGAAGCGACAGAAGATGTTGTTAAGAAAATTAATGATGAAGGATACAGCAAGGAATACGGGGCAAGAAATATTAGAAGAAAAGTTCAAGAGCTACTAGAAAATGGGTTGGCAGAATTTTTATTAAAACAAAAACTATCTAAGAAAAGAAAAGATCTAGTAAAGATTGTAGCCTCTGTAAAGGGCGATAAGATTGTATTTACTAGTAATTAACCTCTTTGTCGAAGCTTGTCTTCCGGCCCTCTTCTTTTGAAGAGGGCTTATTTTTATACTAAATCTAGCTGCGGACGTACCTATAGGATCTGATGTGTAAAGTTTAGGAAAATACTATAGGTGTTGACAAAATATAGTTATAGGGTATAATAATATTGTCTTTAATAAATGTTTCGTTGAAGCCTAATCCCAGAGTCTGGTTCGCGTACATCATTCTAAGAAATTAGGGTGAACTTACTGGACTCTAGGATTAGGCTTTTTATTTCCTCAAAATTTGAATTTCCCTTAAAGTTGTTATATCATTGAGAGAATTCAATAGAACAAATTTCATTATTCTTGAAAGTTTTAAAATCCCATCCACAAAATTTCGTTTTATTAAAGTTTAATTTTAATTAAATAACTATGGCTACTGCAAAAAAAGACTCAATAGCGAAGTCTACAAGTATAAAAGAGCTAGAAGATTTGAGTTTAGCTGAACTAAGAAAAATCGCTTCTGAACTAGACATTAAAGATTCCCAAGATTACAAAAAAAACGATTTAATATTAGCAATTCTTGCCGAACAAACTAAGCGAGGCGGTAATATTTTCGCAGAAGGATTCCTTGAGATTGTGAAAGATACTCACGGTGTACTAAGGTCTGCAACAATGCTTCCTGCCGATAGCGATGTTTATGTATCAGGTTCTCAGATTAAGAGATTTAACCTAAGACAGGGAGATTTTATATCTGGTCAGGCTCGAGCACCTAAAGAAGGTGAAAGATATCTTAGCTTACTAAAAATAGAAGCTATTAACGGAACTAGCCCAGAAAAGGCTATCTCGAGACCATCATTTCAAAAACTTACCCCAATTTATCCAGATAAACAGATTACGTTAGCTACTGAACAGCATATTTTATCTACTAGAGTAATTGACTTAATTAGTCCAATTGGTAAAGGTCAAAGAGGTATGATTGTTGCTCCTCCCAAAGCAGGTAAAACCTGGTTAATGAAAGATATTGCAAATGGTATTGCCGTAAATCACCCAGAAATTCATTTGATGGTTGTATTAGTAGGCGAGAGACCAGAGGAAGTTACTGATATGCAAAGATTTGTAAAAGGCGAAGTTATTGCTGCAAACTTTGACGAACCACCAGAATTTCATACAAAAATAGCGGAAATGGCTGTAGAAAGAGCGAAAAGATTAGTGGAATACGGTCAAGATGTTGTAATTTTAATGGATAGTATTACTAGATTGGCAAGAGCATACAATATTGTAGCCCCACCATCGGGAAGAACTTTATCAGGTGGTTTTGACCCTGTGGCTATCTTCCCACCAAAGAAATTCTTCGGTGCTGCTAGAAACATGGAAAATGGAGGCTCCCTAACTATTATTGCTACAGCATTAGTAGATACAGGTTCAAAAATGGATGATGTTATCTTTGAAGAGTTTAAAGGTACAGGTAACATGGAAGTTAAATTAGATAGAAGGCTAACTGAAAGAAGAATATTCCCTGCAATCGATGTGACTGCCTCTTATACAAGAAACGAAGATAAACTATTGGCTCCAGAAGTCTTAGCTCAAACATGGAGAGTAGTTAGGATGTTAGACACAATTAAGTCAGAAACTAACGCTAGTCCTACAGATGTGCTTCTTGAAAGGCTAAAAAAGACTAAAAACAACGATGAGTTCTTGGCAACTTTGCATGAGAGCATGTAAGAATTCCCCCTCTAAACTGTGATAAAATAGAATGTCGAATTAAATTTCGACATTCTAAAACAGTTGTATAGTTATTTTTATCACAAAACTTGAAACTACCTAAAAGAAAAACTTCTGAATCAATACAATCAAAAAAGAAAGTGGGTAGTCCATTAAAAAGAATTAAATCAATTAAATGGATTCCTGTTAATATTGCAGATCTTGTTATTAAAATCTTTAACTCAATAAAGAATGCATTTGTATACAGATCCTATTGGGGTAGGAGTAATACATATAAACAAGCCGTTCATATTGCAATATTTGTAATTACAATAGTTGTTGCTTTCTCCGGGGTTTCTTATAGAATATTCGGTTTAAACGAGTCTAGTCAGAGTTTAAGTAGTAATTACCTAGGCAACGCAGGTAATGTAGATCTTCTCCAACAAGGAGGTAGTGTACAGAGTTTAATTGCTTCAATCTCATCTACCCCTTTTAAAATTAACTACTATCAAGTTCAGTCAGGAGACAGCCTACAAAGTATAGCCGAAAAATTTGGAGTTTCTAAGGAAACAATAAAATGGTCAAATGTAGACAAGTATGGTAATTATGACTCCTATACAAATGAAACAGTAAATATAGGAGACGAATTAAAGATTCCAGAAATAACAGGTGTATTATATGAAGTTAGAGAGGGTGATACTCTCGATTCAATCCTAAATAAGACAAGTGGTGACCGATTCACTACAATTGAGGTTAATCAAATTCAATCCGATAACTCAATTGTTGGTAGACAAACAATTCTAGTTCCTGATGGACGTCTTGCAGCTCCCCAGCCTCCTTTGCCGGTATATAATGTCTTCTACAGACCTAGACCAGCAGCAGGTGACTGTACAAGTGGCACAGGTACACCAATTAATGGGATTACATTATCCAACCCTCTTTGTAGTAAAGACTGTGAAGGATATACAATATCTCAATACTATTCAGGTCCGTATCCGCTCCATGATGGTATCGATTTATCTAAAGGCGGTGGTTGTACGGAGAGTGCATTGTGTGATGGTATAATTACTTTTGCTGGTGATGCAGGGTTTAATAATGGGGGGTATGTTGTTAAAATAGATTGCGGAAACGGAGTTGTTGCTTCATATTTTCACGGAGATGGTAATATATGGGTATCTGCTGGAGATAAAGTTACAAAAGGTCAACCAGTACAGTACATGGGATGTACGGGTTGGTGTACTGGAACTCATCTACATTTAATAATTAAGGTAAATGGGGTAACTGTTGACCCAGGTCCTTATGTTCCTTTATAAGTATAATCTCTTCACGTCCTTGTAGCTCAATGGATAGAGCAGTCCCGTCCTAAGGGAAAGGTTGGAGGTTCGACTCCTCCCAAGGATATTTTTTGTATTAAAAAAGGCTCCTTTCGGAGCCTTTAATTTGGTTAAATTTAATCCACAATTGCATCCCAGTCTTTACTGTAAAGGATTTTCTCAATTGCTAAATCATAGTTACAGAACTCACTTTCGTCGAACCACACTTTAATTTCTCTTTCTGCTTCGCTTACAGAAGAAGAAGCATGAACTAAGTTTCTAGCAGCTCTATCGGTTTCGTCTGCAACAATATATGAATCGATTGTAAAATCAGCTCTTATTGTTCCTACATCAGCCTTAAGAGGGCTTCCGTGACCTACTACTTTTCGAACATGTTCAATTGCATGAGCAGCCTCAATTACAAGAGCAATTGTAGGACCTGCCATAAGCATTCCAACCAATTTTCTTTGAGTTGATTCTGCGTATTCAATGTTTGTTTTTTCTATTGGTAGACCTTTTTCCTGTCGAACGGCAATTGTTCTATCTCCGCTAGCAATCTTTTCCTCTTCCGACCACTTATAGTGTTCCATGGCCATAGTTTTATCTGCCTGCTTCATTTTCATTGCAATCACTTTTAGTCCTTTTCTTTCAAATCTAGTTAGAATTTCTCCTACTAGACCCCTTTGTACTGCATCCGGCTTTAGTAGAACTAGTGTTCTTTCGTGTAATCCTGTTCTCATAAATTAGTAATTTATTAATATGTAAGGCTATAATATTGTTAATTGGATTATATTCCACTTAATTTAAAAAGCCAACATAAATGATTAACAATATACTTACACCTAAACGAATTGCCATTGATTTCGGCACTGCAAATTGTGTAATTATAATGGACGGTAAGGGTATTATTTTACAGGAACCGACTGTTGTAGCAATTTCACCTAAAGAAAAGAAAGTACTAGCGATTGGAGAGGATGCAAAGATAATGTTAGGGTAAAGTCCCTGAAGGGGTTGAGGCCAAAAGGCCACTTAAAAATGGTGGGATTTCTAATTATAGATTGGCCGAAGCCTTGTTAAGGCGTTTCTTTAAGAAAACAATGGGCAGGATTATGATAGTTAAACCCGAAGTAATTGTATCAGCCCCAGCTGGACTAACTTCAGTCGAGGAGCGAGCCCTAACACAAGCTCTAGCCTCCGTAGGAGCTGGAAAAATTTATATATTACCTGAACCTGTAGCAGCAGCAATTGGTGCAGGAATGCCAATTAATCTCCCAACAGGCAACTTAATTGTTAATCTAGGTGGTGGAACAGCGGAGGTAGCAGTGTTATCACTGAATGGAGTAGTTGCATACGAGTCTTATAGAGGAGCCGGTGATGCATTAAACGAGGCCATTACTAATTATTTAAAAAGAAAGCATAATTTAATAATTGGTGAGAATACTGCTGAAGATATTAAAATACAATTTGCCTCTGCCTTAGAAGTCAAGAATCCAGTCCAAATTGAAGTCAAGGGTAAGAATTCGAAGAATGGTCAACCCTCTGTTGTTTATATAAACTCAAATGAATTGGTTGAACCTACTAGAGAAGTACTTAACAATATTGCTAATACAGTAAAGAGAGTATTAACAAAGACACCACCAGAACTTATGGCCGATATAATAGACAACGGCATGATACTAAGCGGTGGAACATCTATGCTTAAAGGTATAGATGAGTTCTTAACAAAGGCAGTTGGAATACCTGCTAGTGTAGTTGATGAACCTTTAACTTGTGTTGCCAGAGGACTGGATATTGCACTGCATAATTTAAATAGTTATAAGAGGAGTATTAAAATAACATAATATGAAAGATCAGACTTTTAAAGAGATTCTACAGGAGTTAGGCAATATAGAAGTAACTCCACTTTTAACGCCTATTCCTACGAATTTATCTGAAGAAATGGATAAATTTTTTAAAACACCCGGTTACAATCCTCAATTCAAGTACAGTAGACGCGACTTATCTATGCAACGTAAACAAATAGATGAGTCTTTTGAGAAAATAGATTCTTCTTTACTAGAAGAAACTGAGAAGAAGTACCTTCTTGATGTTGCTTTCTTTATTGAGTGCTTAATTGATCTGAACGAGTCACTAGGTAAGGAGAATTTATTCTGGGAGAATATACAGAGAGTCTATAATTGGGACTTAAATACTACTCCGGACTTTAACAATTTAATATTAAGAAAAGAAGTTTCTGAGAATATCTACAATGCGATTACAATAAAGCAGAAACTAGAAGAAGCCCTAAATTCTCGTAACCTAGCGTGGAAAGTGGAGATTGTAGGGAAGGATAGGAGTGATGTGAGAGTGAGTATTGATAAACGGGTAGTTAATGTAGGAGAGCAAGCAGTATCAAATCCAATCAAGCTCAAAAAAACAATTGTTCACGAGATTGATAGTCACATAATAAGATATGAAAATGCCCTAAAAACTGGCATTTCTATAATAGTTAGGGGTAATCTGCCTGGAAAAATATTAGCCGAAGAAGGTTTTGCAGTATTTAATGAGTATAAAAATGGGGTATTAACAACAGAAGACCTAGATAGGTATAAAATGAGATTCGAATTATGTAGAGAAGGCGGTAGTTTTAGGGAAATTTATACTAAATGTATTGATGTATATAAATTAAGCTCTACAAAGGCCTTTGAGACAACTCTACGAGTAAAACGAGGCTATGGGGATACTAATTATCCATATATACATAAAAAGGATTCATCTTATCTAAAAGGTTTAGAGCTAATTATTCAATCAGTTAAAGAAGTTGAGGACTATAAACATTTGTTCTGGGGTAGAGTACCTTCGGAAAATGAATATATTTTTAGTAAGCTGAGACTGGAAGACATAGATTTTACCTACCCCAGTTGGCTTTAACGATATTCTAATAGAGAGTTAAAAGGCGTAATCTGGGTTTCTTCGATTATGTTCTTGGTAAGGTTGCCGTCTTGATCGTAGCCAAAAGTCACTACTTTATTAAATTTATTGAAGAAAATTAAGGCTCTTTTATAGTAGGTATTATTGTAATCCATAGGATATGCTTTAAATCCATAGTATTCCTTGAATTCCATTAACCCAAGTCCCAATCTAATTCCATAAAGATTCTCATCTGTACCCCTTACAATCGTTTTTGCTTTCATCTCTAAAGCGAATTCATCTATACACATTTCCAGCAGTGCAGATAAGCTGGAATCCTTAATTTTTATATATTCATGGGCTCTATAGTCACACGATATTTCTTCCCGAAATCTATCAATACCAATAATTGCACCAGCAATTATTTTTCTCTCGGAATTCTTAATAAAAATTGATCCAAATTTATTAGTCTCTTTGGTCTTTTCAAACCATTTCATATCAATCTTAGGAATACCTAATTCCTTTTTCTCAATATTTTTATTGTATAATTCAAGCCATTCTGTGAATTCATTTTGATTTATGTTCTGGCTAAATTCAAAACTGTATAATAATTCATTGTCAGCGTGCTTACGTGCTTTCAGTATCTTTTTCCTGGTCCCCTCAGACAGATATTCGAGAGGTTCATTAAATATGACTTCTTTCTTCCATTTTATATTTCTTGGTCCGGGATAAGCTGTAGTTATATTATTTCTTACTGCGAAATCCCAGGGTAGATAGGCGTATGCCGGCTTATTATCGATGTAGAACAATTCTAATCTTTCGAACATAGATGTTTTTTAGCTAAGTAGTGAGGAGTAAAGCTTAAGATAATTTGCAGCCATAATGTCTCTTGTAAAATTTTCTGAAACCCAGGCTCTGCAGTTTTCAGGTTTTATAGAGTTTAATTCAGACAATTTAGCGGACATTTCTTCTTCGTTCATAGCTAAAAGACCAGAGAATCCATTTTTGATAGTTTCTCTAGTTAAACTATTATCTAGGGCAATCACAGGAGTTCCAGATGCCATTGCTTCTACGGGAACAAGTCCGAAAGGCTCTTTATTCCCGTCCAGTATAGGGAATAAAACTGCCTTAGCCTTTGCGTAGTAATTTAATAATTCAAAGTGATCTATATTAGCGTGGTGTTCAACTAGCGGATTGTCTAAAAGAGGAGTAACTTCTTCCTTGAAAAATTTTTCACTATCTTTATTCCCTTCCGAAGGTTTCCCAACAACGACTATCTTATATCCGTTATTTATTGCAACCCTCATTGCAATATCAGCACCTTTTTTACGATCAAGCCTACCTACAAACAATAAAAAATCTTCTTTCTCTGCTTGAAAAGGAATAAGGTCGAGTTCAACCCCATTATATATTGTTGTAACATTCTGAATTTTATCTAACAATGGAATTTTCTGTGTATTGGAGACTGTTACAAAATGGATATTTGGCGAATTAAATTTTTCAATCTGCTCAATGAGCTCTTCGGTTATCGGGTTGTGAAGTGTTATTACAACTTTCTTATTCAATAGACTACCGATTGGAAGGGCGAATTCCACGTTATGCGTTTGAAATATATCTGCCCAGTCTTTCTCCTGTTTAAAAGCATTAGCTAGATGATTAACAATAAACTTACCTCTTTTTGAACCAATCGCATTGTTGAATGGTGCATAGTTATTTAACTCAATAGGGTAATAATACTTTAGCTCACCTGAAATTATAGAGTTTTTACATGCGTAGACCTTAAGCTCAGGATTTAATTTATATAGCGACTCGTTTAAATTGTAGAAAACTCTTTCCGGACCGCTTCTGCCATGGGGAATGTTAAACAAAATTGTGGCAATATGGCAAATATTCATATTTAAGGATTTCTAATATTCCTAAGGATCTCAAATTCAGTCGCTAGGTATTCAAATAAATTATATTTTTTAATGGACTCTATTACAGTATCTCTTATTTTTACTTTCTCCTGTGTATCTACAGATGGATTCTGTAGCAATTTAAAGTAATAGTAAATATAGCCATAAAAGAGGTTAGTTTTACTTAATTTATTTACATTTAACTTCTTCTCTTCGAGTAATTTCTTTTTTGAATATAAATAGGCTCTATAACTTTCCGCTCTTGCCTTGTCCTTTCCTTGTAAGGAATTACTATTCACAAGACTTTCGTGACCCCTCCTAAAGTAACCCAATGGTTCAGAAATATAATCAAATCTGAAGTTGTTCATGCTAATTCGCAAAATTAAATCATGGTCTTCTGATAGCCTCATTGTTTCATCAAAATATCCGACTTCATCAAAAATGGATTTCTTCATTAGTATAGACGTTATTGGTGGGTATCCGCCATTTTCGAATAATTCGGGAAAAAAATAATCCTTACGAAGTGTTTTTCCATAGATATTGTTTACATTTGAAATATCCCCTTCAAATCTATAGATTGGGTGGTAGGTTATATCTGTATCGTTTCTTTCGATTTGTCTTATCTGTAGTTCAAGCTTATTCTCCATCCATAAATCGTCGGAGTCTATAAATGCAATTAATTCCCCTTTCGCCTGCTTGATTGCTGCATTTCTTACTTTCCCAACATAACCACCACTATTTTCTGCTAGAAATACTGGTTTTATTCTAGAATCGTTTGCTGCATATTTTATTATTATGTCCTTAGATGAATCCGTACTTCCATCATCAATAATAATATGCTCATAATCTGTGAAAGTTTGTTTCTGAACACTTTCTATTGTTTCTTGGATTACATTCTCTCTATTAAAAACAGGAGTTATGATTGATATTCTAGGTTGCATTTTATTTATTTAACTTATTAAAGGGGCAGACCTCGATTAGAGGGTGTAAATCAATCTTATGATTATAATTATATATTTGCGAATGTAAATCTTCAAGCTTTGTATCTTCAGTGATAACCATAGGCTTTACTAAAGGTCGATTCACAGACAAAAAATAATCTTCGAATTTAAATCCGTTACCGATAACCTTATCGGAAAATTCTACCCAGTAGGCTGGAATATTATAAGCATCGGAGGCAATAATACCATGTAAGGAACTTGAGAATATGATTTCGCAAGAATTAATCTCATCAATGAATTTAAATTTATCTTGTGTTATGTCTATTACCAATACATCTGGATTATTCTCTAAATTTTTGACAAATGCATTCTCTTTATCTACATAGTGAGGAATTACTCCAATCTTATATTTCTTTTCGCTAATAACGGGTTTATATATTAAAGGGAAAAGAAGAGCAGGGTCACCATATATTTCAGGACATTCAATCCCTTGGTTTAACAACGATTTCCTTGTAAGTGGCCCCCTAACTGCTAATATTTTTGGTGAGGTAGAAATAGTGCTCTTTTCTGTAATAAAGCCGCTTCCCCAAACGACCGAATTATTCTTGGCTCTATCTAATATACTTCCAACAACATAATAAACTGGCCCTAAATATGACTCTAAATCATTTATGTGAGTTGGAATCTCTCCCGAAAAAAACTCTATTAATGTTGGATTTATTGCATCTCCCCAATTATTAACTACCTCTGGATTTTTGGATCTAAACCAATAAGCTACTAACATATTAATTTATAAGATAATTAGATAAATTTGTAAGGTAGGCCTCTAGTAAATCTAGACTCTCTTCACTAAAGACATCTAGCCCTGGCTTAGTATTTGCCTCAACCAAAAGATATTTCTGAGAATGCCTATCGTACATAAAATCAAGTGAGAATATCTTCTTTTCGAATGCCTCGAGTCTTTGTATTATTTTTTTACATAATTCCAATAGATCTGGAATATTTTCTAATTTTATAAATTCAATGCTTGCACCTCTATGGAAGTTAGTATAGAGTGACCCTTCAGCAGCAATTCTTGATAATGCATATTGTGGACTTTCTCCGAGGAATACAACCCTGAAATCCTTTATTTCATTGTCTTGTTTTGCGTCAATAAAATCTTGTACAATTGAGTTGTGCTGTAAATAGATCTCTTTATCGTTTGTTATTTGGACCTGTTTTCCACCCGAACCTCTAATATTTTTAATGACTAGCGTCTTTCCATCCTCGTTTTTAATGGTCTCTCCTGCTAATGCTAAGCGAGAGTAGGGAAGAAAGTCTTTAAATATCACAGCCTGATTTAATTTATTATCTATAAGGTTATCGAAATATGTATTATTCACTAGTGGAATGATTTTTTCTATTTCAAGCTTCTTTTCGTGAATTTCGATTAAAAGATCACCTGTTATTTTATTAAAATTTCCACACTTATCATAAATTACGTTAGGTTTTATTTCATTTTCTACCTTTTGCCACGAATTATTTACAAACTGCCACCCCTTAGTAAACTTGCCTTCCTTAAACCAATTAATGTTGCTTCTATAGAGTCTAATATCCAATTTCTTACATACTTTTCCCCAAGTTGAATAACCTAAATTCTGACTAGGAGTAAAATCTGGCTTCTCTAGGTTCCAATCCTCTTCGTTGTTTAGTATTAGTATCGATTTATTCATTAGTTTAGTAAATAATCAGTTAATTTTGAGTAGAAAAGTTCCATTATTTCAATATTATCTACAAATACTCCAACTCCAGGTGTGCTATTAAATTCCATTAGGTATGGCTTATTTGATTGAGTCTCTACAATAAAATCTAGTGAATATATTAGTTTAGGAAATACTGAAAGAGGTTGGGATATTTCTTTAGCCTTCTCAACAAGAAACGGTATAGTATTCATATCTACAATCTCAGAATGGGCTCCTTTGTTAGTATTTGTAAAGCTGGAGTCCTTTTCTGCTATTCTACTTGCAGCGTATACCAATTCACTTCCTATAAAAACTAATCTGTAGTCCCTCAGTTCGTCGTTTGCTCTTGCATCAATAAATTCTTGAATAATACTATTTTCACTTATTATAATATTTCTATCTTCACTTATCTGAACCTGATTCCCACCCGATCCATAAGGCAACTTTATTACCAGTTTACTATTATTGTTTACCGAAGTATTAGCGGGTACAAATTTACTATTAGGTAAGTATTTATTAAATAATACTAATTGGTTAATCTTGTTGTCTAAAAATAAAGACGCTTCTGGAGGGTTAATAAATTTGTATTTTGAAGCCACTAGTATTTTTTTATTATACAAGTCAGACTCAAGGTGACCGTTTGTTTTATCGTAAATTCTTGCCTTGTCATAGACTACATCAGGATTAAAGTTATTACTGATCTTTTCCCAAGCTTTTGTATTGGGATTATATTCCCAATACTTTGCAAAACTTTCACCGTTAAACCAGTTTATTTCGCTCCTTACAAGCTTTATATCTCTTGATGCGCATAAATCTCCCCAATAAGAGTAAGATCTTCTGAATCTTTCCTTATGTTCAGGCTGATCTAAATGCCAATCATCTCCAGTGTAGAGTATCAAAATGGATTTCATACTTGTATTTTTGAAGGGTCAATTAGAAACTTTCCAAGGGTGTTATTGCCCAATAGTATTTTATAGCTTAGATGTTTTCTGTCAAATATTGTAAAGTTCGTAATAATTTCTTGTCCCTCTATAATTATCTTTATATTTACATATAGTCTTAAGCTTGTCCCATGGCTTGATCTTATGTATTTTATATTTGTAAGATAATCAAATTTCAATTTAAGTTTAGTGAATATATCTTGAGCTACGACCTGGGCTTCATCTTCAGTTGTAAGCTTGCTAGAGGCTTCACTATAAAGTATCTTAAATTCTTCTATTATATCCCCGAATCCTAACGATACTGCGAGGGATTCATCAATGGATGATAGGTCTGCACCAGTATCCACCTTTGCTTTTATATTGAACGAAGTTTGCAGATCAAGGCTATATACCTCTATGTTTGTTGTTAATCCAATAACTTGTTTTCCTGATAGGCTCTCAATTTCCTCTTCTATTTCTCCACCGAACAGGTCTTTTGCAAGTCTTACGGCTCTTTCAGTAGTTTTCACTTTAATTCCGGAAGCCTTTTTTAATCTCCATCTCAGACCATCATCATTTGCAAGTTGAATTGAAAGTCCTGGTCTTGCATTCATTTCAACAATTACGGGTCCTTTTTCTTCATCTATTAAGAAATCAACTGCCCCGAACCCAAGTCCGGTTACTTTGCTTGCTTCACAGGCGTACCTCAATATTTTGTCCCAATAAGGAATTTTTATACCAGATAAAGGTAAATTGGTATTTGGGACATAATCGATTGCGGTGGATTTCCCAATTATTGAGGATGTGGTTTTTCCAACTGCCATGTCAATTCCTGCTGCTATTGCTCCTAAATCAAGGTTTGCTTTCCCATCAGATTCTTTTGTCGGTAGCCTAATATAACTCATTACAGGAATAGAGTTGAATATTAGGACTCTAATGTCTGGTGCACCTTTATAACTGTAATACTTAAAACCTTTATGTGGTCTAACTCTTTCTTCAATCAAGGCCCTGTCGGGTTCATTAAATAGAGAATATCTACCATCTAGAATATCCTGTATTAAGGACTTTAAGTCGTCTTCAGTGTATCTTCTATTGCCAGAGGCAATCCATTTACCCTCCTTATTTCTATTATATACAATGGTTACACCACCGCCTCTCACTCCTTTTACAGGCTTTATTACAAATGACTTGGGTAGAGTAGAGAAATCAAATTCATTTAGCTGGTTTCGGTTCTTAATTACCTTTACAAGTGTAGGAACAGGGATTCCAGCCCTGGCTAGAATTCTTTTGGATATAGTTTTATCATCCGCAATCTTAATGGCACCTCTTTTATTATATGGACGAATGTAATTTAGATATCTCTCATTCCTTCCCAAAACTAATTTTCTATTTTCAATTATCTTGCTTAGGCTGATCATTTGTAGTCTTATTATCCCCAAATAAAATGCTTCGGAATCTCCAGTACTCATTTAACCTTAGTCCGGTAAATCTGCCAAGGTAAACATTGACAATTATTAGTATTGGAATGATCAATAAATTAGTTTCTACGAAGCTCTGTAGCCTTGTAATTGATATGAAAATGTAACAAAACAATGCAGTGATGAAAGTATCTATTGCAGTATTAAATCCGTAGCTTGTTCCCTTTCTAGCAAAGGCTGAGACAAAGGGTTCGACTAATATAGCTAAGATTATTAATGTAAATTTATTTAAGAACACTGGTCCATTAAATCCTACAATTCCTGCTACAACAATACAGGCAAAAAGCGAGATTACTACGCCAAGTGTAACTAATGTTAGTTTAGGTATGTAGTTCATCCTAAGATATTTTAGGACTCTATATACTAACCAGCTAGTGATTAGTGTTATGGTGTAGAGTAATACTCCATATTTCACTGCCTTCCATATATCTTGTTCTCCAGCGTTATTGCCAAATTCATATAAAAGGAAGGTGATGATTACCGGGGTAAAGATTCCGAGGCTTTTTATTCCAATAACATATCTGGCGATTCCAATTATCGTTGTAACCACAGGAAGAAGTATCAATATTACAAATACCTCTTTATATAGTGCAACTTCTGTTGCTGGGATTCCTCTTTGTATTAATAAATTCCAAATTATATCCATATGTTTAGTATTAAAAAAGCAGGTTGTTTACACTTAATATAAACTAACCTGCTCGTATTTACAAAATAATTATCAGAGTAATTATTTAACTTCAACTTTAGCACCTTCTGCCTCTAGTTGTTTCTTGATATCTTCAGCTTCTTCCTTCTTAGCACCTTCCTTGATTGGTTTAGCGCCAGCTGCAACACTGTCAACTAAGTCTTTAGCTTCTTTTAAGCCTAGGCCTGTGATGTTCTTTACAACTTTGATTACACCGATCTTGTTAGCACCTGCGTCAGTTAGAATTACGTCAAACTCAGTTTTTTCTTCTGCTGCTTCTGCTGGAGCTCCACCTGCCATTGGCATAGCCATAGCCATAGGTGCGCTAGCTTTAACATCAAAAGTTTCTTCTAGAGCTTTCTTTAATTCAAAAGCTTCAACAACTGTTAACTCTTTAATAGAGTCTACAATTTTCTGTACTTTTTCGCTTGTAGCCATTGTATGTTTAAATAAAATATAAAAATTTGTTAATATAACTAACTCCAATAATTTTCTAGGACTAATTTCCTTTTAAGGATTTCGCCTTTATTGAATTTTTAGTTAAAACTAAACCAAAATAAAATTAATTATTCTTTAAATGCTTGATCTAGGATAGTTGCAAAAGACCTTGTTGGATCTTCTAAAACATTAACTACTCCGGACATTGCATTGTCAAGAATTCCTAATATCATTGAAATACTACCATTAAAGTCTGGCATGTCAGCTAATTCAGACACCTGTTCTTTAGTTAAAAGAACGCCGTCCATGATTCCTGACACTATTTCTATCTTTGTACTACCATCTTTAGATGTAGTTGCATCAATAAATTTCTTTAATGATTTGCTAGGATTAACAATATCTTCACTTAAGAATAGAGCAGCGTGTTCGCCATTCTCTAACTCCTTAACTTCAGGATATTGAGCTTCAGCAAGAGCTAATTTAAATATTGTATTTTTTACAATATTAAAGTTTGCGTCAAAATCAAATATGTTCATTCTGAAGTCATTAGCTTCGTTAGGTGTAAGTTTTGAAGGCTTAACTATAATAATAGCTTTTGCCTTTTTTACATCTTTTACATATTTGTCTTTTAAAGCCAACTTTTCTTTTTTGGTCTTGGCCATTTTACAAAATATAATATAAATATTACTAGGTAATAAAAAAGCACCACGAGGGCGCTATAAATTTGATGTTAATCAAACTACAGTGCGTCTCGGTGGGATTTATGTAAATCTCTTTACTACCTACTGTCTTAAACGTTGTTAATTTTTAAATGTTATTGATTATATCATTAACATCCAACTTTAGGCCAGCTCCCATAGTAGGGGAAACTGTAACTCTTTTGAATGGGTTAGATGATAATTTCTTAGCTTCTGAATGAACAGCTTTTAGTAGAGCCATTATGTTCTCATTTATACTATCTGCTGGCATATCAACTTTAGCAACTTTTAATCTGATAGCTCCTTGTTCAGGAATTGATTTGAAATTCAATCTACCAGCTTTAAAGCTTTGTACAGCTTTCGCAATATCCATTGTAACTGTTCCGTTCTTTGGGTTTGGCATTAATCCTTTTGGTCCTAGAACTTTAGCTGCTTTAGCTATCTGACCCATCATAGCTGGGGTGGCGATAATAACGTCGAATGTGGCTTCTCCCGATATAATAGCATCAACTACTTTTACACCTGCCATATCAGCTCCTGCATCCAATGCTGCCTTCTCACTTTTTTCATCGCAGACTACTGCTACTTTTTTTGTGTCTCCCATAGAGTGAGGTAGAGTAACGCTTCCTCTTACTATTTCTTTTTTTTGCTTTTCTTTTAAGTTTAAAACGATATCAATATCTACTGATCCTGCAAACTTACTTGTACTTACTTCAGGAAGTAATTTAGCAGCCTCTTCAACTGTATATGTTCTGTTTGTATTTATTTCTATATTTTTCTTCATATTCTTAATTATTTTTTTAACTTAATCGATAACTTCAGCACCTAAGCTCTTAGCTACACCTTCAACAATTCTCAATGCAGATGCTGGTTTTTTAGTGTTTAAGTCAGGCATTTTTCTCTCTGCAATTTCTTTTAGGTCTGCTTTTTTAATCTTTGCTACTTTTGCTTTGTTTGGAGTAGCTGATCCTTTTGCAATCTTAAATTTAGACTTAATCATACCGGCAACCGTTGGTTGTTTGTATGCAATTTTGTAGGATCTGTCTTTAAATACAGTTACAATAATCGGAATTACATCGTTGCCCATGCTAGCTGTTTTTGCGTTAAATTCAGTGCAGAATGGACCAATTGGGATTCCATTTTGACCTAATATTGGTCCGATTGGAGGTGCTGGATTTGCCTTTCCTGCCTGGATTTCTAATTTTATTACACTTACTATTTCTTTTGCCATATTCTTGAATTAAATAATGTTATTAAATTTTTGATACTTGTAAAAAGTCTAATTGAACAGGAACATCTTGACCGAACATTGAAAGTAGAACGGTAACTTGTCCCTTTGCTTCGTTTATTTCTCTAACAGTTCCAACTATATCTTTGAATGGTCCTTCTACAACTTTTACTGCTTCACCTAATTGGAATTTATTATCAAATACCGGTGATTGTTTTACTTTAGTGAAAGCTAAGATTCCTTCGACTTCCTTTGAATTTAGTGGAGTAGGGGTCTTTGATTTTGCAGTTGTTCCTACAAAACCTGTAACGCCTTCTGTGTTTCTAACTAAATAGAAAGTTTCTTCATCAGGAGACATTCTTACTAAAATGTATCCAGGGAATATTCGTTCTTCGATTGTTTGCTTCTTTCCTCTTTTTATTACAATTTTTTCCTGTGTAGGTACAACAACATCAGTTACTTTTTCTTCGTAGTTATTTGCCTTAATTCTTTGCTTAATCAATTCAGCAGTTTTATTCTCTTTACCTGAAGAGCTGGCAACTATGTACCACCTTAGGTTGTCTGCTGGTTTAATACTTTCTGGTTGTGTTTGTGTGTTATTTTCTTCCATTAAACAGGTACAATTAAACTTCTAATTAATAATAATAGTCTGTCGATTAGTAAAATACCAATTGATCCAAATATTAAAAAAAGCATTAAGAATATTGTGTATCTTAAAACATCCCTGCCTTTTATCCATTTTACATAGTTTAGTTCTGTAAAAGTACTTTTTACAAATTTAACTAAGCTTTTTGGAAGGCCTAATATTTTATTTAAAACTTTTTTCAACATTTTGTATCTTTAATAAACACGAGCGCTCAGGCTCGAACTGAGAGTTCCGGTTTTGGAGACCGGTGGTTTACCAATTAACCGACGCTCGCAACTATTGGATTACCGGATTTTACTCCAATAACTCTCGCCCCACAACTCTGGTTACTTAACCTTCTTAGTTAATTTAAAATCAACGTGCTTTTTAAGCTTTTTGCTAAACTTTTTAACTGGCTTATCAGCTAGTTTCTCGTATGCTTCCTTGCCTAATCTGATAGTATAGTGTTCTCCTGTTTCGCTATTGTAAAATCTATATACATTTTGCTTTTTCTTTTTTGCGCCAGCCATAGATAAGTCCCTAATTAATGTAAATTCTCAATTGTTAGCACCTATAAGCTAACAACAAAGCTCGGTAATTATAAACCGTCACCCGCTTTTATTCAATATTATATACGAATTTTTGCTATTTTCTGTGTCAATTTCTGTAATTTCCTTTTTCAGGTTTATTTTTATATCTCCATCAACATTTGTCTGTAAAAAGTCTATTTCTAGTCGTTTCAGATATTCTAAGACCTGAGAGTTAGGGTGTCCATAAGAATTCTTTCCTACAGATATAATAGCAATAGTAGGGTTAACTTTAGTAAGAAAATCAAAAGTTGAGGAATTCTTGCTTCCGTGATGACTTATTTTAAGTATATCAATATTAGAAATATTGAATTTAGATTGTAATAGATTCTCATATTTTGACCCCAGATCGCCTGCCAGAAAGAATTTTGTATTCTTATTCGTAATTAATAATGCCGTAGAGGTATCGTTGCTGTTTATTGTATTTAAATTGATTTCAAGGGATGGCCAAAGGACGTCAAAAAGAAAGTCTCCGAATACGAAATCATTATTTTCTCTAAGTTCAAAGATTTCTACTTGTACACTTTTTAATGTGCTTAGTAGTTCACTGGCTTTCTCAGTTTGCGCAAGGAATATCTTCTCTGTTCCGATATTTTTAACTATGTTATACAGTTCCCCGCTGTGATCTTTGTCGGGATGGGTAATTAATATAAAGGATAAGGGTTTATAGGTATATTTTCTAATCTCTTCGATTACTTTGCTGGATTTCCCAGTATCAATAAGACCACAGTTTGAATTGCTTGAGCATATTAAGCTTGCATCTCCTTGTCCAATGTTTAGGAATATAATCTGGTTCTCCGTTTTTAGTAAGACCCTATTAATTAGGAATGGTGCAATGCCTATAATTAGTCCGAAGAGTACATAGTTAATTGAATTTCTGATATTCATAAGATTTCAATCTGATTTGTGATTTGAAGATTAGAGCTAATATAGCTAAAAATATAATTATTTGTAACTGTGAGTTGTATAAAGATTCCAACTCTTTAAAATATTTAAAAATAAAATCTACCATTAGTGTGATCATATTTACCAATAGGTCAAAGCTAATCGAAAAGAAGCTAAGAATAAAATGCAAGAAAGTAAATACAAAGATAAGGGGGTAGAGTATAGAAAATAATAAATTAGCTAAAAAATCTGGTGACTGTGAATTGAAGATAGTTGTTGTGATCAAAAATATAAGTAATATTCGCTTAAGTTCACTATTAAAAAGGGTACTGAGTGGTTTTTGTCCAAGTAGGTGATAGAAAATTGCAAAGCCTTGACTTAATAAGAAGCTATTCGTAAAAAGAAGTTCAGGTCTTAGTATAAGTGTCACCAAGACTGTTATGACTACTGTACGATGGAATTTTATGGGTCTACCCACTAGCTTAGAGTAATTATTAATGGAGGAGTTGGTATATGCTCTCAAGGCCGGTGCATTGTTAAAGCCAATCAAAAAAAAGTAAAGAGTAAATATAATTAGGCTTAGAAATACTAGAATTCTTTTATTAATAATATAGTTAAACTTGTCGAGTAAGGACTGTATTAAAGAAAAATTGGCTCCGGATATACTTATTGCGTGGAGTAAGTTAAATCTTTTAAAGCTGGTATAAATATCCTTGGGTAAATTTTGATTAGTAATTCCAATTAGTATAGAAGCTATAAATAGTGATTGGTTGTCTTTAAATGTTTTATCTATAAAACTGTAAAAAGTTAGATATAAAATCTGCTGAATGTCTGACAGTATTGATTTTACTTCTTGGGAGTGTATCGTTAATCTGAGTAACACTAATATAACAAGTAGACTTACTAGATTCTTTAAGTTTAGACGAATAAGAAGATCTCTCACTGAATATAAATTAATTTAGGGAGGGTATCTATGAAAACTAACTGATCAGTTTCTTCTTCTAGAATTAGAAATAGAAGAAATATAGAAAGAATAATTAGGAGTAGAAATGTTAACTTTTGAGACTTCATAATATTTGATATTTCTATCAAATATTATGCTAATGATTTTACAACCTTCTTACATTAGTTTTCTGTGATCTCTACTGACTGAATAACAATATCGACGGTTGGTAGATAGCTGCTGTTATCTACTACAGAAATATTGTTAATTCTATCTAAGGTCTCGAATCCCGATTTTACTTCACCGATTACAGTATAGAAGCCATTCAGATCAGCAAGTCTAGAATCAGTGTTCTCTCCGGTTACAATAAAAAATTGTGAGCTATTGGTATTTGCTCCATCATTAGCCATTGCTATACTATATTTGGATAAATTTTTTGAGATTACACTAGTATTTGATTGGTAACCTTGTCCCACAAGTGCAGCTCTTTTTTCTTCCGTTAGATTCAAGTAATCCCAATTCACTTCATCAGCAGTTAAGTAAGTTGTCTTACCTTTCCCATATGAAGATGTGTCTGCAGTAAGTGTATTTCTATCGCCTCCTTGAATTAATAAGTCTTTTACAATTCTATGGAATTTGGTGCCCTTATAATACTCTTTATTAGAAAGATACACAAAGTTATTAACATTCTCAGGGGCGCATTTGGCACATAGCTCAATAGTAATGTCTCCCTGATTTGTAGTTATTTTAGCTATGTAAGGTTTGTCTACACTAATAGTTAATGCTGGCTTTGCTAGGTTTGCAGGAATATCAATAGGTTTATTTCTCTGTGCCATGAACTGGGTTCCTAGCACAATTAGTATTCCGAACATTATTATAATCCCTACAAGATAAATCCCTGTACTTCTATTATTATCCATTTGATTTTATTTCTTTGTAATTTTCTCTTAAATAATTATACATAACAATAGCAGATGCTACGCTCATGTTTAGTGAGTTTACTTTCCCGAATTGAGGTATTTCTAATAAACCATCGCACTTTTCAATTACAGGTGCCGATAGTCCCTTATCTTCGGATCCGATTATAAATAGTGAAGTCAATGGAGTAGTGGTTTCGAATATATTGCTTCCACCCCTTTCAATCCCAAAAACAAAGTATCCGTTGTCCTTGAAGGTCTTTATTGTATTGAATATAGGGTTTCTGATTATTGGAATATTGAATACTGCGCCTGTAGATATCTTAGCTATGATTGGAGTGATCTTGATATCCGATGGAATAATTACGCCTGCAAAGCCAGCACACTCAGCAGTTCTTATAATTGCACCTACATTATGTTCGTAAGTTGCATCTGAAATATATATAAATGCATTCTTTGCACTTGGTAGTATATCTCTTAGTGAATTCTCACGAAACGTAACTTTTAAGGCAACACCTTGGGTCTCTTCAGAGTTGGCTAACTTCTTTAATTCTTTGCTGCTAAGGGTTCTTATTGCTATATCCTGCTTTTGTGCAAGGGATTTTATAGTCTCAATCTTGGAGTCCAAGTGTATATCTGATTGCAAAAATAATTCCTCGCAGTTATGCGAGGAATTTAGTGCTTCAATTATAGTATTTCTACCATAAATAATCATATTTATAGGTGTGTTGAATTAATGACTATGATTATGTTCAACTTCAGCCATCTTTCGTAGTCTCTTATATGCTTTCATTGAGATCTTTACTCTTTTTGTCTGACCGTTTACTTCTAATTTTACTTTTCTTAGGTTTGGCTTCCATGTTCTCTTAGTGTTAGGCGCCTTAAATCTCCAAGTTCCTCCTCCTCCGGATGAACCTCTTCTGTGTTTATGACTTCCACCAAAAGCTGTTTTCTTACCTGTTATTTCACAAACTCTTGACATTGGATAATTACTAATATATTAATATTTCTTAATCGCTTTGGAATTTTAATCGATTTTAGGCTTTTTTACAATCTAAAATGAATAATTTCATATTATTAATCTTTATTTTATATAAGTAATAGAGTATATTCATTTTACTAAAAGTGCGACTAATTTTTATTCGTAGACAGTAAGAATTGTTTCGGATATAATTACCAAGCCTTTAAGGGCCACTCTAGCTCAGTGGTAGAGCAGCTGTTTTGTAAACAGCGGGTCGTGGGTTCGAGTCCCTCGAGTGGCTGTTATTCTTTAAAACCGGAGATGGCGGAGCGGTCAATCGCACCTGACTGTAAATCAGGCGTCCTAAGGACTTCGGAGGTTCAAATCCTTCTCTCCGGATTTTTTCAACACTTCATGGGCCGTTATAGCTCAGTTGGTAGAGCACACCCATGGTAAGGGTGGGGTCTGCAGTTCAAGTCTGCATAACGGCTATCTCTATCATCTGCTATCATATATATAATTGTTAAGTTTTCATTATTATATAAATGACATTTTTTGATAATCTGCTGGCTAAATTTTCAAATGATATTGCAATAGATTTAGGTACTGCAAATATTAGGGTTCAGGTTAAAGGTAAAAAAGATATCATTAAAGAACCATCGATTATTGCTATAAATACTGCTAACGGAAAAGTACTCTCAGTAGGTTCTCATGCCAGAAGTATGATCGGTAGAACGCCTTCTAATGTAAAAGCAATTCAGCCATTAAAAAACGGCGTAATTTCTGATTTTAATGCAACAGAAGCACTAATTAAGCACTTTATTACAAGAATAAACAAAGACTCTGGGATTTTAGCTAAGATAATTAGACCTAGGGTAGTGATTGGTGTGCCAACTTCTGTAACAGAAGTTGAGATTAATTCCGTAATTGATTCAGCAAGGTCCGCTGGTGCACGGAGAGTTTACATAGTTGAGGAGCCCATGGCTGCTGCAATTGGTGCAGATCTGAAAATAGATACGGCTAGTGGTAGTATGATTGTTGATATTGGCGGGGGGACTGCAGACATCGCTCTTATTTCTTTGGGAGGGATAATTAAAGATAATACAATTAAAGTTGCAGGTGATGAAATGGATAATGCAATAATTGACTACGTCAAAAATAAATATAACCTTTTAATTGGGATAAAACTTGCCGAGGATATTAAGATAAACTATGCTTCGGCAATTTCAAAAAATCCAGAGACAAAGATTGAATTAAGTGGTCAAGATCTTATAAGTGGTCTACCTAAATCTACAAAGATTTCAAGACCCGAAGTAACAGAAGCGTTAATGCCAGTTCTCGAAAAAATTATTAGTGGTATACGCGAAGCATTAGAGTCAGTTCCTCCTGAAATATTATCTGATTTACTTAAAAGCGGAATTTATTTATCGGGTGGGGGAGCATTGATTGAGGATATAGATAAGTTATTTTCAGCTAAGCTAAAAGTTCCTTTCAAAATAGCAACCAATCCATCTTTGTGTGTTACCAACGGAATATCAAAGATGATGGAAAGGGTAGACTTACTAGAAAGACATCAGATTAAAGATCTAATTCTTAAATAATGAGTAGAATAGATATTTTCAAAATTGATCTTCAGACAAACCAATACGAAAAAGGAAATAGGTTAACTTTGCCACTGGTTTATATTTGTCTCATTTTTATAACTTTCTTTGCAATCGGATTAAGAGGGGCAGATTTGCAGATAAACGCTAGTTCAGATTTATATAAGAATTCCTATAATTTATCTTCCACTAAAGAATTTATTCCTGCACAACGAGGCTTGTTTCTCGATAGAAATAAGGACTTATTAGTTAATAACTATAATGACTATTCCCTTTATTTGTATAAAAAGGAATATTCTGTCAAAGATTATGAGATTATAAAAGATAATTTGAAGACTATTTTAGATGATGAAGAGATTAGTTTCTATCTTAGTAGATTAGATAATAGTGAATACGATATAAAGTTAAAAGAAAATGTTAGCTATGTTGAACTAAATTCTATTATGTCTAGGGATGAATCTAAACTCTATTTCTATTCAGTAAATACCCAGAAGCGAAAATATTTATATCCTGAAGAGTTTTCTCATGTAATTGGATACACTGGCAAAACTGAGGCTGCAAATATTAAGGACGGATATTCACAATTTGACTCAATTGGAAAATATAAGCTTGAATTACAATTTGAGCAGCAACTTAAAGGAGTAAAGGGAGCTACATACAGTATTGATGGCAGTAAGAATACTATTCCCTCAGAGGCAGGTAACAATATTCAGCTTACCATAGATAAAGACTGGCAAGTTGCGCTTTATAAAATTATTAAACAATACTCAAATCAATACAACTCGGCCGGAGGTGCCGGAGTTATAGTTGACGATTCTAACGGAGACGTAATTGCTTTAGTAAGTTATCCAGGAATTGACACTAATCTGTTTATATCTGGAATTACTGAAAGCAAATATTCTGAGTATTCAACAGATAGGAAGCTGCCACTAATTGATAAAGCAATAGCTCTGCAGATCGCTCCTGGCTCAACTTTTAAGCTAATTACTTCGTATGCTTTATTAGAGAATAATATTGTGGATGAAAACACTACATATTTTTCAAATAGGTGTCTAGAAGAGGAGAATTTCGATTTCTGTGAGTATCAAAAATACTTCTACGGCCAAATGAATGTTGTAAGGGCACTATACAAATCAAGTAATTTATTTTTCTGCGTTAATTCACTTAAACTTGAAGATCAAGGGAATTTAGCTAAACTTTTTGAAGCCGAAAGTACATTTGGACTAGGGCAGAAGACTGGAATTGATTTAGCAGGAGAACTACCCGGTAATATAGATACTCCAGAATATAAAAAGAGTAATTTTAATCTAGAATGGTACTCAGGTGATACTTGTAATGCAGTCATAGGGCAAGGGTCAAATACTGTTACACCAATTCAAATGGCTCTTGTCGCCCAAGCAATAGCCAATAAAGGTACTGTATATAAGCCAAATCTAATAGAGAAAATAACAGATTCCTTCGGGAATACTATTGAAATGCCAGAAAAGAAAGTATTAAGAACTATACCTATGTCCGATGTGACAGTTAGCTTGATTAATGAAGGTATGAGTATGGTAGCAAATTATTGGGACGGAACATTGTATCCCTTCCTAGGTGGCCTTCCTGGTAATATAAGGGCCAAGACTGGTACAGCTGAGGCTAGTGAGTTCTTAGCAGATGGCTCTATTAATAACACTACACACGGTTGGATTGTCGGTTCATTTGATTATGGAGGTAAGACCTACTCTTTTTCAAGTGTTCTAAACTTAGGTGGAGGTGGCTTCTATGTTGGGCAAATAACAAGGGACTTTATTAATTGTCTATATTCAAACTTCCCAGAGTCATGTAAGTAAGAGTTTTGTAAAAGTAGTTTCCTAAACTATTTAAATGAACGAATTAAAAAACCTCGCATTAAGTCTTTGTCTGCAAAACAAAAATAGCTATAAATATATAGAAGGCTTTGCTGAAAGTATGTTTGAGTCCACGCCCGCATATGACAAACTACGCAAATCCTTAGGCAAAGCTTTGAAATTAGCTAACATAGATGTGCCTAGCTTTGAAAAAGATTTACAAAAACGTAACGTAAAGTTTACAACGATATTCGACTTAAATTATCCTCCTCTGTTAAAGCAGTGTGAGGATGCTCCGCTGGTTATTTTTTATGTGGGAAATAAAGAATTGCTCTTGCACACTGGATTAGTATCAGTTGTCGGGACTAGAACAATGACTGCCCAAGGACGAAGTATTATTGAAGAACTGATTCCGAATCTAAAGACTTCTGTAGTAGTAAGTGGAATGGCATTTGGTGTAGATGCCTATTCTCATAGTATAGCTATAGATAATAATATTAATACAATAGCAGTATTGCCAGACTCTTGTGATAAACCTACTCCTTTTGGGAACATCAATCTTTATAGGCGAATATTGGACTCGGGAAATCTTATTCTCTCTGACCATCCTCCAGGAAAAAAATCTCATCCGGGGCTTTACCCTAAGAGGAATAGAATAATCGCAGGTTTATCTAGGAAAACAATAGTAATTGAGGCGGGATTAAAGAGTGGGGCGTTAATAACTGCCGATATAGCGTTTAGTTATAATAGAGAGGTATTTGCATTCCCGGGAGGAGCTGGGCAATATACATTTAAAGGCTGCAATTACTTAATAAAAAATAATATAGCCCAGTTAATTGAAAATTCTGATGATTTTCTGGGAATACTGAGTAATGGGGGCATAGATCAGAAGTTGACAGGAGTGGAAAGAAATATCTATTATGCTATACTCCGTGAACCCAAAACACTTAGTGAATTATCGGAATTGTTAGGTCTTAGGATTAGTGAGTTAGGTGCAATTTGTACAAAGTTACAAATAAATGGTATTTTAAATACTGATAACCAAAATAAATTTTATGTAAGTTAGCTATTTATGGAACTTGTAATAGTAGAGTCACCGTCAAAAGCAAAGACAATAGGTAAATACCTGGGTAAAGGCTATATTGTTAAGGCTTCTAAGGGCCACGTTGTGGACCTTCCTAAGTCTGGTCTAGCTATAGATGTAGAAAATAACTTTAAACCAGAGTATGTAATTACCAATCCTAAGTCCTTATCGGAGATAAAAAAGAGTATGAAAGATGCTGATAAACTTATACTTGCTGTCGACTTGGATCGGGAGGGAGAAGCTATTGGTTGGCATCTTGCGAAAGAGCTTAAATTAATTGACGAGAAGGGTAATCCAAAGGGTAAGAAGAAGATTGAAAGAATAGTCTTTCATGAAATTACAAAGGACGCAATACAAGATGCTATTAAAAATCCAAGAAATATTGATTTAAACTTGGTGAATGCTCAACAAGGCAGGAGATTGTTAGACAGGCTAGTAGGATATAAGCTATCTCCCTTATTATGGAAGAAAATTTCATTTGGCTTATCTGCAGGTAGGGTTCAGTCGGTAGCATTAAGGCTTGTAGTTGAAAAAGAAGAGGAACGAAATAAGTTTAAATCTGAGGAATATTGGACTATAGATGCAGGTCTTAATCAAAAAAATAGTAACAAAAAAGTAAGCATAAATTATATTGAATCTGCTGCAAAAGAGGATTCCGCCGAAAAAAAGAATAAATCAGTTATAGATTCAATTAAATTTAACTTAGCTAAAATAGATGGCAAAAACCCTAAAATACCTAACAAGAAGGATTCTGAAGAAGTTGTTAATTTTGTTAAGGATAAGAAATGGATTATAACTAAAATAGAGAAGACTGAAAGTAAAAGAAATCCTAAAGCCCCTTTTATAACAAGTACACTTCAACAGGCTGGGGTAAACAGTCTAGGATTTAGTGCAAAAAGAACTATGTCTGCTGCACAAAAGCTTTACGAAGCGGGTTTAATAACCTACATGAGAACAGACTCTACTGTAATGTCTAACTTAGCTATTGACCAAGCAAGGGCATTTATAAAAAAAGAATATGGGAATGAGTACGTGCCTGTAAAGCCTAATGTCTATCAATCTAGCAATAAGTCAGCTCAGGAGGCTCACGAATGTATCAGGCCTACTGATTTTTCTAAGTTAGCGAGTCATTTAAAATTAGATGGAGATCAGGAAAGAGTATATACGCTCATTCGAGCAAGAGCTCTCAGTTCTCAGATGACTCCTGCAAGACTACTAAATACAACAATTCATATTGAACTAGGTAAGTACTTATTTACTGCTAATGGAAAAATAGTTCAGTTTCCAGGCTACTTAAGAGCATCAAAAGAAAAATCGGAAGATACAATTCTTCCGGAAGTAAAGCAGGGAGAAGAGTTATTTGCTGAAGTTATAAATTCAATTCAGCACTTTACAGAGCCTCCTGCACGATACTCAGAAGCTACGTTAATTAAAAAAATGGAAGAACTAGGTATAGGTAGGCCTTCTACATATGCTTCAATTATTTCAACTATCTTAGCTAGAAAATATGTTGAGGCTGAAGGTAGATACCTAAAGCCTACTGACATGGGAAATGTTGTAAATAAACTTCTAGTCAACTATTTCTCTAATGTTGTAGATTATGGATTTACAGCAGAGA
Source organism: Patescibacteria group bacterium (assembly GCA_016861265.1). Classification (GTDB taxonomy): domain Bacteria; phylum Patescibacteriota; class Dojkabacteria; order J137; family J137; genus Brojett037. The sequence continues at coordinate 714,260 of BOLA01000001.1, forward strand.
TGGAAAACAACCTGGATAGAATTGCAGAAGGAAAAATGGACTGGGTAAAAATGCTTAAAGACTTTTACTTTCCATTCGAAAAAGAAATAGAATTACAAGACAAAAAAATTGATAGAAGTGAGTTTAAGCAACTCGGGACTTCAGACGAAAAATGTCCAAAGTGTGGGAATCCAATGGTTATTAAATTAAGTAGGTACGGCAAGTTTTTAAGCTGTAGTAAATTTCCTGAATGTGATGGAATGAAGAGTCTAGACTCTGAAGGCGGAACAGAAGCCTTAACGCTAGATGAAGAAAAGTACGAAAAGGGTCCCGTCACAGAAGATGGAAGAGAGTTTATTTTGAAAAATAGTCGTTATGGTAAGTTCTGGGCTCACCCGGATTATCCTAAGGTAAAGGAAGCTAAGTCTCTAATTCTAAAAGAAAAATGTCCTTTGTGTAAGCACGGGCTTGTGGAAAGAAAGGGTAAATGGGGTAAGACTTTTATTGGTTGTTCAGATTATCCGAAGTGTAAGTATATTAAAAATGTAAAAGAAAGTAAGACTGAGGAAGAAACTTCTGAGCAGAATGTAAATTGATTAGCGTAAAAGATATTAGAAAGTTATTAAATTTAATGGCTTTATACTAGATTATGGTATAATTTAGCCAAATCCAACACGTAGATTATTTTCCTTGGGATTACCCTAAATCTACGGAAGTTTATTTAATTTAAAGGAATACAAAAATGGAAGAGAATAAGAATGCTCAGGCACAAGAGTCTAAAACTAGTGCAACTTTATCTATCCCTTCAGCTAAAGAATTACTTGAAGTAGGAATTCAATTTGGACATGAGTCTCAAAGATGGAATCCTAAGATGTCTAAGTATATTTACTCGGCTAAAAATAGAATTCATATTATTGATATTCACCAGACTGAGGAAAAGTTAAAAGAGGCTGTTAATTTCTTAACAGATGCTGCCTCAAGAGGTAATGTAATGTTTGTGGGAACTAAAAAACAGGCTGCAGATATTATAAAAGAAGAAGCAATAAGAAGTGGCTCATACTTTATTTCAAGTAGATGGGCAGGTGGAATTTTAACTAACTTTAATGTAGTTAAGAAAAGTCTAAATAAATTAGAGTCCCTAGAAAAATCTTTTTCAGAAGGAGTTCAAGACAGAACAAAATACGAAGTATCTGTAATGAAAAAAGAGTGGGAGAGATTGAATAGACTTTATGAAGGAATTAAAACTTTGAATACAAAACCAACTGCAATTGTAATTGTTGATACAAGATTTGAAAAAGCTGCAGTAAGAGAAGCAAGAAAACTAAATATTCCTGTGGTCGCTTTAATAGATACAAACTGTGATCCAGATACAGCTGATTATATTATTCCTGGAAATGATGATGCTATAGGATCTATTAAATTAGTACTTAAGACCCTAGCCGACGCTGTTCTAAAAGGGAATAAAGGAAATGGTATTAAACATAACTTGGTTGATTATAATAAGGTTGAAATTAAAATTACAAAGACAGAAGATGTTAAGGAAAATAAAGAATTAATTGAGGAAGCACAGGGAAATGAACCGAAAGTGAATGCACCTGTTAGAGAGGAAAAACGAACAGGAAGAAAATCTAAAGTAAAGGGCATGTTGGAAATCGCAAAAGAAAAAGCAACAAAAACAGGCGTAAAAAAAGAGTCTACAAAAAAAGTAGAAAAGAAAGAAGACAAAAAAATAGCTAAAACTGCAAAAAAGCCTGCAGCAAAAAAGGCAACAAAAACTAAATAATTTATTAAGGTAAATTTATGGTAACAATAGATCAGATTAAAGAGTTAAGAACTATAACTGGAGCCGGAGTAGGGGCAGTTAGAGAAGCTCTTGAGACAACAAATGGTGATGTAGCAGAAGCAATTAAATTCCTTAGAGCTAAGGGATTGGCTAAGGCCGGTAAGAGAAAAGGAAAAGTTGCAGAACATGGTATCTTGGGGACTTATATTCACTCAAACAAAAAATTTGTAGTAGTAGTAGAGGTTGCTTGTGAGACTGACTTTGCTGCTAAGAGTGAAGATATGAATAAATTTGCTAACGATTTGGCAGTTCATATCGCAGCTGTTAATCCTAAATATATTTCTGTTAGCTCAATTGACAAAGAAACTTTGGCTAATGAACTTTCAGCAGCTGAATCTGGCCTGGATAACAAACCAGATGAAATAAGAAAAACGATAATTAATGGAAAACTGGAAAAATTCTACCAGGAGGTAGTATTATTAAAGCAGACATTATTTACTGATGAATCTAAAACAGTAGAAGATTATCAAAACGAAATGGTAGCTAAGATAGGCGAAAAAATAGAAATTACACAATTTTATAAATTTCAAGTTGGCGAACCAGTAGTTTCAAATACTGCTGCTCCCGAAGAAGAAGTAACAGAAGAATAATTATGTTGTTTGACCAAGACGAATACAAATTAGAGCTAGAAGAAATCTTAGAGAGATTCAAATTAGAATTATCTAAGATTAGATCAGGCAAGGCTAGTATTTCGGTCTTTCAGAAAATTCAAGTTGAATCCTATGGAACTTTTATGGGACTTACTGCTGTAGCTAAGGTTATAGTAGACGGTCCCATGTCTGTTAAGTTAGAAGTGTGGGATAAATCTAATGTAACATCAGTAATAGAGGCATTAGAAAAGGTTGATTTGGGTGCGAGAATATCTCAAGAAGGTAACATCATTAGGATTAACTTTATTCCATTAACTGAAGAAGATAGGAAAGAAAAAGCTGATAAAATTATACCTAAGTTACTAAATGAATTTTTAACTAGGGCTAGAGAAATAAGAAGAGATTATAATGACAAAGTTAAATCTTTAGATAAAGTATCTGAAGATGATCAAGAAAGAAGTTACGAAAAAATTCAGGAGATCTTAAAAGAATATGAAGGAGAGTTTGAATCCGCAGCTAAGAATAAAAAACTTGAATTATTGACTTTGTAATATGACTTTCATCCTCACAATTCTAATATTTGCATTAATAATTACAATATTAGTATCCATTCATGAATTTGGCCATTTTGCAGCTGCTAAATTATCAGGAGTTGCGGTTCAAGAATTTGCTATAGGATTTGGTCCAACTATATTCAAGAAGCACTTCAGAGGTACAGATTATAAATTCAATATTTTTCCGTTAGGAGGATATGTTCAGCTAGAAGGTGAAACTGATGCATCTAATCCCCATGCATTCAGGAATACAAAGTTAAGAATTAAGGCATTTGTTTTAATGGCAGGCATAGTAATGAACTTAATATTAGCTATATTTTTGCTTCAGATTTATTTGGGTAATAATGGCTATCGGTTTGCTATACCTAAATTGGTAGATTATCAATTTACTAATACTCAATTTCAGCAGTCATTTTATCCATTGATAGTTTCTTTTGTTGATCCTGAAGGTCCTTCTGTAGGTAAGTTCCAAGAAAACGAAGCTATAATCGCAGCCAATGGAATAGAGTTCAGCAGTATGAATGAATTCCTTCAAATTTTAAAGGATAATCAGAATAAGGAAATTGAATTTCAATTCATTGACTTTCAAAGTTTTGAGATATCAAAAAGAAACGTAACGTTGGGCAGCGCAGATGAGAATGGATCAATATTGAAGGTAGGTTTAGTTCCATATGATTCACAATCTGGCAAAAAAACTTATTTCTTGAAATATAATGAAGGATTAGGAGCAGGTTCCTCGATGACTTACGATGCATTCATATATCAATTTAAAGCACTGGGAGGTATCTTTTCAAATGCATTTTCAACAGGAAATTATCAGGAGGTATCGAATAGTGTGGGAGGGCTACCTGCAATAGGCAATCAAGTTGGCCAATTAGTTGAGTTTCAGGCATATGATGTTTTAATACCATTAACAGCACTATTTAGTGTGAATTTAGCTATGTTCAATATATTGCCATTCCCAGCACTTGATGGGGGTCAGCTACTTTTTGCAGTTATTGAGAAGTTGAGAAGAAAAAAGTTTAGTGATCAATTTCTAAATAGGATTAATTTTGCAGGTTTTGTTCTATTAATGAGTTTAGGCCTTCTGGTTACTTTGAAAGATATAATTCAATTGAATTGGATAGGCAGCATTGTAGAGGGTGTTAAAAACATACTAGGAAGGTAAAATTTTGTAAATCCTACATAATTTTGTTAAAATTCCAGAGCTAATAATTTTGAAACTTTAGGGGAGGTAATTTTTATATGTCAGTTGTTGTACACGATGAGATGTCTTTAGACTTAGCTTTAAGACTTTTATGGAGAGAAGCTACTAGAGAAGGAGTTATGGAGAAGTTAGAGGAAAAGAGATATTTTATTCCAAAAACTTTTACTAAACACCAAAAAACAAAAGTTTGGGCCAAAACAAAGAAGAGAAGAAGACAGGCAAGAAGAAAGCAAAAAATATAAAAATAATTAATGAATTTTTTAACCCGCCAACTGGCGGGTTTTTTTATTGATTTAATTACGGGCGTAGAAATTTATTTATATAGTATACTTATTTTATGGCAGAAGTTTTATATAGAAAATACCGACCTACAAGTTTTGCCCAAATTGAGGGTCAAGAATCCGTAGTACAGATACTAAAGGAATCCATTTTACAAGGTAAAGTTTCTCATGCCTATCTGTTTTGTGGGCCAAGGGGTTGTGGGAAGACTACAATAGCTAGAATTATGGCAAAAGCAGTTAATTGCGAAAATTTCGCTAAATTAGGCGATATTTGTAATAAGTGTGATGCTTGTACCGCAATAAATAACGGAAGTATGGACATTATGGAGATGGATGCGGCAAGTAATAGAGGTATAGAAGAAATAAGAGTTGTTAGAGATACTGTAAACTTTGTTCCTAACTTTCTTGCAAAGAAAGTTTATATAATTGATGAGGCGCATATGTTAACAAAGGAGGCCTTTAATGCATTATTGAAAACTTTAGAAGAGCCGCCAGAACACGTTGTATTTGTATTGGCCACAACTGAGTCTCATAAACTTCCTGTAACAATCCTATCTAGGGTTACGAGATTTGATTTCAAATTAGGCAGTGAAAACGAGATTTTAAACAAGCTAGGCCGTATAGTAGCTTCGGAAGGATATTCAATTAGTTTAGATAGCTTAAGACTCATTTTTGAGTACTCTGGGGGAAGCTTTCGAGACTCTGAGAGTTTACTTTCTAAAGTTATTTTGACTTCCTCTTCAAAAGAGATTTCAGACGATCTAGTAAATAAGGCATTAGGTGTTGCTGATATCAAAAACATTGAAGGTTTTATTGAGGGATTTAAAAATAGAGACGTAAATAGATTAACCACTATAATTACTGAAATTTCAGAAAGTAATGATAATGTTCCAATATTTCTAGAACAATTAATTCAGTCCGTGAACAATAAATTGATAGAACAAGCAAAAAGGGGTGCTCTTGAATATGAATACATAAGTATTGCTAACTTAGCTATAAAGATAAGGTCAGAAATACGGGACTTCTCTGACAAATCAACAATAGTGAATTTAGCATTACTCAGCTATTTTAATAGAGAGCAAATGTCCGCTACTATTTCGGGTCCACCTAAGCTTGAGAAACAGGTTTCAATAAAAAAGGAAGATGATGTTTCATTAGTAGAAGAAAGTAAAGCAGAAAAGAAAGAGGTTGTAGATATTAAGGATAAATCTTTTACCGAAGCAGTGGCAATAAGAGCTCAGAGTAGTCTTCCTAGACTAAAGGGAATGATGAATACCGCTAAGATTGAAATTATTGGGGATGAAATAAAGGTGAGTAGTCCGTATAAATTTAACCTTGCCTATATGTCAAAGAAAGAGGCACGAGATATTTTTCTTGAAGTTGCGAGGGAACTCTACGGAAAAAATCTTGGTATAAGTTTTTCTATAGATGCAGATATTCAAATCCCAGCTAAAAATGAGGCTGAAAAAGTGGAAAATGATGATAAAATAATCGAGCCAAAGAAGAAAGTTGATAAAACAATCGATAATTCTAATTTGGTAGAAGAAATATTTTAAATTTTTTAATAATTATATGGGTGTATTAGATTTACCAAAGTTAGCTTTAAAGGCTAGAAAAATGCAAAGTCAGATGCAGGCAACAAAGTCTGTAGGTAAGAGCGGAACAATTGCTCTTATTATTAATGGTGTTTATTCAATTGTAGAAGTTGAGCCTGATTATGAGGAGCTTAAGAAAAGATTCCCAACCATCCCAGAGGATGTACTAAGAAAATTGGTAACAACTATAGCAAACGATACAAAAAAAGCTGTAGATGATGCTAAGAATCAGTTGCAAAAAGAGATGGCTGCTAATACTAGTCTAGATGATTTAAGAGGAATGTTGAATTAATGGCGAGTCTTCCTAAGGAAATAAATGATTTAACAGATGCATTCAGTAGTTTGCCGAATGTTGGTCCAAAGCTATCTGCTAGAATAGCAATATATTTATCTGTGAGTGCGAAAGATTTAGCTAAAAAGTTAAGTGAGTCTTTAGAGTCTGTAATCAATAACATTTCAAAATGTAACATATGCGGCAATGTGACTAATAAGGACATTTGTTCCGTATGCGAGGATGATAAGCGTGATAAATCAATAATCTTAGTGGTAGAAGATTCATTAGATTTAATAAATATCGAAAGCACAAGAGAGTATAGAGGCGTCTATCATGTACTAGGAGGAGTAATTTCACCTATTAATGGTATTGGTCCTGACGACATTAATATAACCTCGCTAGTCAAGAGAGTCGAAGATGAGGCTATAAAAGAGGTAATTCTTGGCCTAAACCCTAATTTGGAGGGTGATTCTACGGCACTGTACATTAAAGATCAGTTAGAAACCGCACGACCGGATCTACAGATAACCAGGCTAGCTAAGGGAATTCCTGTAGGTGGAGATCTTGAGTATTTGTCTGGACAGACAATTATAGATTCTATGAAAAGTAGAATAAATTTTTAATAGGTATTTAAACTCTTAATCACTTGTTGTATAATCTACAGACTGTTTCAGATAAGGAATCAGGCAATTATTTATATAAACGCGTAAAAATATGAAGTACGAATTGGCACTTGTTATAAAGCCACTTAGCACAGAAGATGTTAAGGAGAAGGTTCTTCCAAAAGTAGAATCTACAGTAAAGGAATTAGGTGGAACAATAAAGTTAACAAATCCTTTGGGAAAAAGAATGTTAGCTTACCCAGTAAATAAATTTAAAGAAGGATTTTACTACTTCTACGATGTAGAAATGTCTTCAGGCAAAACTACAGAATTCAGAAAATCACTCAGAATGAATTCAGATGTATTAAGATCTTTATTGATTAAGAAAGAAGAAGTTTAAATATTAATTTATTAGCTAAAGAATATGTCTAAAGCAAGATCATTAAATAAGGTAATGCTAATAGGAAATCTAACAAGAAATCCTGTAATTAGAGAAACTTCAAATGGTGTAACAGTTTGTTCTTTTGGGATTGCTACAAATACGAGTTGGAAAGATAAATCGGGTAGTGTAAAGGAAAAGGCTGAGTATCATAACTTAATTGCTTTCAATAAATTAGCTGAAATTTGTGCAATGGTTCTTACAATTGGAATGTTAGTTTATGTTGAAGGTGAGTTAAGGACTAGAGTGACAGAAGGAAATGATGGAAAGAAAATCTATAGAACTGAGATCAAATTAAATGACATGATTTTAATTGATAGCAAGGGTAAGAAAGGTGTAGGAGTTGATGCAGCAAAAGAAGCTGGGAAATCCCTACCACCAAGAGAAGTGTCCGAGGAAGACTTGGCTGGAGATCATAGATCTTCAACAGTGGATGCCGATTCAGATGATGAGTTCAAGAGTGAAGATTTATTTTAATTTCAATATTATTTAAGGTATGGCTTTCAAAAAGAAAAAACAAAAGAGAGTAATAAAGCAAGCTAAATTGTCTGATCCATTTAATAATGATCCTTCAAGAATTGATTATAAAGATATTCAGACTTTAAAGAAGTTTATTACAACAAGAGGAAGAATTCTTCCTCCAGAAAAGACTGGAGTATCACCAAAATGCCAGAGAAAATTATCTGTTTCTATTAAAAGGGCAAGATATTTGGCATTAATTCCTTTCGCTCAATACGTATAAGTACTGATAAGATTGTACTATCTAAAGCCTCGAAAATTTCGAGGCTTTTTTATTGTCTTTAAAAAATTTTACTCTATAATTGAAAGGATGAATCAAACAAATAACGGAATAAAAATCAGTAGGGCAGCTACACCATATTTAATAGTATTTGCATTGGTGTTTGGTATAGGAATTGGTGCAGTAGTTACATCGGCATTTAAATCTCCTTTTGTTGCAGCGGTAACAAATAGCTCTGTGAATAACAGTACTTCTAGTGTTACTAATCTAGATACTGACTTCTTTAATAGTGTAACTAAAGTTATACAAGATAATTATATTGGTGATGTTCCTAATACACAAGAATTAACATATGGTGCTGTTAAAGGGTTCCTTGATTCTCTGGGTAATCAGTATAATTCATTCCTAACCCCTGAAGAGGCTAAAAAATACTTAGATTCCAGGAGTCCAAATATAGAGGGGATAGGCGTTACTTTAAGATATGATGGAGAAAATACCGTTGTAGAAACAGTACTCCCAAATTATCCGGCAGCAAAGGCAGGAATTAAGACTGGTGATGTAATTATTGAGGTGGATGGTGAACAAGTTACAGGGGAAATGCCGACTGTAGTAGCAACCAAGGTTAGGGGTGATGCAGGTTCAGAAGTAAAGGTTAAAGTTTATAGAGCCGAAAATAATGAAGGACAACTAGACTTTACTGTTAAAAGAGAGAAGATTGAAATCGATAATATTTCTTATAAAGACTTAGGCAATGGAATATATAGAATAAGCATTACGCAATTCCTAGATACAACGGCTGAAGAATTCAACAAAAAATGGGATAGTATTGTATTAGAAATTAGCTCAAAAGGTGATGTTAAGGGAATTGTAATGGATTTAAGAAGTAATCCTGGAGGATATGTCTATTCAGTAAGGCATGTTCTAGAAGAGTTCTTACAGGATGGTAAGATTTTAATGTCCGAAGAAATAAAGAATAAACCAAAGAGTGATTACAAAGATTCTAGAGTCGGGAAATTTGAGCAAGTACCACTCGTTGTTCTAGTAAACGAAGGTAGTGCATCCGCTTCAGAAATATTTGCTACTTCAATTCAGGATAACCAAAGAGGAAAAGTTGTAGGTAAAAAAACAGTAGGAAAAGGAGTAGAGCAGCAAGTTATGACTTTAGATGATGGTAGTATGCTGATTTTAGTATTTCAAAAGTGGCTAACACCATCAGGAAGAAATGTTACACCAGAGAATTCTGTGACACCTGATTTTGAAATTGATTATACTCAGGAGAATGCTAAAGCAGGAATAGACCCTCAACTAGATAAGGCTAAGGACTTATTAAAGTAATTAGTCCTCAACTTCATTTTCTGATAAAGTTTCCCCTGATCGAATAACTTTATTTGTAGTTTCTAATATCTCGCTTAGGTCACCTTCAAAAACAACTTGGTTTATATTAAACCATGATTTTCCTATTCGGTGGTCGGTTATTCTTCCTTGAGGAAAATTATATGTTCTTATCTTAGAAGACCTTTTCCCCCCCATTATAGACTCATTTCTCAGGGTATTAAGTTCGCTAGTTACTTTTTCTTGTTCAATTTCATTGAGTCTTGATGCAAGTACCATCATAGCCATTTCTTTGTTTGTGTGTTGAGACTTGCTGGTCTGGCAGGTGACTGTAATCTTTGTCGGAATATGTGTTATTCTCACGGCCGAATCTGTAGTATTAACTGACTGGCCACCGGGTCCACTAGACCGATATACATCTATTCTTAGATCTGATTGTTTTATCTCAATAGAATCTATGTCTATTTTCGGCATCACTACAACAGATGCTGTTGAAGTATGCACCCTTCCAAGTGTTTCTGTTTTTGGAACTCTTTGAACTCTATGTACACCTGATTCGAATCTGAATAATCCAAAAGTATTAGGCTTATCAACTAGAAAAGTTGCCCCACTAATTCCCCCTTCGGTATTGTAGTCAATAGAAAAGATTTCAATTTTTATATTATTACTTGCACAGTATTTCTGATACATACCCATTAAGTCCTCAGCAAACAAAGCTGCTTCGACCCCTCCGACACCCGGCCTTATTTCAAATATTGATCTCTTATCGTCATCTTTTAGGGGCTCAATTAATAGGGATTCCAATTTGGTATAGATGTCATCTAAGTTTAAATTAATAGATTCGATCTCTGCTTCTGCTAAGTCTTGGAGTGATTCGTCCGAAAGCATTGAATGCGTATCTTCTAAAGAACTTAGGTAGTAAGTCGCTTGCTGAAAGAGTTTTTTTATTTCTGCATTTTGATTATATCTCTTTAGGGTTTCAATATATTCTGGAGAAGAAAAATTATGATTAGAATTACTATCAAATTCATTTATAGAATTCTGGATAGAGTCAATATCGATTTTTTTTAGAAGGTTTTGTATTTTATGCATAAAAAATCCCTTATAAAGAATATAAGGGATTAAAAATTATAAGTAAATGATGCTTATTTAATTTGAGCAAGCATGTCTTTTAATGTAACTGCACCTGCAGAAGAAACTGATTTTTTCTTCTCGATTCTTTTCTGCTTTTTAGATACTAGAGTACCTACTGGCTTAGCTGCATTCAATTTTTTATTAAACTTGTCTACAAGGTTATCAGTGTCAACTAACATCTGCTTTCCAGTGTAATAAGGATGGCAATTAGCGCAAAGTTCAACCTTTACACCATTTATTGTAGATCCTAATTTGTATTCTGTTTTGCAGGTGTTGCAGATTATTACTGTCTCCTGGTATTCTGGATGTGTATTCTTTCTCATAGCCTATATAAATTCAGAAATTTAGTGCTAAAATTATACCTGTTAAACCTTATTAAGTAAAGTTAATTTTATACCCGTTATTTTAAGTTTATGACTATCAAAAAGCTTGCAGACAAAGAGATTTCCCTAGACACTCAATCAACCACAGTTAAAGTAAGTTATGTAGACTCATTTAAAGTTACTGTAGGAGAAAGCATAATTGATAAGCCAGGTGAGTATGAAATTGGAGGTATTTCCGTAATGGCCTTGGAAGTTCCAAATCCTGATTATGTGGTAGTAAACGATTTTGTTGCTATACATTCAGAGGGAATTGACATTGGATTCTTGTTTGGAGAAAAAGGTTCAAATAAAGAATTTTTAAAAGATATAGCTAATATAGACATACTAGTGGTAAGTCCTGATTTAAATGTTGAGAACGTGAAAAGAGTTATAACCCTTTTTGAGCCACAATACTTGGTTATACTAAACAGTAAAAATATTGAAGACGTGAAGAAGTCGTATAATTACCCTAACTATTCGGAAGAAAAAACATTGAAGGTTAAAGACAGCGACTTTCCTAGAGGAGAGAATATTGTAGTAAGACCAGTAATTCTAAAATAAAATTAAGTTAATGAGTCTTAAGTTACCGCCAAATAATGTAGAAGCTGAAAAAGCAGTAATTGGTTCTATCCTTATTGATAATGATACCTTCAATAAGGTTGGGGACCTTATAAGGGCTGAGTTTTTTTATGACCCTAAGCACCAAGTAATATTTGCCAATATTGTTAATCTATACAATTCAAGTAAGCCTATTGATTATCTAACTCTTTCAACCGAGCTTAAGAAAAATAAAAAATTGAAAGAAGCAGGTGGGGTAGAGTATTTAAATGAGATTCTTAACTTTGTTCCGACTTCGGCGAATGTATTAGAGTATGCCAACATAGTAAAGGAGAATGCTGTAAGAAGGCAGTTAATTACATACTCCGGTAAATTTGATGAGTTGGCCAGAAAGGAAGATGAACCACTCGAAAGTGTACTTAATACATTAGAAAAAGACGTCTTCTCCCTTTCTCAGGACAGTACAAAAAGTGATTTTGCTGGTGCGTCTGAACTTATTGTTCAGCAAATGGCAAAAGCAGATGAATACGCTAAAAACCCAGGAGCACTAAGGGGATTGCCAACGGGGTTAAAAGATCTAGATAAGCACTTAGGAGGCCTTCATAAATCTGATTTAATTATACTCGCTGCTAGACCTTCCGTAGGTAAGTCTGCATTTAGTTTCGATATAGCTAGACATATTGCAGTAAGAGACGGTAAAACGGTAGCCCTATTCTCACTTGAAATGCCTGCTGTACAGGTTATCGAAAGAGTTATGGCTGCACAGGTACATATGGATTTGTGGGACATTAGAATGGGGAATGTAAAAGATTGGGATAAATATAGTAAAGGTGTAGGTGAAATATCAAATGCCAAATTGTTTGTTGATGATACTGCAGGGATTAATATAATGCAGTTAAGGAGTAAGATAAGAAGATTGAAACTTGAACATGGTTTAGATTTTGTAGTAATCGACTATTTGCAGCTAATGCAAGGTAGTGGTTCAAGGACTTCTCTGGATAATAGAGCGCAGGAAGTCGGAGAAATATCTAGATCTCTTAAAATATTGGCGAGAGAATTAAAGATTCCAATTATGGCATTATCTCAGTTAAACAGATCTGTAGAAACGAGAGGCGGTGTACCTCAATTATCGGATCTTAGGGAGTCTGGTTCTATTGAGCAAGATGCTGACTTGGTTATATTTTTAAGTAGAGATATGACTGCCACTGAAGATATGGACGCTGCAGAGGCTAATCCAAAGATTGATGTAAGCGTAACTATTGCAAAACATAGAAATGGACCTATCGGAACGGTGAAGGTAAGATTTGTCTCTAGGCAGACTAGATTTGAGGACTGGACTGATTAAAAAGCTTCATAAATTTGTTATAATTCTATTTAATGCTAATGGGTTCGAGAGAGTTTCGATTTATGGCATATGTGAGGTTAACTGTGGATTTATTCAAATTTCGATATATACCAAGGTATATACTGTTATAATCACTTAGTTTACGCCGAGATGGTGGAATTGGTAGACACGTCAGACTCAAAATCTGGTGCTGGCAACAGTGTGAGGGTTCGAGTCCCTCTCTCGGTATTTTATTTAACTTAGTTAAACTATTATGATTGATTTAATAGCAAAGCTGATTTCAGGAGATGGCCTAACTAGCGTATTAGTTGGTGTTGCAGTATATCTAGCATCTTTATGGGTTCTATTCAGTTTCTGGGTATATCTTGATGCTAAGAAGAGGTATGGAAAAACATACATAGCAGCTTTGTTCTTTGTAGTAGTTTTAATATTCAGCTTCCCCGCATTAGTATTCTATTTGATTACCAGACCTGAGGATGAGAATGACTATATAATTTTTCCCTCCGAAAATGTAAGTAACAAAGGTGTGAATGTTCCTATTGTTAATTTTATAGGTAAGGATGGAAAGGTAAATCTAAGTTTTGAATTAAAAATAAATAACCCTGAATTTTTAAATAATTCTGACATGGCTGTAAACATCGATTGGAAATCTCAGAAGCCTGAATTTGTTCACGAAGTGAAGCCAGTAGATGTTGTAATCGAGAATCCAAAATCAGAAGAAAAAAGTAATAAAAAGGATAAAAAAAATAAGAATAGTAAAAAAAATGAACAGCAGGCAAAACCCGAGGTTAAGTCTGTTGTAATGACTAATAAGCAGAAAGCATTTGGTGCGATTAAGAATGTTCAGAAGAGAGTATCTGGACTAAAGCCTCGATTTAGTCTTCCTTCGAAGAAGGCATCATCAAAAACAACAAAATAAACTTTGTTAGTAATTATATGTATAATATCCTTAATAAGGATATATTTGCACCATGAATCGAAATTCAATTCTTTTTAAAATTAAAAATACCAAAATCTATAACTCACTATTTTTAGTTTTAAGGAATTTAAGAACTAAACGAGGAGTTCAAAATTACAAAAAAAATTTTTCATTTAAATTTAATAAAAGTAGCATACTTCTATATCTTCTAATATTAGCGCTTCTAGGGGCTATATTATTTAATATATCAAAATACTCACAACTAAGCTTTTCCCCTTATTTAGATGCATCTGAACTTGAAACTAGACCATTAATTCTAGAGGACTCTAAGGAAATTAATACATTATTTATTGGTTTCGATGACACACAGAATTCCTATAAGTTTATAAATATGATAGCTATAATTTCTTTGGATTATCAGACTGCCTCAATAAAAACCTATACACTTAATCCTAATTATATAGTTAATATAAACGGTAATAAAGTTACTCTTAGGGCTGCATTTAATGTTTTAACAAGTCAAAGTAGTGAAAAGATGAATGATGTTCAAAAGCTAATTGAGAATTTATCGGCAATTAGAATAGACAGGTATATAGCTTTCAACTACTCCGAGTTGCCCAATCTACTTGCGCTAACAGACTTATCAGTGGAGTCGGATGAAAGTTACAAACTTGGAGATAACTTTATTACGGAAGGTGAAGTTATAAGAGGGGATAAATTGAACGCTTTTGTTACATTTGATAACAATCCAGATGATAAGGCTTTAAAAAGGCAGTCAATGTTTTTAAAGGAATTCCTTGAAAACTTGCGCGATAAATTTGCACTTTATAAGTACTTTTTAAATTCTAAAGAATTTAGTCAAGTTATACATACTAACCTTAACAAAGATGAATTTATTAGATTCATAATAAATATTTCTAGTACGGATACTACTATCCTTAATGACTTTGCTTCAGAGAAATTAACATTAAAAGACTTATCCAAATTAAATAGAGAAGAAGGGATAGAGCATAGTGCCATGCTTTTAGATGAGGATGTTTCTCAATTATTTAGGAATATCTCAATAATTAAAGAACAGGCAAAACTAGAAATATTCAATGCAACTGAAACTTCTGGTGTTGCTTATAATTTAAAACGTAAATTTGAGAATTCGGGTATTACGGTAATAAAGACAGGTAACTACCCCGATATTGTGTCGGAAAATATTTTATATATACCAAAAAATAATCCGGATTATTTTTTGAATACTATAAGATTTATAAGATCCATTTTAAGAGACAATGTTAAGGTGGTCTATGGTGATTATAAATTTAATTATTCAGGAGATATGATTTTAGTTATTGGAAAAATTTAATTCTATGTCAGGACATTCAAAATGGAAAACAATTAAACATGCAAAAGGTGTTCAAGATGCAAAGCGCGGTGCAATCTTTTCTAGATTATCTAAGGATATTATTATTGCCACTCAATTAGGCGGCGGTTCTGATATTAAGTTCAATACTTATCTAAGAGTCGCAGTGGAGAAGGCAAAAACGGCAAATATGACCACTGAGAAAATTGATAAGGCAATTGCAAAGGGTATGGGGAAGGCTGATGGGGATTCGCTACTCGAAAAAACATACGAAGTTAATGGCTTTGGTGGGGTTGTTATATTGATTGATTGCGAGACTGATAATTCTAATAGGACTGTAGGCGAATTAAAGAATATAGTGAATAAAATAGGTGCAAAATTAGTTCCAGAAGGATCTTTATCTTGGAATTTTGAAGAGTTAGGAAAGATTGTAATCGAAAAGAAAGATAACATAGACGAAACTTTATTAAATATAATCTCGCTAGAAGGAGTAGTTGATGTTGAAAATGAAGAAAGCATAATTACAATTTATACAAATAGAGAAGATTTAAAATCCGTACTAGAATTAATAAAAGGAAATATCAGCGATTATAACTTTGTTGAGGCAAATTTAGTTAAGGTTGCTAAGGATAAGTTAGATGTTTCAGAAGAAATTTATAAGAAGAACGAGGAACTGATTGATGAAATAAAAAATCATTCCGATGTGGTATACGTATGGGATAATATTAATTAATTAATATTATTTGTATGAGAGTTTTAGGAATTGATGTGGGTTTTGCAATTACTGGTTGGTCTATTTTAGACAAAGACCCTTCTTATAAAAATGGGATGAGACTGGTTGAATATGGTGCGATCCTAACAACTCCAGATGAACAATTCGAGCAGAGGCTTCTTATACTTCATACAGATTTAGATAAAATTATAAAAGAATTTAAACCAGAGCATATCGCAATTGAAAGTCTTTTCTACTTTAAGAATCAAAAAACTGTAATGACTGTTGCTCAAGCAAGAGGTGTTATACTATTAACAGCACAGCTAAATGGTTTAGAAATATTTAATTATACGCCTTTGCAAGTTAAGACAAGCGTTACTGGTTACGGTAGGGCTGAAAAGGCCCAGATACAGAAGATGGTGAAAATGATTTTTGGATTAAAAGAAGCTCCTAAGCCTGATGATGTTGCGGATGCTGTGGCAATTGCATATTGTCATTCAAATACATACAGACTCTCTAAGAAAATATGATAGGTTACTTAAAAGGAAAAGTAATTTATATTGATAAGTCGGATATAATATTACTTACAAATAATTCTGTGGGATATAAAATTAGTATTCCGACTAATATAAAATATTTAATTGATCAGGATGCAAGTCTATATATTTACACCTCTGTCAAAGAAAATGAAATGTCCTTATGGGGTTTTACAGATAAAAAAGATTTAGACCTATTCGAATATTTAATTTCAGTTTCGGGTGTAGGTACAAAAACTGCAATGTCTTTGATTGATGTAAAGGGGTTCGACTTAATAGTTCAATCGATCGTATCTGGAAGTTATGAAGAATTAAAGGTAAGTGGAGTTGGACCAAAAACTGCTCAAAAGATTGTAATAGAATTAAAGTCTAAGTTAGCTAAACTCACAGAGGGGCTGAACCTAAAAGCAAATCAGAATTTGAATGATAACAAAAAGATAAACTTATTCCTTGAAGATGCTATAGAAGCACTAACTTCTTTGGGGTATAGAGAGCAGGATATTAGAAATGCTTATAATAAACTTGATGATCTACAGATGGAGGGAGCTTCTGATTCGCCTAGTTTAGTAAAACTACTACTTAAAGTAATATAATGACTGATTTTACAGACCCAACTTCGAAAAATGAATCCGAGGAAGTATTAGAAACTTCTTTAAGACCCAGTAATCTAAATGAGATTATTGGTCGTGATCTTGAGAAAAGAAATATTCAGATCATGATCGACTCGGCAAAAAAAAGAAAAAAGGCTTTGGATCACGTTCTCTTTCACGGTCCTCCAGGGCTAGGAAAGACGTCTTTCGCCCATGTAATAGCAAAAGAAATGGGAGTTCCGATCCATATTACAAATGGCTCGGTTTTAGATAAAGCAGGAGACTTGGCTGCAATTCTTACATCTTTGGAAGATAACTCAATTCTATTTATAGATGAAATTCATAGATTAAGACTTCAGATAGAAGAGATTCTTTACCCGGCAATGGAAGATAGCGTTTTAGACATTGTAATTGGTAAAGGCCCAAATGCCAGGACTCTTAGGCTGGATTTACCTAAATTTACAATTATAGGAGCAACTACTAAATTATCAATGATTAGTGGACCATTAAGGGATAGATTTGGTATGTCGTTTAGGTTGGATTTTTATACTGACGAGGAATTGAAACATTTAGTTATGCAAAAGGCACGTATGTTAAATATTATTATTGATGACGAAGCCGCAATGGAGATAGCTAAAAGATCGAGAATGACTGCAAGAATAGCTATAAGAATTTTGAAAAGAGTTCGCGATATGTCAATTGTTGAAAACAAGGAGTACATAGATATGGAATCTGCGCAAAAGGCGTTAGCACTTCTTGAAATAGATGATAATGGATTAGATATCTTAGATAGAAATATTATTAAGGTCATAATAGAACACTTCAGTAATAGACCCGTTGGACTGAGTACCTTGGCCGCATCGCTATCTGAAGAGCCCGAGACTATAGAAACTGTTTATGAGCCATTTCTTATAAAAAAAGGTTTACTAAAAAGAACGCCAAAGGGTAGAGTGGTTACAGATAATGGTCTAAGAAGCTACGGCGGAAATCATTTATTAGATATAGTAGAGTAATGATGAATAATTTATAATAAGTACTATGAAGAAATTAAAAAAGTTTGATACAAGACAGAGGGCAGTACTTTCGGGAATTATATTAGGTATAATTTTTTTCCTAATACTGAGTCCAATATCTTCTTGGGTAGGAGAGTTCATTTTCCCTCCTTCTTCATTATCGAATGTTACTATTGTGCAAAAAGCTAGAGAAATTGATTTGAATTGGGATAGAGCTCAAGAGAAAGACGTTGTTGGCTATTATATTATGCTTAATGGGCAGAGGATTAATGATGAAAAACTAGGTAATAGAGATGTGGATAACTATGCGATTTACGACCTTGAGCAAGGAAAGGATTATATAGTTGGGGTAGGCAGTATAGATAGTTCTGGTAATATGTCTAACTTAGCTCAAACCTCTGTCACTACAAAAGACAGGAACTCCACATATATTCTTAACGTCGAATCTCCCGGCAGCGAGAACTCTAGAAGAATAGCAATATTAGCTATATTTATGGCTGCTATCACATTCTTACTAACAAATTGGGTATTGTTCTTTAAAGTTAATGGTAAGAGGCTTTTGACAATATCTAGCTATCCGAGTATTGCTTTGGCCCCTATAAGTATCTTAAGTTATTCCCTGGTTTTAACAATAGATAATACAATTTATAAGACTATCTTCGCAATAATTGCCTCAGTGGGATATATATTTGTTAGCTATCTTTTAGTGCTTACAGCGAATATATTACATGGCTCAAAAGTGCACGGGCAGTTGCCACTGGAGCAGGCAGCAAAGGCTTCTCAGTTTATTGTAGGCCTTATTTCAACTTATCTTATACTTATCTTTACTTTTAGTTCCAACTCAAACCTAGTAGTCAAATTTGCCTTGGTGTTGGGGTTTGTATTTTATTTTACATATTCATCCTTATCTACAATTAAGGAGCTAGAAGAGGCAAATATAGCACTAAGAACAGGTTCGGTAGTTCTGACTATGTTAGTAGCAATGTTAGCTATATCTGTGTGGCCAATAGAGAGTATCTATTCAATCCTAGTAATAGCAATTATCTACTATATTATTTTTAACGTAGCCTTAGAAGTTCGCGGAAAGGTTGGCCGATCACTCTGGATAGAGTATGGGGTATTGGTAGGTTTGATTACACTCCTACTCGTTACAAACAGTGTGTGGGGGATTAACGGAACAATAATTTAATTCCTATAGTCAACAGGTCTAGGTACACATAAAATCATGTTTTAGGGGAATTTGTAAATAATCACCACTTAAGTGTAAAAGTCTAGATTTTGAGTTCTTTAACATATTTCAAGCTCAGCTACATGTTACTAAATATAAGGGATATTATACTCAGTAAGATTGCACTGCTCAAGAAGAGTGGTTATTACTACTCTAGCCTAATCTGTATGTACTTTTAAAAGCTTGTCCAAGAAATTAATTTAGTGAAAATATTAATTATTTTTACATTTCCCTAATTTCTTTAGAATTAAAAATGTTTTTATTATCACTTTTGGCTGTTTCGTATATGCTAGGGATTTTTTATATGAAATCCTCTACTTACTTTAAATCTGACAAATTTTGACACCTACCAATGTAGGCTTTTAAATATGACATGCCTTAAATCGCATTTAAACTCGATTTTTCTATAAGCTTTTGTTACTAAAGGAATAGAGAGCTTATAGAGATTAATTGTTTAAATCTAGGGGCTTTTAAGAGATGAAACAGAAAATCCAGTGAAAACTTATAGTAAGTTCACTAAGTTTTTTTATCAAAATCAAATATGAGAATAAATTCTTATGAAGATTATTAAATATAATTTACTGAGTATAATTTTTCTTGGAAATATACAAAAAATCCCGGCAATTGCCGGGATTCAATTTTTTATTATTTATTAAACAATAGTTGCTGCAGTCACCTTGTCGCCATCTTTAACCCTCATTAATGTGACACCAGATGTTTGTCTATTCCTAGATGGTAATTCATTTGTCGGTATCCTTACAGCTTGACCCTTGGAACTTAAAATTAGCAACTCCTTTTGTGGATGATCTAATATTCTAGCTACAACAAGATTTCCAGTCTTCTTATTTACTTTCGCAGCAAATATTCCAGAACCACCACGATTTTGAATTGTAAATTGTTCTAAATTAGTAACTTTACCAAAGCCATTTTCAGATATGGTTAACATTAGATCTTCCTTTTTTCTAACTACATCCATAGATATAACTTCGTCTGACTCCTTAAGTTTAATACCTCTAACGCCCTGTGAGGCTCTTCCTGTCTCCCTTACATCGGCTTCTTTAAAGTGAATTGACTTTGCTTCCTTTGTTACTAAAATAACTTCACTTTCACCGGTTGTTGGTTTGACCCAAATAAGATCATCACCTTCTGTTAAGGCAATTGCTATTAAACCATTGGATCTAATATTATCGAATTCTTTTAGTTCTGTTTTCTTTACAGTACCTTTCTTAGTAGCCATGAATAGATATTTGTATTCTTTTCCATGATTTTCTCGTTTTTCTTCACCTTCTTGTTGTATTTCCTCATCAAGAATATTTCCATGAGCATTTCTTGTTAGAACTGAAGTAATCAATTCGCCCTGGGAAATGTTAGCTAAGTTTACCAATGGAATTCCTTTTGCAGTTCTTGATGCTTCTGGAATGTCGAATACCTTTAATGAGTAAACTTTTCCAAGATTGCTGAAGAACAAGATCTCATCGTGAGTAGAGCAACTAAATACATGTCTAATTGAGTCTTCATCTTTAGTTGTTTGGGCTTTTACACCTACTCCACCTCGTTTTTGAGCCTTGTAAGTATCGTCTTTTACTCTTTTTATATAACCTTGCGTACTTATTGTTACAAAGGTCTGTTCTTCAGTAATTAGATCTTCTTCGCTAAATTCATCAACATCACCCTTGAAGACTCTAGTTTTTCTATTGTCTCCATATTTTTCTTTTAGCTCCAGTAATTCAGATTTTATAATGTTTAGAATCTTTTCCGGTGTATTAAGAACCGATAGTAAGTTTTCAATTTTTGCTAATACTTCTTTATACTCATCCTCAATTTTCTGTCTTTCCAAGGCTGCTAATCTTCTTAATTGCATGTCTAATATTGCCTGAGCCTGAATATCGCTCAATTTAAATTTAGTCATCAATTCTGATTTTGCAGTTTCTGCATCTTTTGATTTTCTAATTAGGTTTATTACCTCATCTAGATGATCTAAGGCAATCATTAAACCCGCTAAGATATGTTCTCTTTCTCTAGTCTTAGCCAAATCATATTCACTTCTTCTAATAACAACTTCTTGTCTGTGTGTAGTGAATAACTCAAGAACTTCTTTCAGATTTAATAGTCTTGGCTCATTATTAACCAAGGCCAGCATATTAACGTTAAAATTCTTTTGTAGCTCAGTATACTTGTATAACTGGTTCTGAACTGTCTTTGGTTTTGCATCCTTCTTTAGTTCAATTACAATTCTTATTCCTTGTTTATTTGATTCATCTCTTAAATCTGAGATTCCTTCAATTTTCTTATCCTTATATAGTTGGGCAATTTTTGAAATTAAAACAGCCTTATTCACCTGGAAAGGTAATTGGGTAACAATAATTCTAAATTTACCACCCTTAATTTCCTCAATCTCGGAAACTCCCCTCATTAGTATTCCGCCTCTTCCAGTTTCATAAACAGAAGCTATAGCTTTTCCGTTATAGATATGAGCGCCTGTTGGGAAGTCAGGTCCCTTAATTTCTGTAAGTAAGTCTTTTACTTCAAAAGCAGTGTGAAATTTGTGGAATCTATCTTTAGGTAAGTTAGCTATATCTTCCCTTCTCTTTAGGGCTTCCTTATAGTCCAAATTTACCTTACTTAATTCTGAGACATCCCAACTATTGCCATTATCAATCATCTTAACAATACCATCTACTAATTCTCCAAGATTATGAGGCGGAATCTTAGTTGCCATACCAACTGCAATTCCCTCTCCTCCATTTAATAATAGATTAGGTAATCCTGCAGGTAGAACTAAGGGTTCGGTTTCGTTTCCGTCGTAGTTTGGACCGAAATCAACTGTTTCCTCTACTCCCTTAAGCATTTCCGCACCAATTTTATCAAGTCTAGCTTCAATATATCTGGCAGCCGCCGCAGGATCGCCATCAATGGAACCAAAGTTACCCTGTCCATCGACCAATGTATATCTCATTGTAAAATCTTGAGCCATTCTTACTAATGCGTCGTTAATTGAAGCATCTCCGTGAGGGTGGTACTTACCCATTGTGTCTCCCGATATTCTGGCTACTTTTTTGAATGCACTACCAGGTAGAATGCCCATACTGTACATGGAATACAAAATCCTTCTTTGTACAGGTTTAAGGCCGTCTCTAACATCGGGTAAAGCCCTAGCTACAATAACGCTCATGGCATAGTTTATATAACTCTGTTTTAGTTCACCAACAATGTCTTGTTTAACTAAATTTGGTTCAGTGTATGTATTTACTTCTACTTCAGGCTTTGCATCCTGTGGTATGTTTTCATTAGTATTTTCGTTCATATTACAAATTTAACTTAAATATCTAACTCAGCCTGTTGGCTATATGCTTCTATAAATTTCTTTCTAGGCGGAACATCTTCGCCCATTAGAACATCAAACATTCTACTTGCTTCTTCCGCATCCTCAATAATAACTCTTTTAAGCACTCTAGTTTGTGGATTCATTGTAGTTTCCCATAGCTGGTCAGGATTCATTTCTCCTAGACCCTTAAATCTTTGAATTGTAGGGTACTTAGCTGGTTTTCTTTCCTTTAATAATTTATCCAATGCTGCATCGTCTTTAACCCATACGCTGTCATTTGCAGAGAATATAACCTTATATAAAGGCGGTTGAGAAATATAAACATAGCCACTTTCTAGGATTTTTCTCATGTGTCTGAATAATAGTGTCAACATTAACGTTCTAATGTGCTCACCGTCAACGTCAGCATCGGACATTAAGACAATCTTATGGTATCTAAGTCTACTTATATCAAATGTTTCTCCAATACCTGCACCTAATGCTCTTACTAAATCTCCCATTGAAGGATTGGCAAGAACCTTATCAATTCTGTATTTTTCCGAGTTAATAGGTTTTCCAAAGTAAGGAAATATAGCTTGAGTGTGTCTATCTCTTCCTTGCTTTGCTGATCCTCCTGCTGAATCTCCCTCTACAATAAATAATTCACTCAGTGCCGGATCCTTTGATGCGCAGTCTGCTAATTTACCAGGTAGTCCTCCTCCTTCTAATGCTCCTTTTCTTATTACAGCTTCTCTTGCAGCTTTTGCTGCGGACCTAGCTTTATAAGCAAGCACAATCCTCTGCATTATTGAACTCGCATCTTTTGGGTTTTCAATTAGAAAGTTCTTTAGATCTTCTTCAACAACTTTTCTTACAACTTGAGTAACTTCTGAGTTGTTTAGTTTGCCTTTTGTCTGTCCCTCAAATTGAGGATCTCCTAATCTAACAGAGATTGCAGCGGTTAGGCCTTCTCGTACGTCATCTCCCGAAAGTTTAAACTCTTTTTCTTTTTCGGTTCCGTACTCATTTAGATAATTATTAATAGTCTTTGTTATTGCTGTTCGTAATCCGGATAAGTGAGTACCGCCATCAACATTAAATACGTTATTTGCAAATGAATATTCGCTTGATTGAATATCATCAGTGTACTGAAGGGAAACTTCTACATCTATACCTTCTGCATTTCTTTTTGAATAGAAAATATTTGGGTGAATAGTTTTATCGAATCTATTTAGGTAGTGAATATAAGATCTTAGTCCACCTTCGAATAGGAAGGCGTAGTACTTATCGCCATTTTCTCTACTATCAGTGAATTCAAATTTTACGCCACCGTTTAGGTATGCGTGCTGTCTCATTTTGGTTATAACTGTTTTGTAATTGAATTCTGTAACTTTAAATATTTCTGGGTCTGGTTTAAATGTTACTTTTGTACCTTGAAGAGTAGTTTTCCCAAGTTCTTTTACAGGAGCTACAGGAACTCCAATTTTATATTCTTGGAAATATTCCTTTCCATTTTTGTAAACGTTAATCTTGCACCATTCACTTAATGCATTTACTACGGATAAACCTACCCCGTGTAATCCTGAAGAAACCTTATAAGAATTTTTATCGAATTTCCCTCCTGCGTGAAGAACTGTAGCTGCAATTTCTAATGCAGATATTTTTTCTACAGGATGAATATCAACTGGAATTCCTCTACCCTGGTCCTTTATTGAAACGGATCCATCTTTATTTAACGACACACTAACAGTGTTTCCGTTGCCGGCCAATGCTTCGTCAATTGCATTGTCTACAATTTCCCATATCAAGTGGTGTAAGCCCACTTCATCAGTTCCTCCAATATACATGGCAGGTCTTTTTCTAACTGCTTCTAATCCTTTAAGGACGGTAATATTTGAGGCATTATAATCTTGCTGTTTTTTAGCGTCAGACATAGTATTAATTCATTAACAAGCCGAATAAGTAAATTTTAGCATAATAATCAAATTTGGCGAGAAGCCAATAGAGAGATATTAGCAGATAAGATTTAAGATTTTTTCTCCTTTAAATCCTTCTGAATTTTATGCTTTATTGCCATTTCTAGCTCTCCGATTACAGGCATACTGTATGCTACCATACCAGTAAGTAAAACGGATAGAATGCTTATTAAAATATCTTTATTTGACTCATTTATAGCATTCAAAGTAATGTACGTTGAATTGCTCATTGGAGAGATAGATTCAGATTTGAAGTATTCTCCATTACTCTCGATTAGGAATGATTCTGCGCCATTTCTACCGTTGGTGAATAGTTGAGTATGCTCTTCAAAGAATGAGAATAAGACACAAATAACCATACATAACACTACAACTAATGTTTCTATTATTAAAACGAATTGGGCATCTTCGATTTTCTCATTTTTAGATCTAAAGTTAGCCAATCTTACAACTGTAGACTTTAAAGTAATAATTACTGATCTATATAGCAATATAAATAAAATTGCGTAAAGAACCATTCTAAAAATAACCTTAATTAAATCATCGCTCATTGAGTTACCTACCTGAAGGTTAGGAATTGTGGCAAGCCAATAAATTAAAGCTGCAAATAATGCAGTACTACCCCACGCATAAACCAAGAAGAAAAATCTTTTCATAACTTTAATCTAATAAAGTATTTAAATAATCAAAACAAAGTTTTAAGTTAACCCCTCTCTTTATTCCTCGGTAAACATTCTGTATTTCTTCGATATTTTTAACATCCTTTCTTTCGAGTTTTTCCTTTAGGATACTCTCAACAAATACAGAAGCCGAATTCCTTTTTAAGCTCTCACTGACCATTTTATCTATTATTCGGGACCTTTCCAAGTAGTTGGCGCTTATAAAATTTATAATCTCTTCTTTGGAGTACTCTTTATCTTCAATAAATTCTCCTTTTATTACAAGGCATCTCGAAAGAATTGTGGTTAGTATTAAGTTTGGGTTTTGGCAGATAAAAATAACTAAAATATTTTCAGGGGGTTCCTCTACTAGTTTCAAAAGTGAGTTCTGCGCTTGGTCGGTAAGTAGCTCTGCTCTTTCTATTATTAATAACCTTATTTCTTCGTTCTTTCTGAAAGCCCATTCCGCAAGATTATTCACCTCACCAATTCCTATGCTCTCTTTGTCTTCGGGTTTTTGCACCAATTTAATATTAATGTCCTTTATTTCCGAAATGCCAAAATTATCTTTTAAAATTTGTTTTATCTGCGAAAGCTCGGCAGAATTTGATTCGATAATGATTGATTGATATTTCATTAGAAATTGTCCTTAACTTAAATTGAAATTTGTATATAATGAAATAAACAAGTCAATTTTAACAGTAATTTGTTTTTTAAATGAGTAATTCTACATTAAATAATACATCCGTACGAGGATTATCGAATATTCTTGATGCAGTACTGGCGAAGGGATTGATTAATCCCGACCAATATAATGCAATTAAATTCGAATCGGTTAATACAAATAAAAGTCCTGAAGATATTCTTAAAGCCCAGAATATAATGACAGGAATTGATATTGCCAAGACTTTGGCAGAAATGCAAGGGATTGAATATGTTGCAGTAGATGAGCTAGATATTCCAATCGATACCTTAAACAAATTGACTGCTGAAATTGCAAAGAATAGTCTTGCGGTTGTTTTTGAAGAAACACCTGCATACTTTAAGGTTGCAATGAAGGATGCGTTTGATCTTCAAAAGATAAAGTTTCTAGAATCTATATTAAGAAAAAAAGTTCAGTCTTTCTATTCCTCGGAAGATGAGATTCTTCGTGTAATTGATACCAAATATGGCGCTCAGATTGGGAAAGAAGTTGATGAGGCCTTGGCAGATGTAGGCGATGATACTCTACTCGACTTAGGCTCAAGTTTTCAGGATAACGAAATAGGTCAGGACCTAGATAAGGCACCAATAATTAAAATCGTGAATATGATTATGGACTATGGTCTTAAGAATAAAGCCTCAGATATCCATATTGAGCCTAGGGAAAAAAAGATTTCTGTAAGGTTCAGGGTAAGGGGCATTTTATCGGAGAAGTTAACTATACCTAGAAAACTTTTAAACCCATTAATATCAAGAATAAAAATTCTTTCAGACTTGAAAATTGATGAGCATAGGGTTCCTCAAGATGGAAGATTCCAGGTTAAAAGTGGGGGCAATATTGCTGACGTTAGAGTTTCTATAATGCCTAGCATTTATGGCGAAAAGATTGTAATGAGGCTCTTGCAGAAGTCGCAAACTGTGTTCAGTCTAGAGCAAGTAGGTATTAGAGGTCTAAGCCTTGCAAGGCTAAAAGATGCACTAAAAAGAACCCAGGGTATTATTTTGGTAACGGGACCAACTGGAAGTGGTAAAACTCAGACCCTTGCTAGTTGTTTAAAGATACTTAACACACCAGAAGTAAATATTGTTACCTTAGAAGATCCTGTGGAAATCAGGGTAGATGGTGTTAACCAGGTACAAGTTAACCCAGAAGTAGGTTTAACCTTCGCGAGTGGATTAAGATCCTTTCTTAGGCAGGACCCAGATGTAATTCTAGTAGGAGAGATTAGAGATGGGGAGACTGCTGCTCTGTCGGTTCAAGCTGCCTTGGTTGGAAGATTAGTGCTTTCTACTATTCATACTAATAGTGCGGCAGGAGCATTCATTAGAATGATAGATATGGGCGTTGAGCCCTTCTTGTTAATCTCTACTGTTAATATTGTAATTGCTCAAAGACTTGTAAGAACGCTATGTGAATGTAGTGAACCTTATCAGGCTAGTTCAGAAATATTATCAAAAATGCATGAGGAATTAGATGTACTTAACGGATTCAATATTTACGATGAAAATCATAAATTAAAATTGCATTTTGATAAGAATACAACTTCGGTTACATTACACAAGGCAAAGGGCTGTCCGAAATGCAATAATACCGGCTACATAGGTAGAACTGGTATCTTTGAGGCGCTTAAAATGTCCGAAACTATTTCAAAGTTGATAATGAATAACGCCTCAATAAATGAGATCAATGAACAAGCTATAAAAGAGGGAATGTTAAGTATGATTCAAGATGGATTTATTAAGACTCTAGAAGGAATTACAACTGTCGAAGAAGTATTAAGAGTAAGAAACGAATAGTAATGTCCAAAATAAAAAATATCCTTGTAACCAGGTTTTAAATATAGTTAAATGTATAGAGTATTACAGATATTTATATGCCTTTGATAAACGTTAACAACACAACAGATCCTAAAAATAATGTTGCACCTACGGTACCTTTTCAGAATGTACCTGTAAATATTCAGCCTTCGGTACAAGATCAACCTATTATTACAGAATATACAGCTCCTGTTGAAAACGCTGTAATGGAAGAACCCGATATTAAGAATTCTCTCGAACAAAAATTAGTTAATTTACCTAAGATTGAAGAGAGTGTTGATCTACCTCCACTAGCTACTCCTGAGGAATTGAATAATATTCAGTCTGCTCTACCTGTTATAAATAAGGTAGAAGCTAGTCAACCTGAGATTTCTGTTCCACAGGTTAACGATACAGTTGTGGAGCCTGAACCCACTATGGAACAAAGTTTCACTGAGCCAGAAACTATAACCCCAGAAGTTGCACCTGTGGAACAACCCAATCCTGTGGTTGCACCTATAGAGGTAGAAACACAGGTCAGCAATGTTTCTGGAATTCTTGAGTTAGA
Organism: Patescibacteria group bacterium; assembly: GCA_016861265.1. GTDB lineage: Bacteria > Patescibacteriota > Dojkabacteria > J137 > J137 > Brojett037. Next base: position 742,449 of record BOLA01000001.1, read on the forward strand.
CGACGTATTAAAATTAGCAATACAAAGAAACGCTTCTGATATTCACTTTACACCGGGATACAGGACAATTATTAGGGTGGATGGCAAACTTGAGGTAGCATCTTCTGCTGTCTTAACTCCATCAGTTGTAAATCAGTATGTCCTAGACCTACTAAAGGGAAGACCAGAGGTTCAATTAAATGTCATTAAAGAATTTGATTTAACTTATACAATGGGTAATAGAAGATTTAGGGTTAATATTTTCAGGCAAATGGGAAATTTCTCGGTAACTTTGAGAATTATTCCTGAGAGAATACTTTCAATTGCAGAGCTAGGTTTACCGGAAATAATAAACGATTTTCCATCGTTCCCTAATGGATTAGTTCTTGTAACGGGACCAACTGGAAGTGGTAAATCAACTACAATTGCAGCAATATTAAATCAGATAAACCTAACCTATCCTAAACATATAGTTACTTTAGAGGATCCCATAGAGTTTGTTTTTCCTAAAGGTGTAGGACTTGTTGATCAAAGAGAATCAGGCATTGATTTTAATTCATGGGATAATGCCCTAAGGTCTGTATTAAGACAAGACCCAGATGTTGTGTTAGTTGGCGAAATGAGAGACCTTGAAACTGTTGAAGCTGCATTGCAGATAGCAGAAACGGGGCACTTAGTGTTTGCTACTCTACACACGAATGGTGCATCGGAAACTATAAACAGGGTTATCGATATTTTCGAAGCCAATAAACAAGATCAAATAAGGGTTCAACTATCTTCAGTTTTAAGAGCAGTAGTTTCTCAGAAGCTAATTCCTGTATCAACAGGTGGTAGAAAGGCTGCAGTAGAAATATTATTATCAATTCCAAGTATTAAGAATGCAATTAGAGATAAAAAAACATTCCAAATTAATAATATTATTCAAACTAGTTCAGATGCTGGAATGATTACGATGGAAAAGTCCTTAGTTAAAATGGTAAAAGATGGATTAATTTCTAAAGAGACTGCTCGATCTCTGAGTGTTAATCCGACAGAAATAGATTTATTATTACAATAACATGGCATTTTTTAAATATGTTGTAACAACAAGTGCAGGTCAGAGAATAGAAGGTGAAAAGGAGTCCGCAAGTAAAGAAGATTTAGTAAACTACCTTCAGAGTCAGTCTTTTACAATTATTTCTATTTCTGAAAATATAGGAATTAACTTCGATAGAATATTTCAATCTGACGTGGGAGGCTTACCCCTTAACGATAAGGTTGTATTATTAAAACAACTTTCGACTATGGTGGGGGCAAACATTCCTATTATTCAAGCTATTGATATTATTATTCAACAAACCGAAAAGAAATCTTTAAAGATCAAATTGCAAAACATTTACAAGAGCATTGAGGCAGGTACATCTTTAGCTGAAGCGTTTCAGAAGGAAGGTGGATTACTTTCAGATGTTCACCTAAACCTGTTAGCTGCAGGTGAACAATCGGCTAACTTGAACGAGATGCTTGAAAAAATTGCAATCGATTTAGAAAAGACAAAATCTTTGAAGGGTAAAATCACAGGAGCGTTAATCTACCCTGCAATTATTTTTATAGCAATTATTGTGGTTGTCTTTCTAATGATTACAGTAATGATTCCTCAGGTAAAAGACTTGTACTTAAGTCTAGGTCAGACTGAACTGCCTGCTATAACACAATTTTTGGTGGATCTAGGTCAGAGTTTTAATAATCCCGTTACAGTTGTAGTAATGATAATACTAGTTATTTCTGCAATAGGCTTGTATAAATATTCTTATACTACACCCAAAGGTGCAGAATTCTTTGACAGATTAAAGTTAAAAATTCCTGTTTTTGGACAACTTATACAAAAATCCGAAGTGGCTCAGTTCTGTAGACTAACTGCTATGCTTGCGAAAAGTGGAATTCAGATTATAGAAGCCATTGAAATTGTTGGTAATGCTTCGGGTAATAGAATATTCAAGAATATAATATTGAACTCAAAGCAAGAGGTTATTAAAGGTTCTACAATATCTTTAGGTATAGCAAAATATAATGAAAAAAGTGCATTCCCAGTAGTATTAGTAAGAATAATCTCAACAGGTGAAGAGTCGGGAAAATTAGATAAGATTTTGGAAGATATGGCTGCATTTTATGAAGGTGAAGTACAGCAGCTTGCTGATAACTTGACAAAGCTTATGGAGCCTCTTATTATGGTGATTGCAGGAGGTTTGGTAGGATTTTTAGCAATAGCGGTTTACCTGCCTATATTCCAAGTTGGGCAATTGGTAAAATAAATTTATTTATTAAACATCAAGTATGCAAAAAAAGAACGGTTTCACTCTACTTGAACTTATAGTTGCCATGGCAATTATTGCAGTTCTAATGGGGTTGAGTTTATTCGGTATTCAATCTGTACAAAGATCACAGAGAGATACTGAAAGAAGAGCTGCTTTAAGCAACATAAACTTGGAAGTTGCTGCTTACTACGGTGACAATGGGTCATACCCAACAGTAACATTTAATGTTACAAACAGTACAGTTACAGTTGGTTCAAAGACATTGTCTCTAAAAGGTGCTGCAAAGATTATCAAGCCAGGACCTTCAAACACAACAGGTACAACCTATTGTTACACAGGGGCTGGTCAAGCAACTTACCAACTAGGTGTTTACCTAGAAGGTACTGAAAGCTGGGGTTCAGTTGGTACTGCTCAGCAGTTAGGTAATGCTACAACAGCTTGTACAGCAATTACTTACTAAGATAGAAAGATTTTTGTAAAAAGAGACTCGAAAGAGTCTCTTTTTATTGGTCTCAGGAAAATATTATGTAATAATCATGTTGCTTATGAATATTGCCTTAATTTTAATAACAATCATTGCATCTTATTTATTGTTTAAATTACTTTTTGTATTTGCATACAGTAGTTTTACGGAAAGATATTTATTTAAAACTAAAAAAGACTTTATAATATTTGTACTTAAACCATGGCTAGAAAATAAGTATTCAAAGGATAAATACCTACAAATCTACTACTACTTATCATTATTACTTGCTATTTGTTGGGGTCTAATATTTGCACTAAGTAGTAATAAACTTGTTGATCTGTTTAAGATTAACTTTACAGTAGCTCTACTCTACATATCCTCCATAATTATTTTTATCTGCTTTTTATTATATCTGTCAATTTACGACGTGATTTCCTTCTCCATTCCTGAAATAATTTCTAAACGCATGCTTTTATTTGCTGCATTCGTAAATCTACTATTTCTAGTACTAAAAATCTTATTGAGTAATACGGAATTTTCATATATTTTTGGACTGATCAATTTAGGTTCGTTTTCAAATTTAGTTGGTGGTATTGTTGGGGGAGGTGTGATCTGGTTAGTTGTTAAAATCTCTAAGGAGAAGGCTATGGGGGCGGGAGATGTAGATATTCTTGCAGCAATTGGATTAATGTTGGGAGTTCCTTTTATATTCTATTCGTTTTTATACACACTATTCTCCGCAGCAATTATTTCCGTAATTTATGTTTTGATAATAAGAAAATTTAAAGGTGTACTAATTCCTTTTGTTCCATTCCTATCTAGCGGATTTATGCTATGTTTTTTGCTTACTGATTCAGTTATAAGATTATTTAGTCTTTACTAGTTATTGATTAAGATTTTTATTAATAGTAAGCTATTTAAAGTTACACAGTTATATGAAATTGAAAGCGTTTTCAATGTTAGAAATGGTAATAGTACTAGCAATAATAGCTGTATTAATGGGGCTTGGTTGGACTGGGTTAATTAATTTTAGATCTACAGCCGAAATGCAGAATGCCTACTCGGAATTGGTTAGTGTTATTAAATCCCAACAAAATAAGGCAAAGAATTCAGTATCTTCGAAGAGCGATGGCACAACTCCTTACTTCTATGCTCTATTTTTTGCTAACAATAAATACTATGCTTTTAATTGCGGAGATAACAACACACCAAATAATATTGCCCAAAATGTCCGATGTACAAAAGATTCTACAGTTACATTCAGACTGCTTCCAGCAGATATTAAGCTTGTACCAGATACTGGTTGCACTGGATTAGGATTTACAAGGCTTAGTGGTAGGTTCGTTTCGTTAGCATTGCCCGCAAATAATTTGGACTCAATTTCGACATTTGATACAACATATACATATTCAGGTGTCTGTAATATAAAAATTAGTCACACTCAAATTTCCACGGAAAGACTTGTGGAAATTAATTTAAATACAAGTAATGTTACAGCTAAATAAAAAACATAAAAAAGGCTCTAGTCTAATAGAAGTTATTATTGTACTTGCAATTGTTTCCTTCACTATAATTGCTTCTATGGCCCTGGTTGCTAGAACTAGATTGGAGATTAAGAATAATGAAATCCAGGATAATGCAAATGAAATATTGTTAAAAGCACTAGAGGCATTAAAATCTCCTAGTAAAGTTGTACTAACCCAAGATCCTTCTCTTACAGGAGTTGGCCCATACTACTTTTCACTAAAAGTTGAACAAGATGGTACTTATGTTTTGGAATATAAAAGGGCAGGCTCGTTTACTGCGCTTCCGAAAACCGATGGTTCCTTTGACTTCAGTAAGATTTGTACCGATCAGAATCCATTTCATGTAACAGACGGCAGAAGTTTTAACTACTGTCAGATGGTTGAAATTTCTCCCATACTAAAAGCGGGTATTTCCAGAGAATTATACAAAGTAAGCACTACAATTATTTACCAGACCTCTAATGAGGCAAAATCAGAAACATTAATCAGTTACAGATATGGTAGCTTCACAAAAAAATAAAAAATTAAAGAAGGGGTACTCGCTTATAGAAATAATAATAAGCTTATCGATCATGGGGTTTGCGATTACCGTAATGTTTAGTTTTCTAATACTGAGCCTACAAGTGAGTATTTTGTCATTAAGTAGAAGTTTTGTTAGAGAAGAAATCTCGAATATTTCGGGACTTGTTGCTAGAGATATTAGAAATGCTGATTATGTAATAAACTGCGGAGATGCTACACATCCAGAAAGCTGTGAATTAGTTCAGAATGGTATAAACTATATGTGGCAGAAATGCGATGCTAATGGGGCTGTAAATATTAACCCGGATTTAAATACAAGAGGTTGCAAATTTAAAATACAGCCATCTAATCAGAAGGAAGTTATGTTTATTAGTTCTCAAACCTTAATAATTCAAAACTTTGAATTTTCTTTAGGTTATACTGATAGTAGTAGCGAAGCTAAAACAAATATTGTATTCTTAGTTAATGCAAGTCATTCTAATTCGAATTATAATATTAAAAATGTAATCAGACAGACGTCTGTTTCAACTAGGAATTTTTAAATATGAAGACACAAAAAGGACAAATCTTAATAATTACTCTACTTGTTCTAACAATTATTGCTATTGTTACTGTAAGTTTAGTAAGTCTAGTAAATAGGGACATACAACAAGTGGCTTCTACTGAACAATATGAAGATGCTTACAATACTTCTGAAACTCAATTAAAGAAAGTTTTAGATGTAGTAGGTAAACCAAGTATTGCTATTTCGCAGCTGCCTACTTTACTAAACTCCCCTACTGATATCAGCTGTACAGAAACACAAGCAGCTCAGAAATTATACACTTGTACAGCAGTTAATAGTGACTTCAGCGAGAATAAATTAACAACTACAATGACTGTACAGGATACAAAAGATGTCAATGATTTCCCAATATACAAAGATAGATCATTTGATATGAACTTATCCGGTTATCTTGATGTACTTAATATTTCGTGGGATAAGAATGCGGCGATTGAATTTGAATTAATCTATAACGATGGCGGTGTAATAAAATCAATTAGAGATGTTTATGATAATGGATCTCCTCGAATTTATACATCCTTGGCAACAGATAACCCTTTTGATACATTAAGTACAATTCATCCTTTTAAATACAAACATTACATTGGAAAAACAGATGACAGGGCTGTTTCGATAAGAATTTCAGACATAGTAACTTTAGCAGGTACACCTTTTACAGGAACTCCGATTACACTAAAAATAACTCCACGAATGACCGACAGGTTCGATAGCATCTTATTAAATGTTAGAGGAGCAAATAATTCGTTGCCTGACCAAATGAGAGAATTCACTTCTAAGACTTTCGATGCAAACGGAGGTAGTTCCACTGCGGTTGCCAATATTGAAACAAAGATTCCATTGGCTGCACAACCAGATAGTGTACTAGATGCATCTATATTAACCAATGGAATTCTAAAAAATACTCCATAACCCTTTAATTCATTTTAAAACCTGTTTAAAATGAATTAAGATTTAAAATTTTTTTGTACTCATATGGCAGTTATACCTGATTTTTTCGGACTGAATTTAGGACATTTCTCAATAAAACTTGCAGAAATAAAAAGAGTTGGTACAAAAGCCAGACTGGAAGCAATTGGCTCTACTCCTACTTCTGTAGGATTGCTTAATAATGATTCCGATGCAGGTGTTAAATCCTTAGCTAATGAGATTAACAAGGCATGTAGAAACTCGGGCATTAAATCTAGAAATTGTGTAATGTCCGTACCTGAAAGTGCAGTTTTCTCAAGATTAATAACATTACCAAAAGTAACCGATAAGGAAGTAGGTGAGGCTATTCAGTGGGCGCTTAAACCCCTTGTGCCGCTTGGATTGGAAGAGGTAAATGTTTCTTTTTTAGAAATAGATCAGAAGGTAATAGACGGAAACACATTCAGCAATTGGTATGTAGTTGCAGCACCAAAGGAGCTAATTCAAAGGTATCAATTGTCAATGGAAGCTGCAGGAGTAAACCTATTAGCTGTTGAGACCGAATCTTTAGCACTAACAAGAATGGTTGTTTACAACTACCCTCAATTTGCTAAAAAGGACATAATGATTGTAGATATGGGTGCTGAGAATACAAATGTCATTCTAAGCAGAAATGGCGTTGTAATGTTCTCTCAAACAATTAGTACAGGATCTAACGCAATTACTAAGGTAATTTCTTCCGATTTAGGTGTTGATATGGTGCAGGCAGAGAAATATAAAATAACTTACGGTCTAGATACTACTCAAGCAGAAGGCAAAGTTGCGAAATCTGTAGAACCAATATTACAAATTATATCTGCAGAGATATTAAGGACTTTATCTTACTATAAGGAAAAAATAGGAGGCACAGGAATTTCGGAGGTGTTTGTAAGTGGTGGTGGTTCAGATTTATTAAAGTTTAATGAATATTTACAGGCTAAACTAAATATTGGGGTAATAAACTCTAATCCAATTGCAAACTTTGAACAAGACCCAATGCTTGGTCAGAAGCTGCAGAATGTTCATCTGAGCAGTTTCAATGTTTCGTTAGGGTTAGCGCTTAAGGGATTATTATAAAAGAAATTAATTATGCAGGGTAATAACTACGATCAGACAACAGTATTTAGTTTCAACTTAGTCCCTCCAAAGACTAAGGAGGAATTAGTGGTATTGGAGGAAAGGGATAACTCAATACTCTATTCATTCCTACTGGTCTTCTTCTCCATGTTTATTTATTTTGTCCTAACACTAATTCAGACATTTATAATAAATCAGAGAATTGATCAAGGGACAAATCAAATAGTACAACAGGAATCTTCATTTAGCGCATACGATGAAATAAAAAGAATTAAAGGCGAGTTGATTACAAAAGGTGAATTACTTGAACCGGTATTAAAAAAGGACATAAAATTAACTGAGGTGTTAGACCTAGCTAATCAAATAACAGTGGATAATCCAACTGTTCATGTTACTACTTACTCTAGGGAGTCAACAGGTGAATTTGTTTTAACCTTCAGTGTTCCAGACATACCTACTGCAAGTACTTTGGTCGAATATTTAAATAAGAATGAAGAACTTCAGAGTGTTTTTGCAAGAAATATTCAATATATTCAAAACGATACGGAGGTTAGTGCAACAATATCATTCTCTTTATTAAACGTATGAAAGACAAAAAAGTAGACTTTCAAAATTTACAAAAGAAGAATAGGGAAACTGTAAAGTATATTAAGCTTTACGTAATTCCTATAGCGGCGGTTGCTTTCTTTGTTGGCATTCTATTTTTTCTAACAATACCTAAAATCAACGAGATATTTGCAGGTCTTGATTCAATAAGTCAGAATAACGCTAAAATAGCAGAGAATAATAATACTCTTTCAATATTGGACAATCTAACCTCACAATACAATACAATAGTCCAAAATCTCTCTGTAATTGACGATATTGCTCCATTAGGCAGTACAGAGGTAGTTAAGTTTAGGGATAGAATAACGGATCAAATACTATCGAATAATATTACAATTTCTAGCCAACGACTAAGTGAGGCTACTACGGAAACCGAAAGCCAGGATATAGAGGACATTTCTCCGATAATTCTTCAGGAAGTTCCTTTTATTTTTACCATTTCTGGAAGCTATGATAATGTGGTTAACTTCATAAAATCTCTTAACTCAGTTGAAGATTTTATAGTAATTAAAGAAATGGAATTTACGGCTTCAAATGCAGCAAACCCTCAAGGTGATTGGCAATTAAAAATTAATATTGTAAAGTATCAGTTCAATACAGAAGCAGGCTCAGATTTAAGAAAACTTTTCATAAACGTACCAATCGAGGCGCAATTAAACTCCCTAATTCAGCAATACATTGATGTTCGGTCCTTATCCACCGGCGGTATTGAACCTACAACTCTACCCTAATAATATAACTTTAATAAAAAAAACCTGCCATTGGCAGGTTTTTTTAGTTTTATAGGCAGCTTATTCAGCTTTGTTTCTTTCCTTTGCTTTTTTGCCAGGTTCTCCCTTAAAGTTCTTTTTGTATTCAGGTTTCTTTACCAAACCACCCTTTACAAGTAGTCCTCTTGCTGAGTCACTAGGTTGAGCACCAACTCCTAGCCAGTAGTTAATTCTCTCTGCTTCAAGCTTTAGATCCTTAGTGTGTGGATTATAATTACCTACATATTCAATTACTTTAGAGTCTCTTTTTTCTCTATTGTTAGTAATTACTAATCTGTAGTTAGCGTAATTCTTCTTCCCTGTTCTTGTTAATCTTATTTTAACCATTTCCTTAATCTAATTAAATTTATAGCTCTTGAATGATAGCAAAAAAACCTTATTGTGTCATCAATTTTTGAAATATTTAGTTTCTAAATCTTCCCAGTTTTTTATGGCCTCTAAAGCAGCAACCTGTTCTGCTTCTTGTTTGCTTTTGCCTTCTCCTGCACCAAATAGGTTTTCCCCAATATATATGCCCATTTGGAATATTTTGTTGTGATCAGGTCCAGATGCGCTAATTAGCTTGTATACAGGAGTAATTTTTACTCTATCTTGAGCTAATTCTTGTAACCTAGACTTTGCGTCAAGATCTGACCTTTCAGCCACAATTGTCTCGATTTTGTAGCAGATTTTTTCCAGAATGAACTTTTCTGCTTCTTCGAAGCCTAAAGTAAGATAAATTGCACCAATTATGGATTCCATTGTATTAGCAAGAATGTATGGTCTCTGCCTGCCTCCGGTAGCTTCTTCGCCTTTGCTCATTAAAATATATTCACCTAAGTCTAATTTCTTTGCCTCGAGTGCAAGACTCTCAGTTTTAACTAATGCAGCCCTGAAACTGGTTAGGGTACCCTCATTCTGATCAGGATAATTCTTAAAGAGATATTTGGTCACTGCAAGCTCTAAAACAGCATCGCCTAGGAACTCTAGTCTTTCGTTGTGTTTTAGTGAGGAGTCTTTTACTTCGTTTATGTAGGATCTATGAGTTAAGGCTTCCTTAAAGGTCTCTAGATCTGTTGTATTTAATTTTAATGTATTTTTTACTAAATCAATTACTTGTGCCATTTGATTCTTCTTTTACTTCCTCCTTCTGCTTAATTTCGTTGTAAATATTGCCAAGAACACCGTTTATGAATGCTCCGTCTGCTTCAGAACTGAGTTGTTTAGCCATCTCTATAGCTTCGTTTATTACTACTTTAGGAGGAGTCAACTTAGCAACAAAGCCTTCCCAGAGAGCTAACCTTAATATCGATAAATTTACTGGGTTAATTTGGTCTATAGGCCATTCAGGAGCCTTTTCTTTTATTATATTATCTAGTTCTACGACCTTACTTTCTACCCCATCAATCAATTTTTCGTATAAATTCTTATCGTATTTTTCTTCCTCTAAAATCTGAAGAAGGCTTTCAACTTCAAAAGTAAGAAAGCCTGACTCAGTTTCGTGTTTATGTTGGGAAAAAAGATATTGTACTGCTAATATTCTGGCTATATGTCTTGGGTCCGAAACAATTTGTTCTTCTTCCTGCATTTTATATATAGTTAACAATATAAGCTAAATCTTTTTATTTCTGCTTCTTCTTGATTACCTTAACACCCTTATAAGATGGGCTGTCTGGTGTAACCATGTGAGGAGGCACTAATTTACCTGTTTCTGCAGATAAAACTAACCTTTTTCCTCCATTCTTCTTAATAACTCTATGTTTATTAAGTTCTACATCGTATCTGTTAGAAGCCATTGTAGATCTTCTCTTGCTACTAGATCTTCTGTGTTTTGGTGTTGCTGCCATAATTTACAAAATAATATTACTAGGTGTATATTTTAGCATATCCGAACTATGGATACTATTGTCTTTCTATATTATTCCTTATTTTTAATAAAGATAAGAATGTTAATACCAACCTTCTTTTCCAAGACAATCTCTGTGTTTTCAGGTATGAAAAAGCTCTCTCTTTGTCTGTCCTCAATCTTATAAATTATTATGCCATTTGGAGCCAATAAGTCAATGATTGGCTCAAGTTTTAACTTATTCTGAATTTTAAAAGGAGGATCAAGGAAAATTATGTCAAAGTTTCCAGTATAAGTTTTTATAAAATCCAAATAATCTAGGTTAAAAATCTTATGCTGACTTTTTTCTACTTTCAGTCTACTCAAATTCTTCTTTAAGACTTCGAATGCCTCTTTGTCAGAATCAACAAAAATAGCTAATTTAGCTCCTCTGCTCAAAGATTCTATCCCCAAATTTCCACTACCTGCAAAAAGATCTAATATTGCTGACTTATCTATTATGTCTCTAATTGAATCGAATAAAACAGTCTTTACTCTATCAGTTATTGGACGTGCATTCTGAGGCACAGTAAGTCTGGAATTCTTTAGAGACCCCGATATTATTCTTGGTTGTGTAATTCCGTTATTCATAGTTGTAGTTTAGCATAATAGGTAACTATTCCTACACAAGTAGAAACATTCAGTGAGTTCTTCTTTCCATTCATTGGTAATTCTACTATAAAATCACTTAGCTGCTTTATAGAAGGTGAGACTCCAGTAATTTCGTTGCCAAATAAGAAGGCACTTTTATTCATAATCTCTATCTGATTAATATCCTTAGAGTTTTCGTCTTGCTCTATGGAATAAATGGTATAACCATTACTTCTTACATAATTTATTGCTTCTTCGGTATTCCCAAAATACTTCCAAATAATGTATTCTTCAGCATTTAGGGCCGTCTTATGGACCTTTTTATGCTCGGGCGTTGGAGTAATTCCACAAAGTATTACTTCAGTAACTCCGGCTCCATCTGCCGTTCTTAGTATGGCTCCAACATTGTGGACTGACCTTATATTGTCTAATATAATTACTATATTCTTACTGTTTAACATGTTTAACTAAATAAATCTAAATTCCTAATGCCTTTTTCCCAGACTTTTTCAGCTAATATTTTAGCATTTTGTATTGTATTTAAGTTATCTAATTTAGCAATTTTTAAATCTGGTACACCACTTTGCTGAGTCCCATAAATTTCTCCCGGTCCTCTATTTAAAAGATCGTATTCTGCAATTTCCATTCCATCGGAATTACCACTAAGGAATTTTAATCTATTTAAACTGCTGTCGGAAATATTATTCCCATAAAATAATAGACACCAACTTTGTTTATCACTTCGACCTACCCTACCTCTTATCTGGTGAAGTTGTGCTAGTCCAAAACGCTCTGAACTCTCAATTATAATAATGTTTGCATTGGGGACATCGATACCTACTTCAATAACAGAGGTTGAAACAAGTAAATTTATCTTGTTTTTACTAAAATCCTCCATTATTTGATTCTTTTCGGTTTCTTTTAATTTTCCATGCAATAAACCTATTTTGTATTCATGAAAATATTCCTCTAGTTCCCTGAATGTAGCTATTGCAGACTTAGCCTGTAAATTCTCTGACTCTACGATTAGCGGGCATATCCAATAAACTTGCTCCCCTTTTTCTAAGGATTGTTTAATCCATTCATAGCTGTCTTCTCTTTTTTGCTCCGGTACTAGAAGAGTCTTTATGGGCAATCGGCCCTTCGGTTTGGTTTTTATAGTTTCCAATTCAATATCGCCGAAAATTATTTGAGAAATAGTTCTTGGAATTGGTGTAGCAGTCATATTTATAAAGTGCGGCATTTGATTCGTAGGCAAAGTAAATGGCTTTAATAAATCTTCCCTCTGGTTTACACCGAACTTATGCTGTTCATCTACTATTACTAACCCTAAATTTGTTATTAAATTATTTTTTCTAGCCATCAATGCAGAGGTTCCAATTAATATCTGGGCAGATTGTGTCTTTTTATTTTCCGAGGAAACAAGTTCAATCTCAATCTTTAATTTTTCCAAAACATTTTTAAAATTGAGATAGTGTTGTTTTGCCAATATAGTTGTTGGGGCAAGTAGCGCAGTTTGATACCCATTTATTGCCATGACTAAACTTGCAGCTAGAGCTATTACCGTCTTTCCTGTCCCTACGTCACCTTGTATTATTTCGTTTATTAATTCTTCGTTTTTAATTTTATTAAGTATGCTTTTTATTATTTTTTCTTGGTCTTGAGTCAATTCAAATTCAATTAAATTTTTAAGGAGCGTGAAAGTATTCTCTGGATTAAAACTTGGTGAAATACTTGGAGGTTTTACCCCCTCTTGAATTTGTCTTTTTAATAGTAATTTTAGATAAATATTTACTAATTCGTAAATTGAAAGTGTCTTTAGTGATAAATCCAATGTTTCAAAGTCTTCGGGAAAATGAATAACTTGAAGACTCTTTTTTATATCTAGCGGTAGATTAACCAAATCTCTAAGTTCTTCATTTATTTCTATCTCAGAAATGTTCTCTAGCGCATTGTTAACCCATCTCCTAAAAATCTTCTTTGAGATGCCGTTGGTTAATTTATATTCCGGAACAATCCTACCTAAGTGAATACTTTTAACACTATCATTAACTTTTTCGAAAGATCTGGGATAAAAGGAGAATCGATTACCTTTCTTGTTAAGTTTTCCATAAAAATAGTATTCGTTATCAACCTTGAGGGCATTTTTTAAAAAATTCTGATTAAACCAGGATACTTGAATATTTCCCGATCCATCGTCAATTATTCCCCTTTGTACAGTTTTTCCTCCTCTAATGAAGGTTGATCGGAATTCTGTAAGTTTTGCCTTTAATAAATGTAACTCTTCTTCTTCGTTATTTAATACAAGATCTCTGATTAGTGTTGTATTTGAAGTATCGAGGTATCTTACAGGAAAGTAAGTAAGTAGGTCTCTAAGTGTAAATATATTAAGCCTTTCTAGTAGCTTTGAGTTTCGGTCAGAAATTCCTTTAACCTTGGTTATTGAACTGTTTAGGTTCATTTACTTTGAGCGATTATATCTACGAGTGTTAAAAGTGAGGGCACTATTAAACTTAACACCATTAGCAAAGCTAATAGAAATACTGCTACATCTCTCAATTTTATTTTCTTTTTCTTCTTTTCCATATGTTGTATTTTATCCCCTAAATATGTTTTTATACAAATTACTTTTATCTATCGATAAATATATTGAATCATAAATATGAAATTAGTAATTAGACAAATTATTATATATGTGAATAAGTATAATCTGTATTTACTCTTAGTTAGGTTCTCCAATAGGGCTGCCATTGGTAAGGCTGCTATCCCCAGCGAATCTGTAAATGCCCTATGTCCATACCCTATCCCATAGTCCCACATCCACCAGCTCGATATGATTATTAAATTGAATATCATAAAAACAAATACAGCTATACATAAACCTAAGTATTTTTTCCTTAGAAAATTTAAACCTAAAATGCTTAGAATTAATATTGGGGATAGGGTGAGTAATCCCCTGTTAAAGCTAAAAAGTACATTAGCTATTTGCGGTGATAAGAAGTTAAAGTGCTCTCCTCTATAGGAAAAAATAATTGGGTTTCCTGTAATGGATTGCCAATATGAAATCTGTGGAAATATTGTAAGTAAAGTAAAAAAAAGAATTGAGATAATCTTCTTAATGTTTTGAAATTGAAAAATACTTGTTTTTTTAAGTTTTGGAATAACTACGATAATGGGAATTAGAACGACAATAGCATTGGAAGGTCTAATTAATAAGACTAGTCCAAGAGAAAGTCCAAGCAAGGCCGAATTCTTATAGTTAAAATTTTTAATGCATTTTAATACAAAATATATAAATGCATTTATGGTTAAAAATGAGTATATATGACTAAAAGATGCATCTACAGCAGCATATATAGTCAGATTAGTTGCTAGGGCTATTGCGAGTAATGTTAAATCTGAAGCTTTCTTACTGAATAAGCTTCTTAAAACTTTTTGTAGGAATACTAATCCCGCTATTAGATATAGAATTCCGAAAAACCCTACGAAGAACTGATAGTTCTTGCTAAATATACTATGGTCAAAACGAGTTGATAGACTATTTGCTAGGTCACCCGCCAGAAATGCAGGGGTCAAGAATAGACCCGTTCCAATTGGATATTTATTAAGATTATATTCAGGAGTTTTGATTACTCCAAAATATTTACTAGATGAAGAGGACGAGTATTCCAGATTCCCATTTTTGAGCAATTCATAGGGGTAGGAAAAATAGCCTGCCCCATCGGCAAAGATTGTTTGCTTTTTAGCAATAAAAAATGCAAAAAGGAAAAAAAGTATAGTAATCAGAAGAATTATTGTTAGTGTTTTATTATTCTTTATTAAGGAAGAAAACTTCATGTAACAATTCTAACTTAATTACGGGAATTCTAGAAAGAAAGAAGAACATCGGAGAGAGTGAGATTCGAACTCACGGTCCCTTGCGGGACGCTCGTTTTCAAGACGAGTACGATAGACCACTCCGTCATCTCTCCAAGCCCAGAGATTTTACTATATTTTTTGTGATATTTCCATTCATCGGGCTTAAGCAATAAGGTTAAATATGTAAAAATTGGTCTAAATTTAGCATTTCCTATATAATATTTTTTTGTACACCAACGTCTACTATATAGATGTATAATTTTGAAAATTAGTAACTCTACTTATGTTAAAAACCTCGATTAAACAGTTAAATAAAAAAAGTTCAAAATCTCAATACAAATCTCCCAAATCAAGAGTGGAACTTGTAAAGGCTAACAGAGGAAAAAAAGTTAATACTCAAAGATTAGCTAAAAGAATAAAGCTTGGAAAACGATTTAAAAAAGTAATGTTTGTATTCGCAGGCATGTTCTTTATAGCAATTGTTATTGGAATTATTGTCTTATTAACAATGCTGCAGGATATTAGTAAGAAGCTGCCTAGTCCGGATAAAGTCTTCCCCGATGTAAATCTTGCCACCGAAATTTTCGATAGAAAAGGCCTTGAGGAAGGGAATTCCGGTACCACTCTTTATAGATTATACGGAGAGGAGAATTCGGACAAAGTAAATCTTGAAGATATTCCTGAAGTTGTTAAGGCTTCCTTTCTAGCCGCTGAAGACGATAACTTCTTTAATCATAATGGTTATGATCCTCAGGGTTTAGTTAGGTGTTTCTTAATTGTAGCTACAAAAAGAGGTTTCTGTGGTTCAAGTACTATTACCCAGCAGTTAATTAAATTAACAACAAAAGATAATTCTGTTTCTTTAGACAGAAAGATTAGAGAAATTTTAATGGCTATTAGAGTTGAGGACAGCTATTCGAAGGATCAAATTTTAGAAATGTATTTAAGAGTAACTTCCTATGGTTCTAATATTGTTGGTATAAAATCAGCTTCGGAATTTTACTTCTATAAAGACCCTGCTAATCCTGATTTAGGAGGAAAGGAGCCAAAGGAGCTTTCTTTGTCACAGGCTGCAATACTAGCTGCAATTGTTCAGAATCCCTCTGCTCTATCTCCTACAGTAAGTTTATTGGATCAAGAAACCGCATACGAGCAACTAACGGATAGAATTAATTACATATATGATCAGATGGAAAGCAAGCTGGATTCAATTAATTCTCAATTAAAAAAGAATAATGGTGACCTTAATGCACCAGATCCAATTACAAGGGAAATGATTGAGCAGGCAAGAAATGAAGATTGGAAGGCTACTCTTCGACCTCCAGTATTCACAGATAAAAAAGCAGGTCACTTTGTTGACTACGTAACCGATCAATTATTAAAGAGAAACTATAAAAATGGAGAGGAACCATTCACATTGAATGATCTTCAAACAGGAGGCTACAAAATCTATACTTCCCTAGACTACGATATGCAGAAAATTGCTGAAAGATATACTAGAGAGGCCGGCGATGCATACAAGGGCTACGGTATGAACAACGCTGCACTAATGACAACCCAACCATCTACAGGTCAAATATTAGTAATGGTAGGTTCAAAGAACTTCTACGGTAATGACGAAGGTGATGGCTGCGCAGAAAACATTGAAAATTGTGTATTCAATCCCCAGGTGAATGTTCTAACAACTTCACAATCTCCTGGTTCTACTAATAAAGTTGTGGGCTATTATTTAGCCTATAAATCCGGAAAGTTATCTCCGGGAAGTGTTTTACCTGACATTCCTATTAAAATCGGAAGTTACGAACCAAAGAACTGGAATAGTTCATTCAGTGGTCCACATCAATCTGCAAGAGAGATGTTGAGACAATCTAAGAACTTACCAGCACTGCACGTAATTCAACTAGATGGAGTTGATAATTATGTTAAGACAGCACAGGAATGGGGTTATTCAACATACAACGGAGATTATGGACCTTCTGTTATATTAGGAGGTGCAGATGTACTACCTGTTGAACATGTTCAAGCATTTAGCGTCTTTGCTAATGGTGGTGATTGGGTGCAATTAGATCCAATCCTAAAGATTATAGATAAAGATGGTAAAGTAATTTACGAAGCTAAGCCAGAAAGAAAAGCATTGGGCGACCAGCAGGCCGTATATTTAATGAATCAAAGTTTATATAAGCTAGATACCCTAGGTAATACAATTGCATGGGACGATAGAGATATTGCAGGTAAAACGGGTACTTCAGAAGATAACCGAGATAATTGGTTGGTTGAATGGTCACCTGACTTTGTTACCTTAGGCTGGGGAGGGAATAATAATAACATTCCAATGGATCCTGTTAATGCATATCCTGGAATAATTGTTATTCCATGGGTAAAAAATTATATGAATGAAGTATCGTCATTCCCATACTTTACATCCAAGACTTCCTTTAACAGGCCAGGCTTTGTATACCAAGGTGGTGGAAGTAACGATTGTAACGACAAAGGAGAATGTCAAGGTATTGCCAGCGATTGGTTAATTCAAGGAAGAGAACCTGCAAAAGGTGATTTTTCAAGAAAGAAGGTTGTGGTTTGTGTTGATCAACAAGATAGAGTTGCTAGACCTGTAGACGTTGCCTTGGGTAAATCAATAGAAAAAGAATTTATCTACTATAAGAATGTTGTATCTGAATATCAAGGATTCCTTGATGAGTATGTAAAACAAAAGAATGGTACTCCTAATGGTGGACCAACAGAACCTTGCGACATTGCCCGAGGTTCAACTAGCGGTCCTCTATTCGACCTGTCCGGTACTTCAGTAGTAGATGGCAGTACATTAAATGTAAGAGGTAAGATTGTTACTCTTGAAGGAGCAATTGTATATGCAAACTTCTTTATGGATGGCGAACTTTTAAGTTGTGATCCTATTACTAACTTTAGTAATATAAACATTAATTGTGATATTTCTGCATATGATAATGGTGTTCATCAGTTCTCGGCAAAAGCCAAGGACGATACCTTCCCTTCGGAAAATTCACTTGCGCCAACAAATATGACTGTTACACCAAGCAATTCCACCTCTAGTAACTTTACGATTAACGGTAATTCTCTGTTAAATGTAATAAACATTAATTACAGCTTTGGCAGTTTATCTAGTGCAAGAATCTGTCTAAGCAAGGACGGTGGTGCTGAAACTTGTAGTAATTTAACACCAGCAAATGGTTCAAGTTGGTCTTACAACACAGGGTCAGATGGAGCCTATGCAGTTAGAATAGAAGCAAAGACAGCTAACGGTCTTGGGTCAATTAAATCGGAAACAAAAGTAGTAAACTTATAAAATCACTCCCCGAAAGGGGAGTTTTTATACTGCCTAGTTAAGATATTATAGAAAATAAAAAACCCACCAATTGGGTGGGTTTAAGTTGTTTTATAGGTTAAATTTAGGCCTTAGCTGCCTCTACAACCTTTGCAAATTGCTCTGGGCTATTAACTGCCATCTCTGCTAAAACTTTTCTATCTAGGTTTATATTCTTAGTTGTTAGTGCATTCATGAATTTGCTATAGCTTAAATCTGTATTAACTAAGCTAGCAGAGATGATTCTAATCCACTCAGTTCTAATTTGACTCTTTCTTCTTCTTCTATGAGCATAGCTATATTGTCCCGAGTGTAGTAAAGCTTCCTTTGCTCTTCTGTAGAGCTTATGGTAACTCATTCTATAGCCCTTAGCTTGCTTTAGAACGGACTTCTTTCTTGCTCTTTTTGCCTCTCCTCTTTTAATTCTCATATTTATTTACCTAATAATTTTTTAATTTTTCTAACGTTAGCTTTTGATGTAATTACAAATGCTTCAGGGATTGCTTTTCTAGCATTTTTTCTCATATTAACCATATGAGAGTTGTTTCTATTCTGTAATTTTTTTCTAATTACTTTTCCATTTGCAGTTACTTTAAATCTTTTTGCAGTTCCCTTGTGTGTTTTTAATTTGTACTTTTTCATTGTATTACTTTTGTTTAACTAAAATGCTTAAATTTCTACCTTCTTTCGAAACCTCTGAAACAGGTTTTGCAAAGTCAGCAATCTGTATTAAAATTTTATCCATAACAGCTTTTAACTGTTCTGGCATAGCTTTTCTCTTCCATTTGACTGTTAATTTAGCATTTCCGCCCTTAGTTAAGAAATCTTTTGCCTTTTCAAGCTTTATTTGTATGTCTCTGTCGCTAATTGTTGGGCTAAACCACCATTCCTTGTTTTCAATTTGCTTGCTTTGTCCCTTTTTAGCTTTCTTACTTCTTTCGTATTTAAGCTTTGAGTAGTCAACAATTCTAGCAACTGGAGGTTTTGCGTTAGGAGAAACTAAGACTAAGTCTAGCTCAGCTTCCTTGGCTAAATTAAGTGCATCAAATTTTGAAAGAACACCTAGATTAGTACCCTCCGCATCAATTACAACCATGCTTGGGATTCTAATACCTTCGTTATAATCATAGAAATTAGTTACCTTAACTACTTTCTTAGGATTTCTCTTTTTCTTAATTATAGAATTTAATCTAAAAATTTACGTATACCAATAAATCGGCTTGAAAATAATAGCAAATATTTCCGCATTATACAATGGGAATATCGTTATCTTCTTAAAGTTTCGTTAATTTTAACAATAAGGGAATCAAGTCCTATTAGCCCTGTGTCTTTGCCATTTTCCCTTAGGCAAACGGAAGAACTTGCTTCCTCTTTTTGACCTACAATCAGCTGAAATGGAATTTTTAAGGTCTCAGCTTCCTTTATCTTTCTATTCATACTTTTTGCTCTGTTGTTTAAAATTGCGTTAAAACCCTCTGTTCTTAATGTTTCTACAACCTTTTTGCCGTATTCATAGTACTTTTTGCGAATAGGAATACATACAACGTCTATTGGACTCAAGTAATCCGGCATAATACCCTCGTTGCCTTCTACTAGATATTTCCATACTTCTGTTAGGTATACATTAAATGATGTTAAAATAACCTGCTTCCTTTCCACCTCGTGAAGCTTTAAATCAGCTAATATCCACTCTTTTTCGTATACGTCATTAACTTTTATAAATACATAGGTGTCCTTGGTATTTTTTATTACCTTATTGTGTGAAATTATTTTTCGCTGGAGAAAATTCGAGATTTGCTTAGCATAAGAATCTTCAAAGTCAGATGAATAAATATCTGCGGAAAAGTCTATATTAAGAGACTTTAGTGCTTTTAATAGATTCTCGAATTGATCTCCAAATCCTTGGGTAAAATCTGAAGTCCTGTTTAGGTATCTAAACGATAATAATCCTATCTTTTTAATACTCTTTGAAAAGCTTAGTGAGCTTATGTTCGATTTAAGTATGTATTTATGTGGGAAGTCTCTATAACTTGAGTTATCGAATTTTATTATTGAATTAAACGATGAATCGAGTTCTAGTTCGTTGCTATAAGATTTAGTTAGAGCTATTTCTTTGAATTCTGGTGCATTGAAATTGCTCTCGAAAATCTTTTCAATTTTATTATATATAGCAGTTCCACGCTCAGTTAGGACTACATCGTTTTCCTTGTCGACAATTCCGTAATGATACTTAAGACTTAGATTTTCGAAATTCTTTTCCTTTAAGTCTTCCTGTAGCTTCTTATATTCCATTAGGTCGTCGATTGTTCTAAAGGCTTTGCCGTAGATTCTGACCATTTGTGGTCTTGTAGGGTCGTCGTTCCAGTGTGATTTTTCAATCTTTGTAAGAGTTACTACCCCTATTTGATTAGTTGAAGCTACATGAGGTCCCCTGCATAAATCTACAAATTCCTCTCCTGTCTTAAAAAAGCTGATTTCCTGATCCGGAATTCCTCTTATTAGTTCTGCTTTATAAATTTGCCCTCTTTGTAATAGCAAATTTATTGCCTGGTCCCTTTGTAGGAATACCTGTTGGAATCTGGAATTACTTTGTATTATCTTATTCAGTTCTCCCTCTATCTTGGGAAGTTCATCGGAGTCTACGTCCTCTTCTATGTCAAAATCGTAGTAAAATCCTTCTTTTGTAACAGGGCCTACTCCGATCTTCACATTTTTATATATTCTGCAAACTGCCATAGCCAATACGTGTGCTGCAGAGTGCTTTTGTGCATCAGATACTTTACTTGTCATATATTTATTGTTAATAAATGGGCACTATAGGGATCGAACCTATAACCTCCTCGACGTCAACGAGGTGCTCTAACCAGTTGAGCTAAATGCCCTAGTCAAAAATATTCAAAATTCTAACTCTACTATTCTAACTCCCTAAAGGGACTAAGATCTACAATCCTTCATACTCGCATTGCTCGTCTTCAGGTTGTATTTCTGGAGTAGTTGAGCAAAGCATCCTTGGTAGATGTTGTGAAACACCTACTAGGTTTGAAATTGATGATTTTACTTCTCTATTATTTTGTCTATTAGACCATATTCTACGGCATCCTTTGCAGTTAGAAAATAATCTCTATCCATATCTTTTTCAATCTTCTCCTCGGACTTTCCAGTGGCTTCTACTAGCATGTCTCTAAGTAAGTCTTTTATTCTAAGTATCTCCTTCGCGCTTATTGCAATGTCACTAGCTTGTCCTTCTGCACCTCCTAGTGGTTGGTGAATATGTATAGTGGAGTTCTTTAGCCCAAATCTTTTTCCCTTTTTTCCTGATGTAAGAATCATTGTGCCCATTGAGGCTGCTGTTCCTACTGCGATTGTTGCTACATCTGGCTTAATAGCATTCATTGTATCTATAATTGCAAGTCCTGCATAAACACTTCCGCCTGGACTGTTTATATATAATTTTATGTCTTTTTCAGGGTCTTCCTTTTCTAAGAATAGTAACTGAGCTACTACGGCATTAGCTACATCATCGTTAATTGCACTGCCTAAGAATATAATTCTATCTTTTAGTAAACGTGAATAAATATCGTAGGCTCTTTCCCCGTCTCGTGTTTTTTCAATAACTGTAGGAATTAAATAACTCATATTATATGTGTAATATCTATTTATTAATTAATATCTTTATCAAGATTATATTGTTTATTATATCACTTTGTTGAGGGTCGAAGTCTGAAGATTGTTTAATTTAGTTCTGTTATACAATTTGAACTTATAAATACTGGAAATCCCCTTTCGGGGAAATCTCAGTTGCACTTTTAACTATTTTTACTGCTCTAATCTTTTTATTGATTAAATTCTTTTATTATTCTAAAAGTTAATTTTATCTTTGTCAACACTTTTTTGAACTATTATTATCTGGTAAGCATTATGGCATTGGTAAATGTGAGTAATTATTTTACACCCGCTATCTTAAAAAAATCTCCTTCTTGTACCTGGTGTTGCAATGCCCAACCAGCAAGAGTTTCTATAACAAACTGGGTAGGTGTTTTTGAGTTGTAAATTTCCGCTGTTTGTAATATTTTTGTGTTACTGGAAATAGATGTCACTTTTAAGTCTTTGTCGAGAAAAATTATGTCAAGGGAGATTGACGTGTTCTTCATCCAAAAAGAAAGATCTCTTTCTGAGCCAAATATAAAAAACATGCCCTCATCTTTATTTAGTTTATCCCTGAACATTAATCCAGATTGTCTTTTTTGTTCTGTTGCGGCTACTTCTAGTGCTAGAGTATTACCGCTGTTGACGTGTTCCAGAGTTATTATCGAATTGTCGTCAATAGAATATATGGGGTCTGATGTAGTTAAAGTGGACCTAATAAGCGTAAATGCAATTATGAGTAATGCAGCTAAGATTGCAGAAGCTATAAATTTAAATTTTCCTTCTAAAACTTTTTTCGACATCATATTTGGATAGTTCCCATATTACTGGTCTTCCATGAGGACAGTTATATGGGTTATAAAGTAGGTTTAAATCCTTTAGTATATTGAGCATTTCATTATCAGTAAGCTTTTGACCGGCCCTTACACTTGAGTGGCATGCTGCTGTTGCAATGATTAGGTAAATGTCTCGGGTGAGTTTTATTCCGTTGTATGTCTCGAATTGATCGAAATTGTTATATATATCGGTTTCGGGATTAATTATGGCATTTATATAATGCTGTACATCGAATTTGTTAAGCAATTCAGGTACCTCTATTACCTGGATTGAATCTAGGCCAATGTCTTCTATTACAAATCCAATGTCTTCAAGTAGATTTTTATTTTCTAGTAAATGCTTTTTGTCTTCAGGTTTTAAATCAATTACTTCCGGAACAAGTAGCATTTTTCTATTCAACTTTCCTAGGCTGTTGACTAGCCTCTCGAATGCAATTTTCTCAGCTGCTGCATGTTGGTCAATGAATAGTAGCTTGTCTTCTTTTTCTAGTACTATATATGTATTGAATATTTGAAAGGGTTTGTATATTTGTTGCTGGGTGTCTTCATTATTTGTATTAATTAGCTCTTGAGTAAATTCTAATGCCTGATTAATTGTAGGTAAACTTTTAAAGCTATTACTTGTTGATTTAAATGTATCTGTATTCCTGTTGCCTGTATATTTAAACGGAGTTGTATCTTCATTCTTAAAGTCTACTTTTTTAGTTGGAAGAATGTCACTAAAATTATTGTTAATAATTGATCTAGTGTTCTTCTCAAGTGTTTTCTTGGTTAGTGTCATTACACTTCTAAAGATTTCGTCGGATTTACTGAATTTGACCTCTAGTTTTCTTGGATGAACATTCACATCTACTTCGGCAGGATTAATATTCAAGAATAGAAAATAAGTAGGTTTGAGCTCTCTGTTAACAAAGCCGGAATAGCCTTCTTGTATTGCGGCGTTTATTGTTTTATTTGTAATATAACGATTATTCAGGTATATATACTGGACCGGTGATGACTTTCGAGCAGATTCAGAATTCCCAAGCACACCGTTTATCGAAAGTGAGGTCGATGAAAATTCAGATGGTTCAAAAAGGTTTTTAGCAAGGTTTCCCCATATTTCAAATATTCTATTTTTTATATCGTTTGTTTGGGTAAGTTTATATACAAGTTTGTTATTGTGATAAAGCTCAAAATGTATGCCCAAATAAGGAAGTGCAACATTTATGAAGGTGTCGGTAAGGTATTTGTATTCAGTATTTGGTGACTTTAGGAACTTCTTTCTTGCAGGTACGTTTGCGAATAAATTTTTTATTGTAATAGATGTTCCATTATCTGATTGTACAGTAGGGTTCTCTGTTATATTAGTCTGTTTTATTATAATGTTGACTGCTTCGTCCACTGATGTTTTGGTATGTACCTCTATTGATTCAGCTACTGAAGATATGCTTGCTAAGGCTTCACCTCTAAAGCCCATGGTTAATATCTTGTTTAGATCCTCTTCTGTTTTTATTTTGCTGGTTGCATGTTGTTCAAATGCGAGTACAGCGTCCTCTTTATTCATTCCGATTCCATTATCTTTAATACTGATTGCGTCCATACCATAATTTTCCAATCGAACAGTTATTACTGTGGACTGTGCATCAATGGAGTTTTCGATTAATTCCTTAAGAGCTGATGCAGGTCTCTCCACGACTTCGCCGGCAGCTATTAAATTTACAAGATTTTGAGATAATTTTTGAATTTTACCCATGAGTTGTATAGTTTTTGTTACATATTCTCTAAAGATTATCACGAAGGGGACTTTTTATAAAGTTAAAGAACGTAACAAAGATGGTGTTATCTGTATTTTTTGCAATTCGTAACTTGTACCTTATATATTCTTCAAATATGCTAAAAGTTCAAAGTATTTGAATGTTTAAAAATGAATTCAGCTAAAGATATTAACAGTACTAAATGGTGCGTATAAATAAGTTGAACATATTATTTTAAAAATTGCTAATGTTATAAATTCAGTAAAGATAGGGTAACTTTAACAAATTAACCTCGATTGTTATAAAAATTTAATGATTGCAAAGTTAGATTTTTCTATACTAAGATTAGAACTCTACTGATAAAAGAAGGATTTCTCAAGGATACTCTACTCTGGGTGTAGCCCTGAAGCTAAAGTGTTTATATTTAGAATAGAATTTAGGTACAACTAGAATGTAGTAGTGCTTTTGTGGATAACAAAAAATAAAATCTACTTAAAGTAGATTTATTAAATTATGTCGGAGATTTCTTCTTTCTTGAAGCCGAGTAAAAATATTTCTGGATGGAGCTTTAGTCCGTTTGCTTTATACACAGCCTTTTGTATTTCTCTGATTACAGATATGTAATCTTTTGCAGTAGCTTTCCCAAAGTTCTCAATAAATCCATGATGGGCTTTTGAGACGCCAGCATCCCCTATTTTAAAACCTGTAAACTTAATTACATGTTCAATTATGTAGCCAATGCTTGCAGTTGGATAATTTAATCTAATTTGATCATCTTTGCTTATGTTTTTAAATACACTTCCCGTTGACCTGTGAGGTTGTATGGCCTTTCTCTTAGCCCATTCCAATGCCACATATTTTGCTTTTTCCTTATCCCCTCTAAATAAATTTAAAGTTACAGATAAAATCACCTCGTTTGAATTATGAAAGCGTGACTTATCGTACCCAAAATTTAAATCAGAGGCCTTTAAAGTGACTACAGCGCCATTATCGCTTAAAACGTCAACAGACTTGACTAATTCATTTATAAAGTGAGTCCCTCCATGTACATTGTTGTAAATCCACCCCCCCATATTACCTGGAATTCTGGCATACCACTGTAGTCCAGTAATTCCTTTTGTAATTAAAAAATTAATAGCAAATGCCATGTCTACTCCACTATCAATTTTTACTTCAATTCTTGGTTGATTAGATTCATCGTAGTCTAGATCTTTAAACTCATATTTAAATGTACCCTTTTGGTTATCTGAAGCCCATCTATACTCTATTCTCTCCATTTCTTCCTCAAGTTCCTCAGTTTCCTTTATGGGAACCTCTTGTCCAATTATAATATTTTTACTACCGTTCTTTATAACTAGCCCTCTAATACCTTCATCACTTATTAGTACATTACTTCCTCTCCCTAGAATTGTTACTGGGATTTGTAATCTTCTCGCAAGATTTATTACTTCAATAAATTCTGGGGTTGATTGGGCTTCGTACCATATATCTGCAGGGCCACCAATGCCTACCGTTGTATGCAAAGCTAAAGGTTCGTTTAACTTTAAATATTTGGGATTTAATTTATTAATCAGCTCTTGATACTGAGTTTCCATTTTATATCTCCTCAATTTTTGCACCCAGTTTTTTAAGTGTCGGGATTATGTCTGGGAATCTTCTATATATAATATCGGCCTCGTTAATAATTGTAGTGCCATTTGCAGCCAAGCCTGCTAACAACAGGGCATGTGTACACTGCAATATTGTAGATGCATTTACTTTTGTTCCTCTAAATTCTGTTGGGCCAAAGGTAATTATCTGATTAGGATTGGTTAATGTCATTCTCGAATTCATTTTGAATAGTTCCGCGAAGAGTTCAATTAATTGAACTTCGTACATGTTGGAATAAACTCTAATGTTGCCCTTTGCTTTTAAAGCAAGAATTAGTGCCTGTGGAATTAAATCTACAGGAAATCCAGGCCATGGTTCATCTTTTATTTTATCCATGTCTCCCTTAAAGTTAGGAATTGCCTTTAAATCTTGGTTAGCGGGAATAAATATATCCTTGTCTCTTATTTCAACCTTTAAATTCAATTTAGCAAAATTATTAATAACCTGAGTCATATGTTCAGGGATTGCATTCTTGATTAATAATTCGCCACCGGTTACAGCTGCCATAACCATTAATCCGCCAATGTCTATATGGTCGCTTGGTATAGTCCACTCATCTGCCTCGAGTTTTTCCACCCCATTAATTACTAACTTGTTTGAACCGATTCCTTGAATATTAGTCCCTGCTGCATTTAAGAAATTACATAGATCTTGTGTATGAGGCTCGCATGCTGCATTGTAGATTGTTGTTGTCCCTTTTGCTTTTACTGCAGCAAGAATTAGATTTTCAGTGCCTGTAACAGAAGCCTCTAATAACCAAACTTCTGTTCCTTTAAGTCCTTTTTTTGACTCTAATTTATATCCATCATTTTTATCTACGTGAACTCCCATATCAATCATTCCTTTAAACATTGCATCTAATGGTCTATTACCTAGTTTGCAACCTCCTCCGTCTTTAATAGAAGCATCTCCGAATCTGGAAATTAGCGGTCCCAAGAATACAAACGAAGATCTTTCTTTCATTGCTAAATCTTCGTCAATTGCAGATGTATTTATTGTTGTTCCATCTAGTCTTACAGAGCCTTTCTTTGGATAAGAAACCTTTCCGCCTAGCTGTCTAAAAATTTGTAAAAGAATTATTACGGAAGTACTTTTGGGAACATTATGAATTAAAACAGGAGAATCGAGTAATACAGCAGCTGGGATAATCTTTAGAATGGAATTCTTATTCGGCATTGGAGTAACTGTACCTTTAAGCGGATAACCACCCTGAATCTTTATGGAACTCATAATTTTGTATTTAAGTTTAAATTTATTCTGACAGTCTAGTAATTATTATACACGAACCTATTAATGTGTCTAATTTATAGTACTATAAGGTGTACTATATAAATATTAACAATATGAACTATGAATGAAATTTTAAATCTATCATTAGATAGTTTTGCAAGAACAGCAATGCAATCTATACCATTTAGTCCAGGTCAAAGAGTTCTGAATGCACCTTATGTGGAAACTGAAGATAAAAGAAAATTATTTGTAGTAGATGCTCAACAAAGTGCAGATATAGAAAATGGAGACCTAGCAGTTTATAGATCTGTGAGTGGATGCACTATATTAGAATTGGAGTTTGAAGATAGGGTTGAAGTCTATCACATATCAGCAGGAACTTTTTCTGTAATTGATGGCTCCAGTTTTGACGAGCCGACTGGTTATGAAAAATTCTTTATAAGAAAAGTTGCAGCATTGGGGCAGAAAAAAGATGTAAAAAAAATAAGATATTACATTAACCAAGTACACAAAGGAAGAGAGGAAGATAGAAGGAGTCGAATTTTTAAGCTTAATGCAACAGCGCTAAAAGATATATCAGATAACTGCGAAATATTCGAAGTTAGGAAAGAAGATGGCAGTCAAACAGATGACTTATTTGAATCAGTAGATATTTTATCTAATGGAAGAGAAGCAAGAGTTTTGCAACCAGGCTATAAGATTGAAAGACTCTGAATTTTTAATGTTCTCTTAAAAGGTTTTCTCGACTTTGTAGTATCATATCCTTATCTTCATGCTCGAATACAACAATTCCACCTGCAAGATGAAACTTTAATATGAGATCTTTTAATGGATAAGTAATGTCGCCTTCTGCACCAAAGGCACAAGCTGCATCTCTGAATCTTTTTTCCCAGGATAATTTACCTGCCGTATGAATGATATCTGTTTCAGGATTTAATAAGCCAATAACTCCGCAAATAAATCTATAGAATTCTTCTTCATTCACTTCTCCATTTTCATTTGGATAAAGAATTCTTCCCACATCAAAAACAAACCCAGACTTTAAACTTCTAGCTAAGCTTAAAGCTCTAATAACATGATCTTTATCGAATACGCCTGTTGTAGAATTTTCAATACTTACTGTTCTTTCGGCAATTTTAGGTACCTGGCTATATTTTATTTCAATAGTATCTTCTCCATGTCTATACTCCATATGAATTAGTGCTTGCCATTTTATGCCTACTGGTAACTGAGCAACAATTTGCTCTACTGCTGCAATAAGATCGGCTGTAAGAGCATTAAAATTAGGTAAATGAAAAACTACATTACCTAAGTTTGAATTCATTAACTGTTCTACTATTTGAGCTTGAATTGCTGGATCTAAAACTTCTTCATTAATATATAACTGAACACCATCAAATTTATCTTCTATCGCGTGTTTAATTGCAGGTAATAAGTGAAAGCCTTCAATTGCTCCACTATGAGTGTCGATTGGCATTTAAGTCAAATCTTAAAAATAATTTAACGATTATATCAATTATTAAATCTATGACAATTTATAAATAATTTGCTATTATTGCTTGCTTATAAGCCTAAGTAGCTCAGTTGGATAGAGCGATAGACTGAAAATCTATATGTCGGCAGTTCGAACCTGCCCTTAGGCACAACCTCCCTTTCATAATTGAAAGGGAGGAATCCCTTTCGGGATGTAGCTCAGCCTGGCAGAGCGCTGCATTGTAAATGCGGAGGTCACATGGTTCGAATCCTGTCATCCCGACACTAAGTCCACCTTCTTTAGAGAAGGTGGACAATCCCTTTTTATAGACAGGGATTACGCAATTTGATATCATTACATACTTAACAAATGCTAGGGTAGCTCAGCTGGTAGAGCACTCGCCTGAAGAGCGAGGTGTCGTCGGTTCAAGTCCGACCCCTGGCACCATTTTTTCTATTTCCTCACTCACACTTGTTATAATCTGAATATATTTTTGTATATTTACATATGGATAATTCTGATTTGATTCTAGCTAAAATTAACGAACTTGCCGCTAAAGTAGAAGCTAATGGAAATGCAGGATTAACGACAAAAGAATTTGAATTTTGGAACTATCAAGGTGCACTTTCAAGTATAGAAAACGGTGGTATTTACAATCTCATAAATAATATCGGAATGGATTTTACAACCTACGACTATATAAAATATTTAGAAAGATTAGGATTCTCTGAAATTGCTAATAAGATATTAATGGTTATTGGGGCAGTCTTTGCAACGAAGATTCCTTCAACGGATACGGATATAAGTATGGAAGATTTATTTGATGAAAAATATGAGGAAGAAATTAATGCACTATCCTCTAAGATTGAAGAATTAATTTATGCAAATTCTCAAGTGATTTGGGAGAAGATGTTGGAGGATTTAAATAACTAATTTATGGGGGTTATTTATGGTTCAACAAATAACGAAGGAAAATATATTTGAACAACTTTACTCTATTGTTCCTGAGTTTAAAGGCGTGATTGATAGCGAATACGATGATGAAGAGAAAGAAATTCAATATGTTTTAGCTTACAGACTAGCTCAATATACTTACGAATTATTTGTAACAAAAGATTTTGATCAATTGAATAAGATATTAGAATATATCGAGTTGATACTTTCGATAGGTGATACATACGCTCAAGAGTTAGCTACTGTAGGATTCTTAGAGGATATTCAAACAGTTTGGGATAATAGCGAAAGAGATCGTAGTGAGATTTATGATCTTCTTTTGCCAGAATCAAAAAAATGGTGGAATCAAGTTGATAAATTTTGGAACGGTAAGATAAAGTCTATTGGTGAGACTTATGAAGAAGAGTTGTAGGGACTCTCTTTATAAACTTATCCAGGTTATTAATACTAAAAGTAAGATTTGATTCATTTATAAAGTTGGGTTTCTTGGTAAGCAACCACTGCTCACCATTGATAATCCTTTATCTTCAATTATTTTAGAGATTAGTCAACCTTTTTAAAACTTCATTTTCACCAGTTACGCAAATCGACTTTCCTCCAATAGATTCAAAAAGCTCACAATTAGATTTAGAATCATCAATTAGAATACTTTCTTCTAGCTTGCTATCGAAGAGATTAACTATATTCTTAAAGATTTTACCCTCGTCTGTCTTCTTTAACTGCCCAGTGTGATAGGATATGAATATTCCATCAAATGTTTTACTTATTTCTGGATTATTAGGCAACGTGAATCTTGTAAAAGTGTCCATGTTATCAGTGATCATTACTACCTTATATTTACTTTTTAGTTCTTGAAGTTTTGATAGTATTTTTTCTGAGACATCAATTGTTTCTGCATCTTTCTTGAATATTTCGAATAAATAATCTTTATCAATATCAAACTTTTCTTTTATTAAATCATGAGCTTCTTCTGCAGTATGCAATCCAATCATCCAGTCCTTAACAAAATCCCTATTCTCAACGAATACAAAGGAATTAATATCATTTCGCAAATTGAATAATTTATGATCTTCAGAATAAATACTATTCCAAAAGTTTTGATAAGAAATAACTCCATTAAAATCTACAAAAAGGATAGGTTTCATAAACTTATTTAACAATTACTTTTAATAATAACTGAAATTAGGACTCAATTGTACCAGGTAGTGTGTAAGTACCATCCCTGATTTCATCATGCCTATCCAACAGGTGTTGTGCTTCATCCATGCTTGTAGAAGGTATGATAATATCTTGAAGATTTTCTCTACTTAATACGCTTCCAGCCTGGGAATCTTTTGTAAATGCAAGTAGTGCTTTTTGAACATCTGTATTAGAAAAGCCTAGATTATTTAGAAGTAGTCTCATTGTTCCTTCAGGATTCCTCACTAAATCTTCATACTTGACTGCTTCCATATTTATTCCCTGCCTCCTAAGCTGAAGATACTTATCCATAACTGACAACCACATTAAAGTTATAAATTCGATTGGATTATAACTATTCTATTTCCTTTCACTTAAACTTTTGTAATAATTTAATATCAATTTTTTTATTAAACGATATGACATTTCAAGAATCGATTAAGACATGCTTTAGAAAATACGCAGAATTCGAGGGAAAGGCTTCCCGATCTGAATTATGGTGGTTTCTTTTATTTGTAACTCTTGTTACAGGAGCATTGGTTATGTAAGTTCTGCAGTAGCTAGTATATTTTTAATTGCGGTATTGCTACCAGTATTGGCAGTAGGTTCTAGAAGACTTAGAGCCGTTGGAAAAAATAGCTGGTGGTTACTACTCTGGTTAATTCCATTTGCAGGTATAATAATGCTGGCAATCTGGTGGTCAGAAGAAGACGCGAAATAAACATACTAAATTAATTTTTAGCGATTAGTTATGGTTAAGCAAGTATTTGTTAATTTACCAGTTTCGGATCTAGTGAAGTCAACCGCTTTCTATGAAGCCTTGGGTTTTACTAAGAATCCTAATTTCTCCGATGAAAAGGCAAGTAGCCTTATGTGGTCGGATCAAATAATCTTCATGCTCTTGAGCCACGAATCTTATAACGGTTTTATTCCTGGTAAACAAATTCCGGACTCTACAAAAAATGCACAGGTATTAATTGCACTGTCTTTAGATTCAAAGGATGCAGTAACAAAATTTGCTGAGACTGCAAAACAAAACGGTGGAGATTTTTATAAAATTGAAACTGGTGTACCAGAAGACTTGATGTTTGGATTAGAAGTTACAGATCCTGATGGTCATATTTTAGAACCGGTTTGGATGGCCCCCGATTTTAATCCGCAGGCGTAAACTTATTTTAAGTGGCTATAATGCCTCTACAGAATACACAATATTTTCAAAGTAAATTCTATACTCTGAATTATCGTGTGTGCCGTCGTTTAGTGTAAAGTGAAAATAAACAATACTGTCCTCTACTTTTATTACATAATCAATGTAGTCATATCCATTTTCAGAATATTCCTCCTTATACGTAACAAAACCATTCACAGTTAAATCTATTTGGTTTCCTTTTTGCGAATGAAATCTATTTGTATACCATTGCCTTGGATTTAAGTCTGACTGCTCGTTGAATACATTTAGAATATATCGGTCTACAGAGTTGGGTTTAAAGGCGACATTGCCATCTTGTGTGTCAAGTGAATCCCAATTTTTATACATTTTTATTTGATAACTAAAGTCGTTGTTAATAAAGGAATAAATTTCGGGATCGTTTAGAGGATAACTAATTGATCCTTGCTGGAAAGTATTAAAAGCTTGCTCAATCTGTGATCTTAATAAGAACACAACGATTATTAGGACTAGTACAACATTAAAAACGATAGAAATTGAGAGTATCAAATTAGATTTGATTTTTAGCATAGGTATTTATTAACTATAATTATTGTCCAATTTTTTATTTATGAATACAAGCTTACCTAATTTATTAGAACTCTGATAATATTAGTTAATGGAAAAGAAATCCTTACCCGAACCACCAAAAACATTTAGGAACTTAATTGGGCCAGGACTAGTTCTAATTGCCATGGGGCTAGGCTCCGGCGAGTTTGTACTGTGGCCTTATTTTATATCTCAATTTGGATTTGGAATTATTTGGGGTGCAATATTGGGAATTCTATTTCAGTATTTTGTAAGTAACGAAACTGGTAGATATACTCTCGCAACAGGGAATAGTGTATTTGTAGGTTTCAAAAAGTTATCCAGATTCTTTCCTGCTTGGTTTATAATTTCTACCTTCTTGTCTTTTGCCTGGCCAGGAATAATCGGTACTGGTGGCGAAATTCTTGGTAGATTGTTAAATATTCAAGACTTTAGATGGCTTACTATTACCATGTTGATAATTATCGGATTGATTTTCACATTGGGTGGAAAGGTCTACTCTACCCTCGAAAAAACTCAGAAAATATTCTTGCTTATATCTATCCCAACATTAATCTTAATAGTTGTTTTAATTGTAAATCCATCAACTTTTATTGATATTGCACAAGGTACAATTGGACTAGGAGATGGTTACTTTCTATTTCCTGTAGGAATTTCTATTGGGCAATTTCTAGGTGCTATTGCATACTCGGGTGCTGCAGGTAATTTAATACTATCTCATTCTTTTTACATACAAGATAAAGGTTTTGGCATGGCAGGATATGGAGAAGGTGAACTAGTTATGGGCAAAGAATCCTATTTAAAGGAACTGAAGAATCAGTTCGAATTAAATTCAGAAAATATTAAAAAGTTTAAGAGGTGGTTTAATGTTGTAGCTTTGGAGCAATTCATTTCGTTTGTTATTATAGGCTTTTTGTCTATTATTCTTTTAACAATAATCGCATATGAATTAATTTACCCTGCAGCCACTGCAGATAATTTAAACTTTATTTTTCTAGAAGCTGAGAAATTATCTTTGATTACACCAATTCTCGGAACTACCCTTCTGATTCTTGGAGTTGTATTTTTATTTACAACACAATTGGGCGTATTTGAATCTACATCTAGAATTATGTCTGAAAATATACACATGAGCTCAGATTTTTTTGGGAGAATTTCGAGGAGTAAGTTATTCTTTATTTTTTTATGGGTTCAAATTGTATTTGCAATAATTGTGACTTTACTAAATATTGCGGCTCCACTGCAGATATTGTTTCTAAATACATTGTTCAGTGCTCTTTCTATGTTCGTATTATCGGGTGCAGTACTATGGCTTAATAATTCTAGGTTTACACCAACGCAATTACGACCAAAGTTATTCAGGAATACAATGCTGCTACTAAGTTTTCTATTCTTTGGATTCTTCTGCATAATAGTCATTATTGATAGTTTTTAAATTTTAATTACATATATCAATTTGTTGTATATAATCAGATATTAATTTTAACGACATATTTATGAAGAAACTACTGATTGTAGGCTGCGTATTATTACTATGCTGCTGCGTATCATCAATTGCTGGCTTTGCAGCAATAGGTTATTTTGAATCTAATGGAAGCTGTGTTTATAGAGGCCCTTTTGCAACTGTTAGTTCGGGAGCATGTGTTGCTGCAACAAATGGAACTATGAATTCAACAAATTCCACCAATACAACAAATACAACTAATAGCACAAACCAAGATAGTACAACGGGTTCAACAGATAAAGTGTATGTAGGTGCTGAGTATTCCCTGACTTATCCACAGGGATTTATTGTGGATGATTCCGACAATAGCATCTTATTTGTGTATGCAGCAAATGAACTTGATAACTTGAATATTTCTAAAAGAAATTATGCAATAACGGCAACTCAAAATAATTGTGAAGATTACGCCTATAGCACTTTGGATGAACTTGTTGACTACGATGCAATTCTAGAAGATGTAAGTGTAGTAACAATTGGAGGCTATAAGGCTTGTAAGGTAGATTTTAGTGCTGACTATGGAACCAGCAGCGGAATTGTATACCAGACCCAATACTACATCGCAGCAGGAGCCAGTACATATTTTGAAACAATAACTATCAATCTAGATGACTCTAACTTCGATGCCTTAGATAACGTTGCTAGATCCATTCAGTTTAATTAAAAATATTAACAACCATTGAAAGAATGGTACTGGAATAGTATAATTCCAGTACCTCTTAAGGGCAGTTAGCTCAGCTGGTAGAGCGCTCCGTTTACACCGGAGTGGTCATAGGTTCGAATCCTATACTGCCCACCATTTTCCTTACAGTGTTAAAAATGAATATAGCACTTGATTTTGATGATGTTTGTACAGATACACATGCATATAAATATGCAGCTTTTCAATCACGACTAGGGCATGGTAACTTCGAATATGTAAGCCGCACAACACTTGTGGATGCCGGTCACTTGACTATTTCTGAATATAAGGCAATTCAAACAGAAATATACTGTGACGTAGAAGGATCCTTAGATAGACTTAAATTTAAGAGTGATTGTGTTACTTCCATTAAAAACTTAATTGCAGCAGGTCATACAGTTAGCATTGTTACCGCTAGAGATGGTATTCCCTTAGATATTGCTAGAATGCTTTTAGAGCGGGAAGGTTTAGACTTGACCACTATAGGTGTTGGTTATGGGAATAGTAAAACTGAGGCTTTAAAAGACTTTGATGTTTTTATTGATGATGACCCTACTCACTTAGTAGACCTTTTAGGAACTGGTAAAAGGTTATACATAATGTCTACCTCTGAAAATATGCAGTTTGAACACCCAGAAATTAAACGTGTTAATAATTGGCAAGAATTTTTTGAAGAGATAACTTCTATAGAAGCTTAAAGAGCCACATTACGTGGCTCTTTGTTTATCGTTTGTTGCCTAGACTACTCGATTTGTCCGCCCTGCCATTCCTCGGCAATTGATCGGGCTAATTTATTGCCCAAATCGAACTGCCTTGTCATAACAGTGTTATCGGCTTGCCCAAATGCAGCAAGAGATAGCGCAGCTGCAATGGCATGCCCGATAATGAAACTTGTCCCTTGGCTGTCGCCTCGATCAATTGAGTGTGATAGCTCGGGGTAGTCAGAGTTTATCCAAATTTCCCCCTGCTCCAAGTGATTAAGAGACCAAGCTCCTGCATCCTGACCCGCCGGGCTAAATACCACTGACAACCCCGATTTAAGTTTACGCCGTAAGCGCTTTTCTTCCCCAGTTATTACATCAAACCGCACCGTGATGTGGTCACGCGGAGCGATAAACGTTAACTGAGGATTCTGTACGCCTAGAGCAAGACTCACTCCTTGCGGCAGGTCTAGGTATATCCTATACTTCTGCCGATTACTCACTGGGTCAAGGTTTACATGCCCTTTAAAGTTCTTCTCGTGTGCTGTACGACCTTTCTCGTCAAGTACGCGAACTCTGAACTCTAGGGCACTCAATTCGCCGTGTTCGTTAAGAACAAGCACGCTTATGCCCGGTAGAACTGGTTGTGATTCGTCCTTCCCTCCCGCTGCTCCACCGCCGGGATTTTCATTTACCTTGGTTACTCCCGGTTTAGGAGGGGTATCCAGAGTAAAGAAATCTCCGAAGCTGTTTAGCGCACGGGACATTGCTTGGTTAACGATCTCGTTTATTGCGGCAGTTCGTTGTGCTTTTCTTGACTCCTTTATTTCTCCGACTCTCTGGACTATGTACTCCGTCAGCTTATTGATTTCTTCAAGCAGTGTAGCAATACCTTTGTTGGCGATGTTGGGACGATCTTTCTTGGGGTCCCAGAAATTCTGGTCTCCAAGCCCGTATCTTGCAGGTACGAGATCGGCGGGGGTAAATATCTCAATTAACCCCGTTAGCGATGGATGACCCCATACCTCCGGAAAGTACTCCGGTATAGATATTACGGGGTCTTTTTTTACACCTCGTCTTACAAAACTGGGCGGGAAAGGCTGTCCCTCCTTGCCTACGGTATTTAGGTGAATCACCGCTTGATAGGGATACCCTTGGTATTCTGTATCGATTACAATGGGTGAATCCTCAAAAAGCGGATGACCGATGAGTCGTATTGATTCCAATTCCTTTGGCTGGGAATTGAACTTTACAGAAGTTTTGGTGACCGTCGCATTGTAGAACAGTATGCGAATGTCGCCGTTATAGATCAATCCTCCGTATAGATCACGTAAATGCTCACGAATGTACTGTTCGTTGATTCTGGCACTTAAGTCTGTGATTTCAACGATTGTGCCATGTTCCATTGAAACATTAATGTAGGGAATTCTAAAGCCGTTCAAGAATTCCCCCGTGACTTCAACGATTTCGAAGCCTCGATTCCGTACTTCCGGGTTGGGACTGAATCTAGGTGCCTTTAGCTGGTATATGGGAACTTGGTTCTGTTTTTGTACATTGCCACCGTAGCCAGCAGAGGCCAGTCCTATAAAAGCCCGGGATGTGTAGTGACACTGCCCAAGGCTCCATGCTTCAGTCATTCCAATTCCAAAAGTACCCTGTGGCCGATCAGCCGTTCGTTTCCGCATTGACCACAGGCTTTGAACCGGCTGCTGTGCTCTCGCCCAAAAATCTGGACGCGATTTAGCACTCAGCGCCCCGGAGCTAAGCATGTACAGAAACGATATTGCGTAAACCGGATTAAGCTGGCTGAACATTGCTTCAATTGCTGCCCTCGCAATATCTTCATCGAGCGAGTTTGCATGTTCAATGTACTCAGCAATAATCCGAGCCTGATCTTCTGGAACGCGTCCCAGAATCCCATGCCCATTATCTGCTACTACAATCCTCCTTCCTTCTGTTCCTTCGACCAGTACAATGTGAATTGTATCTGCTCCCGCATCAACGGCGTTGCCGACCAACTCAGAAAGAGTGCTGCTTACTTGGCCTTGACCAAGGCTTGCAACACGGTTCAAAAGATTATCGGTGTTAGCGTTGAATGTTCCAGTTACAACCTTTGATGATTGCTTCATTATCTGCCCTCTCGCATTTCGTATAGCCGTCCCCGGTTAAGATGGACAATTCGAGCTAGTTCCCTCTCTCTTTCACCGGCGTCTAACGATAATGCCGTTAAGAAAGGTACGACGAAACTGAGTAGCTCGCCGTTTGCCTTTACAAACTTATCCCGACTTGCTCGTTCATCCTGAATCAGCTCTATTATTAAGCTGACCACTCCCATAAGGGTATAATCGTGTTCGGTATTGGCTTGTAAAGTTGAATACGGCGGCTTCTGAATGGAAGCCCAATTGAGGTAATCATCAAGTTCGATTGCCCGCTTGATCTCTGTGACTTCACCACCAAATCTGATGTGAAGCCTTGGTGGAAGCTGGGTTGGATTCGCTTGAGCAAGACCTAGGTGGTAGAAGAGCTTAGCATAGAGCCAGCTATCCTGCGCAATTCGATCATACTTAACCAAGTTCATCCATTCCTGAATTCCAATTCCAGCATAAAATATGAATTCAACTTCGTTGAATTCACCCGACTGAACTAAACTCAGAAAAGCAGGGCGGAAATGTTCTCTCCACGCTTGCTCTACTTTTGCATAGTTCTCCCTTCGTTCATCAATTTCACTCAAGACACACTCCTTGTAGTCTAGGTTTTCAACGATCGCGACGACACAATGGTGTCAAAGCGAATAATTATAGCATGGTTATATTACATTGTAGTGGCGCATTTAGTACTCCAAATTCCAAGATTGTTACTTTGCGCGTTTATTTGAGCAATAAAGAATTGGGACTGGTATGTATAAGGTTTATTATATGTATACTCGCTTGCGAATCCTTTACTAATCATATATTCATTAACATTTGTAGAATCAAGAAAAACATATCTCAATTCTCTTCCATATTTATCTAAATCGTCTTGTGATGAGTCCTTCTGTAAAATTACTTCCTGGTCGAGTATTAATTCTTCTAATTCTTGGGTCGCTTCTGAATACATGCATTCCTTTTCCTTAACTTCAGGTGCATCAATCCCAATAAGCCTTACAGTAGTCTTCTTTCCATTTTCCATAACCTTAATGGTGTCACCATCTACTATATCTACAACTAGGTATTTGTGAGTGATATCTCCAGTATTCTGCATATAGGAAGGTACTTCTACATAGTCGTCTAAATTAATATCGAATTTAAATTTTGATGAGATTGAAATTACTAATGCAGTTATAGTAACTAGTGAAGCACAAATTATAAATATTAGTGAAAATATTAAGACTTTAGCTTTATTCATTTTGGTATACATTTGTTAAACTTATTTATTATGACACTAAAACAGAGAGTTGCAAAAATTGATGAACTATTAAAGCGAGACTTTCCTACTGTAGAAACCCCACTAGACCATACCAGTGCGTTCACTTTGTTGGTTGCTGTCGCATTATCTGCACAAACTCTCGATACAACAGTGAATAGAGTTACACCTGCTTTGTGGCATAAATACCCAACAATGCAAGATTTAGCAAATGCAAGTGTAAATGATGTAGAAGAAATCATACGTTTAGTAAATTTCTATAGAAATAAGTCAAGAAACATAGTTGCCTTAAGTCAAATGCTGATTAGTAACTTTAATAGTGCTGTCCCCTATAAAATGGAAGAATTAATAACTTTACCCGGAATCGGCAGAAAAACTGCAAATGTAGTTATTAACGAGTGGTTTGGAAAAGGAAAACAGCTTGGGGTTCCTAAAGTTGAACCGGTAGGATTTGTTGTAGATACACATGTTAAAAGAGTTGCTAATAGATTAGGTTTAACAAAACATTCAGATCCTGTAGATGTAGAACAAGATTTAATGAAATTATTTCCTAGAAATGAGTGGGACGATACTTCCTTAAGAATGATCTTTCATGGAAGATTTATGTGTACCGCCAGAAATCCCAAGTGTATAAACGATACTGAATGGAGCAAGATCTGTGGCTGTGTAAAAGAAATTAAAGCTAAAAAGAAATAGTTGCATAGTATAATTACTTTATGAGTTTTAACCTACAATCAAAATACAAACCTTCAGGCGATCAGCCTGCAGCAATAGAGACTTTATCTGCAGGAATAGAAGCCGGGATAAAACACCAAACAATCGTTGGTGCGACTGGAACTGGAAAAACATTCAGTATGGCAAACGTTATTAAAAACACGAACAGACCTACTTTAATTCTATCGCATAACAAAACATTGGCTGCTCAACTATATGCCGAATTTAAGGAGTTTTTTCCCGATAACGCTGTTGAATACTTTGTAAGTTACTACGATTATTACCAACCGGAGGCATATGTGCCATCAAGAGATTTATATATTGAAAAAGATTCAGATATAAATGAAGTAATTGAAAGATATAGAAATTCCGCAACTCAGGCGCTACTTTCACGGAGAGATACAATAATTGTTTCAACAGTTAGCTGTATTTATGGTTTAGGAGATCCTGGAGACTATAACGACCTTAGTTTAGTCGTAGAGATTGGAAAATCTTATAACAGGGAAAATGTCTTAGTTAGACTTAGAGACATGATGTACGAAAGAGTGAATAATGATTTTTCGAATGGTACTTTTAGAGTACGAGGGGAGTATATTGATATAAATTTAACTACATCTGATGATCGTGCAATTAGGTTAATCTTCTTTGGAGACGAACTAGAAGAAATCAAAATTTTGAATCCAATAAGTGGTGAAGTTGTAGGTAGGGCTGATCAAGTACAAATATTCCCTGCAAAGCATAACGTAAGTCCTCAGGAGAAAATTAATCATGCCATTAAGCGAATTGGAGAAGATCTTGAGTTAGAGACAAAAGAATTTACCGATAAAGGCAAATTAATTGAATCTACCAGATTAAAACAAAGAGTAACTTACGATCTTGAAATGATGCAGGAGACAGGCTTTTGTAAAGGAATTGAAAATTATTCAAGATATATAGAGAATCGACCAGTGGGTTCGGCTCCATCTACTCTGCTTTCTTACTTTCCTAGTGATTACTTAATGTTTATCGACGAATCTCACATTACTGTACCTCAGATTGGAGGAATGTATGAAGGAGATAAAGCTAGAAAATTAAATTTAGTAGACTATGGTTTTAGAATGAGAGCTGCTTTAGATAATAGACCTTTAAAGTTTGATGAGTTCAAACAAAAAACTAACCAAATTATCTATGTAAGTGCCACACCTGCAAAGTATGAGTTAGAACTAAGTCAGCAGTCTGCAAAGGAAGTACTTAACAAGAATAACTAACATAATCCACTTAATTCATTGCCTACTTTTAATTAGCTATTGAATATTAGAGTTTCACCATTTAGAATAAGTAAACTTAAATTTTAATTACGACTTAAATAATGAAAGTAAGAGTATATACATTGTTGCAGGGAATAGTTATGGGAATTGCTGAAATAATTCCTGGGGTTAGTGGTTCAACTTTAGCGCTTGTGATGGGAATATACGATAACTTTATTGAATTCTTAAGTGAGGTTTCGGATTTCTTTAAAGACCTACTTAAATTTATTCTTAGAAAAGAGAGTTTTAAAAGCGTAAAGGATAGCTTCTTTAAAATTAGTTGGAACTTTGGAATCTTTCTAGTGGCAGGAATGGGAATTTCTATAGTGCTTTTCTCACATATAATTTCTGATTTAATTGAAAGGCACCCTCAATATATATTCTCATTCTTCTTTGGATTAGTGATTGCATCTATTTCTATTCCTTGGAATGAAATGAAGTTAAAGGGTGTTAGAGAGTTTGCAATAATTGCGCTTACATTCATTGTATTTTTTGTAGTCCTGGGTCTAAAACCGGCGATAGTGGATAATCCTTCGCCATTATTTTTATTCCTTGCAGGAGCTGTTGCAATATGCGCAATGGTGTTGCCTGGTATTTCCGGGTCTTTTGTAATGCTTTTGTTAGGTGTTTATGATCATGTAATAGGTTTAATTAAAGACTTTACTCGACTGTCTATAGATTTGAATAAAGTTATAGCTTTACTATCTGTGGTGGCTGGAATTATCCTTGGATTTTCTGTATTTGTTAAATTTCTTAAGCTTGGGCTAAAGAAATATCCATCGGAGATAATGGCTTTCTTAATTGGAATAATGCTGGCATCTTTAAGAGTTTTGTGGCCCTTTATGGATGTATCTTCACTTGGCTCTGAGAATTCAGATGCTCTTCCTAAGGTCTTACCTTGGGAGATACCCGGAACTCAGCTGCTACTATCAGTTATCTTTATTATTATAGCTATAGCAGGCGTAGTAGTTCTACATAAGATTTCTGGAGGAAACAATACTGATGATATTGAATAATATTA
This sequence comes from Patescibacteria group bacterium, assembly GCA_016861265.1. Classification (GTDB taxonomy): domain Bacteria; phylum Patescibacteriota; class Dojkabacteria; order J137; family J137; genus Brojett037. The sequence goes on from BOLA01000001.1 coordinate 784,616, forward strand.
TACCTATGAGGTTTAACGGCGAAGCTTTGCTTCGCCGTTTTGCTTTAAATTAAACTTGCTTTAATTCTTCTTACACCCGAACCACTGCTCTCTTCTTTTACAATCTTAAATGTCTTCCCGCCTTCGGATAATTCACTTGTATTGTTCACATGTGGACCACCACAGAACTCAATTGAGAATATCCTATCTTTTATATTCATTACCTCTTCTAAACTCGGTTTCAAATTTAAATCTTTTAAGTCATTTCCCATTACATAGACTGAGACAATATCGGGATATTTAGCACCAAATTCCATTTGTGCTCCTGTCTGCTCTGCATCTTCTCTCTTCATTTCTAGTCTAAGTACATCAAGGTTTTCGTTAATCTTTTTGTTTACAAGTTCCTCAACTTGAGTTTTTTCTTGTTCAGTTAAAGATCTGTTCAAATTAAAATCAATTCTTAATCTTTCTGCTGTAATATTGCTTCCCTTTTGTTTAATTGTCGGGTCAACAATTTTTTGTAATGCAGCTAAAAGTAAGTGGTGGGCAGTATGTAGCTTTGTTGTTTCTACACTTGCATCTGCTAATCCACCTTTGAATTTTTGTTCTGCACCTGCTCTACTTGCCGCTCTGTGTGCCTCTTCCTCTTTTTTAAAGTCAGCAGTTATCTTTTCTGCGTCGTCTTCGTTAATCTTTAATTCATCTAAAGTAAGTTCTAAAGGAAAGCCGTATGTCTCATAAAGATAAAAAGCTTCCTTCCCGTCAATTACTAAGTTTTCGGTTCGCAAGTCTTTATCTTGAACTAACTTTTGTAAATGTCTTAAGCCCTTATCCAGTGTTTGTTTAAATATTTTTTCTTCCTTTGTGATTTTTTGTAGAATATCGTCTCTATTTTCTGCTAAATGCGGATATGCATAACTCATGTTTTCTATCACTACTTGAGCAATATTTGCGGTAAAGTCCTGCTCTATTCCTAATTTTTTACCAAATCTAACAAGTCTTCGAATAAATCTTCTTAGAATATAACCTTGGTCTTTATTCGAAGGACTAACGCCATCCGCTAGAATAAATGTTGCTGCCCTAGCATGATCTGCAATTACTCTAAAACTTGCAGTAAATTCGTTATCCTTACCATTTGTTTTGTATTCCTTGCCACTTAAACCTTGAATTTGTTCAATTATTGGCATGTATATATCGGTTTCGAAAATGTCATTCTTATCTTGAACTAGCATTACAACTCTTTCGAATCCTCCACCAAAGTCAATGTTCTTTTGTTCCAGTGGTTGCCATTTTAAATTCTCATCCAGCTTATACTGCATAAACACATTGTTTCCAATTTCTATAAATCTTCCTGAATCATCATTAACATGGTATTTATCCTGAACTACATCAATAACTCCTCGATCGTAAAACATTTCGCTGGTCGGTCCACCTAGTTCTCCCTTTGCGTGAGCCCTTTCCCACCAGTTTTTCTTTTTTGGGTATTTAAATATTCTATATTTATGGGTCTTACCTGCTTCTAAATCTGCTGGAATATCTGTGATATCTGGTGCTAGCTGTGCATCGATACCATATTTCTTAAATGCTTTCTGCCATATTTCCACAGCCTCCATATCCATTGGAGCATCATCATCCCCTTCGAATACTGTAACGTAGATTCTGTGAGGATCTAGTCCACAAACTTCGACCCAGAATTCCAGTATCCATGGAATCTGTTCTTCTTTAAAGAAATCGCCTAAAGACCAATCGCCCATCATTTCAAACATTAGTGTATGCCTGTTATCTCCAATTTCAATCATTTCGTCATAATTTGTTCTTAGGCATCTTTGAAAATCGACTAATCTTTTACCCAGTGGATGAGGTTGACCGCCTAGGTATGGTGCTAATGGAAACATTCCTGAATTTACGAATAGTAAAGTGGAATCCACATTAGGAACCAAAGACATATTTGGCACAATCTTCATGTTTCGTGGACTTTCAGTCCAGTACTTAAAAAAATCTTCTCGTATTTGTCTTGATGACTTCATATTTGCTTTATAACTTGTTAAAAACGACAAAAGCCGTCCTTAACACTAAATAAATTAATGCTAAGGACGGCTTTAAGCTCGTGGTACCACCTTAATTCCCCTATTGCTAGGGCTTATTACTTTTATACGGTTTAATCCGGGATAACTCTTCGCTATCCAGCTCCTGGGCTGCAGGGATTTTTATTTGAGTAATTTTCACCGTCCATTACCTCTCTGTACAAACTTAAATCTTTCTTCCCATTCAACGCTTTTTAATTGTTAAGCAATTATATAAAAAAGAACTAAGACTGTCCATAAGTAAAACAGTTGGTTTTTTATATAGCAAAGGGCTTTTTGTTCTGTAAAAAGCCCTTATTACAACACTTACTTTATTAGAATATTTTGATGATTCTTATTGTTATAGAAGTAATCGAATGCCATGAATACCAATGGAACAATAATCATATTTCCAATTAATTGATTTAATAAGAAAGGAATTCCATTATAGTAGCTTTGAGTTAAACCACTTAAATCTCTTGTATACATTGTACTTAATAGAACTACTCCAAAGTTGGTCCAGAAAAAAAATGCAAGAGTAGATATAATTGCTGATATCTCTGCTGCAGCTAAGCGGTTTTTTATATTTACATTTCTTAGGGCAAAGCCAACTAATGCGGTAAATAAAAAACCGCTCCATGTAAACAATACTATATTAGTATTGCCGATTATTAGATCTGAAATTATTATAGAACCTAGAACGGTAGCTATTGCATATCTCTTTTGTTTTATAAAGTATGCACTTACTAAGGCAAAAGCCGTAATGAATTCAATATTATTATTAATATGAAAAACTGTTCTGCTTAATACCGCAAGAATAACTAATACTGAAACTACAAGAATATTTTTCTTCATTTTAGAAACTGGTTAAAATTAATTCTACTTTATCACCTGGTGCAATTTTTAATTCGCTAATTCCTACCTGAGCATCTGCACCGTTTATTTTAATATTCCAAAACTCATTATCCTTTGTTGTATATCCATTTACAGTGGTAATCATTTTTCCAAATGAGAAATCTGCATATTCAACAGAAAATTCGTCACTAGATGAATCCAGGGTATTGAATACAGTCAAAAGGCTATCAGTATTCTGTAGATTAAAATCGTAATTGTAATCTTTTTCCAGACTAGCTGCATTTACTACTTTTATAGCAAGAGTTTGATTTTGAGAAACTGAGGTTTGATCCGAAGTATTGTTAATTGTTGATCCACCGCCAACAATTACTACACCAAATACTGCAAGAACTAAAATAATTAGGGACGCTAATGCAGCCCACACACCTAAACCTAACTTCTTCATTTCACGGAAGATAAAAAATAAATTAAAAACTTCCTAACAGGAAGTAATTTATTTTTATTCCTGCTCGGGTGTTTTTTATAGTAGGATCGGACTTCCATTTATTGGTTACCGTTGCGGCACAGTTCAGGAGTTGCACCTGATTCACTACTTGTTTTCTAATTCTATATCAGAAAATAATTTTGTCAAACTTTTTTATTCTTCTGTTTCTATTTTACCTTCTATCTTAGCTTTTCTTCGTTTATAAACTTTTTTTATAATAAAATATGCAATTGCAGCAGCTAGTGCAAATGCAATAACAATTTCAAATTGATGAATGTATTCTGTTAATCTCTTCCATTCTTCGCCTAGAAAATAAGAAACAGTTGCTAATAATGTACACCAGATAAATGCTCCTACAAATGTATAAATTCTAAATTTCACAAAATTTACTTTTAGAATACCCAATGGCAAAGAAATAAATGTTCTGATTACCGGTAATAGTTGCCCAATAAAAATAATTTTATCGCCATATTTTTTTAGCCAGCCTTCTACTCTTTCAAATTTCTCCTCTGTTACATGTACATACTTACCGTATTTATTTAGAACGGGTCTTCCTCCGCGACTACCAAGAACATACATTGAAGTTGAGCCTAAAGCATTACCAAGTGCACCAATTAAACCTACTACAATTATTGTTAATACAGGATTCCCACCTACGGTAAGTCTTCCATCGTAAACCAAAAAACCCGCAATTCCCATAATGATTTCTGATGGAAGTGGTATGCTAGCAGCTTCAATCGCCATGCCCAGGAATACACCTATAAATCCTAAATCTGAAACAAACTGAATTACCCAATTAATTATTGGCTCTAAAACTGATGCTAGCATAATAAATTATTTAATATTTGAGATGGACTTTTTTGCAATAAATGTTAGTAATGCAACCAATGGTATTGTAATTAATCCTATCACATTAATAAGTAAATGAATATTTAGCGGAAAACTTTGAACCTGGTAGTAGCTTTGAAATGGAAATATTGAGACAACGACCACAAATATAATTCCGATTAAAATTATTCCCGTTTTATGTAATATTCTTTTTGGTCTTAGCAAAGCAAACAATGCTGCAACAATTAATAGTGCTCCAATAATCAGTGCACCTAATATTATAGTCAATTCCGGTAATGTTCTACTTGCAGGATTTAACGGTAGTATAGTTTCAAAACTACCCACCACCATAACCAGAATATAAAAGAAAATTACTACAAGTATATTTTTTAACTTTTTAGCCTCCCAAATTAAATACAATGAGTAAGTAATAGTTAAGCTCAGTATAAGAATTATTAACACTGTATTTATTTGAATAAAGTTCAATGTCGAACTGTTTTTTATATTTATGTAAAAGAGTAAGAATATTATTGAATGCAATATAGCTACAGGTATTGATCCACTAAGAACATCTCTAAAAAAGCTTAATGAATTTGAAACCTTCTGTCTTGTAAACACAAGCACGTAACTTGGTGCACTTGTTCCTAAAAAGCTGAATATTAGTGTAGAGGCCGGAACTAATGGATACTTTAATAAATTTAAAGAAAAGTAAAGTGATGTTAGTATTGCAAAAAAAGATTTTACAAGGAACATCTTGCTTGTCATTTTTAGATTGAATATTATATTCTCCCCTTCAAAGAATATAACAGGAATTTTCTGATAGTCATTATTCAATAAGACTATATCGGAAACCTCACGAGCAATTTTGGATCCGCCTTCCATTGCAATAGAAACATCGCTGGCTTTTAGTGATAATACATCGTTAATTCCGTCGCCTACCATTGCAACCTTATGACCGGTTGCCTGCAATGCCTTGACTATTGTTAGCTTATCTTCGGGCTTTGCTCTAGTAAAAATATCATTATCGTTTACAAGAGTATTTAAGTCTTCTTGATTTTCCGAAAGATCAACAATTCTCTCTGTTGATAATCCAAGCTTTTGCATTACTCTACTTACAGACTGCAGACTATCACCGGATATAATCTTTACCTGAATATCTTGAGACTTTAAATCCTCGATAATATTTTTAATTCCTGGATTTAGTGTTTCTTCGATTGTAAATACAATTACTTTTGCTGTTTTTGAATCAATTATTGTATTTAGGCTATCGTTTAGATCAAAATTTGGATTGTTTGTATCAATAAGCTTATTATCACTTTCGTACATTATTCCTACCAATATTCTGTTTCCACTATTTTCCTGCTCAGAAACGTATTTCTCAATTTTTTGATTTACATTTGGGGCAATTCTTTCTCTAAGCATTGAAAATGCTCCAAAGACTAGACTCTTATATGAATTATCAAATTTTGCACTAATTAAGCTGTACTTATTCTTTGAAGTAAATGGAACCTGGTCGAAATCACTGTAGTTTAGTTTTTCTGCTTTAGAAAAATACTTATTAATAATTTCCTGCGTCTTATTAACACTTACAATTTTCTCTTTTAGGGAATTATAGACAGTGGATATTTCACGTTCATCTGTATTAAAGTATTCAACATCTACAATCTTCATTTCGTTTGTAGTTATAGTACCTGTTTTATCGAAGCAAATTACATTTATATTAGATAAATCCTCAATGCTCCCTCCTTTTTGAACAAGTATTCCTTTGTTATACAATCTTGTAATGGAAATTGTAAACGTAAGTGTGAACAAGAATATTAACGTTTGAGGAATTATTAAGCTTATAATTGTGGTTAGCCCCAATACTCTTTCCTGAATTGGTGTATTGCTTAAAGAAGATAGATAAAAATTAAGCACTCCCATTACTAACGCAGCAATTACTAAGAACAAAATTAGTCGATCGCCGTTTATCTGCATTCTGCTACGTTTTTCTTTAAACTTTAAAGCTTCGGAACCAAGCTTATTTAGATAATTATTTTTACCGACATTAAGTACCTTATAAATGCATGTTCCTGTAACAATATAGCTACCTGAATAAACCTTCTCTCCTTCTAGTTTTCTTATGTAATTTGATTCTCCATTAAGGGCAGATTCATCAATCTGTAAATAATTTTCTTCAATTATTTCTCCATCGGTTATAACACCTTCGCCCTCTTTCGATTTTATAAAATCACCCTCAACAATTTCCAATGTTGGAATCTCTTCTTCCTTACCGTCTCTAATGACTATTACTTTTTGTTGAAATTCAGTCTTCAGTTTCTCAAGTTGCTTCTTAATTCTGAATTCATCACTTATTGAAATTATCGTGTTAATAATAAGAAACGTTGAAAATGCTAATACATCGGTGTATAGCTGGTAAATTATTAATGTAATTAATAACGGGAACACAACAACATTAATAAGACTAAAAATATTTCTCCTGAAAATTATAAAAGTGCTTGGGGTGTAGCTGTCGATTACTTCGTTTGTGAGTCCTAGTCTTTTCTTCTTCTGAACTTCTTCGGAGCTTAATCCTTGAATTTTTGTTTCCATATTTGTAGGTAAAGTTTTTTTATTATCTAATAGCAAAATTGATTAATCAATTGATTTATTCCAGAAGATATCATCTACCTTTCCTTGTTTATTGGCAAGTCTTGCCAGTACAAATAAGTAATCCGATAGTCTATTCATAAATCTCTGAATTTCAATAAGTTCATTATCGTCAACCTTCATGCTAGATGGGCTTTCCTCTTTATAGCTATGTATATATTTTATTAATTGTCTCTCTGCTCTTCGGCAAATAGTTCTTGCTAAATGAATGTTGGCGCTTAATCTTGTTCCGCCGGGCAAAATAAATTGGGTTAATGCAGTAAGTTGTTCGGTGATTAAATCGATTTGATTCTCCAATTTAGTTGTGTAACCTGAAAAATCAAAGTTCGAACTAGCACCGCATAAACAGCTTCCAATATTAAAAATTATATTTTGAATTTTTTGCAATTCATTTGTAATTTCTATTGAATCTTCGGCAATTGCAACACCTAATGCCGCGTTTAATTCATCAAATGTTCCAATTGTTTCTATGATAATTGATTGTTTTGCTACTCGTCCGCCAATAACTCCTGTTTTTCCTTTATCACCGGTTTTTGTATAAATTTTCATATGTTAGAATTTTACACCATAGAATGAGTAAATTTGAGCTTGCAAGGCTTTTTCTATTAATTTATACTTACTCTAACTAGGTTAAATTTAAATCTTGAAATCACTATTTAGGTTATTCAAAAACGAAAAGTATAGAACTTTATTTCTGGTATTCATTTTTATCTTCAACTCAGCAGTATTTTTTAAGATGTCTGCTGATGTTAAGTATACCTCTACAGCAGGTGCATGTAACTTGTGGTGTATTGCAGACCCAGAAACTTCACAAGTAAATACAAGTATGAATGTAGGTGGAATTGGAGCCTTTATTAACCAGCCTTTAAGTAACGGGTTTTTAGGCGATGAACTCTACTCTGTTAAATATGCCAGATGCGTTGATGAATTAGGTAAGGATGCTTGTAAACCAGAATACACAACTCTTCAGACTGCTATGTACTTAGGTTCCCCCGATGGGAGTACATTCAGCACAGTGAACGCAATATCATCTTTAAATGTAGCTATTATTACAGATAGACCCATTAGTGCTGTAGATTACTTTCAAGACAAAGTTTATGCATTAACACACTTTAATACTGTTTCTGCTCAACCAGCTGATGCAAGTATTACAGGACGAGAAGCATATTACTCTCCAGGAGGAACAGGATTTAATTTATTAAAACCTATTCAGAACTTTTGGAGTTGGTCTGTAAGAGTGGTTTATGGTTTTTTACTTATTATTGTTGTAATAATTGCATTTGCAATTATGTTCAGGCAAAGGCTTTCAGGTAACGTAGAAGTTACAGTTCAGAATGCCATTCCTGCCATTGCAATGGCCATGATTTTGGTTCCATTAAGTTACGCAATTTCCGGATTGTTTATTGATTTTATTACTGTGGGAACAAATGCAGTACATGAGTTCTTAATAGGAACTCCGGGTTCTCCAGGACATAGCTTCTACCAAGGTTCAGACGATCCAGATAATCTTAGAAATCCTCTAAACTCAAGTGATCCATATACTGATAGAGGTTATTACCCAGACGATGTTAGAGTTGATTGGTTAAGGGCAAGAGATAAGATTAATGTTTCAACAACCTTTGGTGCAGTTGCGCAAGATTTAGGAGAAGTTTCAGGACTTAATGGAAATGTAATCTTTCTTGCTGTGGGCAGTATAGTGAATGCACTAACAGGAAAAGGTCAGGATGCAGACCCTGCGGACTTTACCTGGGTGGGTGATATTGTTCAATTCTTTATTTCCATTGTTACTCTCTGGATTGGTATTCAAATTTTCGTGCACTTATTTAAAAAATACATAACAATAATACTTTACCCTGTAATGTCTCCATTTATATTCGCAACTGTTGCAATTCCTGGTAATGGTACAAAGAGTATTATGCAGTATGTAAAAGTTATGGGTGCCGCAGCCTTGGCGTTTATTGTTACTTACGCAATGTTCCTACTAAGTATTATATTTACCAGTAAGGAATTCTTAGCGGATGTACCAACATTTGCTAGTGGAAGTTTTAATCCACCTTTATTAGGACTTAAATCCATTGGTATAGGAAGTAACGAGATGACTCAATTACTATTAACATTAATAGGTCTAGGAATTTACTTCTCAATTCCTAATACATTAAAATCAATCGATACAGCTCTTGGAGCAAACAATCCATTACCTAAGTTTATTACAACACCTATTGATTCATTCAGAGAAAGTCAGAGAGTTATGTTTAAGACAGCACCAGCATTGGCAGGTAGAGCTGCATTAACTGGAGGTAGATTTGCTGGCAATGCTGCATCGTCTCCATTTAGAGCATTCTCAGGAGCCATGGATATTGCGGATAGAGTTAGGGGAATTGATCCAGAGAAAGACTACAGAAGTTATAGAAATAGGCAAAGAGCTGCAAGACAGTCCAGAACGGATAGCACAAAAGCTTGGGTAGATAGAGCTAAGCAAAGTAAGAATCCGTTGGTTCGAGGAGCAGCTGCAGCAGCAGGTGCTGTGGCAAACGCAGAAAACACTCTTGCAGGACAAATTGAAGGTACAGGATCATCACTACCTTCAGATGTTCAGAGACCAAAAGTAGAAATTACAGGTGATAAGATTTTAATTCCAAGACAAGACATTATCCCAATTTTGTCAGGTAAAGGTATTGTTACAAGAGGAAGAATAATTGACTACTCTGCCTACAATGCAGCTGGTAGAGGTGAAATAACATTAGCTACGGGAACTCTAGAGTTTAAGGTAACAGGACCTTCGGTTAATCTTCAGTTCCCCCCAAGCCTAGTGTTTGGAGATACTGTGCCTAAATATACCGGAAGAACGGATGCATTTAAATATGGAAAAGATTTATTCACAATTAAGCAGTCTGGGACTACAGAAACTCAGATCGATAAACTTGAATATAAAGATGTAAGTAATACAGATAAGAAGGTAAATTCTGGGACTCCAGAGAAACTAGCAATTATGTTAGATAAAGGTGTTAAGCCAGGAGGTAACGATACTGTTAAGGTTGACTACAGAATTATAACAAGGGATCCAGAAGGATTGTTTGGTACAACTACTGCAAATCCTAGTATTCTAACTCCAAATAGTGCTGCTGCTATCTTGAGGCCTGGAGTAGAAGTTAAGACTGAGAATCCTGCATATGCTGTCAAGGTTAATGGTAATGATGACTTTACTACAAACCCATTCAAATTTTCTGTTAGACTGTCATAATTCGTCACAATACATTTCCGCCGTTCAAATACTCAGTTAGAACTTCAAAGTTTTCCTCCTCAAAATGAATATTTTCTGAAAGGAATATATTGTTGTAACCAATTAGTCTAAGATTTTCTAATAGATTCTTTACATTTATTGTAATTATTATATCTTTCTCATCAAGTAAATTTTTTTCCCTCACTTGAAGTATGGAGTAAGTGTTGGAAATTGAAAACACACCGTTTATTATTGAGAGGTAGGCTTTTACAGCCTTTTCATTAATGAAATCTAATATATGCTTAATGTAATTAGAATCTGAACTAAAAATATCAATAATGTTTTCAATTTGTATATCTTCCTTTTTTATTATTGAATTTTCAATACTAGTTTCAATAATATTAATTATCAATCCCGAATCATCTTTGGGTGTGGAAATAATACTTCTTAACTCAATTGCTGTGTTTAATAATTCAATTGAACGCTTAAGATTATAGATTTCAAAATTTATTGGCACTGCAATGAAATCATTTAGAACATCCGCTATAAATTTGGATTTATTCTCTATCCTAGAAATAATTTGTGTTCTTGTATCTTCGTCGATTTCCAATTCAATATTTCCTTCAAATGTAGAGAATAGTATTTGTAAGATAGGGCCATTGTCATATATAAATTGGAGTAAGCTTACATTGAATTCTTCGTAATATTTTAAAAAATTGCACTGATATTTCAATGTTAGTGTAAAAAATTGTGTAATCTCATTATTAAGTATTTTTTCCTCTCTTAATCTGTCTAGTAGTTCGTAGAAGTCTTTGTCATCAGTAATAATATTAAGATCTTTCATTTTGACCTCTTTTACACTACTATCAAATATAGTTCGAGAGAATTCGATTAGGAAGTCTAAATCTCGTTGATTTAGATTAGATAAACTTGAGAAGATGTTTCTAAAGTTTTCCTTACTAATACTGTTTAGTTTAATAAGGTAATTAATCTTTTTTAATAAATAATCACTACCGGCATTTATAGATCTATAATAATCCAACTTATTCTTGATTACTTTTAGATTTATACCTGAAGTTATGCCTGCAACCGTAATTGAATTATTGATTTTGTAAAATTCTGCAGGGTTTATGCATTCAAGATAACTCGAAATGAAATTACAAATGTAGAATCTAACATTGGAATTATTTATATTTGACTCCGTGATAATCTCAATATTTTTCATGAACTCGTTAAAAAGAGACTCAATATCTTCTGTATAAATAAATATTCTAAGTAACTGCTCTACTTCAACTTTCAGGAGACTTAATAATAAGGCAGGATCTACCTGAGACTCGGAACACAAGTCTCTTATAAACTCTAGTGTAGTTTCATCTTTACTATAAATATTCGATATTAATTCTATTAATTTAGTATGAGTATTCCCTTGGATAAAATGAGTATAAATTTTATTGAGAATTTCTCTCTGTTCTAATTTTTTAGATAAATCAATTTCATTTGTAAGGATTTCCTTAGTTGAAAAATGCAATAATCCAATGGGAGAGAATGTATAGTTATTTGGATAATAGAAGATTACATCTTTTTGGGGTATTTCAAAAATTGAGGAGAATAAGTAGTACCGAGCTAATGTCAGTTTCTCTTGATTCAGTTTGTACTTTATATTACCTTGTAGGTATTGATATATGTATTCCTCATTCATAATTAGGCTGCTTTAGTGAGTGCCGCCGGTTGTCCAAAAGACAGTAAATTGGAAATTTTCTCCACTGCTGTAAGGGTCTCATGTGTAATTCCAGAATCCACAGGCTCAAGACCTTTTAGCTCTGGGTCGAGTTTTGCTAAACTGCCTGGAATTCTATTTAAAATGGTTCTGCCGGCTAAGAAATTAAGAGCAAATGCTGTAGTTTGTCCCAATATTGTTGTTGTCAAGTCAAATGGGGCCATTACTACGTTAGTTCCTGCAAGTAACATTCTATTTCTAAATGTATCATTATCACTACTACCATTAATGAATATTTCGAAGTCAGTTCTTTTATCAAAAGCAGCTCTATAAATTCTATCGCCTACTATAATAGGGCCAAGTACTGGACCAGCAAATCCTGGTAAAGCTAAGTGTGCTAAATTCATTGCGGTAATTTCTCCCGCACCATATTTAACAAGTCTTGGTGTTAGATTAATTAATTCTACAGCCTTATCTATTCCTTTTGCCTTCATGATTTGACTAACTTCGGGGGTTAACCTATCTGATATTCCTGAGGCTTGTTGTTTTCTGCCTTCCTTGGTTCCTATATTCACACCAAATGGACCAAAACTTAAACCCGGTTCTGCACCCCCTATAACCACATCTTTCAACTGTGCAGGTCCATAAGCTCCCGCTGGTAGTATTTCCGGTCTCTTTACCTTCTTGACTTTCCTTTGTCCTGGTTTCGAAACATCAATAGGCGACCATAACTCACTATCAACAAGATCTCCTGCATTGTATGGTTGAGGTACACCCGCCGCATATCTTTCGGGTCTATGTATTCCTATTGGTCCAAATACACTTGATTTCATAATTTGATTTAACTTAGGTAGATTTTAACATTATTGGTTTTGAATATAAATGCTTTGGCGGGAGATAGCTCTCCCGCCTCGGCTCATTAACATGATGTCGTTACTGTCCGCCCACAGGTGGCAGCGGCAGAATCGCCGTACCTGGCACCTTGAGCAGTACCCACACCACCGTAAAATAGGTGATGAAGAGGACAATACCTCCGATGAGCGTCCAGATGAACCGCCGGGGAAATCCCCCACGCTGCCAGCCCCTTACTGTAAAGTAATTGATGAGGCTAAAGAACAGCGTTAATGGAACGACAACCAGCATTTTCGTGAACATGAATTTTGCGGGTTCAGCCCAGAAAAATACCAGTCCCGCGCCGTAGACGACTGGAACGACGACCAAATGGATCAGCAGCGTGGGCAACAGAACTTCTCCTCTGGGATTGCGCGGTGCGACTACTGCGGGCCATGTGCGAATGCCCCAGCGCACCAGCGAATTCAAGAAGAAAAATATAAGAGCTACGCCGATGAAGGCAATGAGGTTGTTTCGCGGCTGGCTCAGAAACCAGTCAACACGCAAAACCGCCCAGCGCCAACCTTCTTCCAAAATTTGCTCGATCACGATTCAATCCTCCGATTGCACGACTTGTTAAATGAGCTATATATACATTATATAGTATTTGTAGCAAAATGTAAAGATTCCTTAGCAGTTAAAGGTTTAGTCCTTAGGAGTAGGTTCAAAATATTCACTGTCTTCTGCAGTGGGGGTTGCTTCTGTCTGAACGCTAGTCTGCTCAGTAGCTTGGCTAGATTGTCCATATAATTCCGGATACATTTTTCTTAACTCCTCCTCATTCTCTTGGGGTTGAGGAGTAACATATTCAGCTGTTTGAGGCTGAGTTAAATTTGCATCTGGAGTATTTGTTGGTAAGATTGCCTCGTCGACTATCTTAGGTTCTACAAATACTTCGGGTTCATTGTTAGTTTTTATATTTGTTGAGGTGCCTCCACTATATGCGTTAACTATATTTTGACTTAGGTTTGGATTTGTGTTGAATTGTACAGGTGAACTCTCGTTATTCGCATTGGTCGAAGGTTCAGGTTGCCTAGGTATAAATTTATTAATTTTACTAGATAAATTTTTAAATGTGTCTGAAACTGAACTGCTTTCCTTCTTAGGCTTTACTTCTCCTATTTGTTTTGTCGTTTCTGGTGGTACTGCGACTGGTTGAACAGGTGCTGGTGAACTTTGTCTTGAATTAAAACTATAGTTATCCATAAAGTCATTGAAACTTTTAGGCTGATTAACCATAGGAACAGGCCCAGGAGTTTGGGAGTTATTGCTTGTTTGCATTGGAGGTTCAGTTCCATACGTCGGCATTTTTATCTCTGGTTCACTAAACGTAACACTTGCTTGGGGGTAAGCATAAGTCGATGGGTTTCCTGGTTTCTGGATCTGTTGATTTGAAGCCTTTAATTTTCTTTTTGAATAGCTTATAAAAACCCAAGGAAGACCAACTAGTACAATTAGTAAAAAGACAATTATTAATATTATTACTACTGCACTGTTTCCTGAACTTGTATTTGTCGAATTAGTTGGTGTTTCGGTCTTCTTTTCTTGTATTTCGAATTTACTTTCGTAAGTTCCTGTATTACCATTTAAATCTTTAATTTCTGCTGTGATTGAGTAACTTCCCACTGTCAAAGTACTCTTTATTGTACATTGAAACCCGGCTTCGTTTTTTATACAGTCTTGACTTATATCATTATTATTAATGCTTAGTTTAAATGTCTCGGAATCTATTTCTTCGCCCACAGCTGCAGCAAAATCTCCGGTAATATTTAGTGGACTTTCAGTAAGAACTTTTTCATTCTCCGGTTTTACATTTAATATTAGAGGTTTTTTCTCTTCTATTTCTTCTGGAGCATTCTTTATGCTAAATGGCTTAGATACTTTGGCAACAACTTCGTCTTTATTATCTTTTACCTTTATTTGAATATAATATTTGCCGTCTACAATTGAACTAACGTCCCATGAATATCTAGCAAAACTATCTTCACTCTTAGTAATTATTTCTGTCCAGTTTTCAAGATCTGAGGAATAGTTAAGTGTTATATCTTTTACTCCGTCAGGATCATAAATGGACCATTCAATAAAGTTCTGAGTTCCAGTCAATTCTGCATTCTCCTTTGGATTTGTAATACTTATTTGGGAAGGTATGTTTTCAGGTTCTGAGGGTTTTTCCGGTTCACTAGGAGTGTTATCGATAGGGTTTGCTACTCTACCTCTCTCTACTCTAATAGTAAACTCCTGCATTGTCGTTCCGCTTATTCCGTCATCGACTCCAACTACAACTCTGTATTCGGCAATATTAATCCCATCACTTATTCTAGAGGCATTTTCTTTTGATTTTATTAACCCAGTCTGCGGATTTATTTCCAAAAAGTCTGGTGCAAATACAAGATAGTATTTTAATTTATCGTTATCGACATCTGAAGATTTTATTTGGTATTGCCAATTTTCAGATTCATTTATTGTAAGGTTTGCAGGCGTAGATGATATTGTCGGTAATTTATTAACATTCACTATTGTAATAACTCTTGCATTACAAACTGAATAATACGCATCTGTATTTTTAAATGCTGAACATATTTGCAAACAATAGTTTCCATCGTTTAAACTTTGCGTTGAAATTGTTTTATGAGTATCCCAACTTATTTTATTATTGCTACTATTGCTTGAATTACTAGCTGAGTTTGGATTAATTCTTCCGTATGATGTAGTTTTACAGGTAGCTCCATCTAGAAGCTGAATATAATAAGGTATAGACGTTTGATCATCATCAAAAGCTGTCCATTCAATATTTATGGTCCCACCAACTTTAGTGTTGGGTGCAGGTGTTACTAATTTAAATATATCATCTGCATCTGCAAAACTTTCAGCAGTAAGGTGCTGAATAGGAACTAATAGAAAGGTTATTAGCAGAGCTATGTATATAAATTTTTTCATCAATATCAAATCTGGCCTTTATTGGTTATTATGGTTTGTACAGATGTCTGCAATTGAGTTACTTGTGATTGATTAGTCAATCCGCTACTGTTAATAATATTACCAAATTCTTCTCTTACTTTTGTTCCGTTAACCATATACCAGCTTAAAGCGTAAGGTAAAGATTCATTGTAAACACTTAAATCAGGATCTGTTTGTAGTATTTGTGCCATATCCTTTCTTGGGTATAATAGACCAAAAGATTCAGTTGCTGTTTCAATATTTTCACTCAATTTTCTTAATTGTTCTGGTTGAGTTAGCCACTTCAAGAAGTCCCACGCATATGCAGCATTGCCTCTTGAATCAGAAACCATTGCTCCCCAGTAATCAGCAAAGTTAATAATATCTTGGCTTTGTCCTGTGATTTGAGGAATCTGGGAGACTCCAATATTTAGATTAATATTGTAAGCTTTATTGTATTTTAATATATCTCTGTATCTATAGCTGGTTGCTGCAATCATTGCTACTTTACTTTCTAAGAATGCAGCAGAATCATTCTGCATAGCTGTGTTCCAAGTGTTGTTTCCATCTTTTTGAAAACTCTGGAAGTATTGTACCGCAGGTGCCGCTTCGTTATATGTTCCGAAAACAGCTTGATTTTGATCATTTAGAATTTGCACACCATTTTGAAGTAGCAGAATATTTGCTAGTTCAAAACCAAATGATACATTACTAGTGTTGCCTGCTGCAAAGCCTGCAACTTTAATAGTAGATCCTTCTTTTGAGGTTAATGCCTGCGCCTGTTTTTTAAATTCAACCCAATTGGTGGATGGTTGCTGAATGGACTTGGAAGATAGTATGTCTTTATTATAAAGAATAGCTAGTGTGTCCATCCACAATGGTACGCCATAAACATTCTTGCCATCATTTGCAAAGTCTGTGGACGCAGCAGGGTAAAAAATACTGTTAAATGTAGCATAGTCCATATTTGTACTAGCTTTGGAATATTTTTCGTAATCTCCCACCCAGCTATTATTTACCATGAATATATCTGGAATATTAACACTGTCATTTTCCCTAAGTACTCTATTTATTTCACTTTTATAAATTTGAGATGCATCTTTAAAACTTCCGTCTGGCCACTTATCCGCATATTCAATTTTTACGTTAGGATTTAATGTTTCGTAATCACTGATTAAGCTTTCCATTGCTTCTGCAGGTAAGAATGCGCCTCTAAATTGTAGGCTTACATTCTTTGTTGTATTAGTCGTATTGTTCGTAGAAGTATTATTGTTTCGGCTTGTTAGAGATAATAATAGAATTATCAGTAAAATTACCCCAAACACAATAAGGCCAATGATCAAAAATTTTCTGTTTCCTGCTAATGGACTGGCAGGTGTAGTTGTGGTCGTAGTTGTTGTAACTTCCTGGTACGGTTGCTGGGGTTGTTCGTAATAATATGGTGCTGGCTGTGGAACTCCCATGTCGGGCGATGGCATATTATTGTAATTATTTGGATTAGACATAGTGC
The DNA here is from genome assembly GCA_016861265.1 of Patescibacteria group bacterium. Lineage (GTDB taxonomy): Bacteria > Patescibacteriota > Dojkabacteria > J137 > J137 > Brojett037. Next base: position 801,749 of record BOLA01000001.1, read on the forward strand.
TTGTTTATATAACTATCTAAAGTTTAAATCATTATCACCTATTTTTAAATTGAATAAAAGGTTCAATTTATATGAATTATTTTGGGGAATCTTCATATTTTAATAATATTCAACTATACTTACATTGATATCTTAAAAAAAACTTATGGCCACATTATATGAATCTGCTGGTACCGCTAGAAAAGCAGTTCTTGGTTTTGTAATTTTTGCAGTACTTGTAATAGCATGGGAAGGGATCTCGAGTCTTTTCACTAAACAGCCTGGTGGCACCAGTCCACAATTCAGTTACTATATTCCAGCAGATCTAGCACTAAAAAATGTTCCGCCTGTTTCTATTGACCCTATAAAAATTAGTACAGATATTACTCCAACTTATTCAATTGATAGAATAAGCAACCAATTAGTGAGTAAATTCCCCGATACTGCATATGTATATAAAATCGAGGAGCCTCGAGAAAAGCTAACAACAGTGGAAGATGCTGTAAAGACTGCTAAAACCTTAGGCTTCGATAGCGAATGTATCTCGGAAGATCAATACTTTGGAACCGATCCTAAAGCCAATAGATGCACCTATAAAGATGAACAATACACCTGGGTAGCATCTGAAGGAACTAAAACCCTAACATTCAATAAAACTACACAAGTCTGGGATTTAGCAACTGATTACTTTAACAATATTAACGTAAAGACTCTTGGTAATCTAAATTCAAACCTAAACGATTACATTAACATTGGTGCAAGTATTGTAAGCAGGCTCGGTTTTTCAAATGGTTTTGGTTTGGAATCTCCTTATGTTGAATATATTCCTGCAGATCTAAACAATGCGGGAGCATTTTTTAAGCCTGAAAGAGATACTCAAGCTAGATTTGTTTTTGTTCAAGTGTTTAGAAATTTGCTTTTGGCCCAACCAAAATCAAAAACAGATCTAGAAAAAATAACTACAGATAAAGAAGTTTTAAATAATATACCTGCTCCACTTAATGGTAATGTTTATAGCTCTGATCCTAGAGAAGGACAAGTAAGAATGATTGTTGGTAACAACGGTTCTCAAATTCCTAGAGATGTTTTCAGTATGAAGTTTACAGATTATGAGTATGCTACTAGAGGGGTTACCAAAGGAGTCTACCCTATTATTAATTTAACGGAAGCTTGGACAAAAGCTTCATCTGGCAAAGGTTTTCTAGTATACTTACTACCTGAAAACGGTAATCCATTAGAAACCTATAGTAACCTGCAAGTAAGGAGCTTTATTGCTGATGCAACAAAAACTACTTTGGGTTATTATGAACGTGATACTTGGAATGGTTTTGTGTCACCTATATTTATTTTTAAAGGTAGAGCCGTTCTAGAAGATGGCAGACAAGCCAGCTTTACTATTTTTGTTGATGCATTAAAAAGATTAGAATCTTAATCTATGAATAAAATAAAAGTAATATTAATTGTTTTGATTTTAGTTCCAGTTGTTTCGGTTATTCTCCCTTCTAATTCTGTGTTTAATAATAAATTATGTGCTGCCGTTGAAGTAAACAGAGGGAATGCATGTATTGATAATACGACAGTATGTCCAAGCGGCTATACAGTTGCTGCTGACTACTTTTCTGGTGCTACCCTAACTCAGATGAGAGCTAATCAGGTGTCTGCCGCTTTTGCATCTACATACGGACAAGATTCGCTCAGAACAATGTGTATAAGAAGCAACTTTAGAACTATTATTCCTGTATACACTGCAACGGGTCGAGTGGATGCTGGTTCAGGAGGACAAAATATTCAGGCAATATCCGAATCAGGATCGCCGGCGCTAGATACTGTTAGAGTTGCTAGAGCCTGTCCATCTGGTTGGCATGCAGATCAAGGCAATTATTCATTAGCAACATTAGGAATTGAAATTACTTCATGGAGGGAACCTTGGGGTTGCTGTCCGTCTGGATATAACTTTATTAACACTAAGAATCAAACATTCCCAGATGGCTATCAGGTTGGTGTTTGTGCTAAATCAAGAATAAATGGAGGTATACCGGATTACTTAGAAACTGAAGGACATAATGCGGGTAATGGAATTTACGATGCTGCGGGTAACTTACTAGTGGCTTTTCCCGCCAACGATGGATATAGTCAGTTTTCCTCTTGGGCAGATCTGGAGGCAGCTGTAGGAACAGCCGATTTTATATACTCCTATACAACCAATGAGGGTAATATTGTACAACCTGTAGTCGGTCAAGGATTAGGAGTAAGATTCAAAGATTTAAATCTAGACGGTCAAGAACCTAGAGTTAGAACAGGGCCTCCACCAACAGGTGCTACAAAAAAGTGTCCTTCTAATTCTGCATGTGCGATTATTGGAGATGGAAACGATATTAATGCTGTTATTCCGGCAAGTAGGTTAGAGCAAGCAGGAAACGCCGATTCTTGCAGTAAATGTTTTACGGCAGGTGATACAATCGGTACCTCCACTGCTGCTTCTGGTTCTACCGACAACCCCGACACTGACATCGACGAAAGTGTTGGATTTGTTCGTTATTGTAATGCCGATGGAACTTTTAGAGATGAAACACTCTTAGGAACCCCAGATATTACTAAGGGTTATCTATTAGAAGATTCAACAAATAAAGCATTATACGATCAGTGTTTTAGTACAGGTGGAATATATACAGCAATTGGTTGTATTGACCCTACTCCCACTGGAATTATTACCGGTTTAATTAGAATTGCATTAGGAGTTATGGGCGGCGTTGCTCTACTTCAAATGATTTATGTCGGAATTCTTTATCAACAAGGAAACACTGAGAAAATTAAGGGTGCAAGAACACAATTAATTGCTACATTAACCGGAGTAGCTGTATTGGTATTCAGCGTGCTAATATTAAGAATAATAGGAGTTAATGTCCTAGACGTATTATCAGTAGGTAGCGTTTAAAATGAATTTCAAAACTTTTGCACAATTTCTTTCTGAGCTAGAAAATATTAGTAGTCGTACACAAATGACTATTACTACTGCAGATTTTATAAAGCAGCTTGATTCAACTAGTGTAAAGCCGGCAATGTATTTACTGCAAGGCAGACTAGCACCCAAGTATATTCCGTTGGAATTCAACTTTTCACTAAAATTAATAATTAAATCACTATCTCAAGCTATAGCAGAAGAAACCATTCTTAATCTATACAAGTCCAAAGGTGATGTAGGCTTAATGGTAGAAGAATTATTATCTAACTGGGAAAAATATACCGATCACTCTAATAAACTTGGTATTAATAATTATGAATACAAACCCAAGGAAAAAAATATCTCGATTGTGTTCGAAGAACTTAATACTATAGCTACCGCTAGTGGAGCTGGTTCTCAAGAAAAGAAGATGTCTGCGTACCTAAGCTTAGTTTTATCTGTTGATCCGATGAGTGCAAAGTATATATCTAGAATTATTGTGGGTGCCTTAAGGATTGGGATGAGTGAAAAAACATTGTTAGATGCTATGTCCTGGGCAATAACTGGAGATAAATCCTTAAGAAAAGATTTGGACATTGCATTTGGCTATAGAGCTGATATTGGTGAGCTGGCTAAAATACTAGTAGATAACAAATTTAACGATTTAGAAGATAAGCTTGAACACATAAAACTTAATCCTGGAACACCGGTGGCATCTAAATTAGTTGAAAGAGAATCCTCGCCTGAAGCGGTCTGGGCTAGAATGCCGGAATGCTTTGTACAGCCTAAACTAGATGGATTAAGAGGACAAATTCACTTCGATAGAGCTAAAAATATTGTAGAAATTTATAGCCGAAATATGGAAAACATGACTGCTCAATATCCTGAAATTGTGCATTCTGTAAAGGAACTAGATGTAGACTCAATAATTCTAGATTCAGAAATAATAGGATTTAACGAAGAGACAATGGCCTATAGCAGATTTCAGGACACAATGAAGCGTAAAAGAAAATTTGATATTGAAGAATTCTCTCAATCGATTCCAGTAAAAGCTATGTGTTTTGATTGTTTGTATTTAAACGGACAGGATTTAACTTCCATGACATTAGAGGAACGAATTCAAAATCTAAAAAATGCTCTAGCTAAGCCAACAAAAGGTTTAGCAATATTAGAAACCACTCAAATGCATTCAGAAGAAGAACTAGCTAAATATTTTAGAGAAAAAGTAGAAGCAGGACTTGAAGGAATCATCACAAAGCAATTAGGTACTAACTATGAACCTGGTACAAGAAACTTTAAATGGATAAAGCTTAAGGCTAATACGCGAAGCGACTTAGTAGATACAATAGACGTGGCTATTATTGGCTACTACATTGGTAGAGGTGATAGATCACGATTTGGATTTGGTGCATTACTTGCTGCAGCTTATAACCCGAAAGACGATAAATACTATAGTCTTGGAAAGGTTGGTAGTGGATTTACTGAGGAACAGATGGAGCAAATGTTTAAGGATATGTCCGAAATTAAATTGAAAGAACAGCCAGAGAATTTTGTGGTGAACTCTACCCTATACCCAGATGTTTGGATAGAGCCTAAGATTGTTGCAGAAATTGTTGCCGATGAAATTACGCGAAGTCCAAACCATACTGCTGCAATTAATTTAGAAGCAAATGTACCGGGAGATGATTCCACTAAAGGGTTATCAATTAGATTTCCAAGAATGAAGAAATGGAAAAGAGATAAGGATTATCCAAACACGGTAGAAGAAATTGTACGAATGTACGAATTAAGAAAACGGGTGTCTTAATTGTAGAAAGCAAATATCTGGTTAGGCTTTAAAGGTGCAAAGCCTTCTGGAATTAGCTTATTGGTTAGTTTATCGGCTCCTGGTCTAATGTATTGATCCAATGCAAAATTTGGTGCATCGGTTGTCACTATTAATATTCCAGCTTCTTTTAATAATCTTTCTTGAACTTCCTTAATTAAATCTCTATGGTCGTTAATTAAGTTAAAATCAGGCAATCGTTCTGTGTTATATGTCGATAAATCCATTATTATTAATCCCCACTTTGTTCGAGATTCTCTTGCTAACTCAATAAAATCCGAATAATTGTTTTCCCAAATCTGAGCCAAATCCATTTGATTTATTTCAAAATTCTTCTTGATTTTTTGTATGTATTTAGACTCGTGTTCAACAACTGAAACTTCTTGTGCATTTCCAACCATTGAATAAAGTGAATTGACTCCAGTATAACCAAATAGACTTAATACTTCTCTGCCTGATGAGTAGGTTTTTATAAGATTTCTTAATTCTAACTGACTTAAAGGTAGCCCTACACTATCGCTTTTAGGTTGAACAATAAATTTAAAATCATTTTCCACAACAGAAACTTTATCGGGACAATCCCCAAGCAATATTGTCTTCTTTCCATCAAATACTTGCTTAACAATAATATCTGTTAGTTTAAATTCTATCTTAAATTTTTTCGAGAGTTCCTCGGCGTCAATTTGGTCAGAGTATATTTCCAACACCCCATACTCATCGTATTTGTCTAGGGTATATTCTAAGTTTTCTTCTTTTGCTAACTGTGTAAGTCTGAATGTGTTTGTCATATATAGATTTTAACTTTATTTAGTGAATTTGTATGTAGGTAAGTGATAAAATCATTCTATATGGAAAATCTTAGAGAAACTTTACGAAATTTAATATACGGGGCAATAGGGATTATATGTACCTTTCTTGTGCTAAGAGTAATCTTTGATATTGCACAGCCAGGTGATACGTCATTTTTAACCGTACTAATAAACTCAATATCCGATATTTTTATTTACCCATTCAAAGGAATAATAAATATTACCAATATTAATTTGGTAACTATAAATACAGGTGCTGTAATAGGTTTAGGAGTTTACTCTATAGGTGGTTACCTAGTAGCAAAAATAATTACAGGGTTTATGTACGATAACCTATACGATATTACCCAAAATTTTGTGGATGGTTTCTTTAAGGTGTTCGAATTCATAGTAGGTTTAAGAATTCTATTTGAGGTATTTGCAGTACTTCCATCGCTTACTTCGAGTGCATTTGTTGATACTATTTTTAGTTGGAGTGAATGGACTCAGAGTTTGCTATTCAGAATTCCATTTGGAGATGGATACATTAATTTATCGGCCATAGCATGGTTCATAATTTTGATTATCCTAGATGTATTCTCCGGTAGATATCTTGCAAAGGTCTTAGGTGGGACTGTAGTTATTGCTAGTGCTTCAACCAGTGTAATAAGTAAATCTCGATTTAAGCTTCCGTCGTTCAGAAAACCTGCAGAAAAAATCGAAACTACTGAGAATACACCGGTTTATGTAGACATAAGCAATCCCCCAAAAGCTTAGTTGCTTTTAATCTTGTCTAACTCTCTTACCATCTGTTTGCTCCTTAATTTTCTGTGGAAGGTTATTCCGAATCTGTGTGCCTCGTCTCTGATTCTTTGTACAAGAAATAGACTTTCGGAACGTCGTGGCAGGAATACTCTCTTAAATCTTTTTAAAGCTAAATCCGGCCAATCATCCGTATTAAATTGCCACTGAACTTTGAATATTTCCTCTTCTCTTTTTGCCAGTCCCACAATTGGAATTAGATCGGCTAGGCCAAAGTTTTTTAGAATCTTAAAGGTCGCCGCCAGTTGACCCTTTCCACCATCTATTATTATTAAATCGGGAAGTATCGAAAAACTTTCATCTTTTTCTTCATCACGGTTTTGATCTAGCATGAAGTGTCTAAATCTTCTGCTAAGCATTTCTTGTAACATAGCAAAGTCATCAGGTGTACTCTTTAGTCTTATTTTAAACCTTCGGTATAAATCGGGTCTTAATACTCCATCCACCATAACTGTCATAGCACCCACTGGGTTTGTACCTTGAATATTACTAATGTCGTAGCATTCAATCTTAAAGCCTTCATGGTTCTTTAACTTATCGGCAGGAAATCCTAATTCCTCAATTAAGTTATTTATACCCTGCTCTCTTTGTTCCTTTTTGAGTTCATCAACGATAATATCATCAACGTCTCTATCGATCTTAACATTCTGAGTTACATACTTAATATCATTAATTCTATCTCTAATTTTTGCAGCATTTTCGTAGTCCATTGCTTTTGAATATGCGGTCATTTCTTTCTCGAGTTCAGCTATTATTTCGCCCTTACGGCCTTCAAGAAACTTAATAATATTCCTAAAATTTTTAGCGTATTCATCTTTACTAATAAGACTTGCACAAGGTGCCTGACAAAGTCCAATATGGTAATACAAACAAGGAACCGGATTATTAGTATCTACTTTTAGCGGGTCGCTAGACACCTGTACAAGACGTCTATTGCAACTAACGTAAGGAAATACCTTCCTAAGTCTTTTTAGTATGTTTTTTAGTGGCAATGAGTTTGGGTACGGTCCGTAGTACACGGCATTTGGATCGTCTTTTTCACGAGTAGTTCTAATTCTTGGGAAATCACGAATGCCTTTAATTGCCTTCTCAACTTTTATGTAACTGTAATTTTTATCGTCCCTTAACATTATATTGTATTTGGGAACGTACTTTTTTATTAGATTGCTTTCTAGTAATAGAGCTTCAAATTCTGAGTCAACTGTAATGTATTGGATATCCACGGCGTGTTCTAGCATTGCCTGAATTCTTGAATCCAGTTTAGGATAGTTTGTAAAGTAACTCTTCACTCTATTTTTTAGAATCTTAGCTTTACCTACATATAAAATTTCTCCTTCAGAATCCATGTATAGGTAACACCCCGGACTTGCAGGCACAGCTAATACCTTTTCTATAAATTTTTCTGGTTTAGTTTTTAGAAATTTCATTGAATTAATTATACTTTAAAAGGCAATAGGCCGAGCTGTCAAATTTACAAGATAGTTGTTCTAAGTTAATATAATATGTCTTACAAAATTATTTATGGAAGAATTAAGAGTAATAACACTAATAATTACGCTGTCTGCAGTTTTCAGTTTTCTTATTGCTTTTCCAATAATTAAAATTCTCTACAAATTCAATATAACAAGGCGAATGACCGTTGATTTTACAACGCTAATAGAAAAAAGAAACCTAAAAATAGGTGTTCCAATCATGGGCGGTTTAATTTTTATTGTTACTGTTTTAGTTTTCAATATCTTCTTTAATCCGTACAGGGATAATCCAGGTTTATTGCTAACATTATTTATATTCTGCTTGTCGGCATTACTTGGTGGTTTCGATGATGTATTAAATATATACGGCAGGGACAGAGCAAAGCCAAAGAGCTTAAGTAGAGTTTTAACTTTAATAAAGGTACACAAGAGTACAACACAAAAAATCTGGATGATTATTACTCTACCCTGGAGTGCGTATAAATCATTCTTTTATATTCTTGGATCTAATCCTGGTAAGGGAATTCAAGCTCATGAAAAAATACTAGTACAATCAATTGCAGGTATTCTTTTGGGTGTAGGACTTTATAGTTTTGCAACAAGGGCTGTACCAGGTCTTTTATGGATCCCTATTGCAAATATAAATATTGATATTGGAATATTGATAATTCCTTTTGCATGGATTACGGTTCTGCTAATGTCCAATGCGGTAAATTTAGCAGATGGAATGGACGGACTCGCAGCTAATCAATTAATTATGTCCTTTCTAGGCTTTTTGTTTATTGCCGTTTTTAAGCATGATGAAAAACTGGTATTTTTAATAGCAACTGTTGTGGGTTCGCTTATGGCATACTTGTATTTCAATATTCCACCTGCAAGATTTCAGATGGGTGATGTCGGTTCCTTAGCAATGGGTGCGTTGCTTGCTGCAGTAGCATTTATTTTAGGTGAACCACTAATGCTTCTAATTATATGTTTCCCTTTTGTAGTAGTTTTACTATCTACAGTAATTCAAGGTCTAGGAAGGAGAATCTTTGGAAGAAGAATATTTGCTATGGCACCAATCCATTATCACTTTCAAATTGCCTACGGTTGGAGTGAAGAAAAAGTTGTAATGAGATTTGCTTTATTCAGCATGTTTTGCGCTATAATTGGACTATTAATTTATTCACTTCACTAATGAAGCAGAAAATTTCTTTAGAGATTTTTAAAGGACTGGCATTCTTCTTTATATTTGCAGTCGCAATGTTCCTAGCTTTTGAATTAAGAGGAGTTTTAATCTCATTATTCGCGGCCTTTATTTTAAGTGCGGGTTTAAGACCATTTATAGAACTTCTTGAAAGAAAAGGATTATCACGTGGTTTTGCTATTACAGTCACTTATTTGGGAGGAATTTTAGTATCTATAGTATTAGGTTTGGCCTTAGTAAATGTTGCGTTCATACAGGTAAAATCTTTCTTTGCTAATATCGATTCAAAAATATTGACTGCTGAGACTTTTGTTAATACATCTACTCCGTTTTTAAAAGACTATATTGATTTTAATGCGATTCGAGATAGTCTTAAGAATGGAAATATTGATGTTAAGGGTCTAACCTCTAGTCAATTTTTTTCGGGAATCTTAGCAAACATTAGCTTTTTTGGAGGTCAGGGAATTAGTATTGTAGGCAAGATCTTTGGTGGTGTACTATCTATTTTCTCAATTATTATGATTTCTATTTACATGCTTACAAATAGAAAGAGTGCATATGAAGATGTGATTGAATTAACCCCGTTAAAATATCAAAAAAGATTGTTCCCAGTATTTAAAAAGATTGAACAAAGCCTAGGAGCCTGGTTAGTAGGTCAAATCAGCCTAATGCTAATTATTGGATTCCTTACATTTATACTAATAATGCTTCCAAGATTATTTGATCCAGCCTATCCGCTTGTAGGTTACGCATTGGTAATTGCAATAATAGCTGGAATATTAGAAGGTGTTCCTAATTTGGGACCAATATTTACGACTGTAGTGACAGTATTAATTGCATTAATTAGTGGTGCCGGCATTGGAGTTATTGTCTATATAATTATTGTATTCTTAGCATTACAACAAATAGAAGGAATATTCATAGTTCCAATGGTAATGAAGAAGGCCGTAAATTTGAATCCGATATTGAGTATTGCTGGTGTATTAGCAGGATTTGAGTTAGCAGGGCCGATTGGTGCTTTGTTAGCCGTACCGATAATAGCAATGGTGCAGATTTTAATTTTAGAATTTAGCGATTACTGGAAATCCAATGCAGACTAATACATTGTTAAAATTAAATTCTTTTGTTAATTAAAGAGAGCTTATATGGCTCTCTTTTTGTTTATGGCTGTTAGTAAATTAATAGTTTATTAAAAGCCATCAATAAAGTAGAAGAAGTAAATGTTTGTGGGATGGCACGCAAACAATCGGTAACCTATCGCTCAATAAAAGTGAAAGGGAAACGAAATGGCTCAGAGACCTCAGTCCAATTTGTTAGTGCCGCGGCACATTGCGGCAGCGCTGGTCCTCGTAGGTAAGGGTACAACGGCGGAAGACCTTGACCCAACGATGATTCTCACGTGGTATGTCGAAGACGGCATACCCTTCGGGAATTCGGAGGAAGCAGGCAACGCTCTGGAATGTACCGAAGACCTTCTGGCGCAGATCAACGAACTGATGGCACTCGACGAGAACTATGTGCCTGACGGCTTTTCGAGTGAGCGCTGGGCATTCTTCCGTGAGGCGTTGCAAGACGGTGCGAACGCCATTGTCGCGGAAATCGACGAGCTGGAGGAGCTGGATGAGGTCTGCGAGGAATTAGAAGACCTCTACGACTCTCTGGTGATGATGCAGGTCGTCGAAGCGCCTGAACTCGAAGTCGACGAGGAATTCGTCGATATGACCGAATCGTAACCGATTTTCTTCTTGTTGCAGCTGGGTTCTACCCTGCTGCAACAGAAGTTATATAATATTCTAATGTACGTTTTATATATTCTCCGGTGCAAAAATAATGCTTTGTATACTGGTATAACCAATAATTTACCGGCACGCCTTAAAAAGCATGCAGAAGGTAAAGGCTCAAAATACGTTAGGGCAAATATGCCTTTTGAGCTTGTTTATACCGAAGAACTTCCCGATAAAGTTACGGCACTAAAAAGGGAGTTTGAGGTAAAACAACTTACTAAGATTGAAAAAGAGAAACTAATTGAAATTGGGTAAATCCATAGTCTGATCGATCTTCTAATTTACTATGTGAACCACAGTTATAATTTGATTAAGGTAGTTTATCTGATGATCGATTGAGTTTTTTTTATAACATATTTTAAATTTATAAATATCATCATAGTTAAATAAGGTGACTTCAATTTGGGAAGGGAAGCTTACTATTAAATTTTCTTGTCTCCAATCAAAATAATTATATTCATCTACTCCATAATATATTCCAGTTCCTAGATCTATCCAGCATATAGCAAGAATGTCACCCTTTCCTGGTCGTAAATAGGTAAATTGATTTTGTGGTATGTTTCTAAAATCGATTGATGGTTCAGGATTATTAGTCCATCTACCAGGAAATCGAATATTGTTTATCTTTAAACTTGATTCCAGCTTTGGTAACATTTCAGTTCCAAATAGTTTATTAAATAAATCTTGTTTAAGTTCAAGTTTAAGCATTAATTGCCCCCTTCGTAAACCATCTCCTATGGGTCGTGGCGAGTTAAATTCGGCCCAACAACTATATACAATTTGGGGTTTTCTAAGTATCTTAATGATCTCCAAGAATAAGTAACCAATATAGAATGCGAAAAAGGTATTAAAGACTTCAATATACTCTTCTCTGTTTTCGTTAAATGCATCCCAAGTTATTACTGGTATATCAAACGGCAAAATTATTAAGACAAGAAATATAAATAATAGAATTTGTATTCTTTGTTCCATCATTATTTTATGTAGTTTCCATTGTGGACCACCTGTTTTACCATTCATATATAAAAGTTAATATTTATGCCTCCTCAATCTCATCAGAATAGTAAAGATTAATAATCTCTATGGCCGTTTTTGTACTTAGGTACTGCATTAATTCTTCTAGTTTAGTAAATGGTGTATCTTGTGTAAGATCAAATTTTAATTCATGAGTGTGTTCACTCTCGGTGCCTATACCGGTTGTAATCATTAACTTAATCTGATCTCCATAGTCCTCAACAAAAATACAACATCCATCGAGTGTATTACAAATATTTAAAGTGGGAATTACTTCAACAGCCATAACTAAATTTAATAATTAAAAAAGGGCTCCTTTCGGAGCCCCTTACGAATTAACTACAACCTGTTGTAGTGCCGCAGTCTATACATACATTACAGCTCCCATTCTTCTTAACATTCATACTCCCGCAGGTAGTACACATATCCCCTGTAAAACCTAATGCTCTAGCCTTCTTTATTTTGTCGACCATCCCATCATCACCTTCTAAATTCTCATGAACTGCCATTGTTGTAGCTTGTTCTAATCTCATCTGTGAAGGTTCAATGCTTGCTTCTGTAATATGTTGGTGATCATGTTCAGCTGTTGGTATTGCTGTACCAATTGCTTCCGATGCCTCCTTCTTTAGATCAATATATTTTGTAGATCTAATTTCTGTGTGACCGTGTCCGTTTACAATTGGAATTAATATTCTAAAGTTACTACCTTCTCGATAGGATTTTTCTACTAATTCTTCGTTGTGGTAAAGCTTTGCTGTATCAGCGTCTAAGAACTTTAGAGCTAACCATCTGCCTATGTAATCAACTATTGATTTAGCCATTGGTATTTCTCTATTTCCTGTCATTCCGCTTGGTTCAAATCTTACGTTTGTTAATTTACTAATTAAGGCTTCTAAAGGTACTCCATATTGCAAGTTCATTGACAATGAAACTGCGAATGCATCCATGATTCCACTTAAGAAACTACCTGCAGTACTCATAATAATGAATACTTCGCCTGGTTGACCGTCATCGAATAAGCCAACAGTTAAGTAACCTTCATGGCCACCTACGGTGAATTTATGCGTTAACGAATGTCTTTCGTCTGGTAATTTTCTTCTTTTTGGTTTTTGAACTTCCTGAATAATTACTTTCTGAACTTCTTTTACAGTTATTGCCTCTTCCTGAACTTCGTCTTCTACATTTAGGTTAAACAGTTCTGCGTATGCTCCGGCGTTTGTGCTAGAGTTCAAAGGCTGACTTAGTTTAGATCCATCTCTGTATAAAGCATTTGCTTTTAACATTAATTTCCAACCTTCTACATATGCTTCTTCAATATCTTCTAGTGTTGCCTCTTCAGGTAGGTTTACGGTTTTACTAATTGCTCCACTTAAGAATGGTTGAGCTGCAGCCATCTGCTTTAGGTGCCCCATTGTTCCAATGTATCTTTTTCCTTTTGTGCCACATTTATTTGCACAATCAAATACAGCGTAATGTTCCTGCTTTAGGTATGGCGCTCCTTCGATTGTCATTGTTCCACAAACATATTCTTCTGCCATTGCAATTTGTTCATCTGTGAAACCTAAGTGCTTTAGAACATTAAAGTTGTAATCGCTAATTTGATCTTCTGTTAAATGTAATACGTTCCTGCAGAAGTCTTCCCCTAATGTAGATGGACTAAACGCAAAATTTAGTGCATAAAGATTGTCCATTCTGGCTTCTACAGCCGTTAGTTCTTTTTCTGTGAAGCCTTTTTGGTTTAGAGTTTCATAGTTTATAAATGGAGCGTTTCGAATTGTAGAATGCCCTATAATATATTTTTCGATCTCTTCAATTTGAGTCTCTGAATAACCTAAAGATTCAAGTGCAGGTCTTACAGATTGATTTACAATCTTAAAGTAACCGCCACCAACTAATTTTTTGTATTTAACTAATGCAAAATCTGGTTCAATTCCCGTTGTATCGCAATCCATAACCAAGCCGATTGTTCCGGTTGGTGCAATTACGGTTACCTGAGCATTTCTATAACCATATTTTTCGCCCAATTGAAGTGCATAATCCCAAGATTTTTGTGCTTCTGTTGCAAGTTCATCACCAGCTAAAAGAGCATTAATTCCCATTGGTGTTATAGATAAGTCTTCGTAGTCTGATTTGTCCGAATTGTATGCTGCTCTTCTATGGTTTCTAATAACTCTTAGCATGTTATCTTTATTTGCATCGTATCTATCGAATGCGCCTACAACTTTTGCCATTTCAGAAGATGTTGCGTAGGACTCTCCGCCCAATATTGCAGTTACTGCACCTGTTATTGCATAACCTTTCTCACTCTCGTAAGGAATTCCTTGTTGCATTAGTAAGCTACCTAGGTTTGCATAACCTAAACCTAGTGTTCTATATATGAATGTTTTTTCAGCAACAGCTCTTGTAGGTAAATGTGCCGATAGCACAGAAATTTCTAATACAATAGTAAATAATCTTGTAGCGTGTCTATACGCTTCAACATCGAACTTTCCTGTAGCGTTGTCGTAATACTTGATTAAGTTAAGAGATGCTAGGTTACATGCCGTATCGTCTAAGAACATGTATTCAGAACAAGGGTTACTTGCATTAATTCGTCCATCTAATGGTGTTGTATGCCACTCGTTTATTGTTGTGTCGTACTGAACGCCTGGGTCAGCTGACTGCCATGCGGCATTTAAAACATCGTTCCATAATTTTCTAGCACTTATTGTTTTTGATACTGTTCCATCTACTCTGTTTATTAAGTCCCAGTTATCATCGTTTTCTAATGCTTCAAAGAATGAATTTGGAACTCTTACTGAGTTGTTAGAATTCTGACCTCCAACTGTGGAATATGCCTCACTTCTAAAGTCTGTGTCGTATTTTTTTATATCGAACTGATCGCTAGATACTCCATTTTCAACAAGCATTAGAGCTCTTTTTATGTAGTTTAACGGAACATAGTCTTTATTAGCTTCACTTATTAATTTCTTTAATTCAGGATTATTTTTAGGGTCAATTCCGTTTACCTCTGCAGACTTCATAATCTTTTTTACGTGCTCGTAATTTATGTGTGAACCTGCTACCAAGGCTGCAACCTTTTGTTCCTCTTCAACTTTCCAGTTTATAAAGCTCTCTACTTCAGGATGATCCATATTTAAGCAAACCATTTTAGCTGCTCTTCTTGTTGTACCGCCGGATTTTATAGCTCCAGCTCCAGAGTCAAATATTTTTAAGAAACTCATTAAACCCGATGATTTCCCGCCTCCTGATAAGCTTTCTCCACTTCCTCTAATAGGGGAAAAGTTAATTCCGGAGCCTGACCCGTATTTAAATATTCTTGCTTCCGCTTTAACCATATCAAAAATACCGCCTTCATTTACAAGGTCGTCTTTAATGGAAAGAATAAAACAAGCATGAGGTTGTCCTCTAGTATAGGCATCTTCCGATTGTTTACTTTCTTTTGTTTCTGGATCAACATACCAATGTCCCTGTGCAGAACCTGTAATCCCGTAGGCATAATTTAGTCCTGTGTTAAACCATTGAGGGCTATTTGGAGCAGCCATTTGAGTCATTAGCATGTAGGCTACTTCATCTTCAAAGGCCTGTGCATCTTCCTTTGAATCAAAATAACCATATTGTTCACCCCACCATCTCCAAGCACCGGCCATTCTATTAATTGTCTGTTTCGCAGATGTTTCTGAACCTAATATAGGATCACCATTCTTGTCAGTTCTTACTTCACCTTTTTTATTTAATTGAGGAACGCCTTTTCTTCTAAAATATTTCTGAGCAATAATATCGGTAGCTATTTGACTCCAGGCTTTAGGAATTTCTATATCCTTCATTTCAAAAACTACTGAGCCATCTGGATTAGTAATTCTAGAGATTCTCATTTCGAATTCAATTCCTTCGTATCTGTCTACTCCTTTTTTAGTAAACATTCTCTTGATCTTTAAGCCTTTTTTACCAATATTAGCTTTTTCCCGATCTTCGAGGATTTTTGAAGTTACTCTTGCCTCTTGCATCTTCATTGTATAAAAAATAAAAGTTAATTAAATTTTAAGGCCGCAAAATAAGGTGCTGAGTGTAAACCTAGGTTAAGGTTTAATATATGTTGATTTAGTTTTAGTTAAAAGTGCAGTGCCTTAGTAAGAAATCTTTAATTACTTGCTAAGACTCTCAGCTTAGTTTTTCTAATCGTTCGAGTTCCTTTTGAACATCTTCAAGGCTTGTAAATTCCTTGTAGACTGCTGCAAAAAGTAATGCGCTTAACTTATCAATCTTTGTTAATTTTTTTAAAACCATTTCGCCAATTTCTGTACTCTTAATGATTTGTTTTTCACTAACCATTAACTTCTGTTCTATGTCCGAAATTAAGTCGTCTACAATTTCCTCTGGAACATGTCTCTTGCTAGTCGCCTTAGAAATTCCTCTCTTTAATTTCTCTCTATCGAATTCCTGTACTCTGCCATCTCGTTTTAGAATGTTTAAAATAACGTTCTCTACTCGTTCGTAAGTAGTGAATCTCTTTTTGCATTTTTCACATTCTCTTCTTCTTCGAGTTGCTGTAGTACCACTTTCTCTTTTATCGATAACTCTGGTACAATTTGACTTACAATACGGACAAATCATTTTTCCTCCTAAACACAATTAATTGTATGTAACATATAGACTACCCCCAAACTGTTGTGGTGTCAAATGGCATAATGTTGCACGAAAGACTTTCGAAGGGGTTTAGTTTTCACACATAAAATGTGATTAAAATTTATGTTATAGGCTAAAAATTTTACAAAGAATTTATATAAATTTTGGAGGAAATTTTATATACAAAAGGGTATACCATGATTAGTAGGTATACCCTATAGCATAGAGAATCTGTCACAAGCTTTTCAGAATTTCACTCTCATCAAGATCATTATCTGTCTTACCTTGTTCTTGCATAAGCGCAATCAATTCGGATTTATCCATCCAAACTAATTCACTATCTGCATCTCTATCTTCCGGGTCACGTTGTGTCTGTTCCACCACACTACATAAGAAGTACAATGTAGTTTTATTTACTGAATTTCCGTTATCGTCTGGAAATATAGATTGTCTCGAGCCCAAATACCTTTCTATATAGGTTTTGTAGCCAGTCTCTGCCTCGGTGTTATGTAGAGTTTGTTCTAGTGCTGCCCCATTTGAATGCGTCTTTTTAGGCAGAAAATATTTACCGCCAATTCTTGCAAGTTTGTGTACAAGAATCTTGCCTTCTGAATTCAAAATAACTGCACCAACCGATAAGTGTTGTCTGTTGGTCTGGGACCATGCGAAATAGTTATCCATAAATTCATAATAAAATTTATTATAATGATTATACTATTATTGATATACTTGGAATAATTAACTAGTGATTATGGACACTCAACTAAAATGGTTTCATGCAATTGGTGCATGTGGTAAAGCAACTGCAAATGTCGCAAAAATGTTTAAGGATATGGGTTGGTTTGTAACAGGAACCGATGTTCAATTTATTCCTCCAGCCAGTCAAATTTTAATTGATGCACAAATTCCAACTGAGGAAGGTTATCACTATACGCACTTAACTAAAAAGTTCTGGGAGCAGAAGCTAGGCAAAGAACTTAATATTCCAGATTACCCTACTTTAGGACTTATAGTTGAATCAGCAAGCTCTAAAAATAAGGAATATCTATTCGCTAAAAAACAAAATATAGATATTAGACCCTTTTCTCAGATTTTAAGAGACTATTTAGTTAAACCCGAAAGTATTGTAGTAGTAGGTACAGCTGGTAAAACCACAACTACTGCATTAACCGCATTTATGTTAAAACAACTACAATACAACCCTAGTTACATGATAGGGGCAGATGTGATTGACTTTAGTAGCGGACTGGAAAATACAAACTCAAACTACTCCGTACTAGAGGGAGACGAATACTATTCAAAAGAACTATCAACTGGAGCTAAATTTTTACAATACAAACCCAGATATGGAATTATTACAAAAATAAGCTGGGAACATGTAGATGTTTATCCTACAGAAGAAGAATATATTAACGAATTTAAAAAATTCGTGGAGGTGATACCTTCAAATGGTCTAATTATTGCAAAGCTTCACGACAAGAATATTGATGAAGCATTAGAGAGCTTTAATGCCTCGCTTTTGCGATATTGCTATATTCAGAATGAATCTGAAATAAAGGAGGCTGCAAATTGTTTCTACATAAAAAAAACTGAATACGGCTACTCCATTTTGAATTCATCTAAAGAGGTCTTAGTTTCCGGAACAACAAATTTGTTGGGTAATTACAATTTAGAAAATATTCTTGCAGCGTTCTTAGTCTATTCGCAAATTTTAAATTTGGAAGATTTTAATTTATTCACTCAAATTGTAGCCAAGTTTAAGGGTCCGAAAAAAAGATTAGAACATTTACTAAAGACTGATAATTTAATTGTAATCGATGATTTTGGTGTGGCTCCAGAAAGAGCTGCAAATTCTTTAATGACATTAAAAGAAGCTTATCCTAATTATAAAATTACCGCAGTATTCGAACCTAACTCAGGCAGCAGACCTACAGATAAAGAAGTCTTTAATAAAATTTACAAAGATTCATTTAAAGATGCATACAATATTTTAATTCCAACATTAAGCGATACACCAAATTTAATTCAGACAAATGAGTTTGTAGAAAATTTAAAAGAATTAAAATTTAACGTTGCACATATTCCAACTGAAGATTTAATTGAAGAACTAAAAAAATATACTGACGATACTAAAACATTAATCGTATTCTTTAGTGCCTATAGGCTTACCGAAATTGCACATAAATTTGTTGATGACTTAAAAAACAAACAAATTGTATAATCAATTTCAATGCAGTCAGCCAAATCAATCTTATTAAACAATCCATTAACTACTAATTCACAAGAAGCTCCTAAACGTAGAGCCAAAAATGAATTCCAAGCCTACGCGTATAAGCTTGCCCACGATTTAAATGATCTTGATCATTTAAAAATATACTTAGTACTAGCAAAAAAGGTTGAGAGACCATTAATGGAACAAGCCTATAGTTACGTTTCGGATTCTAATACAGAAGATAGAGGAAAATTATTTCTATGGAAATTAAAAAAGATTCGAGAACAAATCGAGAGAGAACGTAATAAGAAGAACTTTAAATACGATTATGTAATAAAAAAACAAAAAGAGTTTAAGAAAATCTTTGCTAATGAAATTGTATTGAAGCAGGATTCAGAAATAACCGATCTAATTGTAGATAATTTAAAAAAATATTTAATTCCAAATAAAAAGGTTTTAGTCTTAGGCAATACATCTAGGAGAATTTATAAAGTAATTGAACATACAAAACCTAAGGCTACAATAGTTGAGCTATCGCCTGAAATTAATAAAATAAATAACTCTAACAAGGCCAAAGTAATTAATAAGGATTTTTTAAAGAATGTATATAAGGACAATTACTTTGACATTATTTTAATAAATAACTTTTGGGGCCAAATTCCTACAGAATCAGAAATTACATTCTTAAAAGAAATTCAAAGAGTTGCAAAAAAGAATTCAATACTCATAGTCTTATGTAAGTGCAGTAGCAAGTGTGACGAATTATGGAAAGAATTTGAATATAGGAAAAAAATATATTTGGGCTATACAAAATCTTTTACTCAGGAAAGTTTAGATGAACAATTGGAAAAATTTGAATTAAAAATGGATAAGCAATATTTAGATGGAGGATATTGTTTAAACATATATTTAAATTCTTAAGTATGATTGAGTATTGAAGTATAAGTTAAGGAGGGTCGTTTAACCCTCCAAACGGACAATAGTCCACTAGTCGCCATTTGCTGCAAGCAGCACATAGTCGACATTAAGAAGGTTGCATTCCAGACGGCTCAGCAGCCATTTGGGAGCAATACGGCGCGGAACTGACAAACCTGCAAGTGGAATCCATGTGGTCTGAAACGGCACTGCGACAAACAGCACAATCCAGAATCCACTTATAATTCCTACAACCAGTGTCAGTATTGCGGGCAGTAAATACCACCCTAAAGCACCAACTATCCGTACAAATCTCATGCGACACCTCTTTAATTCTGATGACGTTAGATTTTAGCATCAGTTCACGGTTTTAGGCTAGCGTGGTAATATGTATTAATTATTAGCCTATTGCTATGCCTATAAAAATAGATTCAAGTTGGGAATCTGTCCTAAAAGATGAATTTGAGAAGCCATACTTTAAAGCATTAACCGAATTTATAAAGCAGGAGTATTCAACTAAGACTGTTTATCCACCTGGTCCATTAATATTTAAAGCGTTTAATGAATGTCCATTTGATGAATTAAAAGTAGTGATACTAGGCCAAGACCCATATCATACTCCCGGTGTAGCAAATGGCCTTAGTTTTTCTGCTAATCCTGATAAGAAAGTACCTCCATCTTTACAAAATATATATAAAGAATTAAATGCAGATTTGGGCGTGCCAATTTCCACAAATCCCGACTTAACTAAATGGGCAGAACAAGGGGTGCTGCTTTTAAATGCCACGTTAACAGTGGTTAAAGGGCAAGCTGGTTCGCACCAGGGTAAAGGCTGGGAGGAATTTACTAACAAAGTAATCGAAATAATATCTAATAAAAAAGAAAACTTAGTATTTATTTTGTGGGGAGCCTACGCACAAAAGAAAGAAGTTTTAATTGATTCTACAAAACACTTTGTAATTAAGTCGCCGCACCCTTCACCATTTAGTGCGCATAACGGTTTTTTTGGAAGTAAGCCTTTTAGTAAAACCAATCGTTATTTGAGTGACAAAGGTTTGACACCAATAAATTGGTAATTTAAACTAAGAATTGATCAGCCATACTATTCGTTAAATTTAATCTTGAACCGATCAGAGTTTTATAACGAACCATTACTTTTACCTGGTGCTGTTACAAATCCGGCACGCTATAAACTACCCTCTGAATTAATTAGATTTCCGTTTGACCTACCTGCACCCGAGGAATTACCAATTAAATACGAACTACCTCAAATCGAAGATAGCTCAGAAGCTTTTCTACCGGGAGTAGAACATAGAGATAAACTTGAGTTAAGTTCAATTCCGTCTCCATACCGAAATACGGTAAGGTATATTCATTCAGGAATCTCCCCCAGATTTAGCAATGGATATTTAATATTGAGTTCTAACGGACGAGATATTCACCATATTGTTAAAAGAAGTTACGTACAAGCTGGCATGGATTACGCACGAGACTTATTACCATTTAATGGAGCTATTAAACAAACATTCGATATGATGTTAAGGCAGCATCGCTCAGCTCCCAAATCAGGAAATGGTAATCTTTTAATTAATTTAATTCCTCTTGATTATTCTTTTCACCACAGATTCATTGAGGAAAGACCATACGATCACTCTGTAAGGGTGCGTTTTCATGGCGAAAACCATGTATTTACGTTACCCGAATTATTAATGGGTTTTAATATTTTTAATTTGAATTTAAGATTCGATAGATTATGGCAGTTTATTGAGATAGGTTTAGTAAAAGCACAAGAAAGTGCTCAAATATATAAGGATTCTGAATTTATTCCACCAGAAAGTAGGAATGTATTTAGGGATGTTGCGTCGTGGGAGCAAATGTTAATAGAGTTACCACGAATACCTATAGTAGCAGAGGAAATTCAAGCTGATCATCCTATACTCTATTCTATTTGGGAAGCAACAATTGGGCCTTTGGAATATAGAAGAAATTCAATAGTAAGTTACGAACAATAGTTATTTTGTACTCTCAATTCTAACCCAAGTTTTTACAAAGTCTTTTTTTACAATCTTTCTATCCCAGAATATTTTTAGCCATAACCATAATCTTATTGGGTAAAGCATTAAAGACCAGAATAACTGCCTTATGTTCTTGGCATATTTTATTGGAAACCAGAAATATTCCAGCTCTCTACCGAATGTTCTTGTTTTTGTGTCTGGTTTTACAATATTGTACTGCCAAAGCTGAATGTAGCCTCCAGTGGATCTAGCCTTTTGCTTAAAGTAATCACTTAGGTTTGTAGGGTATTTAACGTATGCTACTGCGTCGTTGGCGTATTCAATCTTACCGCCATTATTGTGCACTATGTAAGAAATATATGCGTCATCTACCAGACAATCTACCGGGAACCTAATGTCGGTCTTTCGTACTGCATAAATGTAGCCGCTTACTGGAAAGAAACTTCTTTTTTTTACGAAGGTCATTCCTTTTCCCACAGGTGAATCGGTTAGGTCAACATTACGCTTGTGATTTGCTGCATCACTTAACAGATGGCCAAAATAGCCCATCATAGAATCTTTTGAATCTGCAGACTTGGGTCTTCCTGTAACTAATTCAACATTGGAGTCTTCAAAATGTTTTACTAAGTTCGCAACTGCCTTTTCACCAAAGTAAACATCTCCATCTGTAAGAATCCAAATATCACCTTTGGCTTTGTCCATTAGCATATTCAATGCCGTAGGTTTGCCTTTGCCTGGATCTCTTAAAAAGCTAAATTTTGCTTCTAGACCCATTACTCCAATTTGAGCTTGTGCAGCCTGAAAGGTGGCATCGTCGGGGCAGGCAAGTAAAATTTCGAAATTATTGGATATACCCGAATATTGCCCATCAGCAATACTTTGGATGCACTTAGCAATAGTTTTTTCTTCTTTAAATGCTGTTATAAGGACTGAAATCATGAATTTATTATAGCAATAACTTGTCATAATTATACTTCTTATTCACCCAGTAGATCTTTTAATACATCATTTCTGTTGTCTAGAAAGTATTTAGTAAGTTGAAAGTGTGGGGTGTTTTCGTAATTTGACTTTTTTAGAGAATTATCTTCAATAAAAAAAATATCAGCATCAGGATAACCCATAATTATTGGGGAGTGTGTAGTTATTATGAACTGAGAATTATTCTTGACTAATTTGTGCATCAGCACTAAGAATTTAAACTGGTTTGCTGGAGATAAGGCAGCTTCCGGTTCGTCTAGAATGTAGAGTCCGTTACCTTTGAAACGGTTCTCAATCAATGATATAAAGGATTCACCATGGGATTGATGATGTAGGGATTTGTTTCC
This sequence comes from Patescibacteria group bacterium, assembly GCA_016861265.1. Classification (GTDB taxonomy): domain Bacteria; phylum Patescibacteriota; class Dojkabacteria; order J137; family J137; genus Brojett037. Next base: position 824,656 of record BOLA01000001.1, read on the forward strand.
ATATAGTGAACTAGCAAAATTTAGATTATCTATCTCTGTTGCAACGTTATAGAAGGTTTCAGCTCTTAAGAAAAACCCATCTCTTGGTAGGGTTAGACCTTTGTGAATTTTGATAAATTCACTTAATTGTGAGTGAGTTTCTTTTGTGTAAAAATCAAAATTTTTTGAGCCCCCCTCAGGATTAAAACCACTTGCAATAGCAATAGCTTCTAGTAAAGTGGATTTTCCAGCGCCATTTTCTCCTACAAAAAATGTTACTTTAGGGTGCATTACTATATTCCCTAACTTTTGTATGATTGGTAAGTTGAATGGGTAACCTTTTGGAAGATTAGATTTGTCGATGGTTACATCTAAAATATAATGCTTAGCATCAATTGTTTTCATGATTAAATTTTTCTATGAGAAAATTTGCAAAATCATCAAGTTCAGATCTATATCTATTAAGTCGTTCCCTATGTTTTTCATATCGTGATGCTGATATATCACTTGGTGCTAACCGTATTCCACCAAGCCCATTATTCCCTATTGGCTCAATTGTTAACATTACTTTCCTATCCAGATTTTTTTTCTGATAGAATTCATCTAGTAAGTCTTGTAATCTTTTACCTTCTCTTAAATTCTCTAGTGAGATTCTTTTAGATACGCTAATATTTTTTGTGAATCCGTCTAGTTTTTGATATTGTTCAACAGCGGCTTTTGAGCATATATCAACCCATGGTGTTCTTCCATCGCTGTGTCCAGCACATGAACCTGTAGTTGTAAATGAAAGTAGATTTAAGATGGAGACAAGTACAATTATTTTTTTATCTAAGGGTGTTCCAAGTTTATCTGTAACATTTTCTAAATAATTAATCTGTTTTTCTAAATGAGTATTCTTGATAAACTTCATATTGAATTTTAACATTTCTGTATAGGAGCCATGTAGAACTCCTATACAAATTTACTTATCGGATCGGAGGATTGATCTTACTGCCGTGACAGACTTGACAAACTCCCGATCCCGAACATGTCGGACAGTTGTGAGTGTATTTGGTTCCGCTTCCTTTGGTTTTACCGGGCAAAGTGCCTTTCCCTTTACAAGAATGGCATTTCCCGGAACCATTACAGCTAGTACACTTCGCCATTATTGAGTCCTTTCGCATAGCTTGTCGACAAGTGCGATTATATCACAGCAATATCATCCTTAGTAGTTATTTACTAAAAATATTATGCTAAAATGCATATATGAATTATCAAATACCATTAAAGTATTCCCAAAATTTAGTAAAGGATTCTTATCTTGTAGAAAATCTTATTTCTTTAACCGATTTGAACAAAAATGACCTTGTTTTAGACATTGGTGCTGGAAAGGGTATTATTGCAAAAGAATTATCAAAAAGAGTAAAGAATGTGGTGGCAATTGAAAAAGACGAGACTCTTTATTTAAAAGCAAAGGATAATCTAAGATTAATTAATAACGTCGAACTTAAGAATAACGATATTCTGGCCTACAAATTACCGCCAAAGGAGTACAAGGTTTTCTCGAATATTCCATTTAGTCTAACTTTAGAAATTACTAAGAAATTATTTGAGGATAATAACCGGCCTAAAATAGCCTATCTATTTATGCAAAAGGAAGCCGCAGAAAAATTTGTAGGTAATCCATTATTTAAAGAATCTCTCTCCTCTACTTTATACAAACCACTCTACACAACAAAAATTATTTATAATTTTAGACCAGATGATTTTGATCCTGTTCCGTCTAAAAATGTATGCTTAGTGGAATTCAAATTAAAAACTAAGTTTGATGTCGATTCAAAAAACTACCCTGTTTATAGGGACTTAGTAACATATGCATTTAATAGATGGAAACCTAATATTAAGCTTGCACTAAAAGGAGTATTTTCTAATCTACAGTTAAAAATACTAGCTACTAACTTAGATTTTGACTTAGAAGCAAAGCCTTCTGAAATTAGTTACACAACCTGGCTAAGACTGTTTAACGAATTCAATAAAATTGTTCCTAGGTATAAACAAAAAATGATTTTAGGTAGCTTTGCACATATGAATGTTAATCAGATTAACATGCGAAAAGTTAATAAGAATAACTTAGAAAAAGCACTAAAAGATAGAGAGGAAAATCCTCGGCCTAAAAAGAACGCATGGCGTGGTAAACGTTGGTAATAATCTACTAAAATGACTAATCTGCAAATAAACGATATTACATTTAAAAGAAATTCGGAGTATTCATTTTCGCCAGTATTAAAACTTTTTAATACTGAATCAAAGGAATTTAACTCAATTCCACTTGGGGACTACAAATTTAATTTTGAATTAACTGAACAGAAGTTTTGTACTGGTTATAATAAAGATGGGCAGCATTTTGAATGTAAGTTCAGTAATAAAATTGAGGAGAAAACTGCTGGTCAGTGCAATTTTTGCGAAAGAATTCAGGGTTTTAAATCTGCATTTATAATGGGTGACTTAAGTCACGAACGATCCACCGAAATACTTTCTCAGCAATATTTTATATACCTTGCGTACTTTGAACCTGGAATTATTAAAGTAGGCACGGCAAATGCCGAAAGAAGCAATTTAAGATTAATGGAACAGGATTGTTTATATTATTGTTTTATTGCAAAAGGAACTGGTTACCAGATTCAAAAGTTAGAACATATAATTTCCAGAAAGTTAGGAATTACCGAAACTGTAAAAAGCAATCATAAATTTAAATATTTAGGTATTAAACCTAATCTAAAATTAGCGGAAAATAGGTTAAATTCAGAATTTAATAAAATTGTTAATTTGTTTGCAAACGATACAGAGTATTCCAATTTATTCTTTGAAGAGTGTCTTTTTAAGAATTTAACAGAGACAAATACAATTTTCTTTCCTGATAAATATAAAAAGATAAAAGACACACACTTATTTGGTGAATTTCTGGGTTTGCGTGGAAGGTATTTACTAATACAAAATACTGATACAGCTGCATTTGACATAAATTACTTGATAGGAAGATTTATTGAAGATTATGTTGACGATTACCAATACAATTTTTTTGAGGAACAATTAACTTTATTATGATTTACAAGTTAGATTTTATAAAAGGAATTAGAAAATATGTAAAGGATGATCTTTACTTTTATTTTCCGGATAAATTCAAAATTATTAAGGAAACAGATTCTCTAATTATATTAGATACAGACATTCAAGATATTGATGAATTTAGAAAGTTAAAGACAGTATTACACGTTGCACTTATAGAAAACGATAAAGTTATTGTCGAGAGGAATTTATTCAGAAGATCGTGGCGAAAATTCCTTGTTCCAGCAGGTATTAACCCAACGCTTGCCTATGTACTATGCAAACTAGCAGATATAAGTGATGAGTCGATAGTTATGGATCCATTCTGTGGAGGAGGAACTGTTGCAATTACAGCGGCTATAGACTTTAATGCAAAAAAAGTACTTGCAAGCGATATATCAAGTAAAGCAGTAGATTTTACAAAGAAAAATTTTTCAGAAGCTGCAATAGATAAAAATAAGTACACTGTTTTTATCAGTGACGTTAAGAGGCTCCACTTGCAGAAGGATTCTTTGAATGCCATTATAACTAATATGCCGTTCGGAATTAGAGCTGGAAAACATAATGACAATATAAATTTATATAAATCATTTATAAACACAAGCTACTCTGCTCTTAAAAAAGATTGTTTGCTTGTGGCATTTACAACAGAAAAAACACTTGTACTAGAAAACATTGCAAATAAATTTGAGTTAGTTCAGGAAGTTAAAATTGCCCAGGGAGGATTGTACCCTTCGATATTTGTGCTAAAGAAAATTTAATTAGTGTTAATATTTATTGATTAATAAAATTCAATGAACAAGATACATAATTTTCAGTCAGAGCTGCTAAAAAAATTTCAATTAACTGAACATATTTACCACCTAGAATATAAGGTACCACAAGACTTTATCTTTACACCGGGGCAATTCGCGGGTGCAAGAGTGCTGCCTACTCACACAAGGGCATACTCTATCGTATCGGTTAAAGATTCAGTAATGACACTTTTAGTCGATGTAAAACCTCAAGGGAAGGCATCAATTTACTTTGAAAAAGTTCAGGTAGGTGAAAACACAAACTTTCTAGGTCCGTATGGAATATTCAAGGCAAGAGATACAATGCTGCCAAAAGTATTTATTTCGACTGGTACCGGAATTGCACCATTTATTAGTATTATTAATGACCTACAGAAAAGTAAACCACATGTACCTGTTTACAATTTTTTCGGAATAAAAACTATGGAACACGAAATTGCTATACCTTTCTTTAAAGACAGTCTTAATAGCAACTTTAGATATGTAGATTGTGTTTCGAGACAGGATATTACTAACTTAGCAACTATAGATAATCAAGAAATTAAGGCTGGAAGAGTTACTCAGGTAATCCCTTCTTATAATTTTGATTGGGTTAATACAGAATTCTATATTTGTGGTGGACCTGAGATGGTTACAGAAATGTCAAACGTACTAAAGTCTCTTGGTGCCGATAAAATATTTGTTGAAAAATATTAATATGATTTTTACTATTAAGTTTATAAATTTAAAAATTCAGGAGTCAACTTTTGAAATTTTAAGAACCAAGGTTATTGAATTAAATAACGAGTGCATTATTCATGACTGTAATACAGAAACCGGTTTTACAATTCAACTAAAACCAATCGACTATAAAATTCCCGGGCGGGTACAAATGCAAGCTAATTACGATAATACAAATACAATTGTAATTGCCATTGAGAAGGAATATCTGACACCATGGTCCTTAGAGAAAATGGAATATTTAGTTAAGGAATTGCAAACCTTGGATCAACCAACTAAATAATAATATCGTTTTTTTCTGTCTTTAGAATAATCTGACTCTTTTCAAAGAATAACCACGGTCCATTTCTCATATTCCAATTATTCGAATCAAGAAAGTATAAATTTCTATAGTTATTCAAATAATATTTTAAGACTAGGTAATCAAAAGGTGATTTAACTACAACTCTTCTATCGTCTAGCGAGTTATCTAATTCAGTTAATCTTTCGGAACTAAAATACGTATTTGTATTTACCCATACCACTTGTGTTAGTAGAACCAAATAAAGAAGGCTAGCCAGTATGTAGCTCTTTATATTCAATTGGCTTACCAAAGCTGAAATCCAAACAACAAATACTATTGCTAAATACATTACATATCTTGGTACAAAAATATTAATACCGAATAAACACACTGCTGTGGTTACTAGTAAGCTTAAAAGAAAAAGCTTGGAAATTATGTTAACCGTTTTGTTCTTTGATCTAAGTAAATTTATTGAAAGTACAATGCTTAATGCAATTAATACAATAAATACTGGTGTTAAATTTTGTACAATAGTAAATTTGAATACCTCCTGTTTTGAAATCTGCTGACTGTCTACTCCAAATATAAATGAATAAAGCATTTCTGAAATGTCTAAGGGTTGTGCATCCACTAGCCACTTTGTATGCGTATCTGCTTTAGGAAATATTCTGTAGTCGCCGCCATTCAACATACCTCTAGCTAGTATAATAACTAGAATAATAGTTAATACAGTCCAAATAAATTTTTCCGTTTTAGGGTAAAGTTTTATTAAAAGAAGAATTCCCATTATTCCAATTAAGGCTAGGCCCAGGTAGTGAGTCAGTAGAATCAGTATGGTAATTCCCAAAAGAATTTTAAATTCCTTTATTTTAATAAGCTCTTTTACTCCCTTTATGTTCTGGTTATACAATTTAACAAATAAATAAATTGCTACCAATGCTTCTAGTCCAAGCATAATGTAACTTCTAGCCTCTAGTGAGTAAAGAATAAAATAGGGACTAAGTGCGAAGATTCCTGCAGCAGCAATAGCTGCTCTAGTGTTTAAAAGTTTTTTAATAAGAATGAATGCAACTACTATCAGAGCCATTCCAAATATAACAGAGAACATTCTTAGGGTGGTATCGGTATTCCCAAATATTAATGACCATAATTTAAGCAGAAGATAATATATGGGCGGGTGTACTCTATCTTCGTAAATTATTTTTAGAATTGTGGGAATATCTTGTTTTACTAACAAACCTGAAAAGGCTTCGTCGTACCAGAATGAATATTTACTCACTATATTCAGTCTGGATACTAATCCGGCTATGAATATTACCGATAGTAATAACCAACTAGAGTTATTTTTTAATTTTTTAAGCATAAAAAAAGCATAAATTTACTATGCTATTTTACTAAAGAATTCACTATTTTGATTATATTTTATTACAAAGGAAAGGCACCACTCAGGGTGCCTGTCTGTATCCGGTTGCTCCTAGGCAATTGCTCCGGGATACTGAGCGATTTGCCGGTCTTGCAGAAGTTCTGGAAATTCAATTTCCATGTTTCGCGCCGGATAAACCAGCGTACATAACTTCTGCTGTGCTACCGGAAAGGTAGCCACAAAAGTGACCTTCAGAAACTTCATGTCTTTAAGCGGTTTGGTTGCTTCCGAAGCCATAACTTGTACGTCCTGCACAAGTATCCTTGCTCCGGGAAACCTCTGGGACAGCGCATCTCGTACTGTCGTCTCCGCTTCCGGATCGAGATCTGTTGCAATTAAAGACATTGTAGTCTCCTATGCTAAACTTTACTAATACATTATATATCTGCTATATAATTTTGTCAATCTGGTTCATTTGCTCGAATAAAGCTATTGTAATCACCGAGATTCTTGGCCAAACCTGATATACTTTAATTATTATCTTTAAATTCAAATTTATGAAAGGTAAAAGAATTCTTGTTTTACTGGTGGTTCTATTTATGTGCTTATTAGTAGCAATCCTTACTGGCGCCGTAGCAATTCTATTGACTGCTCAATATAGTCAGAACCAGAAAATTTCTGACTTACAGAATCAGCTTTTAAACTCAATATCGAATTCCACAGATACTACTAACACAACAAACTCTACTAATAGTACCGATACTTCAAATACCACCCAAGTTGAATGGAAAGTTGTATCAAAATCTGATAATTCCGAAACTGCAGACTACAAGGTAAATATTGTTTATCCATCACTAACAAATTCCGATCAATTAGATATTGCTAATCATGTGAATAATTTAATAAAGAATGAAGTAAACAATTACAAGGAAACAGTTGTTTCTATGACAGACGATAGTTATGCGGCAAAGCCATATGTATCGCTGGATTATGAAGTTAAATTTTTAAGCAATAATTTTGTAAGTATTGTAATAAGTGGCTCGCAGTATTTAGGAGGTGCACACCCTGGAAGTGTTTTTACAACGATTAATTACGATTTAAAAAACGATACTGCTTTCGATTTATCGGATGTGTTTAACTCAGGCTCAGATTATTTACCGGAACTGTCTACAAGTACAAGGGCCAAACTGGCTACTATGTTAGGTGTAGGCATAACAGATTCTCAATTGGTTGCTGGTACAGCGGAAGATGCAGATAATTTTGAATTATTCTATCTTACAGGAGATGATCAGATTGATTATCTTGGAATAATCTTCGGAGAATATCAAGTTGCTCCTTATGCCGCCGGTCCACAAGTTGTTGAGCTGAATGCGATTGATTTTGAAGATATGTTTAATTCGGAATTTACTTCGTTATTTTGAGTCTAATTTAATAGAAGTGTTCAGGCGGGCCTTCGGCCCGCCTTCTGTAGCTTTGTTAATGTGTATGTCTTTGAAAATCTCCTGAGGTAGAAAGTAATCTTAATGGAGAAGGATCTATAGCTTGCAAATCTTGAATACTATTAGCCCCCCTAAATACCAGCGCTAATATTGCATCTTCAATTAACAAATGCAGATTATAAGTCAATGTTGGTCTTACATGTTTTATATAACTCATCTCTGCTTTTGTAACCTCACCTTCTACAAAAGATGGAATATCGAATGGGAGTAATTTCCCATCTAAGTATTTTGTTCTAGCCGACGCTTCCCCTCCGTAGGGTTTGAATAATCGACCGTTAGAATCTATGCAATACAAGATTCCACCAGGGGATTCTATTGTTCCTCCACTCACTACTCTACTAACACTAATTCCGCTTGCGCCAAGTAACAGCGAAACTGCAATATGGTCACTCGCTCCGCCTTCTGCAATAATTGGGATACTTATTTCTCCTCTTAAATTAAAAACTAATTCCGGCCAGTCAATAGCTAATCCGCTTCTTACACCTGTAATGCATCTTCCGCCTCCCCCAATTCCTACAAATAATCCATCGGCACCAGCAGCTTCTAAATCCTTTGCCTGTTTTACATCAACTACCTGTCCGGCCCAAATCTCTACTTCATTTCCAAATTCTTTTCTTAATACTTTTACAGTTTCGAGTGCTCCTGTACCAGGCTCAGGTGAGTAAATTCTAAAGCTCCTAACACCAACATCGAATAATGCCTGTGCCCTTGTCATAACTTTTTGTGCATTGGTTTCAAGGGTTCCGCAAACATTTGCCTTCCACATATTCAATATTTCTTTCTTGTCCTTTCTACCTTCCAAAACTTCGTCTGCCATATCATCTAGCCAAACAAAAACCTCTCTGGCTAAATCAGTCTGTCTTTCTAGTGAGGAAGTCAGTCCATTCCTAGGAACACCGGCTAAGCAATGACTAGCAGCCATTGTTGCAATTGCCGGTGCGCTGTTCCAGACATCAGGAGAAGCCGAGCTTACAAATATGCTTCTTGCCTGTTTGCCTAATTTTATAAAAGGCCCGCTTGCATACCTCTCTTTTCTACTCAATCTCTCCTTTTGAGATCCGCCTATGGTAGACCCAAGGTCTCCAATCGAAAGTGCACTGCCTGTTTCGACTAAGTACTCTACCGCTTTAGATTTTACTTTAGGTGGAGCGACAAATTTATTTGAGTTAACTTCGTTTAAATGTTGAATTCTTAAAGGATGATTAAATAATTCAAGAAAAAATCTTCTCATTCTTAGAGTTTCAATTAGTTGTTCTTGAGGCAGTAGTGAAAGTGATTTTATATCTAGGTAATCGAATGGAGTCTGAAGTAAACCCTGGCTTGGGTAAACAAATTTTGCTTCTTTACTTAGTGCATACCATTTTTCCAAGTACTCATGATAATTCTGTTCTTTATCCTTTAACTTATCCTTGATTCTTTGCTTTCCTTTTACGGGATCCATTAATTCTTCATAATCCTTAAGAAAATCACTTACTTGGGGTTTTCTAGTCATACAAAAAAGTTAAAAAATAATATCCCAAATTTGAGAGAAAAACTTGTCAATGGAGTGAGTTAAATGTTTATTCATTTAGCAATACAATAATAAAGTATATTCACTAAATTTCAAAATTTTTTATAACAGTGAAGGTGTATATGTTGCTAAAACAATTTGTAGCCCGTTAATATATAAATTAAGAAATTACTTAATTTATTCTAATTGTGGTCTAGCAGTTTGAATTTAGTTGTCCAGGTGAGTGTAATTACACGAGTTCTGGCACGTTTAGTTCAAGTCCAAGTTTATCTAATTCCTTAGACATTTTTTCCATTAACCTAGGGTTTCGGAACTCATCGTTAAGGGAAATCTTACCTATGCCAAGATCATGAGCTGCTAATAGAGTTTTTGCAATTAGAATTGAGTATAGGGCTTCCATGTAGCTAGCAAAAAAATCAGAATTTCTAAATCTTGCTAGTTCCTCTTTTACTTCGTCAGTCATATCTAAATCAGAATAGTCTTCCGGAGTAGACTCGGTCATCTTTTGTAAATATGGTTTCAAGGTTTCGATTAATTTAAACTCTACTGAATCTGTATCTACGTCTGGTAGCTCAGTATAATAAGATTCGTCGGATTCTCTTGCAACTCTTAATAGGTTCTCAAGATTCTCTTGGTTGTGCTCAGCTTCTGGGCTCAGTAATTCTAATTTCTTCGCTCCATGCATTGCTGCATCTATAAATTTTTCCTGAGATAGGGTCATATGCTTTTGTTGACCTTCTGCTGGGTAATATACAATATGCGGAACTCCGTCCTTTATTTTTAATTCTACGAATGGATACATAAAAATACATTAAATTATAGGGTATAATTATATCATAGTAGATACGCCACACTCTTTCCAGTCTATTATTCAGATTGACAAGTATTATTTTTGAATATATAATATATTTGTTATATAGTAATATTGTCTAATATTGCTACGTACATTAAAAACTCAGCTTATTAGTTATGCTGCCAGATTTTGATACAGGTTGTATTCAGATCTGGCAGTATAACGAATCCATATAGGAGAGTGTCATGAAGCAGATCGTTAGTTCACCAGCATTACGTCGTGTCGTCAAGCAGTATAGCCGCAAGCTTTGGGCGCACCTGCATCAGATCGTATACGTTGTGGCTATGATCCTGTTCTCGATCCAGGTTCTGGGTCAGAACACTAAGTTCTATCCCAGCGAATACTGGGGAACGGTAGTCCCCCTAGCTATTATGCTGGGCGGATTCTATGCAGTCATGGTCGTCGTCGCCGTACAAATTCGTTTGTCCGTTGTCAAGACCGACCCCGCTCTGACAGGTCGTGTCTACGTAGCTGCCGGATTGATCAGCGTCATGCTGATCGCCGGCTTTGCCGAGGCGCGAACCGCAGGTGTCGGTTGGATGGTCTTTGGATTTTTCGGCATTGTAGCGATGGTAATTGACTACGGTGTCCACGAGTTTATCAAATGGGCTAAGACGCGCCGTCAGCAAGACCTTCCGGTCTTGCGGTTTTGGGTTATGGGCTGAGTGTGCGGGGGAGAAAATAACTCTCCCCCGTAAGCCTTTTTAGTCTCCAATAAGTAAATATTCAAATTATTCTTTAATGCCCTATGTGGGTAATTATGTTAAAATTTTCTACGACTTATGGAGAGGTACCCAAGTGGCTCAAGGGGAGGGTTTGCTAAACCCTTAGGTCGGAGTAATCCGGCGCGCAGGTTCGAATCCTGTTCTCTCCGCCATTTTCAAATGGTTTCGCAAGACCCGTCTACCTACTTTGGTTGCGTTGAACGGTGTTGTACATTGGCTTCCAGTAATTCGTAAATCTCTTAAAATCGTTGTTCTTCCTTGAATGTTCTGCATGTAAAGAAAGAAAACATATCTTTGAAGATTGAACTGAATGGATTCATGAGCCCGATCTTTGTCCAAAATGTAAGTCAGAAGTTAAACATAGTTATAAACGAAAAGGCGATATAGTTACTACTACAATAAAATGTACTTCATGTAGTTATAAGAATGTAGAAATTGATGACTATAAAAAAGATGAAGGAGAAAGATTGCAGAAAAAACAAAAAGAGAAAGAATTATTAGAAAAGTATAGACCTGAGTTTTGTTTATCAAAAGAAAAAGGTGATGAGTTACTAGATGGATTTGAACAGCTTAAGTTTATGAATGAAGTATATGAATATGAACTCCCAAAATATCAAGATCCTGTTTATGAAAAAACCTTTAATGTAAAAAGGCTCACTATTATTGAACTTGAAAAGCTAGTTAATAAAAAAATAGTTAAATATAAATTTAAAAAATTAATTCTAGATAAACCTGAAATTACTCGATTTGTCATAGTCCCATTCTCCGTTCAAGATAATGATACAAATAGAAACAACAAAGATAGCACTAAAGAATTAGAAAAAATAATTAAAGAAACGTTAGAAGTAACAAACTGGAGACTTACAGCAGATGGAACTGTATACAGGTTAGGATACGTATCTGGAAGATTAAAAGGATATGAACGAGATGAAGATCTACATGAATTATTCGGGAAAAAGAAAGACGAACCTAAAGCAGAATTAGATCCCGAGAAACTTTCAAAGTATTCAAATACTGCAGAAATAGCACGACTGTTTGCCAAGGTAGAAATAACTGAGAGGTTAAGAAAGAAGAGATTGGAAAAGGAACCTGAAGGTTTCTTTTTAGAAGATAGAGAATCTGGTTATTCATGTAATCTTTGTTCTAAAGGTATTAAAGGTAGTGAATCGTGGTGGAATTTAGATGGTATTCAATGTGTAGATTGCAGAAACAATGTAAAAGAAGGAATAATCCCTGCTGAAATTATTAAGAATCATAATTTATGGATTGCAAGTTGGCAATTTAAAAGTGAATTTGGAATACATTCTGCTACTGTTAGTAAGATGAAACGAAATGGTGAACTCGTGGGGCGAGAACTAAAAGATTTAGAGGGCAAAACTTACTTTACAGTTTATATGGTTGAAGATAATAAAAAGTTCTTTAGGAACCGTAAAAAGACTTCAAGTAGTAATAAGAAATGGAAGTTTGTTGATAAGGATGGGGTTGAAATACTTCTTTAGCAAATATATATAATTTGTATAGCAATACATTGCAAAGGCTATGTATAAATGATAAAACTCTATGCTGAATATATAGACACCTTGAAAAGTAATAAAGTTACACATCATTAAGTATTTTTAGCTTTTAGTAAATAACTATGAATAAATATTTTAATATTAAGGGTGGGAACAAATTAGAGGGAGAGGTTAATACTAGCGGTTCAAAAAATGCAGGATTTCCTGTTTTAGCTGGTTTAGTTCTTCTAAACAATGCTATTACACTTACAAACGTCCCCGATATAGAAGATTTTAGAGATTTTCTATCAATTTTAAAGAAACTCGGTGCAAAAATTGAGAAACAAGAAAATAATTCATATTTAATTGATCCCACTACAATCAATAATAATAACGTAGATGAATCGCTAGGGAATAAGATTAGAGGTTCATACTACCTTTTAGGATCTTTAATTTCAAAATTCAGGAAAGCAAGTGTTCCTCAACCGGGTGGATGTAATATTGGTAATAGACCTATGGATCTCCATTTAGAATCCTTGAAACAATTTGGTGTTCGTTTTTCCTTTGAAGGAGAAATCCTCACAGCTCAATTAAGTGATAAACCAAATAGTAAAGTCGTGATAGTGCTACCTTTCCCAAGTAGAGGTGCAACAATAAATTCAATTCTTACCGCATCATTATTAGAAAATGTAGAAACTATAATAAGAAACTCTGATCAAAGTCCTGAGGCTACTAACTTAATTGAATTCTTAAGTTTTGCAGGATTGAAAATTGAAAGAAGAGGTAGAGACATAGTTATTAAAGGGGTTAAAGAATTGAGACTGGATAAACATTCGATTGCCCCAGACAAAATAGAAGTCGGAACTTTATTAGTAGGTGGATTGATAACAAATGGAGAGGTAAAAGTTAATAACATTAAACGAAATGATTTAAAACAATTAGAATTTATTCTTAATCAAATTGGAGCAAGGTATGCGATTAATGATAAGTTTATATCAGTTCTGCCAAATCAGTTAGATAATTTAAAACCTGCTTTTTTAATTTCAGGTTTATATGCCCCTTGCATTGATGCAGATTATGAACCTATATTTACACCTTTATTATGCAAAGTTAATGGGAATAGTATTATAGATGATACGATAAATGCTGAGAGACATTCTAGATTTATATGTAAGTTGAATGAAATAGGGGCTAACATAATTGAAATTTCACCCACTAGGGCGGTTATAGAAGGTAAAAAAAATTGTGAATTTAAACCAAACAAGAATCTAGAGGCATCAGATATTAGAGGCGGTATTGCACAACTTATAGCAGCATTGACAGCGAAAGGAGAGAGCCGGATTGCGAATATCATACAAATTGATAGGGGGTATGAATTTATAGAGAAAAAATTTCAACAATTAGGTGGAAATATAGAACGAATTAATTTATAAAGAGAAATTTAAAAATATGAGCAAAATCATAGAACAAATAGAATCTGGTTTAGATAATAATGTATTTACCGCTGCAACAATACACGTTATTCACGAAGGGGAGGTATTTTTAAGTGATGCTTTTGGTGTTTTAGATCCAAGAGATCCTGAAAGAACAACAAGTATTGAATCTCTTTTTGATTTGGCTTCATTAACGAAAGTATTTGTAGCTACTTCATTTATGCGTCTCGTGGAAGAAGGAGCAATAAATATAGATGATAAAGTTGAGACCATTATTCCTGAATTTAAAGGTAGGGGTAAAGATAAAATAACTTTTAGACACCTTTTATCTCATTCAAGTGGATTACCTGCAAGCTTTAATTTATACGAACATGGAGAGTGGAATCAAGGTAAAGACGCAGTTCTTAAGAAGCTTTTTAACACGGATCTGGTTTATGCAACAGGTACACAAGTTGTCTATAGCTGTCTAGGTTTTATGATTTTAGGTACTGCTATGGAACGTATAACTGGGCAAGGATTAGATGCAGTATTAAATACGATGCTGTTTAGACCAATGGGATGGTCAGGTATTTTGTACAGACCCGATTCAAATATGCGAGATAATATTGCTATTACTACCTTTGAAAGACCAAATAGAGGTGTACTTTTACCTGGTATTGTACATGATGGAAACGCAATTGCGTTAGATGGTGGCATTTCAGGTAACGCTGGGCTTTTTGGTACTGCTAGAACAGTAGGTGAGTTAGGACAAACTTTTTTAGACCATTCTTTATTATCGCCAAGAACAATACACTTGATGACTTCACTACAAGCTGAATACGAAGGAAGAAGAAGGGGGCTAGGATTACAACTTCATTCCGATGATAAAGGTAATTCAGGCAGAGCTTTTTCAGCGGAGTCGTTTGGTCATACAGGTTTTACAGGAACATCCTTGTGGATAGATCCAGCGGAGAATTTAGTGGTTTCATTTTTAACTAATAGTGTTCACTTTTACCAGTTAAAAACAGATCCCGATAAATTTAATACCTTTAGATATTTGCTGTATAAAAATATATTACATGAGATCAATGATGAATCCTAATATTGTTTATAAACAAATCATATTTACGAATGATTTTCATTCAAATCTACCACATGGGGTTGATTTTATTGAGAATTTATATAAATACAAAAATAGCGGTGCCATGTTAATTGATATCGGGGATTTTACCGAAGGTAATAGTTTCTATGAATTCTCAAAAGGATTAGTAGAAAGGGAAATAGCATCTAGCCTATTTGATATTTTAATCCCCGGCAATCATGGATTTAATGATATTCTAAAACTTTTAGGTAAAGTAAGGATAACAAACTGCAATATTTTTAATGAGGATAAATTATGCTTTTCTGAATATGAAATAATAAATATAAACAGCTACAAAGTTGCAATTATTGGTGTTATGTCTCAAGAGGCATTTCTTAGTATACCCTTACAATTAAGGGGTAATTTAAGTCTTAAAGATCCACTTGAATCGGTAGTAGAAACAGTTTCAAAAATCAGACAAGATGTAGATTTTGTAATACTGGGATCACATTCCGGAGTGGAATTTGATAAAGCTACATTTGTTCAAATTAAGGAGATTGATATTTTACTTTCAAGCCATTGCCATACACCAGGAAACATATTTGATTATAAGACTAGAGTTATTAGAAAGGCAGATGAAGAGGGACGCTCCATCGGCGAGATAAGTTTCAATGATGATGAGCTAAGAGTTAACATACATACTACTGATATTTCTAAAAAGAATTTCAAAGATAAAAGATTTGTCAGATTCAACAAATTCATTAAAAAGTACTCTTTAGAATACTCAAGAAAAATTGGTAATTTACCCTAATGAATTATATTTAGGCTGTACTGTTGAAAGAATGGGTAGTAATAAATATGCACCATTTATATATGGTAGATCGAGTATAGGCAGATTAGGTCTTTTTGTACAAATTACTGCTCCTTTAGGGGACATAGGGTTTAATGGAAAATGGACTTTACAACTTAATCCTGTTAAGCCCTTGAGAATATACCCAGGAATGAGAATAGGTCAAATATTTTTTCTAAAACCATTTGGAGAGATAGCTCTTTATAGTGGTAAATACCAGAATTCATCAGGTCCAAATAAATCACAAATATATAAGGATTTTCAAAAAAAATAAATGATACTTACTGGAAAGCAAATAAAAAAAGAAATAAGTTTGGGAAACATCGTCATAGAACCTTATCGAGAAGAATCTATACAGCCTAATTCTTATGATTATCATTTAGGAAATGAGTTAATAGTATATAGCTCAAATAATATAGATTCAAAAGGTATTGCCAATGAAGAAGTACAGAAAATAATAATCCCTGAAAGCGGGTATACTATTAGAAAGGGGGAACTGTATTTAGGAATAACAGAAGAAATAACTTCAACACAATTGTATTCACAGTTAATATTCGGGGATAAGTCAGTAGGTAGTTTAGGTATTTGGACACAGATAACTGCGCCACTAGCCCATATAGGCAGTAAGATTAGATGGACGCTTGAGATACGTTGCATTAAAGATGTAGTAATATATCCAGGAATGAGATTTGGAAAGATATGTTTTTTAGTAAACGATGGTGAAATCATTAAATATGGGGATGAAAGATTTCATAATAGTGGAAGGTATTTAAAAAATGAAATCACTCATTCATTAATTGATAAAGATATTTTAAATTAATTGTAACCTAACTATGAAAATATTGACTGGAATAGATCTGCCATTTGAGCCTTCATGCGGAAGTCTTATTCTTTCTGATGATATTTATTCTGGGCTACCTTTAGATACACAAGTTAGATTTCTCGGATTAAAAAGTAATGAGATTAATCCATCATGGTCAAAAATTAAAGATGTAGTTTTACTCGATACTAAAAAAGTTATTGATGAAGCTGATTATAAAGAATATGTAAATGAGTTATATGAAAATATAATTCATCAAATAAATGAATTTAAACCAGACGTTATACATGTTCAGCATTTGTCATTTGGTATGGCACTTGCATTTTCCAAGGTAAAAGGTATCCCGAAAGTGGCAATTTGTCATGGTACAGATATCTTATACTCCATTGACAATGACTTTCATAAGAATAACGTGATTAGTATCTGCAATGCGGCTGATACCGTAATATTTCCAACTATGGAAATGTATAAAGATTTTAAAAGAATAATAAAAGTAGATTTAGGAGATAAAGCAAAAATAGTCTATTGGGGGGTGCCTGCTATAAATGAATTTTTAAGACTAAAGAATTTAGATCAAAATAGCATTAAATTGCTTTATGCGGGTAGATTAACAGAAGATAAGGGAGTAGATATTATCGTCAAATCTATTCAGAAATTGCCGAAAAACTATAATTTAACGATTATTGGTAGTGGTTCACATGAAGGTACAATTAGAGAACTTGTAGATAATAGTAATTTGAATAACAGAATAAGTTTTGTTCCATTTATGTCAAGACAAGCATTGTGGAAACAGTTTCGTAAATATGATGCTATGATCATTTCTACAAAGGAAATAGAATCTTTTTGCTTAGTTGCTGTTGAAGCACAAGCACATGGATTACCTATAATTTATTCAAACACTTCAGGTTTAAGAGAGGTTATAGGCGATTCAGGGTTGAGTTTTACACCAAAAAATTCTAATGATCTTGCCAGTAAATTAATAAGTATGTTTGAAGAGCAATCCTATGAAAATTATAAGATGAAAAGTAAAATTAATGCAGATAAGTATAGAATTGCAAACACAATAAAAGAATTACTTAGATATTCAAGAGAATTATTATGAGCACTACTGATACTCAAATTGCAATACTTGCAGCTGGGAAAGGAACAAGATTAAAAAGCGATGTTCCTAAGGCAATAGTTAAGTTGAATAATAAGCCCTTAATAAGTTTTCTTATTGATTCAATTAATAGTATTCAGACAAATGGGGGAATTTTAGTTGTAGTTTCACCAGATAATAAAGATAGCATTAAGAAAGAACTTTCGAGTTACGAAAATATTAATTATTGCCTACAAAAAAAACAATTGGGCACTGCGGATGCAGTCCAAACTATTTTAAAAAGTACATTAATGAATTCTGAGAATTTATTGATTCTGTTAGCAGATCATCCGTTAATACAAGCTAATACTATTAGGGATTTAATAGAAACGCATCTGCATACAAATAGTTGCTTGACAATGTTAACAGCCGAAGTTCCCAATTATGATGGTATTTATAAATATTTCTATAATGATGGTAGGATAGTTAGAGGAAATGATAATAATATTGAGTCAATAAAAGAACCTAATGAACTAACGATAGAGCAAATGAAAGAGTTAAAGGAAATAAATCCATCAATTTATGTCTTTAAGACCAAATGGTTAAGAGAAAATATTAAGAAGATAGAAATTAATCTGCAAAAACAAGAGTATTACCTGACGCATATAATTAATATTGCATCTCAACAAAAGATAAAGATTAATTCTTTTACAATAGATGCTTTGGAAGCCTTTGGAATTAATACAATGGAACAATTAGAAGAAGCAAATAATCTAGTTTTTAGAAAATAGTATAATGAATGATAATTTAGATAATGCCGCACAAGAACAACAAGACTTACCAGAAGATAGCTTAGAAAGTGAGCAAGATATGAACGTAAAACAAGCATTAAAAAAGGTGTTGTTTGGTATTGCTAGAACTCCTGTATCAGGATACTTTATCGGTTTTGCATTTGAACATTTAAGCAACATTATCCCACTAAACAGACTCGTATCTACTGACCGTGTTGTGGCATTTGAACATCCTTCCCATTTCTGGGATGAACATTTCCTACTCGTCCCAAAAAAGAGTATAAGAAGATTTGTAGATATTGATTTTGATCAACCTGCCCAAGCAAATGCTATTCTAGATATATTTTCTACAAGCCAAGCTTTACTTATCGAAAATGATGTATTAATACAGAAAGGTAACTTTGCTTTATTAGTAAATGGTGGTTCATATCAGGATGTCCCTCAAGTACATTTTCATCTTGCAGCTGGAGCTGCTAAAGAAGGAGTTGGTTTTGTACCTAATGAATATAGACCTCTACCAGGTAGAATTATTGTACATAATGACAACTGCTCTATTGTAGAAAACGCCAATCCCCAACGGGAAGTTGATTATATTGTTACTCCTAGCATTCCACCTGTAAGTTCATATACAGGTGTTGATTTTAGAATCCACAGAAGTATTGTTTTAAAAACATTATCAAGTGTACAAGGCTTACTACATCAGCTAGAATTGCCTGCATTTACAATAATATGTACTGAAAGCGATATACAAAATACAAATAGTTTTAACCTTAGAATAGTATCTGGTAAAAGAGTTAGTTAACAAAAACAAGTTTTTCCGTAGAATTTATTTTAAACCTATATAAATATTTTTCTTAAGTTTAGAAATAAATTGTGTTAAATTATCAGGCAAACAACTGTAATCTTAATATGTTATTTATTTTCGATTGAAGACTACAGAATCAATGTCAAAGGAATACAAAGGAGATGATTTTTACTGTGATATGGTATTAACTAATAAAATTCAGGTAAAAAAAGTATTGGAAACAGAGAATATATTAGCTTTTTACCACACAAAACCCTACTGGCAACTTCATATTGTTGTTATACCAAAAAAACATACAGATTCTTTAATCTCTCTTGGGAAAGAGGACGAACAATTATTGCTAGAATTAGTTGATGTGATTAAAAAGGTTGCGGATAAGGTTACAAAACAAAAAGGCGAAGCAAGAGTTATTACAAATCTTGGAAATTACCAAGATTCTAAACATTTACATTTTCATGTTGTGAGTGGTGAAGAATATTAACCTTTTTATAAAGATTATGATGCATTAGTGGTTCAAGATGCATACATTCAAAGAATATTCGCTTATTTTTAAAGAAACTAGCTGATAATGCATTTGGCATTCCTTTTTTAGGTGTCTCAAATGTCTCATTTTTGGATATAATCGATTTGGAGTAATAGGGTTCCAGACTCACCCTCTCCGCCATTTTCTTAATGTTCTGATAAGACCCGTTTCTCGATGCTAGAAACGCTTATACTGCTCGCTATATCAGCCCTGAATTTTCTCAAAGTTCAAAATTCACTGAAATTTCCCACGATTCTGCCAAAACCGCGAAAATTTAGAGCTCTCAGGTTCTAAGCTTTTTTGTTGCTGGGTTTGCGCTTCCGGTGTCTAAATATCCGTTGCAGTCCTGTTTCTGCTCATTGCTTTTGCAAGTGCATCAAGTCGCGAAGTATAATATCTGCATGGAAAACATAGGTAATTGGTTGAATAATAATCAAGGAATTGTAGCGGTTGCTATTTTTGCAATAACTGTTCTCTTAGGTTGGATATCAGGGCTATTTAGATGGCTGATTGGGTTGCTCAAACCTAAAAAACCAGAAATGAATATTTCATCGGGTAAGAATCTAAGTGTTTCAGGAGATATAATCCAAGGCGAAAATAATGTAAAGAATACAACAAACAATACATTTATACACCACCCACAAACATCTACGTCACCAGATATTGATTTTAGGATGACAAGTAATTATAGGGTTAGTAATCCTAAAGGGTCGGTTTTTGGTAAATTAACTACTTCATCGCCTTCATCTGTAGCAAAGTTTACATTTCTAGACAGTAAGGAGAAACCAATAGGCAGAGGAACAAAATTTCAGAAAATTGTTAGAACAGACACAGATCTTGTTGCAAACTATTTTATTGAGAATTCGGAAAATCAAGAAATTCTCTTGAAATCAATATATGAGCGTAACGGTAATCTTCATGCCTTAGTTACCCTAACCAACGGTGAGTCATATATTTACGAATACGAAGCCCAGGGAGAAGGATGGAAAGTTAGTGTAGACGACAACCATCCCAACTTAATGGATACCTACATCCTAATAGGTAAAAAGCCTTTCACCAAACTATCTAGACAAGCTACTGAAATACTAATGGAAATGGATAGTGAAGGCCATAACACAATATATCTACTATCGACTGATCAAACAGGAAAATTCGTTAGGGCTGGGAAACGAGATTTTACGGAAAACGCCACTGATTATTGCGAAGCTCTAGATGAACTCATGAATGCGGGTCTTGTTAGAAACATAAGTGGACAGTTGTACGAGCCAACTTCGGCAGGAAAAAAACGGATTGGCTCGTTGCTATCGTAAAAGTAGCCTCCTGTCGGATAGTTCGAATTTGGACTTGATACCACCTAAGATTTTCTTTCGTTCTTCAGGTGTTCCAAATTGGAGGATGTGTAGTAAGTATTCTCTAAGCATTTGATTTTCTTCTTCGGTGATCTCAGCTTCAGTTTTCTGAGTATTGTGAGGAGTTAGCCTTATCTCTTCTGCTTGTTGCTTCATAATCTCTCTCAGGTGATTAAGCCTCTTTATCTCATCCTCAAACTGTTGCCATAAGAAATCTGAGTCAATCTTAATTCTCGGAAGAAGAGTTATCAGCTGTTTAATTAACTCTTTCTCAGTGATGTATGGTTCTTTGCAATCATAATCTCGGATTCTATTGCAGTGATAGTAGATGTGAGTATTTATCGGTCCAATCTCCACTAGCACTTCCATTCCAATTACATATAACCGCAGCTTTTACAGAGTTTAATAAGGACAAAGTAATACTAGATACAAGGAAAAATCCAAATGCTAAGAGAAGTTTTTTCATTAAAATGTGTTTTAAAAATGATACTTATTCATTAAAACAAATTTAGAATTCGAATACTATATTTTTTTCAAGCATTTTAGTTGCATCTAAAATATCTGATACAATGGCTTGTAATTTGTTTTTTTAAAGTTCCTTCATGTTTGCCAACTTACTCAGAAATGGAAAAAGTGACAACATAAATGTCTCTCCATGGATTAAAGAATTAAATAAAAATAGATCTATTAAAACTTTAGAATCTGACATGCAAACCGATGTGGCAATTGTTGGAGGAGGAATTGCCGGTATTACCACAGCTTATTTTACACTTAAGTATACCGATAACTACGTTGTTCTTATCGAAGCGGGCAAAATTGGTCACGGAGCAACAGGTCACAATGCGGGTCAGGTGGTAGATTACTTTGAAAAACCATTCTCCGAAATTGTAAGTGAGTACGGTTTAGAACTTGCTGCAGACGGTCAAAAAGCTGTTACTTCTGCTTGGGATTTAGTGGATGAAATTCTTGAAGATACAAAAATGAAAATTAATTTTAGTAAGTTTACCGGATTTGCAGGCTGTCAGGATTTAGAGCAACTTCTAACTCATCTAGAAAATAAAAGGTTAAAGAAAAGTGCTGGTATTAAAATTCATAAAGTAAAAATATCCGAAGACTTTGCTGATCTAAAAAAAATTCCAGATAAGTATAGTGATTTATATACTCTAGTTCCGCATAAAAAAGTATTAGAGCTACTGGAAACTGATAATCAAGAATACATAGCTGTAATGCAGTCTCAAAAAGGATGTATGAATAGCGCATTATTCGTAGAGAAAGTTTGCGAATATTTATTAAAACAGTACAAAGATAGATTTAAACTATTTGAGAATTCTCCTGTATTAACTTTGGATTTATACAATGCAATTGGTGTGTTGCAAACAAAAACAAACTTTATTGCAGCACATAAAGTTGTATTGTGTACGAATGGATTTGAATATATTCACATTACAAATAGAGCCGGAGAAAATATTGATAAAAAATATCACAAAATGGTTTATGGAATTGTTGGTTATATGGCAGGTTATATTGAGGAAAAGACAAAAGATCCGATTGCAATTAGTTATTTACCCGATATTGATGTTCCACAAGATGATTCCAGACCCTACTTTTACTTAACAAGACGAAATCATAAATATAAAGGAGATAATAAGAGTCTTGTATGTGTTGGGGGACCCGAGAAAATTGAAGATAAGGATTCATTTAAATATAAAAAGAATAAAAAATATCCAACATTAGCAAAGAATGAGATTCTAAAATTTTTAAAAGGGAGTTTTAAGAACACTCCATCGAATTTATCGGATTTTGACTT
Organism: Patescibacteria group bacterium; assembly: GCA_016861265.1. GTDB lineage: Bacteria > Patescibacteriota > Dojkabacteria > J137 > J137 > Brojett037. Next base: position 847,475 of record BOLA01000001.1, read on the forward strand.
TAAATGGCACGGTTTAATGGGGTATACCGAAAGCGGAATACGAAACGTAGGTTTTGAACCTCTTAATACTACTCTACTCTATAATCTAGGCTGCAATGGTGTTGGAATACTTCCCTCTGTCTACGGTGCTAGAAAAATAGCAATGCATTTGGCGGGTGAGACAATAAAAGAAAGTATTTTTGATCCAGAAGTTCAAAGAAGAGTTATAGGTTAATTATCTATTTTTATAGTTCAGGAATAATCTCATTATCTGAGCAAATATAAACCCTAATAGCCCAAATATTATAAAGGCTACCTGGAATCCGTAAAGGGTTATAAATAATGAGCCTGCAAAAAGGATAAATGCTATTAGATAGTTAACTATAACCTCATTTAATATTATTACGCTGGCCCTGGCATTATTTACGTGGTCGTTCATTAGGTCATAGTCTATTACTTCTGAAATTTGTGATTTAAAATTGGCATTAATTTTAAATATTACGTCTGCAATTAGAATTGTAATATAACTAAAACTCAAAGCCCTAAAAATCCAACCCACAAACATGATTATAGATGCAAAAAAATAAAGCCGCGGTCTTGACCTGTTATCTAGTGCATTACCGGTAAAGTAAGTAATAATCACAACAAAAAAACTAACCATTGCAAATAAAATTCCTACATCAGTAAAACTTCCCGATAAAGCGATGAAAACATAAATAGGCCAGAAGTCTCCCATATTATTAGTAAACACTTCCGATATTTTATATAAGAAGATCCTTTTACCACGCATTGTCTCCAGAGTTTTAAAAAGGGACTTTGGGGGAACGGGATTGAACTTACTTAGATATAGTATTGGTACATTAGTAAGAATATAAAATACTATACACATCGCAAACAATCCCGAAAATCCGAACTTTTCCGAAATGAATCCTCCCAGAACCGGCGTCACTATTGCCGCGATTACAAATATTATTTTGCGTAGTGCAAATAGTTTTCCACGTGTTGAATGTTTGGATTCGCTACCTAATATGTAAATAATTGGAACATAATGGAATACATTGCCCAATGAATAAAACAAAGCCCAAAGGATTAATACTTCTATGCTTAATTTAGAATTAGAAATGTATGTGGTTAAAGCCATTAGAATATAGAAAATTGATGCAACAATTAATGATTTCTTGAATCCTAATCTAAAAATCAATTTCGAAAAAAATGGAAGTAAAAATGCATGAAATAAATGCAGCAATATAAAAGGAGAAGCAGCAAGAAATATTGAATTAAACTTTTGATAAAAAAATATCATTCCAAAAACTACTATGGAACTTTCAGCCACCTGAAAAAACAACTCCGAGACTGTAACAAGCAATAAATCTTTTTTCATAAAACAAGCTTACAGTATTGGTAGATTTATTTGAAGACTTAATTTTAATATTGACATGCATATTATAATTAAAGTAACCTATACCTTAGGTTAAGGTTGTAATTATTAAAATAAAAGAATGACTGATCACGATCACACACTAAACAAACAAAAAACATCACTCGCAATAAAGAAGGCAAATGGAACAATCAACAAGGCTTTAAATATGGTTCAAGACGATGAGTATTGTCCTAAAATAATTCAGCAAATTGATGCAGCAATCGGTCTTTTAGAGTCGTCAAAGAAATCTTTATTAAAAGGACACTTAGATCATTGTTTAGAGCATAACCTTAAAGAAGATAGAACAAAGGCAATTGAGGAATTAATTCAAATCTTTAAATTAAAATAATATGACAGTTAAAAAGAATTCGCTTGTAAATTTTATTGTGGGCTTTTTTATTGCGGGAATAATTCTTTTCATAATATTTGGCAATAGCGGTAAATCAAATATAAATACTATTACACCGGCATCTTATTCAGAAGGTAAACAGATTATAGATTTAACTGCAAAGGGAGGGTTTTCACCAAATACTATAACTGCTAAAGCCAATGTAGAAACTATTCTAAATGTAATAACTAATAAAACTTTTGATTGCAGCTCCTCCATTCGAATTCCTAAATTAAACATTAGCGAAAACTTACCGTTAACTGGTACAACGCAGATTGCCCTTGGTAGTTACAATTCTGGAGAAGAAATAGATGGTACATGCTTAATGGGTATGTATAACTTTAAAATTAAATTTATTTAATATGAAATACTTTTTTAACGTTAGCGGAATGCATTGTTCCGGCTGCAAGAATTTAATTACTTTTTGTTTGCAGGATTTGGGATTTACAAATGTGAGTGTAAATGTCGAAAGCAACTCTGTTACATTTAACACTGATAAAGAAATTAAGGATATAAGAACAGAGCTGGACAACTTATTTAAATCCGATCTTTCCGACTACAATTATTCAAATTTATCTTTATTAAATGACTGAATCTATAACAGAGAAACTTATACCAATACACGGTATGAATTGCGCTAGTTGTGCAATCACAATAAAAAAAATACTTGAGAAGCAAGAGGGTGTGGTTAGTGCAGATGTTAACTATGGGAACGAAAAGGCTAATGTCATTTTTAATTCTGCTAAGACAAATTTAAATACTTTAAGCAGTGCAATTGAACCCTTGGGTTATTCCTTAGTTCAAAATGAACATATTATGCAAGATGGCACAATAATGCAGGGAATAGATCATTCAGAACACTTAGGTTTACATCAAAGTAAGGAAAGTAAGGTCAAAGATTTAAAAGAACAGAAGAGAAAGGTTGTATTCGTATTACCACTAACTATTTTTATATTCGTTTTAATGTTCTGGGAAGTTGCATCTATGTCTATTTCAGGATTCCCAATGTTTCCTGTTGCAAAGGAGATTCTGAATGGCTTCCTTCTAATCTTTTCGACTATCGTACTATTTTGGATAGGGGGTGAATTTCTAAAAGAGGTTATTAACTTTGCAAAATATAGGGTTGCAAATATGTATACACTTGTGGGAATAGGAACATTCACTGCCTATGCATTTAGTTCATTCTTAGTTATATTCCCTATTTTGAGCAAATCAATGAACTTTCCCGACACTACATATTTTGATGTGGTAATCGTTGTTACAGGATTTGTCTATTTAGGAAAATATCTTGAAACACGATCTAAATTACTAACAGGAGAAGCTATCGAGAAGTTAATAAACTTGCAAACGAAAACTGCCATTGTCGAAAGAAATGGTATGCAAATTGAAATAAGAATTGAAGAAGTAAAAGTTGGGGACATACTGATAGTAAAGCCGGGGAGTAAAATTCCGGTGGATGGAGAAATTATTGAAGGTAAATCAAGTGTTGATGAATCAATGGTTACAGGTGAACCCATACCTGTCGATAAAAATATTTCAGATAAAGTTATCGGCTCTACCATTAATAAATCTGGTAGTTTTAAATTTAAGGCCACAAAAGTTGGTGCGGATACTCTACTTTCTCAAATTATTAAATTAGTAGATCAGGCCCAAGGCTCAAAGGCTCCAATTCAAAAACTCGTGGATAAAATTGCGGAATATTTTGTACCTGGTGTTTTAATAATATCTGTTTTGGCATTTTTTATCTGGATTTTTGTAGGGAGCATGTTCCTCCCATTCAACGAAGCCCTTTCGTTTGGATTAATAAGTTTTACCGGGGTATTGGTAATTGCCTGTCCATGCGCCTTGGGACTAGCAACGCCAACTGCCATAATTGTAGGCACTGGATTAGGTGCTCAGAATGGAATACTAGTAAAGGATGCTCAAAGTCTAGAAAAATTAGCCAAGGTAACAACCATAGTAACAGACAAAACCGGAACCATTACAAAAGGGCGACCCGAGGTTACAGATATATTATTGAAGTCGGAATTAAAACATGATCAAGTTCTTAAATTACTCACGTCCTTGGAAGCTAAATCCGAACATCCACTTGCAGAAGCTATATTAAATAGTGCTAGGGAGTTTTCAATATTACCGGAACCTACAGAAAATTTTGAAATACTTGAAGGTTTAGGTCTAAAAGCTGATATTGAGTCAACTACATACTATGCAGGCAATCAAAGATTAATGAAGGACTTAAACATACAAATCAATGAACAAGAAGTTAATGAATTTACAAAAAATGGTAAGACCCCTGTCTATTTAAGCAACAATAAAGATTTAATAGCGATAGTGTTAATTGCAGATGCTTTAAAAGAGGGAATTAAAAATGTAGTTGAGCAACTGCATAAACAACACTTAAAGGTAGTAATGCTTACAGGTGACAATCAGAATACAGCTGAATATATTTCCCAGAAGGCGGGAATAGATAGAGTTTTCTCCGAAGTCCTTCCGGCACAAAAGGCCGAAATAATTAAGCAACTTCAAGATAGTGGAGAGATTGTTGCTATGCTTGGAGATGGTGTAAACGATGCACCAGCATTGGCCCAAGCTGATGTGGGAATTGCTATGGGTACAGGTACAGACGTTGCAATTGAATCTGCATCTATAACATTACTGAATGGGGATTTTTCTAAAGTTCTAAAAGCAGTAAAGCTATCAAAAATTACTTTAAGAATTATAAAGCAAAATCTATTCTGGGCTTTTGCATATAATATATTAGGAATTCCATTGGCTGCGGGCTTATTTTATCCTTTTCTAGGAATTCTACTCAATCCAATTTTTGCAGGTGCGGCAATGGCATTAAGTAGTGTAAGTGTGGTTGCCAATTCTTTAAGATTAAAAACTATTAAATTATAAATATGAAAAGTAACTATAAAGATTTTAATTGTGAATATAATGTTGAAGGAATGCACTGTGCTGCTTGTGAATTATTAATTGAGAAAAAATTTTCTAAAGTTGATGGTATACAAAAAGTAGATGCCCAACTCTCAAAAAGTAAGGTTTTTATAAAAACTAACAAGGAACTTAATGTTAGTGATTTAAATGCGTTAATAGAACAAGATGGTTACAGGTTAGTTGAACAAATAAATACAAGAAATAGATTTAATTTGAAAAATTATTTTGTACCTTTTATTGCTGCAATAGTAATTTTTCTTGTTTTTCTTTTATTGCAGAAACTGGGAATAATAAATTTAACTAACACAAATTCGGAAATCACCTTGCCTTTTGTATTTTTTATAGGAGTAATCGCTTCGTTATCTACATGCATGGCAGTAGTTGGGGTTTGGTTCTATCAATTTCATCTAGTTATACAAAACAACAGAAAACAGTTCCATTAATTTCTTTTCACTTATCAAGGTTGTTCAGTTTTTTTGTTTTAGGCGGGATTATTGGAATGATAGGCAGTGCAGCAACACTAACGCCTTTGACATCGTTTATATTGAATATAGTACTGTTTCTTGTAATGTTAATAATGGCATTTAATTTACTAGAAATTTTTTCGTTTACTAATAAATTTCAACTTAAAATGCCTAAGACTTTTGCAAAGCGAATTATTAATATTGAAGATAAAGATAGTATTGTTATTCCTTTATTATTAGGTGCAGCAACATTTTTTCTTCCCTGCGGCTTTACACAATCAATGCAGCTTTATTCTCTGACTACAGGTAATGCTCTTTCGGGAGCAATAACAATGCTGGTATTTGCTTTGGGAACATTCCCAGTACTAGCAGCAATAAGTTTTGCTTCAGCTAGATTCTCTAAAACATCCAATTCAGGTTTATTCTTTAAGACTGCGGGTTTTGTTGTAATCCTATTTGCTATATTTAATCTTGTGACATCTTTAGTTTCAATAGGTGTTCTGCCGCCAATCTTTAATATATAGCTAATTTATAGCCAAATCCTGGTTTTATATAATATAATTCCAGGATTAGTTAAATTGTAATGCTAGATAGACAAAGAAGATCCTCTTCCGAAGTAGGTAAATTTTTTAATGAATTCAACGAGCCTTTGATTATAGAGGTGTCAGACAAAGCACTACTTCTACTCCGATTTTGGCTTACATATGCCCAAACTCAACCCCTAAAGATCGAAGATACAGATACATTATTAAAGATAATTAGACTTTGTGTACAAGACTATACAAGTCAGCAAATAGTTCAAAAGCTGTCTGCCTACGGTATAGATGTACCAGATTCGTTCATAGATAGAATATACATAAGAATAAAAAGATTAATAATGATTATTTTAAAGGATGAGTATTCGGATTTAGATTTGGTTACCCCGGAATTTGGACTTAGAGAAGAAGAAGCAAGGGTATACGGAATTTATAAAGCTTTCTCGGAATTATCATGGCGTATAGCTGTATTAATAGGTCATAATAGGCAATTTGCAGAATTAGCCGCCTACAATCCTTTTTATACTGACTTCCTACAATTATTTTCTTCAGGAACGAATGTAACAACTGCTCTTGAAAACGATGGATTGGAAATGAACAATTCAAAAAAACAGTCAATTTCCGAAAGCATAATATCCGCTATTGTACGTAAGAATTTTACTAAAAGTTTATATAAAGAAGTTCAAGCGTGGACTGTTTTATCGATGTTTCCTCATATTATTGAATCCGAAGACTTTGTTGCCGCAATAAAAAAATCTTTATTGCTTTATGTTGAAGGCGATTCCACAACACTTCCCAGGGTTACGGAGGTAAGGCGTTTCATGGAATTTATTGTTGTTTATTTATTCCCTTCACAAATCTCTTCAGCTGATTTCTACAGTATGACCGTAAAGCAAAGAACCTCCGCCCTAAAAACTTTTCTGGAGGATCCTATAAAACTAAAGGAGATTGTAAACTATCTTGAAAACCTAATATGGTACTATTCAAAAACGGGGGATTTTGACTCATTTGTAAATGCAGTAAAAAGACCCGAGCTTATGTATTCTAAAAAATATATAATGAGCACATTTTCTGCATCAATATCACTAGTTTTTTCGTGCATTCTTATTGCAACTTATACAGATTTTAATACTCTATCAGAACAGGAGTTTATAAATTGGATCTCAAGAAATAGAAACTCAGAATGTTCATCCATTTTAAAAATAGTTGCAGGTGTGGAATCTTAGTCTATAATTAAATGAATTAATAATTCCTATGAAAGAATTCTGGTTAAAACTAAATTTAAGAACAAAAGTAATATTTATATTCTTTATTTTTGTAATCTTCCTTTCCTTTGTGGGGTTTGCAAATTATAAGCCTACCGAACCTACTAATACTACAGACAATTCCGAGTTTATAGATAAGATCACAAATTTAAATCCAATATTGTCTTATCCTGTTTCGTATACTAACGAATGGACGGGAAGAATTACATTAGTTCCTGTAAGGGCCCGTGAGCTTGAATATACAGCATCGAGCACTACTCAATGTACAGGAATTATAGGAAATATGGATGTTTATTACACCCCAACTCTTGATTCCATAATGATTATAACTAATAAAAACCTCCAGAAAACCGAAACTGATTTACTCAAATTTAATACAGCTAAAGATATTATTATAGGCATAAAGGATTTTGAATCAAGTAATGCAGAACTAAACACATTTCAAACCTATTGCTCGTATTTTACTCTTTATAAAATAGATGAATTAAATAACACTTATGTTGGAACCGATTCCTCGCGGTCAATCTTGGGTCTTGGCTTAAGAAAGGAAGACTATGTTGATAATATTTCAAACGTAGGATTGTACATTTACGTATACGGCGTTAAAGATGATAACCTGATTCAACTCAGCAGAAGTTTACAGGGTAGCTTTATATTCTCCCAATCTAACTGGGAACTTTGTCGAACAAAAGCATTGCAAAAAGATCAAAATGAATGTTTAAGTAATTTATATGAATCGGATTTATCTATGAGAAGTAAAATTGAAAGTGAGGCGTTAAATTTAATCTCCGAATTTAAACTTATAGATGAAGCAGAATAATAAATTAACAATTGCTATTTTAATCCCGATATTTCTTCTAATCCTATTTTTGTGCGGATGTTGTATTCTAACGATTGTTTTATACAATCATTGATTTCTACTTAGTTAAAGTATAGACTTTTTATATATTTCATTAATTTTTTATATGAAAAAATTTCTAGTGGTGGCTACTTCCCTGGTAATGATTATTACCAATATTCTCGCGAATGCGGTTCCCTTTAATAATCAGACAACAAAACAAATCTCTGATTCCTTTAAAGTATTTTTTGTTCCTGCAGGCTATGTTTTTGCAATCTGGGGTGTAATTTATTTGGGAATAATATTATTCAATATACTATTACTAACTAAGAAGGATGATAGTAAAAAGTTAAACAAAGTATTATGGGCTGTTGTAATATCGAATTTGGCTAATACAGCTTGGATTTTCTTATGGCACTACAATTATGTTGTTTTAAGTGTGGTCGTTATGCTTGTTCTGCTTGCAAGTCTAATATATATATATTTAAATCTTAATGTAAGAAAAGATTTGAATAAAAATGAATATTTATTTGCAAAAATTCCCTTTGGAATTTATCTTGGTTGGATTACTGTCGCCACAGTTGCGAACATAACAGTAGCACTTTATTCGTTAAATTGGGATGGCTTTGGAATTGATGGTCCTACATGGGCTACCTTACTTGTAGTAGTCTCGGCATTGCTAGGCATAATAATGTTGTTAAGGCACAGAGATGTAGCTTACTCGCTTGTTATTATATGGGCTCTTATGGGAATTGCGGTTAATTTTTCTGGACTCAGCTTATTAAATACGGTAAGCCTAGGAAGTTGTTTGGTACTTTCCTTTGTTGTTGTATATACTGTTTATAAGAAGTTTTTAAAGAAGGCCTAATGTCTAGAAAATTTATTGCATTTCTAATTACAGTTTTTATTATTGTGGTACTTTCGTTGGTTGGTGTAGGTATTACATATATTCTTAGAGTTACTAACATTGACAGTAGTGTCAGAAATTTTCTAGAACGAAGAGATGTAGTTTCCTACACCACGGTTACTACTGTGGTGTCTTCTCCAGTATCTGATTTGGATAAAATTCCAGATAAAATAACAGTTCTAGATGCCACAACATCAAAACTAACATCGGAAGTATTAAAATTAACATTTAATTACCAGTCCCTTGTAGGAAACTTTTCAGTACTTACAAATAAAAAGGGTAACAGAATATCAATTAAATCGGCAGAACAGGCTGAGGCTGATTCTCAGTATGTAGAATTATATTCTAAAAAAACAGATGAAAGCTTTGAGCAGGCCATAAATAGAATATTTTTAGATGGCGTGCCGGAAACTTTCTGCTACTTTAAACCAGAAGCATTAAGTTATAAATTCGACAATAAAAACTATATCTTTGCTAGTATTATTGCTGGTACAGGCGTCAATCCGGAACAATGCCCTACTCCTTACACACGTAATCCCAATTCTGGCACCAGATTCTTTTTCTACGACCCTGCATTCCCTGATAGATTAGGATTTATTTATGTAGGAAATACATTTATTCCGGGGTCCACGGCATCTTCAAATTGGTTTGAGTCACTTCAATTTATTCAATAGCTTTTCAAACGATAGGTTGTATATTATAATTATACACCGCTCGTTTATGGAGGTGTTGAATGGAATCTGATGTAGTTTTACGAATGTCCGTTCAGATATGGCAATTAATCCAATTATTAGGATTTGGCTGTCTAATTCTGAGCTGGCTGCTATTTGCTTATGGGCTTGCCCAAAAGTTGAACGGAAGTAAACGAAAATGGATTAGGACACTATTAGTGTCACTTATGTTCCTTGTGATCTTTGGTATTTCAGTTTTTATCACAATAACTACGGAGTTGTTTGATGAAAGAACCCAAAGAATGTTCGATGAGAACATAACAATCCCCTTAATTACTGAAGAAAATCAGGGGCATTGACAGTAAAAGAGCGTATAAAGGGCAACAAATAATGTTGCCCTTCGCATTTCTTATGTACTGCCATATTCCGTTGACAATCACAAACGGCCTATGGCCCTTCTAGGGATAGATTTTAGAGACCTATATTGTAATGTTATTGTAAATTTACCATCTGTATTGACAATTACATATAAATAAGGGTATAATATATTTGTTCATAAAAAATTTGCGGAGGATGTATGGCACAGCAAGTACGCCACTATCGCTCGTCCACCCATCAGTTGGACTTTTCTCGCCTTGACCCGCGTAAGCGGACTTGGTTGGATAAGGCTCTTGATTGGGCTGGTATCGTATGGACAGTGGTAAGGCTTGCCGCTACTGCTGTCCTCTCAATTGTCTTCTTCGGGTATGTAGGCACTGTAGGAATGAACTTCTTCGGTGTCAGCACCTATGCTCAGATGCCTCACAGCATCTATACCACGTGGTTGCTCATGTCCGGGGTTGGCACTTTCCTGATCGGTGTAGTATTTTTCTGGGGTGAGATTTTCCCTCAGAAGTCGAAAACTCGCCGCTCACGGTAGTTCGTGAACACGCTCAGGAGCGTCACTTGTCTCAGACAAGCTGACGCTCTAACCTTTTTTAGAGGCTAGACTTTCAATTTACACTAAATTTATAATCCCAGTCAAGGTATACTTTAGATATTGTTACTGTTATATTGTTTTACTATAAAAAAAGGAGCTTTCGCTCCCTTTTTTTATTCTTTTGAAATGTTTTATTTTTTAGAAGTCTTTATAGCAATCGTCTTTGGCTTAACTTCTTCCATTTTAGGTAATGTTACTGTAATTACACCATTCTCAAAGCTTGCTTCTGCCTTTTCTGCATCTACTCTGGTAGGCAAAGATATAGATCTAATAAAGCTCTCACTTCTGATTTCCTTTAGGTGATACTTCTTGCCGCCCTCTTTTTGTTCATTTTCCTCCTGAATTTTGCCTTCTATTGTTAAAACGTTATCCTCTGTTGTTATAGTTACATCTTCCTCTTTGTAACCGGGGGCCTTAGCCTTAATTACAACTTCCGATTCCGTTTCGTACATATCTACATCTAACTGGGTAGCCATCATTGTGCTTAGTCCTGTAGTATTAAAAAATTCATCTAAAAAAGTATCGAAAATTTGTGATGGTCTTACAACTGTTATTCTTCTATCGTTCATAATTTGAATTTAACAAATAATTTAGCAGTCAACTTGTCCTGCTGCTAAATTATATATTACAAAAAAAAATATTGTCAAGAATTCTAACCTAGGGTCTGTAGAATAAGGTTTATACACTTATCTATTCTATCGATATCTTCACTATTAGTTAATCTAGAGTTAAATTCCTTAGAGCGTATGAATTTAATCTCAAATTTAACACTTTTTAGTATGGATTTAGGGATTAAGTTGTCTAGAATCGCAAGTTCAAGCAAGAATGCTAATTGAGTAAACCAACCTTTTCTAACCTTCCAACCTTTACTCCCCGCTTTTGCAGAAGTACTATGAACAAGCTCAGTAGGAATTTCGTTTGTAAACGAATCTCTATAAAAAATTAATCTTTGTTTGAATTTATCTGTAGTCATACAAATAGTATTATTTACTGGTATTTTAGCATTGTTTACATATATTATAGGTTATAATTACAGAATGTCTAAAAGCCAAATTATAGAAATAAAACATGGGAATTTAACACTGCCTGCATTCATGCCGGATGCTACATATGGCTCTGTTAAAGCAGTCAGTTTTGATGATGTAGCAAAGACGGGAACGGAGGCAATTGTTACCACTACTCTACATATAGAACAAAAAATCGGCAGTTTGTATATAAAGGAGTTTGGGGGTTTGCACAAATTCTTTGGCTGGAATAGGCCAATTCTTACAGATAGTGGGGGATGGCAAGTATTTAGTCTTATACAAAGTAAAAGAGATAAGGGTAAAAACAAAATAACAGATTTGGGTTGCTCTTTTGTTGATCCCAATACGGGAGAGCATGCTTTACTTACTCCTGAATCATCTCAGGTTATTCAGAATAATCTAGGGGCAGACATAGTAACAGTTTTAGATAATCCTATACTTGGAGATGCAAGCTATGCAGAAAGAAAGGACTGTGTAAGAATAAATACTCTATGGGCTAAAAGAAGTAAGAAAGAATTTGAAAGATTAAACAAAGATGTTGACTGCAAGTCTTTGATAGGAGCGGTAATTCAAGGCGGTAATGATACCGAATTAAGAAAGATAAGCGCGGAACAACTACTGGAGATTGATTTTGATATATATAATTTTGGTGGAATGCCTTTACACACTCAAGTGACTTGGCTCACTGAATCGAAAAAGGGTTTCTATCATGAAATGCTTGAGTATGTGTCTAGCTTAATTCCGAATAGCAAATATAAATATGCAATGGGTGTAGGACAACCCGACGACATTGCTTTTTGTGTGGATGTTGGCTGGGATTTATTCGATACCGTTTTGCCCACAAGAAATGCAAGACATGGTTTGCTCTACGTCAGTGAAGGGCAAGGTGAAACTACAAAATCATATAAGAATCTAAGTTACGACACATTGCACTTAAAAACCGAAAGATATAAATTTGATGACAAGCCACTAGATGAAAACTGCTCCTGTGAAGCTTGCAGGACCGTAAGCAGGGCATATTTAAGACACTTGGTAAGATTGGGTGAAGCAAGTGGATTGCGATTGGCAACAATTCATAATCTGCAGTTCTATGCTGATTGGATGAATAAAATTAGAACCAATAAAAAATAAATTCGTAGATTACAGCCACGCAATTGCAATAATATACACATGTTTGATTTCCAACTCTTAACTTATTAATATATACTGTAATAGTTTAGTTTATGTATTAAAAGTTAAGAACATGCCCATTTCTCCAAAAAGACCAAGACCAGTTGTATTAGTATCAATGGATGGTGTTGGAGTCGCTCCTCCAGGACCTGGAAATGCAATTACCTTAGCTAATACCCAAAATTTAGATAAATATTGGCCAATGTATCCTCATACCTATTTAGAGGCTGCAGGTTTAAATGTTGGCCTACCTTCCGGTACAGATGGAAACAGCGAGGTAGGACACATGACTATGGGAGCAGGAAAAGTAATTTTTCAGAACTTACCTAGAATTGATAATGCAATCAGAACTGGATCATTCTTTCAGAACCCTGCAATTAAACAGGCATTTGACTTTGCTAAAAAACATAACGGGAACGTACATTTGCTAGGATTAGTAGGCAGTGGTTTTGTACACGCATCTATGGATCACCTAGAGGCAATTATTAAATTTGCTGCATTAGAAAAAATAGATTCCAATAGATTATTTGTTCATGCAATTACAGATGGAAGAGATTCACCTCCAAAGTCGGCTATTGAAATTCTTGAAAAAATTGAGACGTGGTTAATACAAAGAAGAGTTGGAAAGCTAGCTTCCATTATTGGTAGAGCCTATGCTATGGATAGAAACAGGAATTGGACAAGAACTAAAATGGCTTACGATTTGTATACAATTGGGGGAACTAAGACTAAAGATTGGCATAAGGCTATAGAAGAATCTTACAAAAAAAATATTCTAGATGAATATTTTGAACCGATGAGCATAGTTAAAGGTAATGAGGATCCTGTTGTTATAAAGGAAAATGATGCAGTAATATTCTTTAACTTTAGACCAGACAGAGCATACCAAATTGATTTAGCATTCGAAGCGGAGGAATTTAAGGAATGGGACAGAAATAAAATTAATAATCTATATTGGGTAGGTATGACTGATTACGAAAACGGCTATCCTAAGATTAAAGCATTCCCTCCTGAAAAGGTAACAGTTCCATTGGGTAAAGTTCTATCCAGCAATGGATTAAAACAGTTGAGAATTGCGGAATCCGAGAAATTTCCTCATGTGACTTATTTTTTTAATGGTCAGAATAAGGAAATTTCAGCTGGTGAAACCTGGATTGAAGTACCTTCACCAAAAGATGTTGCAACTTACGACCTAAAACCCGAAATGAGTCAGAAATGGGTTACAGATGTTTTAGTAGATAAAATTAAATCTGAACAATACGATTTTATAATGGTTAACTACGCTGGACCTGACATGGTTGGTCACACTGGAGTAATAGATGCTGCGGTCAAGGCAATGGATGTATGCGATCAATGTTTAGGTAGACTTGTTGATGCAGTGTTACAACAAGACGGCGCAGTCGTAATTGCTGCCGATCACGGAAATGCTGAGGAAATGATTGATACTCAAACAGGGGCACCTGATACAAAACATTCAACTAACCAGATTCCATTCTTGGTTATTGCTAACAATTTACCAGGAAGAGAATTGCCTGTTGGTGGTTTGGCAGATATTGCACCAACAATATTAAGCCTAATGGGTTTAGAAATACCTCCAGAAATGACAGGAAGAAATTTATTGGGTTAAATTTGCATCTAGAAGTAGGGCGAGCTTTGCTCGCCCTACTTTACTATTACTTTTTCATTCCCTATTTATTCTTTCTCTTAAACTTTTCACTTGCCAGCACAAATTCAAGAAAGAAAGGATGAGGGTTTAACGGACTGGACTTGTACTCTGGATGAGCCTGTGTTGCAATAAAAAACGGATGCATCTTCTTAGGCAGTTCAATTACTTCTACAAAGAAATCATCAGGACTTGTTCCACTAAATATCATCCCCTTTGCTTCCAGGTCTTGTCTGAATTCATTATTGAATTCAAATCTATGTCTATGTCTTTCGCTAACTAGTAGGTTTCCATTCCTTTGTTTCTTCCCAATTCCATACTTTGAGTAAATACTATGGGCCAGTGTGTCTTTTTTTATTACACAATCGAATGCACCTAACCGCATTGAAGTACCTTCTCCTTTAATTACCTGATATTTTGGATCGAATGGAATTGAATGTATTATTTTATGTTTTGACTTTGCACTTACCTCTTCTGAGTTTGCATCTGAAAATCCCACAACATTTCTTGCAAATTCTACACATGCCAATTGCATTCCAAAACATAACCCTAAGTATGGAACTTTATTCTGTCTTGCATATTCAACAGCCAAAATCTTTCCCTCTACTCCTCGGCTTCCCCACCCTATTGGAACTATTATTCCATCAACTCCCGATAAATATTTTTCTGCACCTTCTCTTTCTATGTCTTCTGTATTCACAAATTTAAAATCTACCCCTATTTCTGTTCCCCAGCTAGCATGTTTTAGAGCATGGGTTAATGAATTGTATGCATCTGGTAATTGATAATCTCCTGTCGCAATATATTTACCTGCAATTGCAATCATTACCCTATTCTTCCTTTGAGAAGTAACTGTGGAAACTAAAGATTTCCATTTATCAAATTTTAATATTTTTGTTGAGAGCCCTAAGACCTTTAATACTTTTTTATCGAATTTCTGTTCTTCAAATTTTATTGGTAACTCATAAATACTTTTTAAGTCTGCATTCATAATTAATCTTTCCTTTGGAATGTTACATTGAATTGCAACTTTGTCCTTTCGTAGGGAATCTATTGGAAGATTACTTCTTAATACCAAAAAGTCAGGTTGTATGCCCGACATATTTAAAAATCTTAGTGATAACTGTGTGGGTTTTGTTTTTGGTTCACCAAGATGCTCGGGTACAGGAACATATGTAATGTGTACATGAATTACATCTTCAGGCAAATCAAGTTTCATCATTCTAGCTGCTTCGTAATTGAATATATTCTGATATTCACCCGCGGTTCCGCCCAGTTCAACTAAACATATATCAAACCCCTCACCTGCAGCTTTAATTCGGCTAATTATTTCGTTAGGAACAGTTGGTATTGCGTCCACAGTCTTTCCCCCATAACCCATAGACCGTTCTCTATCTATTATTGTTTGATAAACAATTCCCATTGTCATAAAATTTTTCCTTCCAATTGGAATGTCTAAAAATCTTTCATAGGTTCCTAAATCCATATCGGCTTCTAAACCATCATTACATAGAAAAGTATCCCCGTGTTCGATAGGGTTTATTGTTCCCGAATCGACATTTAAATAACTTTCGCATTTTATTGCGGTGACCTTATAACCTCTAGACTTGAGTAAAACACCTAGAGAAGCTGATGTGACTCCTTTTCCAAGACCGGAAATTACGCCACCAGAAATAAAAATATATTTTGTGGAAGACATAGTGTGTGATTGATAACTATGTAACTCAGTTTATGGGAAATTCTCAATTTCGTAAATAGGCAATTTTGTATTAGTAATAAGTACTATTTTTTACTTATTATCCAGAATCTATTCTTTTGATTTATATCGGGCTGTACATCAATACTCCAGTGTCCGTCAAATTCTGATGTATCGGTGTGTGTATCGTCTACTTCTAATATTATTACGCCTTTGCTTTTAAGAAATTTAGGTGCTTGATCTAAAAGTTTACGAATATATTTTAATCCATCCTTTCCTCCGTCTAGTGCACCAATTGGTTCATAATCCTTAACGGAGGAATTCAGCTGCTTGATTCTAGTACTTGGTATATATGGTAAATTTGCAAAAATTACATCGAATTCTATTTCTGGGTAATCATTCATTAAATCGGACTTTATTAGTTTTATACACTTGTCCTGCGGCATTAGTGATTCCAAATTATCTCTGGCCATATTTAGAGCTTTAGGTGAAATGTCTGAAAGAATTCCGTAGTAGGTTAAGTTTCTCTTTGCTAGTTCTATTCCAAAGGAAATACCAATAGCTCCACTTCCAGTTCCAACATCGCAGTAAATAACGCTCCTTTTATGAGCAACATGCTTTAGTGCAATATCTATTATTTCTTCAGTTTCAATTCTTGGTATAAGTACCGAAGGGTCAACCTCAAAATCTCTTCCTCTAAATTCACTAAAACAGGTTATATACTCTATTGGAATATCGGGATTTATTATATCTGCAAGGGTAAATGGATCTAGACCGTGTTTTGTTAGTTGATTTATTTCGTAAGCTGTAAACTGTCTTTTAGACATATGTATTGTAAAAATCAACTAATTATAAAAAATCCCACTATTAAATAGTAGGATTTTTCGAATATTTAAGCCAGTTATCAATTTTTCTTAAAGAATTTTTTCTTCTTTCCTTCGTTTTCACCATCACGCATTTCTTTTAATACGCTTACTACCTTTAGTTTTCTTCCATTTCGTTTTACTTCTTCTTGTGCTTTTTCTAATAAATCAATTCTAATTAATTCCTTCAATAAATCTAATCTTTCTTTCGAAGTTGAAATTTTTTCTTCTAAAGCTTTAATGCTTTCATCATCTTTAATTTTTTCTCTAATCTCCTTAACTCTTTTTGTTAATTTATCAAGTTCCTCGACCTCAGGATTCTGCAATTTAAGATCTTTAAGATCGTTTCTTAAAGTTCTCATAATGTCTTTCATTTTAAAATATTCTTCTACTTTATCTAAACCTTCTACAGTTAATAGTTCGTCGTTTGAAATATTTACATCTGCCATAAAAATTCTATAAAAGCTAACGTTTTAAATCTTACACTAAGTCTTTTGTTTTATCTATAAAAACAGCTGATTGCCTTATGTTATTATTTTATATGTTTAATGAAGATGATCTTCTAAAAGGTGAAAAACCATTCAAAATCGGTGATTACTTATTACCAGGAGTTTTAGATTTAGCAGGGCAGCTAGAATTCTTGCGTACAGTTATGCCTAACCCCGACTTAATTTACTATGGAGAATTTCCCCCCGAGTTTGAGTCTCCACTACTACCCTCCTCAATTTTAAATGAATACAGCAATGCTGCAGCAAAGTTTAGAGTCTTAATGACACTAATGGAAACTGCCGAATCAGAAAACCTATACGATTCAATAAACCAAGCCGTAGATACATATAGATCTATGTACCCTGCAGATTATCAGGGCCTTGAAGTTACTTTCCTGGACGGGAGACTTATTGTGAGTATTTATAACCAAGATAACTTGAGTCTTCAGGTAATTATTGAAAAATCCGACAAATCATGGCATGTCACTAAGTCTATGATTCATTTTAAACTCTACGAATATAACTTTGAGATTAGGGACAATTTACAAGGTAACGAGGTTGTAATTATTTATCCTCAAAACGATAATCTCGGCATTATTCCTCATGTTCGAGATTATTCAGCAATTGCCTCCATAAGAATTCCTAACGACGAAGTAGAATGGTATATAAATATTTTTAATGTAATAGAACTCAGAGACGATAAAGATACTGTCTTATATGATTATTTTACTATAGCCCCAGGCAGGAAAAGAGTCATTGATATTCATGAAGGCAATAATGTATACGAACAAATAATAATTTATCCTAGTGACCACGGCATAAGCATTCAAAAAATAGAAAGGACGAAACAAGTTCTGCCTGATGGGCAAATAGAAACATTGAGTCGATATTTAAAAGTTGTGGAAGCGGAAATTGATATAAATGCATTAAAAGTACGAGCATTAATTTCTAGAAATCAAAATCTTGAATCTCGTGTAAGTTTAGTAAAAAAACAAGGTTCTGAACTTCCAAAATCTACAAGAGTAGAATATTTTAAAAGAAAAGGAATTAAATCCTTAGATGTCAGATTTAGAGATGACATGTCCATTAGCTCAATTCTTGTCGATGAAAAGTTATATTTAGATGGTGAATTTGATTTATTTTTATCTACCGAAGGATATTATATTTTTGTACTTGGCGATAACTCAAGGCGAATACCGGTAAGTTTTAGTACTGATTACACAATAGCTGTTCCAGAAGAAAAAATTGGGCCAGTATTTGATGTTGTGGATAATAACATGATATTACCATTCTCTAGTGCATCGGGATTGGTAAGAGTAGTCAGTTTGAATTAAGTGAAATGACCGGTCTTAAGGCAACTCTGTTGCCAGCAAAGCCGAACCCGGAATAATTAGCGTATTGCCCAGTACTTCACAAAAGTGAAGTGACCGGGACTCGAACCCGGAACCAACTGCTTAAAAGGCAGCTGCTCTACCATTGAGCTATCACTCCATACACTAAGGCTCGTGAATTATATCTAATCCCCAGGCTCTTGTCTACCGAGTTTGAATTCAGATACCAGAAGTAGGTAATAACTTTAGCGATTATTACTCAAAATTTCCGTTATTAATACGCCTGCCGATAAGATTTTACAACTTTATGACTTCTTCTGCAAAATTAAAGAAATCGCCCAAAGCCTTTTAGAGCCTAATCAATCGCAATTGATGCTTTAATGTCTAAAAGTATATATAAGTTTCTGGCCAAATTATCACAAAGCTTAGTCGCTAATTACATGAAAATGTAATGATACTAAATTCCCCCTGATCATAGTAATTTAACCTTCGGATAGAAAAGGCAAAATATCCTCCTAGCTATCAAAACTACCGGATGATGCATATATCTCATATTCGCTAGTAGTATCAACTGGGAAATCTAGTATTTTAGTCTTAGATATAATCCTCCCTATGCCTCGTCTGTTTATAACGACTTGTGCGACATTATCTTTCACTCCTAAAAATTCTCCATTAATTACTTCTGGTAATACGTGAGGAGGTTTATGAATTATTGCAACCTTATACCCTGTCTCTATTTCCTTAAAACTGGAGTACCTTATAAATCCATCTGATTCAATCTTCTCACGAAGTTGCCTAGTATGGGATTGAATGTGAACCTTGTCATAACCATAACCACTGCCCAAATCACCACTTTCTAGTCCGTACCAATTGAAGTCCATATGATTACATTTATTAAAGTAATTTGATTTTTTGTATTAAGTAATTAAAATTCTTTCTGTAGTCAAAGCCAGATGATACTGAATAACTTTTTGTATTTTTAAATATTTGTATTAGTTCTTTTCTTCTTTCTTCTGTTTTTAAATTGGTCATTTTTGTTAAACTCTTGAAAAGCATAACCGTAGGTGCAAGGCTTACTTCTAAAAATCTATCAACAATTTCAGTGAGGCTATTTTTCTTAATTGATATGCCAGACTTATTTTTATCTAGAGAAACCTTTAAAACATGGGTTATTTGATCGGTTGAAAGATTACCTTTACTTTTGGATAGAGCATCAAAATATATCGACATTTGTTCTTTCTTCCCAAGTTCGAATAGTTCTTTTTTCTTCATATGTGCCATATCTAAAAAAGCATTATTGATAATGCCAGCGTTAACAAAGAAATCTTTAAATTCTAAGTATGTACCGACTCTGATATTGAAATAGTTTCTTATATTATAATTAAGTATCGCCCCATATCTCGTAACATATGTTGTTTCCTCTGTAATGATTTGCCAGCCACTTGCTAAAAACAACAAAGCAAAAGTTGTTTTCCCACCTAAAGATGAATTACTGAGAAGAATATTGTTTTTCCCATCACTTACTAACCCACCATGCACTGCGTATAAGTCACCGTATAATAAGTACGGTGTAAGCAATAAAATATTAATCATAGTCAATGCTTTTTTCTCATTTTTAACTGCCATTAAGCATTCGCTAGATTCCGTATTATAAATATAATAAAAATGATCGTAGCATTTGATAATGTAAAATTTATTATCAACTGTGCATTTTGAGCCAGAGGTATTGTGTGTTGCTAAGTTAAATTTCTTTACTCTCGGATTAGTAGACCATTCCGCGTGTAGAAATATCAACTCAATCTTTTGGAAAATATCTTCGTTTTCTAAGATAAAAGCTTTGATGTTATTACGATTATTTTTCTGTGAAGTGCTTAATAGTGTATTGAAAGAATGACTAAATTCTATTAAGTGATCAGAACATAAGTCATAATTACAAGTTATAGTTGTTATTAGATTATCACTAATCAAACTATGTACAGTATGGCTTGATTCATTTGTTATAGCTTTTAAACTATCAATAAAAATTTCGTTTACTTTTGCGGTTAAATCATTCATAGAAAATCCAGTGTTTACTTATAATTTTTTATAATATCGTATGAAAATAGTCTATCTATCAAACTTCCAGTATCTTCCATCTTTTTTTCAGGCTTATACTGGTCAAAAATTACTGTCATAATATTATCGCTTATATAACTATATTTCTGATAAAGTAAATTAACATTGTTTAATGACAGTATCTCTGGAAAAATCTCAGCGGTATAATTTAGTGTAAAAAACACATGTTTATCAAAACCGTACTTTAGAGAGTCTTCGAATATTTGGTCGATGTTAATTTGTTCGAAATATTTTTGGATAAAAGTATATATATCAACAAATTTATATAAATCCAATACCTTTCTTTTTTTTACAAGGTCTAATAAGGCTGAATCTTTGTAAAGGTGGCTACACAGATGGATAAATAGGTGTTCTTCTTTTAACGAATAGATTGAAAAGTTGTCATCACTAGAAATGAGAACTCGTTCCTCCAAAAAATAATCTACCACTCCATTAGAGGTGTTTGGCGTCCAGTCTAAAGAAAAATTAACATCGATATCAATAGTTTTAATAGTTATTTCATTAAGTATTTTAACAAAAGGAGCCATTTCACCTCTAGTATTTATAGATTGCGTAAGTGTGTGTTGGTCAAATTCGTTAACAATATCTTTACTATAATCATACTTGCCTTGCAAAAAACCTAAATCATACAAAATCCCTTTTACTTTTTGAATTGATTTTTTTGATACTAATATATCTATATCATTAAAAGCTCTAGTACCTGAGGGGTAAATAGTACTTGATAAGACTGATCCTTTTAAGAATGTATGTTTTACATTTGCTTCCGATAACTTTGAAGAAATGCTTTTAATATATTCTTTTTGTAAATCTGTTCTTATGCTTTGTGCCTGATGGATCATATAAATTGTGAAAAAAACAGGAAAATCTAGTTTTCTTACATCGATGGAGTTTACAACTTGATATGCAAGGCCAGCAACTCGGTGGTAGCATAAGTATCCTAAAACTTCGATCCAATTTAAAGTTTTATCACTCAGCACTTCAATAAGTCTTTCATTTTTTTTATTGCCTAATTTTACTATCTCTAGTACAGCATTATGTTCTTTTTTTATAGTGGTTTCTTTATTAAATATATAACAGGAATGATAATATGAAGACGAGGTAAAGTCAAATCTGTCCAGTAAATCAGTTGATTAGATGCAATTAGTATGGTATAAATCTTTTTTAGAATTAAAAAGTTTTATGAATATGCTTGATAACAAATATCATTCTTCAAAAATCTGTTTAGGAACATGGCGAATGGGAGGAGACGTTAAGCCAAATCCTAATAATGATGATGAAAAAGACATTGATGCCATTAAATATGCAATCAGTAAAGGTATTTCACATATAGATACCTCAGAAAGCTATGCAGATGGCAAATCTGAGTTGCTCGTTGGAGAAGCAATAAAAAAGATATCTAGGGACAAATATTTTTTAGCTACTAAAGTTCGTGAATATAATCTTTCTTATGACAGTGTTATTAGCTCCTGTGAAAAATCTCTACAAAGACTTAATGTTCCAAGCATTGACTTATATTACATCCATAAACAAAATCCACTCATTCCCATTGAAGAAACAACTAGAGCCTTAAATAAGCTCATTGATACTGGACTTATTAAACATATAGGGCTGAGTAATGTCGGAATTGCTACGATAAAAAAATATTCTCAACTACTAAACAGTCCAATTTATGCAGTTCAAAATCAATATAATCTCGTTTGTCGTGAGTCTCAAAGAAAAGGTGTTACAGATTATTGTAAACTAAGTGGAATTCAATTCATTGCGTGGAGACCTATTCTACTTTCATATCCGGGAGTTGTAGATCCCTATTATCATACTGGCACGTACAGATTATTGGATGAAATGGCTAAAAAATATAACAAAACAAATACACAAATTGTGGCCAAGTGGCTTGTACAACAAGATGGAGTTTCTATTGTTTTTAAAAGTTCTAACAAAGAACATATTGATGAAATTTTAGATATTGAAAATTTTAAGCTTTCCGATAGTGATTGGGAAATATTAGATAAAGATTTTCCAGTGCAAAAAGATTTAGGGTGTACTGCTGACGTTTATTTTGAGTTATCGTAACAAATCGTTATCCTTATATCGCAATTTAGTTTGCTTAATGAGATAATACAATTTATTTTACCAAGTCTAGAAAATGATCCATGGTTAATATTATACAAAGAGATACAAAAATCAAAGAACCATATGAATCCCTTTACAAATTGAATATTGGCCTATCTATTGACGAGTTTGAAGCAGAAGAGGCAATGTTGGAGATTTTGAAGGAAGAAAATTTACAAAAAAGAGTAAGTCTTTTAACAATGTTACTAAATGGGGTTATGATTAAGGGACCTTCTGTTTCTGAAGTAAAAGGATTAATAAACGCCTCATTATCGTTGGATGGTATATTAAAAACACCAAGACCAAAAATTATTTTGCCAAATAAAGAACTCTTAGTTGGTGTAGCGTCAAGTGGTAAAAAGGGGTTTAAAACAATAAATATTACTACACCTGCTAGTTTTGTTGCGGCTGCTTGTGGTGCATTTACTGCAAAGGCATGTTCACATTCAACGTCTTCCAAAACAGGTTCCTCTGATCTTTTAGAAATAATTGGTATCAATATAAATATCCCTTTCAAAGAAAAAGTCACAATATTACAAGAAAAGAGAATTGCTTTTTTTTCAATTGAAGACACAACTCCAAATTTTGCTAAAGTTTATGAAGGCGTATTTTATGCTCCGCACGCCATGAGTTTTGCCCTAGCTGGACTTAGCTTTCCGGTCAAAATTGATGCTCTTGTATATGGTTTGTCACATCCCAATGTTAAATTGTCGTTAGAGGTGTATAAAGAATATGGTTTTAAAAATGTTTTAGTCTACTCATCTAGTGAAGACGGTGTACATTATTTAGATGAATTACCAATCTCTGGTTACGCTAATATCATAGGTATGAAAAATGGCAAGGTTGTCCGGAAAATATCAGCTAATATAAAAGATACATTTCCTTTCAATCCAAGTAATAGTTTAAAAGAATTAGCCGAAAAGGAAACGAAAATTGATAATGTCAAGGCTTCTCTAAGAGTACTAAATGGTATAGGCTTAGAAAGCCATACTGATGCTATATGCATTAACGCAGCACCTATTATTCTTTTAGCGGGAAAGGTTAAGTCGTTAAAAGAAGGATATTTATTGGCAAAGAAAAATATTCAGGAAGGAAAAGTATTTAAATTGTTTTTAGAAGTGGTTGAATTGTATGGGGGAGATTTAAATCAAATAACGAATCTATTATCAGAATCTGATCCTTTAATTTGAAAGCAAGGTATCAGATATTTAAAAAGAATTATGCTCTATATGCCTGTCTGTGCTATAATCCATTAATATTTATGTTTGTTAGATTATAAAATATGAATTCAAATTTTGAGGATCCGAATAAAGAAAAAGAGGAAAGACAGACTATTATAGAAAGGCCTATTGCTGAACAGCCGCTCGCATCTTTTGAGCAACAGGAGAGTATCCAATGGAAAGTTGAAATCTTTACAGGTATTAGACCAACTGGGGATTTGACGGTGGCTAATTTTGTAGGGGCAGTAGCACCTATTCTTGAATTGCAAAATAATGGCAAACATCCTATGGTTTTTGTAGCTGATCTTCATGCAATGACAGATAAAGAACCTAAGATAGCAATGCAATTCACCAATGATGTTGTTGCAGATTATATAGCTTTAGGACTCAATCCAGAGCAAACGGATATATTTGTACAGTCTACAATTGCTCAACAGGTTGGACAACTCACATTATATTTAATGAGACATATTTCAATTGCTGAGCTTATTAGAGTACCTACATTGAAAGATAAACTGAAAGATGGTCAAAGAGAAGAAAATGCAAGTGCTTTACTAGCAACTTACCCTGTCATGATGGCTGCAGATATTTTAATACAGAGAGCAAAAGAAGTTCCTGTTGGAGAAGATCAAGTTCCACATATTGAAGTGACAAGATTACTTGCTAAACGCTTTAACGCACAATATGGTCAAACCTTGTATGTACCCAAAGTTCAACAAGTAGAAACATTAAGAATACGATCTTTGAAAGGTGAAGGTAAGATGAGTAAAACAAATCCCAATGGTGCTATTTTTTTAACTGATAGCCTTGATGAGGTTGCAAAAAAAATTAAAAAGGCTGAAACAGCATTTGCAGGAGAAATGAGTCCTACTCTAGCAAGTCATGTTACTCTAGCAAAAAATCTAACCTATAAACCAGAAGATAAAGTTCTAATAGATGAGATAATAGAAGCACATATGCAGGGGCAAACTGTAATGGGTGATTTTAAAAAGATATTTACAGAAATTACATTAAGGTTTATAGAAAATTTCCAACAAAGAAGGGCACAAGTAATGTCCGATCCTACATATATTCCATCTATTCTAGAATACGGAGCTAAAAAGGCAAGAGAAAATGCGGACGAAACATTAGGTTCCGTTTACGAAGCTATGACTAGTGGCGCAAAGGAGGGATAAGATTCTTAGGAGTGCAAAAAATATGGTATATATAAATTTGTATATTTCTTTTATGATTTGATCTGGTGTGCAAATTTTTGTGCTTGTTTACTAATCAGGTCTGCATCTTCAAAATAATTAATCCCGATTGCACTTTTAACTCTCTGTGTCGTTTGGGAAGCCACATTACGTGCTTCTCGGCTGCCTTCAAGCAATATTTTATAAACTTGTGGAATGTTTTTTTGATATTCCTCTCTCCTAGTACGAAGTGGCATTAATTCTTCTTGAATAACATCATTTAAGAAACTTTTTATTTTCGTATCGCCTAGACCTCCTCTTCTGTAATGATCTTTCAGCTCATCTAAATTATTATAACCAGCTAGGTATCTTTGTAAATGATTAGGTTTACAAAAAGCATCTAAATAAGTAAAAACTGGATTATTTTCAACAGTGCCGGGATCTTCTACTTTTAAATGATTGGGATCTGTAAACATCCCCATAATTTTTTTCTTAATTTCCTCTGGCGAGTCTGCAAGGTAAATACCATTATTTAAAGACTTGCTCATTTTCGCTTTCCCATCTAAGCCTGGTAATCTGCTACAAATATCATTCTCTGGTAATGATGCATTTGGTTCTACCAAAGTTTCTCCATAGATAGAATTAAAACTTCTAACAATTTCTCGTGTTTGTTCTATCATCGGTAGTTGATCGTCACCTACTGGAACAATATTAGCGTCAAATGCTGTAATGTCAGCAGCTTGGCTCACTGGATATGTCAAGAATCCAGCAGGAATACTTTTATTAAAACCTCTTAACTTTATTTCTTCCTTTACAGTAGGATTCCTTTGTAATCTTGCTACTGTAACTAAATTCAGAAAATAATATGTTAACTCACATAGCTCAGGAATCTGGGACTGAATAAAGATAGTAGATTTATTGGGGTCAATACCACATGCTAAATAATCTAATGCTACCTCTATTACATTTTGTCTTACTTTTTCAACATTGTCTGCGTTATCAGAAAGTGCCTGAGCATCCGCGATCATAATAAAGATACCATCAAACTTTCCAGAGTTTTGCAATTCAACTCTTTTCTTTAATGATCCAACATAGTGACCTAAATGCAGTTTTCCTGTGGGCCTGTCCCCAGTTAGAATAATATTTTTCATAAAGAAACAGTCTTAATTCTTATATAAAAATAGTTCGTTGTATGTATCAATATCTTTTTCATATTTCGATTCTTCCCAAAGGGTTTTAATTTCAATAAAAAACTTCAAATATTCATACTTTATTTTAGTCCAATCTTCGTAATTTTGTTCTAGATTTTCAAAAGCACTTTTGGCTTCTATTAACTTGTCGGGACTCCAATTAGAAGCAAGTATCATCATTTGTAAAATAACCTCCTCATTTCTCTTCCCACAGTCAATAATTTTCCTATGTAATTCCTCTTCGCTATCTCCAACATTAATAGAAGAGTCTGGAATGCTTTTTGACATTTTAACATAAGGGAAAAGACCACCAATAAGCTTTCCATACAATGCACCGATTTCAGCATCTTGATGAACCAAGCTATCCACGCCTCCACTCTTCACTTTCATCCTATTAAGTGCAATTCTTGCTAAATACGGATGGTGATGTTCTTCCAATCCTACCGGCACTATTACACCTCGTTTTTTGTCACGAACTATCGGTAGGATAATATCTGTCATTGTATATGTCCTACTCACCATTTTTGAGAAATCGTTCCCAAGCAATTGTAATCTTTTATACATATCGTTAGTTACTTCACGATTTTCGAGCAAATCTTCAGTACTTAAAACACTAGAAACAAGTGAAAACACTCGGGAATGATCATGAAAGTTATGTGTTCTAATTTCACCGTTTTTTTCATTAAATCCCAATTTCTTAATAAAAGATATAAACTGATAGGAATTTCTTATTAGCTCATTTAATGGCTTTTGTCTTGAATTTAATGCACTTAATTCAGAAATGATTATATGAGTATAAATACCTGTTTGTTTTTGAAGTTCAAGTACTCTAAAAATAGAAGAAAGTGTACCGGCCGTTGGGGAATTAGTAGGACCAAATCCTGTTACAATAGCTAACTCGGTCGTAGGAATTTTATTAAAGATTTCTAAATTATCGTAACACAAATATTTAGAATTTAATTCATTGTGCTTCCCATAGCCATGTAATTGAATATTATTAGGAAACTTAACATACTTAAAATCTTCGATTATTTTGCCAAGTTTGTTATTGGAATATTCCAAATCCTTTAATGCATGCTTAAGATCATTTGCAACTTCTTCAATCGATTTATTTTGTTTCTCTGCTATTTCTTTTAATTCATCATTTGACAAATTTAAATTGGTTTTCATGATTCACAATAGAATGTTTATAAATAAGTATTAAACGCTACACTGTAGCGAAAATTTAACATTTATAAGATGTAGTGTCAATTTGTTTGTATTTCATATGAATTCAAAAAATCAGACATTAATGCCATATTTTTTTATTAAAGAATTTATAATTTATTAAATTTCTTTAAAAAACTACAATAATAGATGTTATTGCAATTTCTTACAAAAATATACATACCCCACTAATTCCATTTCTATCCATTGGTTTGTCCAAATATCAAAAATAAATACAGGTACTTTCTTCCCAGATTATATATTTTTCTTGACAAACATAAAAAAGATGGAATAAGATTAGTTAGTTCCTAAATATTAATACTATAAGTATGAACATAAAAGAAGTGGTGATTGAGCCAATATATAAATTATTTAGAGCAGGTCAAAACGCATATTATGAGGCTGGGTTAAATCGTTATCAAGGAGATAAGTATGACTTAACAACCTTACAAATATCAAATTACTTTTCATTTAGGACTTCTCCGTTTAATGTAGATTTAAGGAAGTTAGCATACTATACAGAACATCAAATGATACCAGCTCCTAAAAGAGTTGGTATCAATTCTTTTTTAGGTGGAAGTATAGGTAAATATAAATACAAAACATCATTAATGCTTTGGTATATTGGTGAACTTAAAAAAAGAGGCATTAAAAGTCAGGATGAATTAAGACTACACATTTATAACTACTTTCACACTGAAAATTTACCTCCAAAGCCTGTTTCAGATACGCCTTTTGCTGAAAGGTATATTTATACTTGGAGAATAAGCAAAATAACACCTGTACTTTTACCTGAATTTGAAGACTTTAATATTTATATGGAAAATGAAGAGCCAATTCCTGCAAAAAAGGCCACCTACTATTTTGAAGGTAAGCCATTTGATCAAATTCTCTTCTTTGAACGAAACCTAACAGAAAAAGAAAATGAATTTCTTAAGATCTTACGAAAAAACAAAGAGTTTTTAAGTGCAAGTGGTATCAAAACCTATATTCTCAATTCTAAAGAAGAAGTTGAACAAAAAGACATTATGGATTTATTCGTGTTTAAAGACTATCCAATAGTTTCAGATGATGATGATAAAAAATCTTATCGAGATTTACTTAATAAAAAATATACTTTTCAAAATATATGATCAAACAAAACGATGAACTGTATGAAATAATATCTTTAAAGGTAAGAAAGCATAATTTGTTGAAAATGATCAAGCCTAAAGCAATTGAAAATCTAATCAAGATGATACTTTGGCAGAAAGATGGGGTAATAACACTGATAATTAATAATGCGGAAATTACTAAGTTAAAACACGATTTTGAGATACGTTTAAATGAGGAAGGAGATTTAAAGACTGACGATAAGACAAAATTTATTAAGTAATTCTAATTAACCTTAGCTAACTTGATTGTTTAGAGAGGTCTAAGTTTCAGAAAAAAGAACATGTTTCTTAATCTGAGATTTGGATCTCTTTTTTTTGTATATATTTTACTTTTTAACAATTTACCAAAAATATGTCGCTAAACACACCAAAGATCATTAAGAACTTTTTGAATGCTAATGAGAAAACAGAGAATAACTTTATCACTGCACTACTGTTAGATAAATCACTATTATTAAAAGAAAAAGAATTGTTGCTTTTTATCTTTCATTTAGCAAATCGTTCTGGTGATTTAAAAGTAAGTACCAAACAATTGGCTACATTTACTCTTACAGATTTAGAAAAACTCAGGATTGCCTACAGTGCTAATGCGAGTATAGCTTTTCAAAAACTTCACAGATTAGAAATTATTAATTGGAATAAAACTGAACATACCTTTGAAATCAATAACGACTGGATAGATGAAATATTAACTAGAGATCAAAACACTAGACTAGAGTTCTTTTACAAGTTATTACTCAAACAAAACTAATGTCTGAAAAGGTTGTTTTAAAAATCTCAAAAGAGTTAGATAGAGGTAAAGCCTTTGTGCAAATTTTATCTAACCTAATTCGTAGTCCTGAAATTTCAGATTCAGAATTTAGAACATTCTTAGCTTTACTTGATTTTAAATGGAATGGGCAATCTAAAATCTTTCCGTCATTAACAACTCTTGAAAAAATACGTCATAAAAGCAGAAAAAGAATTGTTGCTCATTTAAAAGGTTTAAAACAGATAGGTTTAATCTCTTATCAGAAATCCTCTGAAAGAAATAGTAATGAATATTTTTTTAACAAGATTGAATTTGAAGCAATAGATAAAACGCCACTAGTAGACAAAAGTAAACTAGTGTACAAAACTACACCATCGCTAGGGTCGAAAAGTACACTACAGATAGTGGCGAAAACTACACCCGAAAGATACGAATATAAGAATACTAAATTTAATAAGACGTTAGCTGAAAACGACTTAAAAAAAATTGCTGATAAAAAGTCACAACGAAGTGACTTTGGAAGTTTCAAAGTTGATCCCAAAACAGAAGATTTTACTAAATACAATCCAGAAGCACTTGAATATGCAAAGTTACTGGACAATCTTGAAGATATTAAGTTTTATCAAAACTTGCTTGATGAAAAACAATTTACTCACGAAGAATTGCAATCTGCTTTCTGGAAAACATGTAACGAAATAAATACAGATAAAAAAGATGGCAAAATTTTCTGGAAAAAGCCAGGAGCTTTATTTAATAAAAACTTGAAAGCAATTTTAGAACGAAAGAAACAAATTAAGAACGGCTTAGATAAATTAACAGACAGTAAAACAATTCCTAAAGAAAAAACAGAAAACGAAAAGTTGTCAGAATTTAATAAAAAACGAAATCATGCACTTAATTTATCTCAGAAATTACTAAATAGAGAAGGAATATAACTGATGAACGAAGTGATGAAACTATGGTGAAACTGCTAATCCGAAAAAATGACTATTTTACGATCTTTAAAAACCTACCAAAGCGAGAGCCACTAAACCTTACTAACTCCGAACGGGAGTGATTGGGTGCCCTCCTATCGGAGCCCACCCAATCACTCCCTCGACAAAGTTACACGTTGTGTTGTTTGTCGTCTGAGTTAGTAAGGTTTAGTAGGGTAGGTAGTAGGTAGTTAGTAATAGTAAGTTAGGTAGGATAGATAGAGAAGAATAAAGAAGAGAGATTGAGAAGATAGAGATTTTAGGTAGGTTAGTTTTTAAGTATTTGTTGAGATTTATTATTTTTTAATTTTTTTATATAAATGATTGGTTCAAATATTTTAAAAAGTTCTGATGTGGAAATTTTGTATACAGTGAGTATTTTTAAGTTTATTCCGCTTAAAGTTTTGGCTGATATTTTGATTGCTAAGAATATTTATAGTTTTTATCAAGGAGTTGCCAGAAGTATTACAAGACTCGAAAAACAGGGGTTGTTAAGAACTAAATACTATGCAAATCATTCAAAAATCATATTTTTATCAAAGACAGGTGCAGGAGTTTTATCAGTGAATAAAGGTATTCCACTAGAAAACATTAACTGTCCTGACCGAATTACTAATGTAAATTTCTTTGCCATTGAACATACAATTGAAGTGTCTAAATTGTTTTACATATTTTCTACTGAGTGCGAAAGATATGGATTTAAGCTAGTAGAATTCCAAGGAGATGCTTATCAAAGATACATATATTCTTTTAAGGAATGGATTAACAATGACCAAAAGAAAATAACTAAATATGTAATTCCAGATGCTTTTGTAAGAATTGATGTTGGAGATGAAAAGATTTATGAATTTTATGTTGAATATGATAAAGGTTCTGAATATTCAAAAGATATTGCAGAAAAATATCAAAAGTATTTTGAATACTATTCCCTTTCAGAAAAGTACAAGCTTAATAACGATGATAAGTTTCCATCTGTTTTATTCATAACGACAACTAAGAAAAGAATATTGAACCTTATTCCTGATATGCCTAAAAAGGATGGGAATAGATATGAGCTATACGGAAACAGAGGCTTAAGGAATGTAGTATTTCAAGGAATTGAAAACGCAAAGGGAGATACGAATCACGATAGTTACAGAATTCACAAGTTTTTGAAAGATGAAAACAAGTTTCTGTTCATTGAGTACGAAAGCCTATTAAAGAATAAGTTTGAAGCTACTTGGTTAAACTTTATTCAACAGCCAATTTCCTTACATTACTTTTTAACAAATCCATTTATTGAACCTAAATCTTATTGATGAAAATCTAAAGTTTATAAATCAATTTGATATTGATTCTAAAGAAATTTCTGCTGAAAGAGCCAGAGAAATCTTGGGTTCAAAGGCTGACGGCTTGAATGATGATGAATTACAGGTTGTTATAAATATGGTGATGACTATGGCTGAAATAGCTGTCGGAGATTTTTTTAATAAAAAAGTACCAGAAGATGAAAAGAAGTTATATAATTTAACTGCAAATCAATCAAAAAGGGTAAAACGAAAGAAAACTAGACTTTAGTCTGTTATCTTTACAGATAAGGGGCTACTTGGAACAGTCTTTACCCAAAGATTGATTTGCACCAGGTAGTCCCTTTTCTGTTTAGTTTTTACTATTTAAAATATGAACAAACCAAAAGCAGTCATTTACACTAGAGTTTCATCAGATAGACAGATTGATAATACAAGTCTTGCCGATCAATTAAAAAAAGGTAAAGAGTATTGTGAGCGAAGAGGCTTAGAATTCGTTACAGAATTTAGAGAAGAAGGAGAATCAGCAGAACTAGCAGATAGAACAATTTTGAAAGAAGCATTGAATTATTGTGGCTTAAAGAAAAATGATATTACATATTTTCTAGTATTTAAGTTCGATAGATTCTCTCGTTCTGTTGAAAACCACCACCTAATTAAAGCTATATTAAGCCGTAGTGGAGTTAAATTGATCTCAATGACAGAAGAGACACCTGACACTCCGGCAGGAAGATTAACAGAAAATATGCTTGCAACAATAGCCCAGTTTGATAACGAAGTCCGAACTGAAAGATGTATTAATGGGATTAAAGCAAAATTAAGACAAGGTATTTGGGTTTATGATTCTCCACTTGGATATATGAAAGATACAAACTTTAAAGGTAGTGGTGCTAAACCAGATATTCCAGATCCAGCAAAGTTTGAAATTGTAAAAGAAGGATGGAAAATGATGCTAACTGGAAGATATAGGTCAAAAGATGTTTTAGAGTTTTTTCATAAAAAGGGATTAAGAAATAGGTATGGGAATAAATTAATTGCACAATCTGTTTCAAAGATTTTTTACAATAAGTTCTATGCAGGATTATTGTTTGTTGATAGTTTTGGAATTGAAGAAAAAGGACAGCACCAACCAATGATTACGCTAGATGAATTCTATGCAGTTCAAGCAATTTTGGCTAAATACAATAATGGAAATCAAGTTAAGCATTTAGGTTACAATCCAGAATTTCCACTGAATAAAACAATTAAGTGTACTTGTTGTGGGAAATTTATGACTGGTGCTTGGTCTAAACAAAAAGGAGTATTTGGATATTACGCGTGCAGAAGACCCGAATGTAAGGAAAGAGATAAAATCAAGAAAGCTGATGCAGAGACTTCATTTATTGAGCTATTGGAGAGAATTACTCCATCTCAAGAATTAGTAGATTTATACAAGGAAGCAGTTACCAAAGTATATTTGAAAAAACTTCGAGAGAAAGAAGATATACAAAGGCATATTAAAAGTGAACTAAATGAGCTTGAGGTTAGATTATCTAAACTTGAAGAGCTTGTTGAAACAGATGTCTATTCTGTTGAAAAGTTTAAAGAAAAGTCTAAACCACTTGTACATGAGATTGCAGTTAAGAAAGTATCACTTTCTGAAACAAACATTGATTTATATGATGCGGAGGAATGTGTTAATTACTCCGTAAATTTTTTACAACTTTTACCTAAATATTGGATATCTCTGTCTGTAAAGGCAAAACATAGATTGCATGAGGTACTTTTCCCCGAAGGTCTAATTCTCGAAAATGGAAGAGTTACAACCAAGGCATTAGCCCAGTTCTATAATGATATTGAAGCAATTTCAGATGGTAATGTCCCATCTGGTACACCCGGAGGGAGTCGAACCCCCAACCTTCGGTTCCGAAGACCGCTGCTCTATCCATTGAGCTACGGGTGCGCATAAAAATTTTAGCACTTAAGCGTGATCTTGGATAATACTTAAATTCGAGTTGCACTTATAATTAATCGTCCTCTACCTGTATCAACCTTGCCTGTAGTCACTATCTTTAGACTTTTGCTGTCTGCACTTATATTATTATAAATATTATCGTAATTGCCGTTTAGGTATTCCTGCTTCGTAATTTTATAGGTGGATTTTTCGCCATTAAATTCTAATTTTATTTCGTCGTTAATTTCTAGAAGATTTAAGAAATAGCAGCTTCTTGGATCTGTGTTATCAAAGAATCTTCTTGTACATAAAAATACTAGTTCTCCCTGATTGTAGCTGTAAGATGATTTGTGCATCCAAAACCCAAACTTTAATGCCATTGAACTTTTAGGAGATATATATGCCGGTGAGTTAATCCCAAGTTCTTCTATGTTTATTACAAAGTTCTTATTAGATTCCTCGGTAATCCTTACAGGGCCTAGCTCAGAATCGGAATAAATTTCTTCAAAAAAGTTAGTTGATCCAGCAACAAAAGAATCGTCCTTTTCCGGAATAAAAAAACTATAATTTAAATTCATATCGGCAACGGCTTGCTGTTCAACAGTAAGCTCAACTGATGACTTCTCTACTCCCTCCAATGGTTCAACAACTGCAACAGGAGTATCTCTTCTGACAGGTATTTCAAAGTTATAGTCTAATCTGTTAATTCTTACAATATTAGAGATTTCGGCAACCGCGATATCTACTCCAGGTTGAATTATCTTCCAAATAATATTACCTATGGCTACTAATGCAATTATTGATACTGCAAAGATTACCAAAATCATAACTAGTATATTTTTATCGTCTTTATTTGTGTACATTTAGCTAGTCAAATTAATGTCTTTTATATAAAATGTAAATCGAAGTAATTATAGCATAATAGCCCTGCTGTTTTAAATATTGGGTATATATCAATAATTATGTTTCTTATTAAAAAATATAGAATAGCCTTATTAGTAACCTTAGTAGTTGGTGCAATTATAGGTGGAATAGTTATATTCTCCAACCAACCAACTATAGCTCTGTACAAATTCAATTCCGGATTAACATTGAATTTTGATTTGAATAAGTGGAGATTAATACCTAATTCTACTAACGGAGATATAATTGAAAGCCAAAACAAAGACGTTTCAATTTTTCTTACTGCTGCAGAACTAGAAGACAAATCTAAAGCATTAGATAATATTGTAACGGATAGAGTATCTGCATTAAATAAACAGAACATATCGGTTACAACTACCCAAATAGAAATTAATGATTTACCTTTTTATAAAATCGAATATACAGATACCGGGGATGAGAATATAAAACCAGAAGAAGCAGGTGTGGGCTTTGTAACCTTGTATAATGGAACATATACTACCATTCAAATTTATTACAAAACAAATTCAGATATTACGGAGGCGCTAGATATTGTTTCGAGTGTTAAAGCTAATTAGTACTAATAAGCTTTAAGGTATTTTCTGAAGGTATACTTGTAAAAATAATCTGCTGTGGTTTCAATCCATGTACAAACTTTACTAAATCATCTGAATAGTTATTTAGTCTAATAATCAGCTCAAGGTTTTTTTCCTTTGCTAACGCTTTGAGCAACTGCAATGTCTTTACACCAATTTCGTGATCAACATCTCGAATCTCACTTCTGAAAGTAAGAGCCTTAAGCAATTTTGAATAGTTAACAACAATTCCGTCTATTCTATTTTTTTCAATTCTATCGAGTTCAAATATAAAGGAAGGAATTGCAACTTCTGCATAAATTCTAAAATTGCCTGTCCTCTTTAATCCATTTATAGTAAATACTTTTTCTATGTCCTCTAAGTTGCTTAGATTTCGGACAGCTGGAATACATACATTAATATTTCTGCTGTTATGTGTAATTCTAGATTTTTTTATTGCGGCAACCTCTAGTCCTAAGCTTTCCGGGTAGTCAATAAATCTTTCATCAAGGTTGTACTTGTATTTATTTTCTTTTACTCCTAATAGTGTCAATTCCGCCGATGAAATTGACGACAGCTGATAAATCATTGGCTTATGAATTGCACATCTAGCAGCGGTGGATAAGTCTAGAGAATATTTTTCCAACAAGTTAATTAATACTTTTTGGTTTGTAGAATATTCTTCAGGGAGAATATTATTATTTAAAATCATTTCGGTTCCGTCAAAGAAGCTTCCGCTAAAATACTGTAATGCACTTAAGTGTTTTGAATTCATTTTTGAAATATCCAAAAACACACCGGAATCAAAAAAGAAATCGTCTATATATTTTATTCTTGCATCTTCAGGTTCCTTATCCTTTTTTAGCTCTGGGAAGTTCATTTCTCGTTCTTTTATAGGTTCTTCTACTTCAGGTATTACCTCTATTATTGGTTCATCTTCCTTCCCGTCGACTATATCAAAGACTTCCTCTGCAAGCTTTTCTATGTCCGGCTCTTTATTTTTTGTTTGCTTCTCTTCTTTTTTCTCCGGTTTTTTCTCAGCAACTTTTACTTCCCTTTTTCGTTCTACAGTAGGTAGTTCCAATGGGTCTAATGCTAGTATATATATTTCCCCGGCTTCTATTCCCCATTTTACGCTTACATCTTGTTTAAAAAGTAACTCAATTTTTCTTGTAACTTTGGAAATATATACAATTGTCTCGTCATCTAATTTAGGATTCTTTTTCCAATTAGAAGATAATTCCACTTTTATGAATTTTTGTTTATCGGTTTTTTTTAATTCGTGAATATACATATGGTCTTGAGGAACAATATGGCTATTCACAATCGCAAATGTTTTATTATCTACCACATAACTATCGCTGAACTCTTCAAAATTTTCATTCTCAATTCCATAAACAGCTCGTACTTGAATTTCGTTTTTGCTGAATACTGTGGCACTGTTAGCAATTCCAGAAACTTCTGCACGAATTAACTTTTGAATAATTAATCCTACACTAATTTCTCCCTTGTAATAACCATTTGCTCTGAATTCAATTGCCTCCTCACTAAATAATTGAGCCCAAGAAGCTTTTATTTGATGTATTAAATCATCCTGTCCCTGTAATAGTATCTCTCCGGTATTTAGCCTGGTTGGAGGAACAAACTTTTCTTCAATAATATTCGAAGTGATGATTGTTACTATCGGGTTTTCGTTATTCTGACTTAGTTTTTTATATGCAAATTCAAGATCCTTTTGCAGCTTTTCCGGAAGTTTTGCTTCCATTATCAATTTTTTTATAGAAGCCGATGCTTCCTTCGCTGATTGTTTAATGAATGGTCTAACTTTTTTTAATTCTTTTGCAATAGGTGAAACTAAATTGTTACTAACCAAAAATTCATCAAAGGCAACAGTGGAAATAATAAATGACGAAGGTATAGGAATATTTTCCTTTACTAGAAAAGCCAAATCAATCGCTTCTCTTCCCGAAAGTTCAAAATCTCTTTCTCTTAAATTTTTTGGAATAAGAATAAATTCCGGAATTTTGTTGGCCATAGTTATCAATTCATTATGAAAGTTTAAAAAACCCATGTCAATGATTTTCTATTTTGTTTAAACTAAGTTTAGAGATTGTGATATATTTTGCTGCCGGTTTGTGTTGACGATATGCGATATTGTGATATATAATAATTATATCTATTGGCAATGCGAATGCATTCAGAGGAGTTTTTAAAATGGCTGTTACACAGCAACAATCAGATACGGTGAGGGTCAGTGGAATCTCTTGGCTTGAGCGGACATGGTACATGTTGCTTGCACTCATCCGCTCCACTGCCGTTCTGATTTTCGCCATCGGGATTCTTTTAATCGGAGTTGCGCTTATCTCGGAAAGCAATGTCCGGGTAATCGCCCAAACTGATGAGGAAGGCTGCATCACCTCGGTGTATGCGACCAACCACCCGATGAACGACCAATGGGTCGTCCGTATCTGGGGTGATAAACCCGCAGACGATGGCAAGCCCGATCCGCACTTCTGCCACTAGCACAAAGGGGGTACTGCTAACAGCACCCCCCAAACTTTTCCAATTTCAATTCTGTATATACTGTTTATATATGTTATAATATATTCAGCACTAAGGAGGTGCACGAATGTTAAAAAAGCTCTTAGTAGTTACCCTATTGGCTGTGTTGCTCGGAGTGTTTCCAGTAGCAGCGCAGGAAGACGATTCGCAGGTCAGCGAGTTTACCGTCTACTTGCCTCCATTCTCCGTAGAATTCTTCTACGCGGACTGGCTGGCTGACGACACTACTTGCCAGTTCTGGGGAACGTCGTTCGGTCTCATGCGTGAGATTGGCGAGCAAATGCCGAAAGCCTACCGCTTAAATGTGGTGTACGGCGGATGTGGCGTGTTGCGAACGTCAATCTTCACCTACGATGCCAATAGCGAGAAATAACTACCCTCCGTAACGTGTCCGCAGGCTTCGGGAGTAACTCCCGAAGCCTTAAGTTTGCCTAGGCAATTGAGAATTTTTTCCCCTTATAAACAATTCTTACTTTCTGTCCTGACTTTATTTTATCGTCAAGAATTAAACTAGAAAGTAAATTATCGATTTCACTTTGGACAGCCCTTTTTATTGGTCTAGCACCATATTGAGGATTGTAGCTGATATCCGCAATTTCATTCACAACACTTTCGTCGAATTCAACTTCAATATTTTGCGACCTCATTAGGGTTTTTGTATTATCTAGAATTAGCCTTACAATTTCGTTAACTTCTTGCCTTGTAAGAGCTTTAAATACAATAATTTCATCAAGTCGATTTAAGAACTCCGGTCTAAAAAATTTTCTTAAGAGTTGAAATATGCCGGCTCTAACTTCGTCCCATGATGGAGTATCTTCGGAATTATCCTTTAATTTTATTAAGCCTTCGTGGCTTTCCTTGGGTCTGGTAACCTTACTTTGCTCATTTAACCCAATTGAAGTTAGTATTAAATCACTTCCTATATTGCTTGTTGCAATAATTATCGTATTTTTAAAGTCTACTACTCTACCTTTCCCGTCTGTTAATTTCCCGTCGTCCAAGACTTGTAGCAGAATATTAAATACATCTGGATGTGCCTTTTCGAGCTCGTCTAGAAGTATTACAGAATAAGGTTTACGTCGTACTTTTTCGGTGAGTTGTCCGCCTTCTTCGTAGCCTACATAACCTGGAGGGGCTCCAATTAAACGTGTTACGGAGAATTTTTCCATATATTCACTCATATCAATTCTTATGAGTGCATCTTCGTCCCCAAATACAATCTCAGATAAAGCTTTGGCTAGCTCAGTTTTTCCAACTCCAGTTGGTCCTAGAAATAGAAAACTGGCGATAGGTCTTCTGGGATCTTTTAATCCAGTTCTAGATCTCCTAATTGCCTGGGCAACTAAATGCACGGCCTCATGCTGGCCAATAACTCTTTCGTGCAATTTCTGCTCAAGATTCTTTAAACTTTCCTTTTCCGCCTTATTTAATTCAGTAATAGGAATACCAGTCATTCTACTTATAATCTCGTGAATGTCTGAAACAGTAACTTCTGGAGTTCCTGTGCCTCTTTGTTTTAACCAGTCTTCTTCAATAGGCTTGAGTTCTTCTTTAAGTTGTTCAATTTTCACTTTTATTTCGGCAGCTTCTTTGTGTT
Organism: Patescibacteria group bacterium; assembly: GCA_016861265.1. Lineage (GTDB taxonomy): Bacteria > Patescibacteriota > Dojkabacteria > J137 > J137 > Brojett037. Next base: position 886,842 of record BOLA01000001.1, read on the forward strand.
GAGAGGCTCTAGTTAAAGACTCTCTTTCCGTTTCAAGTTTCTTGATTTCATCTTTGAGTGTTCTAAGTTCTTTTGGTTCGCTAGTAAATTTTATTCTTACTCTGCTTGCAGCTTCGTCCACAATGTCTATTGCCTTGTCGGGTAAAAAACGGTTTTTTATATATCTATCCGATAGATTTGCTGCAGCTACTAAAGCTTCTTCTTGTATTTTTAATTTGTGATGAGCTTCGTATCTTTCTTTTATTCCCTTCAAAATTAATACAGTTTGATCCACACTTGGCTCATTTACTAATACGGGCTGAAATCTTCTTTCTAATGCCGCATCTTTTTCTATATATTTTTGATATTCATTTAGTGTAGTTGCACCAATTACTTGTAATTCGCCCCTTGCAAGAGCGGGTTTAATCATATTACTAAAGTCTAGTTCTCCGCTCTGAGCTCCGCTTCCAACAATTGTATGCAATTCGTCAATAAACAGAATTACGTTTCGTTCTACTTTCTCTAGGTCATCAATTAATTTTTTAACTCTTTCTTCGAATTCGCCTCTAAATTTTGAACCTGCAACTAGCTTACTTAAATCTAGTGCACGTACGGTTTTGTTGCGTAAAACTTCGGGAACCTGATCTAAGACTATTTTTTGTGCTAGTCCTTCTGCTATTGCAGTTTTTCCTACTCCGGGTTCACCAATTAGCACTGGGTTATTCTTTTTTCTTCGGGATAAAATTTCAATTACCCTAGTTATTTCATCTTCTCTGCCGATGACGGGATCAATTTTATCTTGTCTAGCAAGCTCATTAAGATCTTTTGAAAATTCGTTAAGAGTAGGTGTATCTAGACCATTTCCCACTTTGTTACCTTCTTTATCACCTTCGCCAACAACTTTTATAACCGCTTGCCTTGCTTGAACATGATTAATGGCATATTTTCTAAGAATTTGCGCAGCCAAACCTTCCTGTTCAAGAATTAATCCTAGGAAAATATGTTCTGTTCCAATGTAATTATGTCTTAGTTCAATGGATTCATTGTTTGCTAGTTGTAGTACCTGATAGGCTCTAGGAGTAAAGTTTGGAGTTTCCATAGAGAAGCTTCCTTGAGGGATTTGCTTATCAAGGTATTCTCTTAATTCATTTACGTTAACGCCTAGTTCCTTAAATACCCTCTTCATCACAACTTCGTCTTCGGTAATGCCATAAAGTATATGTTCAGTATCTATAGCTCTTTGCCCTTTCTGTTGGGCAACTTCAAATGCTTTTTGAAGTGCTTCTTGTGTTCTTTTTGAAAATTGATCTGGTAAATTCATATATTTTTCATTTTAAAATTTAAAAATGAATTATTTATACATATAAGCATATTTTAGCAGACAACCCGGCAGTCTGCTAATTTTTTAATTACAAGTGTAATCAATAGCTTTATCTGTTAGAATTTTAAAAGTTATACGTTTCTAATTTAATGAGTTCTGCAGTGTATCCTGACGACAACCTAGAGCCAGATTTTCTTGATCAATTGGACGAAGAATCTGCACAGCCAAATGCAGTTAATCAGGATGCAAATCCTACATCATTTGCTGCAGGCAGAAAACTTTTAAGAGATTCTGTTTACAAGGGTGCTAATTTAGAAATCAGAAGAAAGGCCATTATTGCTAACATTGCTAAGTCCAAATATAGTCAATATAGCGAACAGAGATCTCTAAGAATGGCTGCATCTGAGTATGATCAGATGGTTCAATTAGCATATGCAAAAATAAGAGGAGAAATGCCGGATTTAGATGCTGCTCAAGCAAGACTGCTGGCTGAACAGGAGGTCTTAAAGGCCCAAGGTACATTGAAAACAAATGCACAAGCCCTAGCCTCTAAAGGAGGAAAGTTAGCAAAAAAAGGATTTAAAAAAGGAGTTAAATATGTAGGTAATATTTTATTACCGGGACTTGGTTCCGTATTGCACTTCTTTATTTTCAATAAAATTGGGAGAATAATCATTGTCTTAATTTGTTTATGCTGTTTCTTTTTAATTATAGAGGTATGGCAGACTTTTGCATCGGAAGATAAATGGAACTCTATTAGAGAATCAGCTAACTTAGTAAGCTGTGCTGGAGGTACCGATAACGATAAGCTAGCTAAATGTTTATTTGATCAGAAAATTGAAGAGTATTCGCTTCAAGAACCAACACCTGAATAAAACATGGGAGACAAATTTTTGAATTTAAAAAATGAACTAAAGAATAAATTAATTGAAAGATTACCAATAATATTTATTGTAATAATTTCAATACTATTCACCTACTCCTTCATTAAGGAGAGTATTACGGTAAATATACAAACAGGAGCAGCTATTCCCAACTCTATAGTCAATTCTATTGTAGTGGCATTAGATAGTACAGTTAATCCAAATGGAATAATTGCCGCAGCAGTAGATATTTCTGAAAAGGTACAAAACGGAGAGGGAATAATTGTAAAAGATGTATTCGATAGGTGTGTAATTCAAAGTGATAACAGAGTCAGCGATGGATTTTACCAGCCATTCGATACAAAAGCCGGTGTAAACAATGGTGATCCTATTGGAGATGGTAATGGTGGCGACGAAATTAGAAAATATTTAAGATACGACAACAGATCTTCGTTGGATTTAGAAGCAAGTCAAAACGTTGTAATTTTAATGAAAGGAACAGGACCAACTGTTCTGGCATCGGCAATTAGGAATATAAACGAAAAAGGAATGATACCTATAATCAGATTAGGTGTAATTGACATGGGAGATTATCCGTTTCAACTAACTGAAGATGCAAGTGAAATGGTTAACTACTTTACACAAGTAGGTGATGAATTAATGCGTGAAAATAAAGGTTGGAAGGCCGTATTATCTTTAGGGCCTAATGAACCTACTACAGGAGGTGCTGGAGAAGGTAATATTCAGGTTATGGGTATTCCTGATTACCAGACAATGGTACAAAGAGAAAATCAGGCTGCTGATCAGTTACAAAAATACAGAGTTGTTAATGGTGGTCCATTCTGGCTTGCACCTGCCATCTTTAATGGAACGGCATCTTATCAGGCAAATGGAAGAGAATATTCTCAAGATGTATATAGGCACTTGTATATTGATGGAGAAGATACGAGTACAGAAAAAGACTACTGGAAAAGAAAAAGCATTGACCCAGACCTATTCGACGTGATGCTTGCAAACATATACATGAATGTGGCAAAACCTGCATATAACTTTTATAAGGAATTTGGGTTAAAAGAATATGTAGATAAAAGACCTGGATTAGTAACAATCGTTACAGAATTTGGAATAGATCCATTCTCACCATCTTTAGTTACTGCTGATTTGAAACCTGACTTTAAGGCGTTCTACGAGGATCCTAAGGTAGAAGGAATAAATTGGTTTAGAGCACTTAAAGATAAGCCAGCCCCAGCCCCTGCTCCTTCACCAGAGCAAAGTGCTACCCTTGAGGACTTTATTAAATTCTTGGAACAATCCGGGAAGACGGCTAAAAAAATATCTCTAAAGAACTTTTCTTGGGTTAATTGCGCTTTGGGTACAACAATAGAACGAACTTCTACATCTTCAAGTGGTTCCAGCAGCGGAACTTTAAATCCAACAACAAAGGGTGGTTTAAATGAAGGAGAGAACGCACCAGGCGGTGGTGCAACAATGGATACAGCTAAATCTTATGGGTTGGCAGGCTATAGTTTAGCAATTATAAACAATCCAGGCGACAGTGCTGCAGCAATTCAATTCATTAGCGAGTCAATTTCTAAAGGCTTCACACCGATTATACGTTTATGCGTAAACGTATCTGGTTCATGTGGGTTTAATCTTTCCGGAGGCAGAGCCGATGATTTAGTGAGCTTTTATAATGCTGTATCACAAGGTGCATCTGGTAGCTTTATTGGAATTGTGGGACCTAATGAACCTAGCACCGAATGGGGTGTATTTAATGCCTCGAGTATGGACGAAGTAAAAAGAGCTGCCGTTACAGCAGCAAAAACAATAAACAAGAATGGAAAGATGCTGATTGGTACCCCAGCATTTAATCTCCAAACTCAGGATTTAACACAATTCAAAAGTGCATTTGGCGAAGCTAAGTTCGATGTTTTAATCGGCAATGCCTACAATATTGGAACAGCAAAAGCGGATGAAATTGCGGGCGAAGCCATCTCAACTTCTAAAGCAAACGGACTAAAATTTATTTTGACGGAAACCGGTGCTATAAAAGGTGCTGCAGAAGATTTTGAAACTACAATCGGAAGATTATGTTCCCAAGTAGATGGATTCATGTTATTTAGATCTCAGGAAAGTTCTCCGGGGGGGAATTATGAGAATGTACCCCAGCCATTCGGGCCTGAAAAACTAAAGGCAATTGCTGCTGCATGCAATGGTAGCAACCCAACTTCCAGTAACGATAGTAATTCTACCGATAGCCGAGATGATTCATCAAATTCTGCTATTCAATGTACATCCGGGGTGGCAGATGACCAGATCATATTCCTAGGTGACAGTCTAACTAACGAACTTGTAGCAAAACAGTTTCCTGGCTCAAAAAATTTAGGATTTCCAGGAGCCAGCACTGAATGGTTAGTACCTGGATCCGAACCAGCCAACGATAAGTCCGATCAATTAAATACGACTTTAAACGATCCAAAGTATAAAGCAATTGTAATTGAATTTGGAACGAACGACTGCGGAGGAGTAGATGTAGGTAGGTTTAAACAAAATTTAACAACAATTATTAATAATATTAAGAATGTTAATGCTGAAGTAGACATTATCTTGAGTACAATACCGAGAGCGCATAAAGCATGTTCAGCAAGTACAATAGACAGTTTTAATGCAGCTATTAACGAAGTTCGTTCATCTACAGGAGTTTTAGGCAGGGAACTTGGAGGTTCATTATTCGATGAATCTGACTTAAGATCAGGTGACGACAGACACTTAACCGACGAAGCTTATGCTGAAATTGCACAAATAACCAAGGAGGCATTAGGCGGAGTTTGCGTAGGATCTAATACAGGAACAACTACAGAAACTACATTAGGTGCAGGATCTCTTGCACTTAGTTGTGGTGTTGAAGAAGACAAACCTGCTGAATTCTACCAAGGCAAGAATGCCGCAGCATTAAGAGTTAGGTGTGCAGGAGGATCATGTACAACAAAAATGGTGGGAACAATCGAGATCGAAGCACCAACAAAATTATTCTCTACAAATACTCCAAATGGGACCATGAGATTAAGATACGTACCGGTTTCTCAAGTTGCAGCAAGTCAATCAAAAACTGATGGCTACGACGGACTAAATATGTTTGCCGGAGAAATAAAAATTGGTTCCGACAGTTATCCTCTACCGGGTTTGGGTAGTGCAATTAATTCAGCTACAGAGATATTAGAGGAAACAATGACGTCGGGTGATCCTAAGAGATTCTCCACTCCAAGCGGACAATCATTATTAAAATGGACAAGAAATAAACTTGAAATACAGAGTCAACAGGGAAAAACAATCGGTGTTGTTGGCGAGAAGAATGTAGGAGGGTTCACCACGAATGCATTCTCTATACAGGAAAAAGAAGGAAATAGCCTAGAGTCTATAAATGAAAGAGCTGTTACTTACGATGGCTTAACATTTAATAACGATGCTGGTTTAGCTGATTGGAGGAAAAACTTAATGCCTTATGACCCTTCAATTGCATTCCCAACCTATATTGCACCTAAAGCTTGTCAGCAAAGTGAAATGAAATTTATTAATAATTTAGATAATTACGTTACTGGTCCTGAATTAGTGGTAGAGGAAGAAAAAACTGTTACTACAAATACAACTCAGCAAATCTGTTGGATGTATGCCGGAAGAAGTATTCCAGGAAGAACTCCATATATGTCTGGTGACGGTGTTAAGACTTGCGGTTATATTTTTGATACAAGAATATTCTCAGATGCAAATATAGATGCAATTTCACCAAGAAAGGGTAAGCCGTTACATAGAATCTACGAGACTGTATATAACGAACTATTGGGTACTTATGTAACAACAAGTCGAATTGAAGAAGGCAATTGGACTTGTCAGGAATTATTTACCGGGCAGGCAAATGGTACAGACGGTGTGGACGAAGATGCAGAATTCAAGAATGTTGAAGCACCTAAGGTATTACCAAATTGTGACTTCGACGATTATTATTTTGAATTATATAAAGGTAAACTATCAGATGCACCAGGCAATCCTGCTAGAAGCGGTAGATGCGATATTCCTGCGGATCTAGTTTCCTGCTTAAGATACGATGCTCAGGATTCAGACGAGGTCTATATTCATACCGAAAAATACCCAATAGCAAGTAAAGTTAAAATTCCAAAAATCTACTCTGCTCTTTACGGCCTTTACGATAGATTACAAACAATGATGAGTAACCGAAACATGAAGATGGTATTCAGGGAAAATATTGGAATGAAATTCAAGGTAAACTCAAAAATTCGAGACGCAAACGAATCCATTAGTGCAGTTCAATATGACTTCTCAACACAGTACGATAATTATTATCAACCTGAATTAATTGATAATACTTTACCTTTGGCATCAAACAATCCTACAAAGACTCAATTTCAATATTTTGATGATCTAGGTTACCTGGATATTTTGCAGGAATATACTGTAGCCTATGCTAATGAACAAGCAATAATAGGAGATCATGTAATGGATAATCCTTTTGTAGAAAAAGGAATCTTTAACCCACTACAGGATAGAACAAAAATTGTTGCAGGAGGAGAATCTAATTTAAGTCTAGCAAATCCAATACTAACCTGCGATCAAGTCGAGATCTGTAAAAACTATACGTATACTGAACTTGAAACAACTTTCGGACCAACAATGGCGCTTAGGCTTTGTCCATTAACCGAAAAACTACCGGTTGATGCTAAGAAGAACTGTATAACAAATATTTCAGATGATAGATTTATTGATAGGTTGAATACAACGCTATGTGCTAGAGGTTTTAATGTAGACGAAAACTGTCATTTTCAATGTTCAGTTTCAGGTCAAGGTGGTAATAACAGTGGTGGTAATGGTACAACACCCGTAATTATTAATGGTACATATTCAACGCTATTTCCTGTAAGTAAATCTAGACAAATTCCAAACTGTACTGAACCTGCAAGTGTTCAAGTTGTAAATACTGATAGACCTGTACAAAACGATGAAGGTATGACCAGCATTAGTCTAATACCTGTTGCCAAGCAGGCGCTAGAACAGATGATGGCCGCTATGAAACAAAACGATCCTTCTACCTACGCAAAATGCGGATTTGCATATGGCTACAGAAGTGCCGAAATGCAGGGTACGTACACTTGTGGATCCGGTACGGCATGTAAGTGTCACAGTGAACATCAACTAGGTACTACTGTAGACTTTAGAAATGCCGAAGATATGTCTGCCGCAAATAAGTTTAACGGTTCAGCATGTAGTAATTGGCTAAGGTCTAATGCTGCTAATTACGGATTTATTCAGTCTTATACTGGTGCAGATCCAGATTACGTTGCAGAATCGTGGCACTACAGATACATTGGAATAGAAGAAGCTCAGAAATTCAAGGCACAAAGTCAATATACATACTTAAGAGCCTATCTTGAAAGTATACAATCGGGAGGTAACTCTTCAGGGAATGGTAATACATCAAATATTCCAGGAGACTTTAAAGTAAGATATCCTACGGAGTTCGATACCTTAACCGGAAATTACGGAACTAAGGGAGGTTATGCAACCCATACTGGTGTAGATATAAGAGTTTCGGGGGTTGGAGGAACTATATTCGCTGCAGAATCCGGTACGGTTCTTTATGCTGGACCAGATAACGAAAATAATGCTAACTATACATGCGTAACCGATTCTAATAGCAATAAATATAGTCCATTATGTCAACAATTAGGTCTAAGTAATATTGGTGCATACGGATTCATGGTAAAAATACTACATCCAAATGGTAAGGTAACCCTATATGCCCATAATTCCGATTTAAAGGTAAAGACTGGAGATTGTGTTAATAAAGGGGATTTAATTGCACTAGCAGGCAGTGTTGGTAATTCTACTGGCCCACATAGTCACTTTGAAATTAGAAAGAACTCTTCATGTTCTTGGGACGGTAACAGTTTGGGAGTATGTACTGAACCACCAGAAGATTATCTTGTTCCAGGTGGCGGAAACACTTCGGTATTTACTAGCGATCAAATTAAAAGTGTATGTAATGGTGTGCTGCCACCTACAGATCCTGGAACGGGTGATGGGGATGAAATCGTATGTAGACCAACAGGTGAAGATGAAATTCCTACAGATGATAATCCAAAGCAGACACCTGGAGGTGCATTGTGCTTAATTAAGAAAGCAGCAGATTCACTAACTGCTAACGGTATACCTACAAATCCATATATGATGTATGCAATATTACATCAAGAAACACAGTCACTATTAGATCCTTTAGCAGGTAAGAATGACTTTATTTGTCCTACAACCTGGGACGATTGGGCTCTAAATATTGGTAATTTGTCTTCCTTGCCAAAGTGTACAGGTGATCCAAATCAGAAAGCATTTGCGTCATTTAACAGATCGAATCCACCAAATATTGATGTAAGAGGATTAACACAGTTCTACTCTGCTACGTTTAATGGGATTATTAATAATTACGATAGCGTAATGACAAATTGCATTAACGATTTAGGTGTAGATAACACAATTGCAAACAGTATTTGGTTAGATCCATTAAGTAGTCAGCCAGGTAAATTCAGTAGGCATAGAGTTGGAGATGCTATCTGTGCTCAAGCTGTTAAGTTAATGAACGATGCAAGAACTGCAAATGGAGGCACTTACCTTACAGTGGAAGAATGGTTGAGTAATCCGGAGATAATAAGGCAAACCGCATGTACTTATTATGGTGCATGTCAGGACAATTACGAGGTCAATGTATTGAGATACTTTAATGAAGCAGTTCAAGCAAAGGTATTCGACAATTTAGATTGTAGCGGAAATTCAACCGGTCCAGATCCAAGCGGCGTACTAAGTTGTAATGTTAATACAAGTGCAGCATCTACCACACCCGACTTTAGTAAGAGTGCATTGTCCTGGGAAGCTTACATTAGAGCTTTAAATCTTGATAATAATTCAAGCTATGTATGGTTTGCAAACCCTAATGGCGAAAGTGACAACCTAAAGCAAAGGTTAATAAATAAGCTAGGCAGTGAGTCTGCTTACCAACAGGACTATAATCAAAGATTACAGGTTACTAATGCGTTTATAGACAAGGCCAAGTCATTGGGAATAAATCCTCAGTTTGCATTAACACTGTGGTTTGAAGAAACTGAATTCTCTGCTGTGGGTAAGGCTGCATTAGGCTGTTTGTATTTTAGAAATGGTACACAAACAACAGACATTCCTAGAGATGGTAATCCCGCAAGCCAAATAGCCCACTTAAATCAGCAATTAGAATGTTTAAACACCTATGTTGATGAATTCACGGAGTTTAGACAATTTATGTGTACATATTCCGGAGAAGTTGGTAGGCCTAACTGTACGGAATTCAAGAACAATCCGAACTTCCCGAAAAATATTTGCAGATATTACGATTGGTTTTAAAATATAATTATGGAAGATAAACAACAGACAAAAAAGAAAAAACGATTTAATTTAGACTTCACGAATGCTTTTATTGCATTAATGGGTGTGGCATTAGTTTCTGTTGTGATTTATGCAATAATCTTAAACATTACAGGGGTTAATAATACAGATACATCAACCAATCAGCTTAATGGCCAGATTCAAGAACCAAAGAAAGAAGTTACGATAGCTGGTGATGGCTATATTGTTTATAAAATAGGCTCACAATACTATTTAGAGGTTACGGATGGAAGAAAAGTTAAAGATGTAAACGCACTTTTAAGAAGTCTTGAATTACCTACAGACACCGAAATTATTAATCCTGCAGCGGCGTACCCTAGACCTGTACCTACAGAAGAAATGCCTACGGATACGGAACATGAAGATGATAATTTCGATCCAATAAATCCAAATCCGTCAACTCCTGAAAGTGACCCTAACGAATAGGCTTATCACATAATGTTCATAGCCTGTGCAGTTGAATAAATTTGATTATTGAATTATACTTTTTCCTGTTACATTAAGCGTTTCCCAAAATTATGGCAAATAAAATCTCATCAATATTTGACTTGAACTCAAGACAAATTAAGTCTACCGACAAAGCATTCCAAAAGATAAGATCATTAAAAGATGACGTTGAAAAAATGTCTTATGAAGACATGCAGAAAAGAATAAAGGAAATGAAGGCCGAGTTAACTAAAATGACGGATGAAATTCCTTTCGAAAAAAAATTATCCTTAAGAAAGATAGATAGAACAAAGCCTCTACCAAAGGAAGAAATCGCAATTCAGAATAAATTAAATGAATTTCTACCAGAAGTTTTCGCATTCATGGATGAGGTCTTTTTTAGAAAAGTCGGTTTTAGATATCATGATGTTCAGTTAAGAGCAGGAATAATTTTGGCACAAGGTCAAAGACTAGTAGAACTCTATACTGGAGAAGGTAAAACAATGACCTTCCAATTACCTTTAGTGCTCTACTCTCTAGCTGGACGAGGAGCCCATTTGGTAACTGTGAATGACTATTTATCACGAAGAGATGGTGAGTATGCAGGTCATATTGCATCTGCCCTAGGCTTAACGGTAGGTATTGTAAGTTCAACTGCTTCTTATAAATTTGTTTTCGATGAACAGCTAAAATTTGTAAAAGGTGAAGGAGCGGCTGAATTAAGAGAAAAAATGCCAAAGATTCAGATTAGTGCAATGGATGGTATAAACTTAGTGGAATGTGTAAAACGGGAATCCTATAACTGTGATATTACATATGGAACAAACAATGAATACGGCTTTGATTATCTAAGGGATAATATGTCTTGGGATTTAAATAATATTTCCCAACGAGAATTATACTTCTGTATTATTGACGAGGCTGACTCAATCTTAATTGATGAAGCCAGAACTCCACTTATTATCTCCGGCATTCCTACTGATGCAAATGTAAGTAAATATAAATTATTTGCAGAGGCAGTAAATGACTTGGTTGAAAATGAACACTACGAAGTAGATCATAAAACTAGAAGAGTAATGCTTACTGAAGAAGGTATTCAAATGGTAGAAAATAAACTTGGCGTTGATAACCTATGGAAGGATTACTCAATGGCATACCATATTGAAAATGCACTGAAAGCACAGACAATGTTTAATCGGGATGAACATTACCTTGTTAAGGGAGGTGAAGTTTTAATAGTAGATGAATTCACCGGAAGAATTTTAAAAGGAAGACGATATTCAGAAGGTTTACATCAAGCCATTGAAGCAAAAGAAGGTGTAGAAGTAAGACAAGAAAGTAAGACTTATGCAACAATCACATTCCAAAACTTTTTCAGACTCTATAAAGTATTATGTGGTGGTTCCGGAACAGTTATGACAGAAGCAGAAGAATTCTACAAAATCTATGGTCTTGAGACTGTTCAAGTACCTACAAATAGACCCGTAGTTAGAGTTGATAGTCCTGACTTAATTTACAAGAACCAGAATGCGAAATATAAGGCAGTGGTTGCAGAAATAAAAGAAAGGCACTCTAAAGGCCAACCTGTATTAGTTGGTACTACATCTGTAGATAAATCAGAAATAATTTCAAATTTACTAGACATAGAAAGAATTCCACACGAAGTCTTGAATGCTAAATACCACGAACAGGAAGCTAAGATTATTGAAAAGGCAGGTAGAAAAGGAGCTGTAACAGTTGCAACTAATATGGCAGGAAGAGGTGCTGACATTGTTATCGGAGGAGGATCAAGAGGCGATGAGGCCTATGAAGAGATTAAAGCATTAGGCGGTTTGCATGTAATCGGTACAGAAAGGCACGAATCTAGAAGAATTGATAATCAGCTAAGAGGTAGAACGGGACGACAGGGTGAGCCCGGTTCATCAAGATTTTACGTTGCCCTAGATGATCAATTAATGAGAATTCTTGGTGGAGACATGATGGGAAGTCTTATGGCAAGAGTCGGCATGGATGACGATACACCAATTGAATTAAAGCTTATTTCAAAACAAATTGAATCCGCTCAAAAAAGAATTGAAGGAATGAATTTTGACTCAAGAAAACAAATTGTTGACTACGACGATGTTATGAATCAACATAGAGAAATTTTCTATAGCAGGAGAAGAAACTTCCTACAGAGTGCTGAGGAAGCATCAGGGAAATTTATCGAACAGGGTAATCTAGTAGTAGTTAGTTCTTTAGATAAACAACACCAGGAGCAATACAACTCCAAAATAGAATCTGCACAAGAAAATTTAATAAAAATTATTAAAGCTTTAGTAGATTTAGAGGTTTCTAATTTTACTAAAACTCAATTATCCAATAACAAGAAATGGAATAAGGAAGTAGTTTCAAATATTGTAAAGAATTTTACTGAAATTATTCCTGTTTCGATATTGGCTAAAGTTCTAAATATTCAGACCAGCAAAGTAACGGAATTCTTGTCAGAAGAGTTATTAAAAGATAAATCTGATAAGTCCGAGAAATATCTTGTAGAACTAGCAGATAAGGTAATAGATGAAAAACAAAAAGAATTTGGAAAAGAATTCTATTATGTAGCTAAGGCAATCACACTACAGACAATGGATAATATTTGGGTCGATCATCTTGAGTTGATGAAAGATATTAGAGATGGGATTGGATTACAAGCATACGCACAAAAGGATCCGTTGGTTGAATATAAAAATGAGGCGTATATTGTATTTGAATCCTTCATTCAAAATATTAATAAAGATGTGGTAAAGCAGATACTATCAATTCAGAGACTAACACCTGAAATGGTAAATGCTCAACCTACGTTAGCAAATGCAGTAACCAATGAAGATCAAATTACAGATGTTCTAACCGAAGACAGAGAGTTTATTGCAGACCAAGGTAACGACAATAAGGTTCTGGCATCGTCATTAGTTGGAAGACTCGAAAGTGAAAGAAAGCAGAATGCTGTAAGTGGCGGATTAGGCCAGGAAAATAATACAAGAAAAATTAACGCGAAGGCATTTAAACAATTTAATAGAAACGATAGAGTTACTGTTAGATATTCAGATGGTGAAGTTCAAAAGGATGTTAAGTTCAAGAAGGTTGAAAACGATTTATTAACCGGTAAGGCAGTTATTGTAGATTAATATGTAGGTCGGCCTGAGCTTCGCTCAGGCCTTTTTATAGACTTAAACTTCCTTCGTCGCCCAATCTCCAATAGGAAATTCCGTTTATTCCGTAATCTGCCGCTAACTTCTTTCTAACTTCAATAGAATCTTTATTAGAATATACTATCCATCTTTTTTGTCCATTAAAATCATAAGACCCAAGCATTTCGCCCCAATTCTCAATAAATTTTTGATCTACAGAATAGTTAGAAAATAGTTTATCTACTCCATTATGATAATATGCAACAGCTGCCTCGGAACCAAAATCATTATCAGGAAGTCCTTCTGTAGTGTAATAAAGTAGATCATATTGAATTGGTCTATCAGACCAATCTTGTGCATAAGTATTAATTCCTAATACTATTTTCTCTCTTGGAACTCCCTCTTTTATTGCGTACCTAATAATATCTTCTAGCCAGTCTAAAGGCCCAATTGGACCAATAGTATTGCTATTAGTTGGAGTGTAGGAATATCCTTGTATTATAAATACATCAACTATCTCTCCTAGCTTTTTGTAATCTAGGGTTGCCCTAGTCTGAGCGTACGATATATTATTGCCCCACTTAGCTAACGCACTAAAATATAGTTTTTTATTGATTGTATTAAGTCTCTCTTTTAGCTGGGCAAGCATATCAAGAAAGGGTTTTTGATCGTTTACATAAAAGCTTTCAAAGTCTAAATCAATTCCCTGATAATTATTTTGTTGAATATATTCAATTGTCTCGTTAATAAATCTGTTTACGTATTCTTGGGAATTTAGTACCCGATTTAGTTTATCTCTTTCGAATGCTGTAATTGTGGGAACAAGATCAATATTATTATTTGAAGTATACTCTATAAATGTACTCCAATTTGTATACCCGTTAGTAGCTAGGCTTCCATTATCATTTAAATCAAACCAAAAAGGGCTTACGCTGGTTATCAATGAGTTATTCTGTAGTGTTGTTAAACCATCCTGCATATCCCAATCAGGTATCCATCCGTAAAACTTTAGTTCGCCTATGTCTTTTTGTTGCTTTGGAATAGATTGTATAGCATCAATTTCAAGGTCGAAATCGGTCTTGTTAGATGTGTAAATCTTTATTTCATTTGTCTCTTCTATCGTTTTAATGTTTGGATTATTATATTTTTGATATGCAAAAAAGGAAGCAACTCCAATTACTAAAAATAATACAATTACAATTATTAATCGCATATTAATCACCTAAAGTTAAAGGTTTCTCAACATCTTCACTTGTTAGTTCAATAACTTCACCAGTAATTTTATAAATATCTTTATCGATTTTCTTATATTCTGTTCTAGCATCATTATAGGCAACTACTGATGTACCTAGATTCTTGCCCAACTTGGCCATATTGGATTCAAAACTTGCTAAGTGTTTTTGTAATTTTTCCACATTACTTTTTATTTCTAAAGCCTGCTCCTCTATTTTTAGAGCATTAAGTCCTTGTAAAACTGTTTGTAGGTAAGCGAGGAATGACGTAGGAGATGTTATTATTACATTTTTCTGTTTAAATGCGTATTCAATTAAATCGGTAGTACTGGTTTTTACTGCGCCGATTTGGTTTATTAGTAAATCATAATAAATTCCTTCTGAAGGTATAAACATAAAAGCAAAACCCATGGTTTTTTCGTCGGGTCGAATATACTTAGATGTTTCATCAATTCTATTTTTTAAATCGATTTTAAATAATTTCTCTAGTCTTTCTCTTTCAGTGTCGTCTTTACATTCAATTATCTTATTATAATTTTCCAGTGAGAATTTAGAATCAATTGGAATTATCTTATCCTTAACAAAAACGACCGAGTCTACTATTTCCCCATTCGTAAATTTGTATTGCATTTGGAACGATCCCGGAGGAAGAACATTTTTAAGTAATGTTTCAAGGAAATATTCTCCCAAGATACCTCTTTGCTTAGGGTTCTTTAAAATATTCTCTAGACCCTGCAGTTGTTCCGCAACTCCAACTACTTGTTTATTAGTTTCGTCTAACTTAGTAAGCTTCTCGGTGACCTCTTTAATTATCTTGCTGGCAGTATCGCTAGTATCTTTCATGCTTCTTTGGGTTAGCTGAAACTGTTGTAACAAACCAGTATTAGAACTTTTAAACTGTTCATTTATTGTTAAGTTTTGCTCCCTTAACCTGTCGTTCAATTCTTTTAAAGTTCTATCAAGTTTTTCATCTTGCTTAGAAGTTAGAGCATTGATTTGGTTTTGTAAGAATAGGATAGATTTATCCAGACCTGAGTCTTGGCTTGGCTTATTTACTTTGGAAATTAAGTACACGACTGCACCTATTAAGACAATCAATAGAACAATGGCTACAATTATTAAGGCGTCCATAAATATTAAGTTAATATAAACTTAATTATTCTATCATAAGTATACCTGTGGGATTTATTGTTGCACTTTGTTGTCGGAACTTTCCCGACAACAAAGTTTAGCGCGGTGAGCCTAAGCAGCTTGGGATGCAACTAGCTTAATATGATCGTCCATCTGTTGCTTTACATCAGATGAAGCGCACTCATAAGAGCTTGTGTAGCAATTCTGAGCTTCAAAAAGCTCCATTCCGGCTTCTTCACTGGAACTCCCAGTTCCATGACGCGCCAGTCTTTTTGAACGCTCCTGTGCTTCCACCAGTCGCTCCCAACATTGCTTCAGTTCTTCAAAGTTCATTGAAAAGTCCTCATGTCTTTACCGTGCCAGGAAGTATATCATTTGTTATTAATTTTAGACAACATTTGAAGTGTTGTGGGCGAGCATTACGCTCGCCCACGGATCACTCCGAAGGCACGTTATTTTTCATGTCTTCGAAGGCAGCTACAATATGCGGCTCGCATTCTGCGAGCCGCCTTTCCAGTTTCCCATTCTCAGAATCTTTGATTGCCAGAGCCTTTTTGTATTCAAACTCTGGTACCAAATTGATTTTGGTAACTGGATTCTCATAGCTGTTAATGATTTCCTCAGCAGCAAGTACAAGGCTGTATATGCCGCATAAGCCGACTAACAGCCACATCTCAGCAGCTGTTAACGAGTGCTTTGCAGATTCCATTGTTTACTCCTACTATAAAAGCACAACTGGGATTATATGTTGATTAGATAATCTTTGCAAAACTTTAGTAGTTTTATCGGCTGTGATAAACTTTATGCATTTAATACTCAATTTATGGAACAACTATCAGTAATTTTAGGATTCACTATACTTTCAATGATTGTAACTGCTCTGTACGCTCCCCTATTAATTAAGCTTTTATACAAAATGCAAATTGTAGTAAGGCATTCACTTATGGGAAATAAAATGAATGAGGAGTTTATCAAAATACAAGGTCATAAAACTGGAACTCCTACTCTTGGCGGACTAATGATTTCAATTTCTGTTTTAGTATTAGGGCTAGTATTTTTGCCAGAGAATAATCTAAAGTTACTATTTCTTATTTTTTGGGGGTTATTTACACTCTATGGTTTAATTGAAGGTCTTATAGTTTACGCTAGAAAGCTAAGTGATAAGTTCAAACTCTTAGAATCAAGCTTTGAATGGAGAATGGGAAAATTATTTGTACTTTACTTAATATGTTTAATGGCTGTAGCCGCAACATGTAAGTTTTTAGCGATTGATCAAATAGAATTATTTGGAATAACTATTATTATTAACACACTGTCTGTTTTTATAGGCTCATTTTTCTTTGTGTTGGCAATGTATGCTATGGAAATCACAGATGGTGCAGATGGTCTTGTAACTGGGCAATTCTTAATTGCAATTATTTCCTATGTAGTTATAAGTATGCTTACTGGTAAAACAGAATTAGTTCCAATCCTTGGGTTAATTCTTGGTTCCAGTATTGTGTATTTATACTTTAATATAAATCCTGCTAGAGTATTTATGGGGGGGACAGGGACTTTTCCTATTGCCTTTGCAATACTTATATCTTCTGTAATTACTAATACAGTAGATATTCTTCTAATAATCGGAATTATATTCTGGATTGAATTAGGATCAAGTGCACTACAAATATTATGGATAAAATTATTCAAAAAACGATTGTTTAAAATAGCCCCATTTCACCATTACTTTGAGTCCGTTGGATGGCCTGAAACTAAGATGGTACAAAGATTCTGGTTGTTTTCAGCTATATTTGCATTGGTGGGATTATGGATATTTAGTCTTATTAAATAGTATTATAACCAGCTTTGATCAATATTATTTAAGAAGTTGTCGTCCTTGAAAATGTTAAAGCTTTTATTGTATAGTCTAAATAGTTCAATTGTTGCCTTATAAAAGTCGTTTACTAATTCATGGCTAACCCGGTCAAATGCTTTATCTAGTCTTTCTTCGGCATCTCTATGTACAAAAATATTTCTATACTTAATGAGTGAATTCAACCTTTGGTATAGATTATCTTTCTCATGCAATATTTCCTTTGAGTGATATTTTGAGATCTTAGGTAGGATTATTAACCTATTTTTAATTGAAATTCTTTCTAGGTATTCATAGTTAATAACGTAGGTGTATCCAAAGTCGTTAACAAAACTTTCTAAAGCGAGCTCAATAAGTATTAAACAATTTATTAGATAAACTTTTCTATGTTCACTAATGTATTTAGAAGATTGTTTCGAGGAGTCTGATTTATTGAACTGCTCTTTGGCAAGTTCAAGATATTTCTTATATAGTTTTCTATCGGTATTCAATCTAATTAATAATCATGTATTTTTACATTATATCATTCGTTTCTGGGGTGTATAAAATTGCAAAAGGCGGTCCCTCATAAAGAGAAACCGCCTTCCGCTGCTAACCTTTCGGATCGCAGCTTTCACAGCCTTTCGGCTGTGTGTAGAACCTAGAGTAAACTCTGGTATCCTAAGCGGGAACCCAACACTTCTGCTGGGAACTGGAATACCTTACCCTAGGTCAGTGAGTGATACCGATACCGAATTTTGTAGCGAGCAAGCTGCTACAAACCTTCGTCCGCTAATATCGGTATCGTGCCGAATGTGGGGGACACACTCGGCAGTCAATTTTGGTGCCGCATTTCACCGCTTCCTTGCGAGTGAATGCTGCAAATTGAAAACGTGATTTTCACTTTGCAATATTCAGTTGAGATTTTCGCTCGGTATACAAAGATACCGAGCGGTCCGTTAAGCGTATTTCTACGCATTATTCTAGACTTTTCCATCCCCATGTTTTGGTTCAAAGTCCTGACAGGGGCCTTGCCTTGGCTTTCTTTCGAAAGACGGCCTAAATAAACTGAATTTACTTAAGTTGTCCTTTGAAATTATGTTGTTAAATGTCTGGGAAGCATTCTATGAATGCTTCCCGCTAGTTCGTGAAAGTCCGGTTCCTCAATGAGGACCAGTCAGCACTAACGGGTGGATTTAAATTTTCATTAAATACTTATATCCAACCCACTAGTACATTTAATTTAACGAGCTATAATCATTATATACCAAAGCACGCTTAAAGTAAATACTCCTGGGACGCGTTGATTTAGTTATAACTCTGCCGCAACCTTATTCGGTAGATATTCCAACAGTAAATTATGTCTATCGACTTTATATCGATATCTAACCTTCCCAGTAGGTCTTTGTCTTCTACTGTAGAAACTTACTATACCAAAGGCCACGATTACTGAGACGATTTCGCCCATATAATCTGCTCCTTAAAAATAGTATATATGGTTACTATACAGAGCTGTTGGTTCTTTGTACGTATGCCATACATAGAGATTATATAATATCTTACCCATAAGTCAATAAACAATGGCGACAAAATTTGCACATAATTTATTATTTAAATAGTTGTGAATTGCTTTACCTGCTATAATAATTCCGTATTAAACAAATTCAAATGAATAAGAAAATTAGAAATTTTTGTATTATTGCTCATATCGACCATGGAAAATCAACCTTAGCTGACAGATTGATTGAAACTACAGGAGCAGTATCTTCTCGAGAAATGAAGGACAGAATGTTAGATACACTTGAATTGGAACAAGAAAGAGGTATTACCATAAAGCTTCAGACTGCCCGATTAAAGTATGAATATAAAGGCGAAAACGCCGAAAAGGGTGATTATATTCTTAACCTTATTGATACACCGGGTCATGTAGATTTTAGTTACGAGGTATCTCGTTCAGTTGCTGCCAGTGAAGGTTGCTTGTTATTGGTTGACGCGACCCAAGGTGTTCAGGCTCAAACACTAACTACTGTTTATAAGGCAATGGAATATGATTTAAAAATAATTCCTGTAATTAATAAGGTAGATATGGACATTGCCGAAGTTGAAAGAACCAAGCAAGAGATGATTGAAACCTTTGGATTTTCCGAGGACGAAATTATTATGGCATCTGGTAAGTCAGGAATCGGTGTTCACGAAATATTAGATGCAATTGTAGAAAGAATTCCTCCTTATAAAAAAGAGGAAACAAAAATATTAGCTGACGAAGATGAGTTGTTAATTCTAGAAGGCAAAGAGACTAAAATTACAAAGGCGTTAATCTTTGACGCGTTCTTCCATGAATATAAGGGTGTAACTGCTTTAGTTAAGGTAATAAGTGGAGAAATCAAAAAAGGAGATAAGGTTTACTTTATAAGTACTCAAACCGATGTAACACCAATAGAAATTGGTTATCTACTGCCCAAAATGACAGAGTCCGACTCTATAAAAGAAGGCGAAGTAGGTTATGTAGCAACGGGTTTAAAGGATATTCACAGAATTCATTCAGGCGATACAATCACTCTATTCCACTCAAATCATAGTCATGAATCTGTTGAACCGCTTAAGGGTTACCGACAGCCAAAACCAATGGTGTACGCAAGCTTATATCCTGTAGAAGCTAGTGATTACGAAAGTTTTAAAGAAGCTTTAGAAAAATTATCACTAAACGATGCTGCTTTAACTTACCAAAAAGAATATTCTCAGGCATTAGGAACAGGTTTTGTTTGCGGATTTTTAGGACTTTTACATTTAGAAATTACTCAAGACAGATTAGAGCGAGAACACAATATTGATTTAATTAGTACTACTCCGACTGTAGAATTTAAAGTGCTGTTAAAAACGAGGGATTACTCCAAGATTCCAAATATAAATGTGTCTAATATTGAAACCGAAACAAATATTGCAACTATACGTACAGCTGCAGAATTCCCTGAAGGAAGTATGTACGAAGAAGTTTACGAGCCTTGGGTAAAACTAGATATTATTACTCCTGAAGAATACATTGGTCCAATAATGGAACTTTGTCAAAACAGAAGAGGTGTATATAAGCACATGAACTTCTTGAACAAGTCAGGGAATAAGAATCATGCAATTATAGAATATGAAATGCCTACTGTAGAGATTATTGTTAACTTTTTTGACAGATTAAAGTCAATTAGTCACGGATACGCCTCTATGGACTATTCGTTAATTGAATACAGGAGAGGTGATATTGTTAAGGTCTCTATTTTGGTTAATGAAGAACCTGCCGAATCTTTAAGCTTTTTAACTCACAGAAGCAATGCCGTAAGAAGGGGTCGTGAAATGGCTGATAAATTAAAGGAGTTAATCCCAAGACAGAACTTTAAGGTTCCAATTCAGGCTGCAATTGGTGCGCAGATTATTGCAAGGGTAACAATAGACGCCTATAGAAAAGACGTCCTCGCAAAGTTATATGGAGGTGATGTTACTAGAAAATTAAAACTTCTTGAAAAGCAAAAGAAGGGAAAAAAGAAAATGAAGGCAATTGGTAATGTTGAAATTCCTAAAGAAGCTTTCTTAGCTGCATTAAAGATTGATTAACTTCAGAGGGTTGGGGATAAATCCCCTTCCCTCTTAAAACACCACGTGGATGTTATTAAAGCCGATCTCGCGCTAGCGCGAGATCAGCAGGTCGATTCCGTAGCATCCGTAATCCGGATTTTGCGGTTCGGCGTGCGCGAGACTGTGGAATTGCTGCGGCATATTATCGAGCGGCAAGCAAACCTCATCACCACTTTGAAGGTTAAAGGTTTCGCTTCCTAGAATCACGTCATAGTCCGTGTTGTTGTTGGTACGGAAAATGGCGGTTTCGCCGGGTTCCACTTCAACAACATAACTGTGACCGATTCCATTCTGGTATTGAATCTTCACGGCCACTTGGGCAGTGGGTGTTCCGAAAACCAGAGCCATGAGAATCGACAGTAGCCAGCGAATCAATTCGTACATACGACACACTCCTTGCTTTTTAAGTTGCTTTTAATTATAGCACTTATTGCTATATATACAATATATACTGGGGTTGGATTGAAGGGAAAGTTTATTATAAAAAGCAATTGGCAGGTTGGGAGTTTTATTTCCCTTCCTGCCAATGTAGTGCGCTACTTACTGTGCGTCTGCAACAGTGAAGCAGCGTTTGTCGCCGTCAACCTCTCCGCGAGTGTTGAACGGCGCCGGAATCACGAAGCTGCTGACGCAAACCCGATCATCCGCTGCAATCTGCACCTGCTGGGTATTTACCGTCAGCAAGGCGCCCCCATTGTTACTTTTTACGAAGGTAAACACCGTGTGCGGGGGGCGCACCGGGTACCGGTCATTCATGCCACTTGCGTGGCTGACCGCGATCTCTGCGTTTGGAACGACAGTGGGTTGCCCCGCCTGTCGAGCCTCGGTGATGATCTGACGAGCCGTATTGCGGTACTTTACCGCTAACGCTGCCAGTATCACCAAAATAATCACCAACGCAAGCCGCTTCACTCTCTTGGATTTCTTCATCTGACACCTCCGTCAATAATCAAGAGACATATATATTATATCATATTTAGATATATTAGGTATATATTCAGTACTTTAGTGCTTATTTTGCCACTTATTCAATAATCGTATATAATCCAATCTATGGGAATTTTAGAAAAAATTGACTTAATCCAAAGCAGAATAGATGCAATTGTATCCAAGAAAGATCTTAATAAGCTTATCGCCGAAAGAGATCAAATGGAGGCTAGCACTATGGCTAATGGCTTTTGGAATAATAACGAAGAAGCTCAAAAGACTATGCAATCATTAGGCGGGTTAAAGTCAGAAATTGCTGATGTAGAAAATTTGGTTAAAACTATAAAAGACATTAAAGATTTGGCTTCTGACGATTCAATCTCTTCCATTAAAGATCAATCCGAAGAAGAAGATAATGAACTGATTCAAATGATTAACTCAGGTCTAGAAGATTTAGAAAAGAAAGTAGAAGAAGTTGAACTAACAACATTCTTAAGTGGTAAATTTGATACAAGTAATGCGATTCTTAAAATTATTGCGGGACAAGGAGGAACCGAGGCATGTGACTGGGCGAGTATGGTTTTAAGAATGTATACAAGGTATGCTAACGATAAAGGTTGGACAGTAACAATTTTAGATAAAGTGGATGGTACGGAAGCAGGTATTGCTAGTGCTGAATTGTTAATTGAAGGTAGATATGCTTATGGCTATTTAAAACACGAACATGGAACTCATAGATTAGTTAGAAACTCCCCTTTTAACGCACAGGGCTTAAGGCAGACTTCCTTTGTTGGGGTAGAAGTACTTCCGGAAGTAAATGAAGATATTGACATAGAGGTGAGGGACGAGGATATTGAATTCAATGCAATAAGATCCAGCGGAGCCGGAGGGCAAAATGTAAATAAAGTTGCCTCTAAAGTAAGGATTGTTCATAAGCCAAGCGGTATTGTTATTGAGGCATCGGCCCAAAGAACTCAGCACGCTAACCGAGAAGCTGCAATGCGTTTGCTTAAGGCAAGGCTATACGAAATTGAAGAAAATAAGCAAAAAGCAGAACTGGCTTCTAATAAAGGGGAATATAAAATTGCCGGTTGGGGCAATCAAATTCGAAATTATGTTCTTCAGCCCTATAAATTAGTTAAGGATGTTAGAACTGAAATTGAAACTCCAAATGCAGACGGTGTTTTGGATGGTGATTTGCAAATGTTTATTGATGCAGAAATTCGTATGCTTTAATTGGTAATATCTACCAGTATAGATTTATTTCCTACCTGTGTATTGAATAATACATTTTTAACTAGATCTACCAAGTCGTTTACGTCTGTATCGGATTTTGCGGCATAAGAATGTGCTCCAAGTCCCATTAACTGCTTTATTACAAGGTCTCCACCCATATTGCTAATTACTACAAATTTGGGTTTTCTATCAGGAATATTTTTAAAGTGTTGTAATGTTTCAAATCCGTCCATTCTAGGCATAAAAACGTCTAGTAAAACTAAATCGTAGTTATTATTCTCTATTTTTTCTATACATTCTTTTCCATCGCCTGCGTAATCAATAACAAAATCAAAATATCTCAAAAGAATTTCGCCAAAAATTTCTCTAGCTTCGGGCTCATCATCTACAATTAGGATTCTATTAAAAACAGGAGTGTCATTTGAGTCTGACGAAGATGCTATATCTGCCATTGTTGAAGCATAATATTTTATAAGGGAATTATATTTTGAAATTTAAATTCTGTCAAACCCTTTTGGAAAGTTCTATATCTAGTAACAAATTCCCGGATATATACTACATATTTTTTATATTAAATACAATGAGCATTGCTGTAATTATGCGTAGTATTATAATGATATAATCAATTGATTAACTAAATATTATGGACATTAGAACAAGATTTGCTCCAAGCCCAACAGGCTCTTTGCATATTGGTGGTATTAGAACTGCTTTATATTGTTACGCCTGGGCAAAAAAGAATAGCGGAAAATTTATTGTAAGAATTGAAGATACTGACCAGACTCGTTTTGTAGAGGGTGCAACAGAGGAAGTTTTTGAAATGCTGAATGCTTATGGCCTTAACCCTGATGAAAGTATGAACAATGGGGGCGATTACGGGCCATACATACAAAGCCAACGAAAAGATATTTATTTAAAATATGCAGAAGAATTAATAAAGAAGGGTTATGCATATTATTGTTTCTTGGAACCAGAGGAATTAAAAATTCTACAGGAAGCAACAAGAGGTACAGGTTTTAGGTCTAAATATAGAGATCAGGATATAGAAACTTCTAAAAAAATGGTAGACGAAGGTAAGCCCTATGTAATAAGGCTTAAAGTTCCTGAGAATGAAACTATAATCTATAAAGATGGTGTTCAAGGAAGTATAAAATTCGATACAAATCTTGTTAATGACGAAATTCTAATTAAATCCAATGGATTTGGGTCTTATCATTTGGCTGTTGTAGTTGACGACCACCTAATGAAGGTCAGTCATGTATTTAGAGCTGTGGAGTGGTTACCGAGTACACCAAAGCAAATTCTTTTATATAGATATTTAGGTTGGGAAATGCCTCCTTTCTATCATGTGAGCGCAATCCTCGATCCATCGGGAGGAAAGTTGTCGAAAAGAAAAGGCTCAGTATCTGCTAAGGGTTTTCTACAAGACGGTTATCTACCAGAAGCAATGCTTAATTTCTTAATGTTATTAGGTTGGTCTTCTCCGGAGAAAAGGGAATTCGGTGAGAAAGAAAGAGAAATCTACTCTCTCGAAGAATTTGTAGAATTATTCGATGTTAAAGATTTCAATAAAAGCAATCCTGTATTTAATAGGGAAAAGTTAACATGGTTCAATAAAGAGTATTTTAAAATTAAAACTAACGCAGAATTGAAGGAGAGTTTTATAAATTGGTTTAAGGAATACTCCGAAGATATTGATTTAAGCAATTATATTCTTCAGGATTACGATCTTGAAGAAAAGATAGGCCTAGTAAAAGAAAGAGCAACAACTTTAATGGAAATATTAGAGCAAATTAAATTCTTCTATAAATCACCTAAAGATATAGATTGGAATATAAAACAAACTCAGAATACTATTGAAATTATTTCTGATTTAAAGAAAGATTTTGTTGAAATGTTTACTGGTTTCGCTGATAATTCAAAAGAATGGAAGCATGAGGATTGGGAGCCAAGAATGAGATCAATTGGAGATAAGTATTCAAAAAAACATGGAGATATATTTATGGTACTTAGAATGGCAATTGTAGGAAGTCCATTCTCTCCTCCATTGTTCGAATCTATGCAGTTATTAGGTAAGAATGAAGTGTTAAAAAGATTAACTGCCTAAACCTAAAAAATGGTGTAGAATAATGCAGTTATGTCCCAAATTCGAAAGAAAAATTCTAAACAATATATTGGCGGCTTTGGTCTATTTTCAGAAATAAAAAGACGAATAGTCAGTAGATTATTCTGGGGAAGAAGTTCGCTTTATAAGAATGTTGTCCACGTTCTAGTCATTTTTATTACCATATCTGTTACGTTAAGTGGAATAATATATCGAGTTTCAGATGTTAGCGCGAGCGGCTCCGCATTAAGTGGTGAATATACAATCGGAACAAATGATTTACTAACCCAAGGGGGTTCTATTGCCACTGTACTTAGAACTGATAATACAAACCTTAGCGCACTTCAGAACAGAAGGTACACCGTTCAATCGGGTGATACTTTAGAGTCTATTGCAAACTCCTATAGTGTTTCTATGGATACAATCAGATGGGCAAATCCTAATTTAATTAGTCCTTTTACTAACGATATTCAAGCAGGCTGGGAATTGGCAATTCCTGAAATTAATGGAGTTTTATATACTGTTAGAGATAACCAATCCCTAGACGATATTATTTCATTGACTAGTGTAAATAACAACGAGTCCAACAGGTTTAACATTATTGAGTTGAATCAACTTGAGCCTCCCTATTCTTTGCGAGCCGGAACAAAGCTATTTATTCCCGATGGTAATTTATATACGCAAAGCGTAAATGTTGAGGGAATTCCTAGAGGCGTATTTGTAAATCCATTATCCAGTGAGGACTGCAGTGGGTATATTTATCAGAGAGGTTTTACTTCCTATCACGATGGAGTGGACTTATCGAAATGGGACGGATGTACAATCGAAGCCATGGCCAACGGAACAGTTTACTATGCAGGTTGGGAGACTCTTTCCGGTCTTTGTGTAAAAATTGATCATGGTGGAGGAATTCATACATACTATTATCATTTGCAAGATATATACGTTAAAGCTGGAGATAGAATTCAGCAGGGCGACAAAATCGGTTACATGGGATCTACTGGAAACAGTACAGGAACTCATTTGCACTTTGTGTTAAAAAAAGACTTTATTCCTGTAGACCCGGAACCATATGTTCCATATAATAAGTATTAATGCTTAAAATTAATTGGACTACAAAATATTTACTTCTGTTAGGAATGCTTTCTATAACCACATTTCTGTGGATTTTTACCAAGCTGAGCATTGAACAAGTAAATCTACTAGATAAACCTTTCCGGAACTTAGCACAACTATTAGGCTTATTAGCGATAAATTTTTTTACAGTTAATTTTATTCTTGCAACAAGATTTTATTTTATTGAAAAGTTATTCGGTGGACTCGATAAAATGTACAAGTTTCATAAATTTGTTGCTAGGATTGCATTTACTCTCGCTTGGGCACATCCAATATTGCTTATATTAGAAAACTTCATGGGTACGGCAACAATTCAAAGATATTTTTTGTTCGGGAGTAATACTCGTTGGAATGCCGGAATGGCGGCTCTCTATTTAATGACGCTACTTGTGTTATTTAGTGTTACAAAGTTTTTACCTTATCACATATGGAAGAACTCCCATAGATTTATGGTTTTTGTGATGGGCTTTCTATTTATTCATGTACTAACTGCTCCAGGAAGTGTAGATGCTAATGTTTTTCTTAAGCTCTGGATTATTGGATTAATTACTGTTGCAATCTTATGCTGGTTATATATAGAACTACTATACAAAAGAATTGGTCCGGTTTTTTATTATAAAGTTACAAGTAATAATAAAATAGGAGCAATAAATGAATTAATTCTCGAACCACAAAATCGACCCATGACTTATAAGGCAGGACAATTTACCTTTTTATCCTTCCTGAATAATAAAAATATATCAAGAGAATTGCATCCATTCACAATTTCTTCCAATCCGCATGAATATCATATTAGAATATCTGCAAAAGATTCTGGTGACTATACCTCGGAGCTATTTAACGCAAAGCCAGGAGATCTGGTTAAACTTATTGGTCCTTATGGTTATTTTACAAGGGATCGATTGCTTAATTCCAGAAAACAAATCTGGATTGCAGGAGGAATTGGTATTACTCCATTCTTAAGTATGCTTGCTGCCGAGAGTGCTGAACCATCGGGCAATAAGATAAACCTATTTTATACAGTTAAATCAGAACAGGAAGCCGTGTATAAGGATGAACTAATAAAAAATTCTGACCAAATAACAGATTTAGAATTGACTCTTAACTTCGACTCAATTGAAGGATACTTAACAGCAAAAAGAATTGAAGAAAACTTAGACTATAATATTAAAGAAGCAAGTATTCTGCTATGCGGTCCCACACAAATGATGCATTCACTTAGGAAACAATTCATGGATATGGGATTAGATAGTGAACAAATAATATTCGAGGACTTTGCTTTGAAACCTGTGTAGCATATAATAAATTATTAGTGTTTTGATTAGTTTGTAGGCCTAAAGGCAAATAAAAATGGATTTATCAACATTCCTTCTAATAATTGGAGCTTTTATAGTATTTACTTTTGTAGCTAATATTGTTCTGCAAAGATATTACAACCTCTTAACGAAAGTTAACGAAACTATAAAGGATAAAGTCATATTAAAAATTGCGGTTCCCGTTAAAAACGACAAGAAAGCATTGGCAGCGGAACAGCTTTTTCAATCCCTGCATGGAATATTAAAAGGTGACAAGGCATCAAAGGATCTTTACTCTTTCGAAATTTTTGCGGCAAACCACGGAATATATTTTGTTGTGGTCTGCTCAAACCGATATAGAACTTTCCTTGAGAATCAAATTTACGCCCAATACCCTGAAGCTCAACTAAACGTAGTTCCAGATTATTCTGTACTTCACCCACTAGACAAAGTTTCTATAACTGAATTAGGGCTAACCAAGGATTTCTTTTTGCCAATTAGAACTTTTACAAGTTTCGAAGTTGACCCTCTGGCGTCAATAACTAGTGCCGTATCAAATTTAACTCCAGGCTTTGAAGTGTGGATTCAACTCTTAACAAGGCCAATAGATAATGAATGGCAGGTAAAGGGTAAAGAATATGTTGAGAAGCTTAAAAATCAAAAAGATTCTGAAGGTAATAAGAAGGATCCAGATTCTGCTCTCGCAGAAACATTTAAAGATATTTCAACTAAGTCGGATAAGGTTGGTTTTCAGTTTAAAGTTAGGATTCTAGCAAAGGGACCAGACGAAAGTATTGTAAAAAGCCTAGTTGAAGATACAGAGGCTGCATTTAAGCAATTCCAAACAACAAAATTGAATAGTATTGGAAAATCAAAACAAAAGAAAAAGAATGCTCTCGAAAAGTGGCTCGATAATATAAACAAAAAATTAACCTTCTTCTTTTCTGGAAAAAGACTGGGGGATAATCTTAACTCTATTCAAAAGTATCAGTTAAGGTATTTAGACGAAAGGGAAAAAAATATCGCAAACATTGAAGAACTAGCATCTTTATATCATTTACCAAATGAATCCGTAAAAACACCAAATATTGCATGGGCAAAATCTAAAAAGTTAGAATTCCCATTAAATCTGCCGGTTCTTAGACAGAATCCTGCAGAAAACAAAGGTATTCGTGCTTTAGCGCTAACGGATTATAGAAATATACATATACCTTTTGGCATAAAGGCAGAAGACAGAAGAAGGCACATGTACCTATTAGGAAAAACCGGTACAGGTAAATCAACTTTCTTAAAGAATATGATTGTTGGAGATATATTAGACGGTAATGGTTTAGCAGTATTAGATCCTCACGGCGATTTAGTAGAAGAGATTCTAGACTTAATACCTGAGTATAGAATTAAAGATGTAATTTATCTTGACCCATCTGATATGGAATATCCAATAGGTTTAAACATGTTGGATATTAAAGAAGGAGAAACATTAGATTTATTAGCAGATGGTATTGTAAATGTATTTAAAAAATTCTTTGGCGAAATGAGTTGGGGACCTAGGCTTCAGCACTTGCTATATAACGATATTGCTACTTTATTACATTGTCAGAATGTATCATTGCTTGCAGTATTAAGAATATTGAACGACAAGAATTATAGAACATTCCTACTTAAGCAAGTAAAAGATCCATTCCTAATTAAATTTTGGGAGGAAGAATACGCACAACTTAGTATAAATCCAAGACTCTTAGCAGAGGCAGTAGCACCTTTACAGAATAAGGTAGGTAGATTTTTAGGTTCAACAATGGTTAGAAATATGGTTGGACAGATAAAATCTACAATTGATTTAGCAGATGTAATGAATTCGGGGAAAATACTATTGGTAAATTTATCCCAGGGTAAAATTGGTGAGGAATCCTCTTCGTTACTTGGAGCTATGATTGTAACTAGGCTTTATTCGAATGCCATGCAAAGAGCAAGGATGGCAAAGGAAGAAAGAAAAGACTTTTATCTTTATGTTGACGAGTTTCAAAATTTTGCAACAGAATCTTTTATAAAAATACTTTCCGAAGCTAGAAAATACGGACTAAATCTAATAGTCACTCACCAGTATATTGATCAGATTGACCCGACAATTCAGGATGCAATTTTCGGAAATATTGGAACATTGATGAACTATGTTGTTAGTCAAAAAGATGGTGGAAGATTAGAGAAAGAATATACTCCATATCTAGGAGTTGAGGACTTGGTAAACCTAGATAAATATAGAATTGCTATGAAAATGACAATAGATATGGCACAAACGCCTCCATTTACTGCCATTGCAATGAAGCCTAGTTATCAATTCTATGGCTTAAAGGAACAGATAAAAGCCTACTGTAGAGAAACGTATGCTAAACCTAAAGCAGAAGTTGAATTAAAGCTAAATAAATGGGCAAATCAACTCTACGACAAACAGGGTAATCTTGTACAAAGAAACCCAGATGGAAGCTTACCTGCCGGTGTTACAACTGCTGCTCAGCAAATTCAAGCATCCGCTGCAGCACCTGCATATGGTGGAGGTAAAAAGAAAAAGAAGAAACCCGGTAGTCAAGGTCAACAGCCTCAGACTGGACAAACAAATATAAAGCCTGTTCCTCCCGTAACTCCTGTATAAATTGCTGCCTAAAACTGTTGACTTTTGTATATAGCTGCAATATAATTGTAATCAATCCCGACAAACATAGTGGTTCGGGTCAAAAAGGAGTTCTTTCAAATGAGTTACAATGATAAGCAACAGCGCCGTCAGGAAGTTCTGAGCTGGAAGGAGGCACGGAAGCTGCGCATTCGCCAGCAACGTGAGCGCTGGGATATCCGGCGCAAACCTCTTCTGGTGAAGAAGAAGTCGGCGTAGTGCTTGTGACCCATTAACTCCTCGGTTGAGGTGTGAGTTTTTCTCTCACCTCAACCACCCACTCTATTCCATTTATCCTATAATATTTTTCCTTATTTTAGTTATTGATTAAATACAGAGCTATGATATTATCTTAGCTAAAGAAAGGAGGACAGCGCTATGCACAATTGCAACAACAATTGTACGAACGCCGTCAATTCCAACAGCACCTAGCCCACCGTTCGATCCGGCTGGTATGTTGGAACATCAGGGAGCTTAGGCTCCACCTCCCCCATATTGTGCCTCTCCGACTTCGGTTTGGGGAGGCACAATAAAACATTCCCCTAACATTGATACCCTATAGTACAAAATACATTTATTCTGCTATAATACTTTGCTCAAGTAGCATGGAGGTGTCCCTTGTCGGATGCAATCTATCAAAGATGTCCTGTTTGCGGGCTAACTGCAACAACGCAAGGTACATTAACGATTTACAAGTGTGATGAATGCGGTCAAGTAATTGGTCATATGGGTCCGAGTGCCTGTATTGCCAGCAAGGGCTGCACTGCCAGTGGCCGTAATGGTCATCATGGCAATCGCACTAAAGTCGCAATTGTACCTAAGTTGCAGAAGAGCTAAACGCAGGACGAAACAAAAGGGCGAGTACATGTACTCGCCCTTTTAACCTCAATAATATTCAATCTTCGGGGTCAGGGACTCGAACCCCGATTAACAGTTCCAGAGACTGACGTCCTACCATTAGACGAACCCCGAAAATTAAATACTATTGCTGGTGGATTATATCATTACAGTTAAGGCAGAACAATTACAACAACTAGCCTGTTAGGCGATACCATATGTAATTCCTATAACAATTGCAATTATCAGCAAGTATTCGAACAGCACTCCTTTTGTGAATGTCTTCATCAAAAGATGATGAATAACCGCTGATGTTAAGTAGAAGACTACCAGTAATCCTAGGCTAATTTGCAAAGAGTTAACAACTCTTTCGGCGTGATAAAGTAAGAAAACAATTCCCATAAATAGACTCACAATAAATCCATACAGTAATGAATATAAATAGACCTTCTCTAAACGCCATAACATTAGTGTAATTAGTGTGAGAGTTACGCCAACCACACACACTGCATAAAGGCTTATATTTGCCGGAAAATTATTAGATGCATTTGAGAATACATCTATTAAACAATAGAAAATAATAAACTTAATAAGATCGTATACATAATGTGTTTTATCTTCTACTCTCGTTTTCGCCTCAAAAAACGCCCTAATGTTTAGAAATAATATAAAAAATGTAATAAAGACTATACATAGGACAATAAAAATCGAAGAACTTCTGATATTATAGAACCCAAAGCCTATTATTGATAAATATAAACCTGCTGGCATAATAATTTTATGGAATGTTTGCGATAATTCGTTAACCTCATCTCCAAAATCCATATTCAATTCAATTTTTGTTTTTTTACTTTTCCAGTGAGAATAAAGCTCTGCTAAGTATATAAACAGAATCAGCAGTGAGAAGATAATGAATCTAGTGTAATTCTTATTCTCATGAATTTCTTGAAGTGCGATAAATATTCCAAGGGTTAAAGATAGTGAATAAAATGCCGGTTTTAAATTATTGGAAATCTTTTTTATTAATGACATTGATAATTCTTCTTTTCAGAATTGTAAAATAATATATACTAATAATAAGAACTCAGTAATTAAAAGTCAAAACATAATGAAAAAGTCGGCAAGGCAGAAAAAACAAATAAAGAAAGTTAAGAAAAATGAATCAATAAATAGATTTGTATATATTAAAAGAGTTGCACTATTGATATTAGCGATAGGTATTCTTAGCTTTAATGCGGTAATAAAAATTGATGTAAAAGCTGAGAATAAAACTGAAGCAATAACAGTCGAAAATCTGCTAAGAGCTCATAATGAGTACAGAAAGGAGCAAGGTCTTCCAGAACTTCATCTCAATAACTTACTTAACTTATCTTCTCAGAGCAAGGGGCAAGTAATGTTAGATAATAATTGTTGGTCGCATTATTGTCCTCCTGGTAAATCTCCTTGGGATTTTTTTGATAATGCTCAATATAATTATGTTTATGCTGGTGAGAATCTTGCAGAAGGCTACTATACTATAGATACAGTAATGCAGGCCTGGATTAATAGTAAAACTCACAGAGATAACATTGTTAAACCCGAGTTCACAGAAATCGGTTTTTCAATTTTATATGGTAATTATTTAAATAATTCAAATAATGTATTAGTGGTAACACATTTTGGCGCAACATCTGAAGGTGTAGCCGTAAAGAGCGCACAAAATCCAATACTTGAAATTACATCTCCCCAAAATAATTTTGTATCTCCTACAGAGAGTCTAGATATTAGCGGTACAGTTAGCGGTCTAGATAAAGTCAATGTTTACAATAATAACCAGCTTAAAGGAGCTGCAGATATAAGTGGAGGAATATTTACTTATAGAATTGAAAGGTTAGATCAAGGTAATAATTCAATATGGGTTGATGGCACTAGGGATTCCACTGAGTTAAATTCAAGTCAAATTAATGTTGTATTTAATACAGTACAGGAACAATCTACAACATTTGAATTAGTTAGTGATTCTAATTCTGGTTTAACGATGTCAGTTGAAGATAAAAATACTATCAACCTAATATTTATAGCAGCATTAGCAATTCTTTTTATTATAGATATTATTCTAGTATCAAGAACTTCTGCTATAACTTCTGCAAAATCTTTTTCACACTACCATTTAGGTTTATTTATATTATTGGCATTAATAATATTAGTTGGTGGTTTTGCCGGACAAATTCAAAATGGTATTACGATTTAATGTTTATAAGATATAATCATTAATAAATTCAAATTATTTTCTTTTATATGTCTAAACTAAAACTTGTACTTCCTGGGGGAAGGTCCTTAACGTTATCCAGCAACCTTACTAAACACACAAATAAGATTGGACTAGTGATTACTGCTATTAACCTAATATCATTATTCATATTCTCTTTGTTTGCATTTTTAGTGCCAGTGTCGGGGATTTTTTTTAGTCTAGACCAGGAAACTTCTGTATTAAGATTTTTGATAATCTTTGTAATGCTATTTCTCTTAATTTTTCTACTTAAACTAATTATTCAGGGTTCTTCTTTTGTGATTGATCCTAAAGGTTTATTAATGATTTTAGTCTTTAATTTGATACTAACTTTATCTAGTCTGTCTATTAATGTTATTAAAGTTTCTGGAACATTTGGTACTATGGGATTTAGATACTTATCTGGGTTAACCTTAATGGCGCTAATTGGCCTATTTTATTTTGTAAATTTATATTCAGGCAACACACTACAAATACGAAGAACATTAAAACTATTTGTAACCGGTACATTTGTGTATATTTTGTTAAGTCTTGCAGGTACATTGCAAAACAGTGCAGAGATTTTAAATAATGTTCCTCTACTTGTTTCGGGCTTTGCATTATTGTCCGTTTTAATAACAACAACCAAGCAAAAGGTAATTGGAACATTCATTTTACTAATCTATCTTTTATTAGCGTTAATTCTAATACCATTCAATACTTCGGTTTACCCTCAATTATTCTTATATAGTCTTAGTCTACTGGCAGCATACTTACTAAGTCTCATATTATATTGGACTAAAACTAGGAAGGACTTTTCTAGAAAGGTTCATGAAATAAGAAATAATATTAGAAGATTCTTCTCTATAAAAAGAGTCCCTACACCTACATTAAAGGGATTAACGGATTTACATTTTGTATTAGTGTATATTGCCCCTGTTATTCTTATTCTTTTGTCTGCATTCTTTCTATTGAGTACTCCGTTGAGTTCAAGAAATTCCATGTTTAACAATATATCTTTTACTTATAACGAAAGTATTAAATTAGTTACTGGTGGTACCTACACTATTACCGGCGAAAATCTACGATCGGTATTACTTGGTGTTGGAAGTGATAACTATAGCTCGGCGTGGCCATTCTTTGCCAATGTAATAGTTGTAAGTGGACTAATAGGCGCTTCGATATACCTATTTTTATGGATATACTTTATTAAAATAGCAAAAGAGAATTTTTTAAGAACTATAAAAGAAAAAAGAGATTTTAAATTGAATGGTGTACTGCTATTCCTGTCATTATTTCTGCCTTTAGTATTTTTGACTAACTATGGAGGAATTTTGAATTTAATAATACTTTGGTTAGTATATGGAATTCTAAGCAGTATGCAGACACTAAGACAAAGCAATTACTTATCAAATAATATTGATAGAAAAATGGGAAGATTGCCGACAAAAATCATTAAATCAGTTTTGATTATTGTAAGTTTTATAGCGGTGTGGAATATATTAAATATTGCTCTTAATCTTGTAAAATAGATTATCTTAAAAGCTTTTTGGGTTGTTTTTCAATCATATTGCTTGCCTTACTTGCGTTTAACAGTAAGCCTATTCCCATTAGGGTTGTAATAGTATTACTACCTCCGTATGTGAAAAATGGCAAAGGCATTCCTCCAAACGGAATTATTGCCAAATTAGCTGCAATATTGAGGAATGCCTGTATACAAATCCATGCAGTCACTCCAATAGCAATTAGTGCGAGGTAGCGGCTTTTAGAATTCCTGGCAATCTGAAGCCCAATTGCCATAAAGTAGAAGTAGCCAAATATTAATATTAGTGAACCAAGCAAACCAAACTCCTCAGCAAATACAGCAAATATTGAATCCGTGTAAGCTGCTTCCTGTAAAAAAAATAATTTTTGTCTCGATTCACCATAGCCGACTCCGAATACTCCCCCCGATCCAATAGCGATTAATCCATTCCAAATCTGAAAGCTACCTCCTTGTTTATTTGTCGGTTCTCCCTTTACTAGTATTTCAACATAAGATTGAACTCTTTCTCTTCGGTAAGGCTCGAGTACTGACGCCGCTGTACCTACAATTAGTGATAAGACCAATAGTATTAATACGAAACGTGATTCTTTTTTTGTAGTACCCGCCGCGTAATAGATTGTAAAGAAGGTTAAGACAATTATTACAATTGTATCAAGATCTCTTTCTAGGATAATAAAAAGACTGGTTATTCCTACTACAATCACTGGAAACACAGAATAGCAAATCTTTATTAGTGGATAAAGATATTCATTGTTTTTATAATTCTTCATCCATTTTTCTGCCTTAATCTTTGTCTTCTCTCCTCTAGTAAGCCACAAACTTGTAAATAGAATAATTACTATTTTTGCTAGTTCTGCTGGCTGTATATCGAATAAGCCAGGGATTCTAATCCAACGCGTTGCACCGTTAAGTGTCACTACACCTGGCATTGGAATATTAAATATGGCCTGTGGAAGTAGGTAAAATAACGCTGCCATACCAATAATTAGTAGCACCTTAGTTAAGTATCTTAATTGTAGATATTTTAATTTATATAGAATGTAAGCAAGTGTTAGGCCTATGACAATAAATATTATTTGTTTTTTTACAAAGTAAAATGTATCTTGGTACCTTACAAATGCAAGTACTGCACTTGCGCTAAAGATCATTAATACTCCAGCCGTTAAAAATGTAAAAACAACCCCCAATAACTGAAGATTAGGTCGGTCACTTTGTTCTTTTTTGTTAGTAAGGGCGGATGCTCTTTTTATTTGTGGTTTTGATTTTTTAGCTTTTCTACCAAACATTGAGAGTAAATTTAGAAACTTTAATTATGATATACTTTTATTTATAAAATGCATACGCTTTTATATTTAAGTATAGATTTTTACTATTACCTATGTTCGTTACAATTTTTTCTGCAGTAATTAGGTGTTTAGCAATTCCTATTGTTGCATTCTTGTTTCTGCAACCATCACTCGGCGATAAGGCTGCATTTTTGGTGATAACAATCGCCCTCTCAGTAACTAATATTCTATCAGTTATCTGGCAATTACTTAATATTCTGCCTAATCTAGTGTTGTTAAGAGGCGGAAAAATAATTAAGAGTTCTATTAGGATATTTATAGAAGTAGCAAGTATAATTGGCTTCTGGTTGTATTATTTAATGAATTATAATTAATGAAAACATATTACGTAAAAGATTTAACTTCTTCACTTTCTTTAAATTTAGAGCCTTTCGCAATTGCAGAGGTAACTAAAGCTGAGGATAAGTTTGGAAAAGCATATCTAAAATTAGTACTTGCCGATAAAACAGGTAAGGTTGAGGCTAAAATCTGGAACGATAAATTAGTTAAAATAGATCCTAAGCTATGTGTAGCCGGATGTATCGTCTTGGTAACAGCTAAAGTTGAAGACTACAGGGGCAAAGCACAGCTTAATATTATAGATTTAAAGGCTGCTGATGAATCCAAACTTGATGATTTTATAGAAAGCAGCATCTTTGATCCAGATGAAATGATGGCTGAGTTAATGGGATTTGTTGCTCAAATCAAGCATAATTCACTTAGATCAATTTTAGAGGAAATGTTTGCTGATCAAAATTTTAGCAGGAGTTATAAGTTCTGGCCTGCGGCTAAGTCTGTTCACCACGATTTTAGGTCGGGATTACTTCAACATGTGCTGGAAATGCTCAATATTGCCTATTCAATGAAGAAATTTTACCCAACAGTTAACTATGATATCGTAACAGCTGGTATAATCCTTCACGATATAGGTAAATTCCAGGAATTTGATGTTCAGGGAATTGGTACGGAATATTCAAAAAAGGGAATACTTGTAGGTCACATTCCTTTAGGAGCTATGGAATTTGAGAAATATGCCAAGGGCAGACTTTCAGAGGACCTGTATTACCATATGATTCATATGATTCTTTCTCATCATGGGGAAATCCAATATGGAAGTCCTGTGGTTCCAGCTACTGTAGAAGCTGTAATGCTTGCATATATCGATAGATTATCGGATAAAGCAAGGTGTGCAGTCCAGGCAATCGAAGATATTACTGAAGATAGAGAATTTGGTAATTACAATATATGGATGGAAAATGCCCGATTCTGGAGAGGCGGAAATTATGATGAGCTGGAAGATATAAATGCAGAAATAGATACAGTCGCGGAAGAGGATACAGAAATTAAATTAGTGACAGATAAACAAGGAGATCAATTAATATTTACAACAGAAAATGAATAAAAGAAGATTACCAGATGACATATTCCGAGGTCGAAAAAGAGGCCCCGAAGTTAAAACCTATAGACTCTTTATAGGTATATTCCCACCTGAAGAATATATTAATACGTTTAGACAAGTCATAAGAGAATACGATAAAGAGAAGCGAAATCTAAAGCTCATACCTATGGATCAAATTCACGTAACTCTAAAATTTATAGGTGCAGCAGTTAGTGAAAATAGCAAAAATGCTATTGTAGATGCATTAACAAAGTATCAAGGCAGATTTCCAAAACCTGAAGTCAGAGTTAATAGGGTTCAGTTTGGGTTCCCACACCAGAGTGATCCGAGAGTAATAATGCTAAGAACTGAAGATACCCCTGAGCTTGCGGATTTAACAGAACAAACTCATAAGATTATTAGAGACTTAAGATTATTAGACACAATCAGATGGAGAGAGAAAAATAGTGATGAATTTCATTTTTCGCTAGCCAGACTAAAGGATGCTGCAACAAGGAGCACAGGTAAGAATGTATCTGCAATTACTTCTAAAATTAAATTCGAGGCACCAGAAGGATTTATACCCGATGCTATGGAATTAGTTGAGAGTCAATTAACTAGACAGGGAATTGTGTACAAGAGATTAGCTAGAATAAAATTATAATTATTCTTTTGATACAATCTTGCTTGTTCTAATATATCCCCCCTTAGATCGGCCTTCAGTCGCGTTTTTGAGCACCTCATCAGTGGCTAGGGATAATCTAGAAATATCTTCTTGTAATACACTCCCCTTAAAATTGTGCAGGTTGTGTTCGAACTCAATTCCAGTTGTGTCGCACTCTTTTATCTGAGACACGTAATCAAGAATACTATTGAATTCCTCAGCAAATTTGTCTAGCTCGTTATCTGTTAATTTAAGCTTTGCTAAATCTGCTATATGTTTTATTTCTTCTTTCGATAATTGTGACATATCGGAATTATATCAAATTATAATTGTACAGTTTCCTTCATGGATGGAATATAGCAGTTGTTAATACCCATTTCTTCGAAGTGAGTCTTTAACGCCTCTGCCCTATCCGGCTCCGCATGAACAAGATAAATCTGTTTTAGTTTAGGGTTTGTGAATCTTTTAAGCCACTCAGTGTAGTCATTGGTGTCTCCGTGTGCTGAAAATCCTTCTAGTTGATGAATCTGGGCGTTTACATTAACTGCCTTAGTGCCAATTAATACTTTCTTTGCGCCTTCAACCAATTCTCGACCTAATGTACCTTCAGCCTGATAACCTACAAAAATAACTGAATTTTTTTTATTTTCTAAGGCTGTCATTAAATGGTTCATAATTCTTCCTCCATCCGCCATTCCACTACCTGCTAAAACAACTTGTCTTGTCTGTTTCGATAAACCAGCCGATTGTTTAAACTTTTTTACGTAAATTAGATTTGGAAAATCAAAAGGTGAATCTTCTGTGTGCTGTAAGGATTTATTATATATACTTGTAACTCTTTGGGCTAAAGGGCTATCTAGCCAAACTGGTAAATCATTACCAAGCGCCCCACCCATCTTGGCTTTCTTTATATCATTTAATACTTCTTGTGCTCTTTGTACTGCAAAGCAAGGAATAAATGCGCTACCACCATTATCAGTTGTCTCCTTTATTATAGTTATTAATCTATTTGCCGACTCGTGTCTGTCAACATGAATTTGACCTCCATATAAAGATTCCATTAAAACGTAATCTGCTTCAAATCTATAGTTGGAATCAAATGTAGGAATAAGTGGGCTATTAATTCTTCCTATGTCACCTGAGAATGCAATTCTCTTTGTAGTACCTTCGTCTTCTACTTCTACCATTATGCTTGCTGCTCCAAGTATATGTCCGGCAAGAATGTATGTAACCTTAATTCCAGGAATTGGTTCAAAGGTCTTATCGAACTCAACTGCACTAAATTGATTAATTGTCTGCATTGCATCTTTTGTATTGTATACAAGAGCTTTGACTTGAGTATATTTACCGTAATTTTCTCCTCTTTGATATGCGTTCTCCTGAAGTTTTGCTGAATCTAGAAGCAACTCACTTGTAATTTGAATAGTATTAATGGTGGCGTATATCTTGCCTTCAAAACCTGCTTTAACAAGTTTAGGCATCATTCCTGAGTGGTCTATATGAGAGTGTGTTAATAGTGCAAAGTCGACATCCTTAGTATTGTAGGCTATCGGTTCCAAATTTAAACGCTCAACGTCTTCACCCTGAAACATTCCACAATCAACCACAAAATTACCAAGATCTGTTTTTACAAGATAGTTAGAACCAGTAACTGTTTTAGCAGCACCAAAAAATTCAATTGAAATCATAAGAAAGATTATAGTGATTTATTACTAATCATATTCTATTAACAGAATAACTTATTAATGATAACAGAAAATGTACATTAAGGTTAGGATTATTGTTACTGGTTCTATGTTAAAATTCATCGATATGCTTAAGAGAGAACAAAGATTAAAAACAGCAGACATTCCTCACTTGGCCAGAAAAGGCAAAAAGTTGGTTTCCGATGGCTTTGAATTAAGAGTATGGTGGGATAATAAAATTACTCCAGCATTTTCAATCTCCGTTTCAACTTCGCTAGACAAACGTGCAGTTGTTCGAAATAAAGTAAAAAGAAAATTTAAAGTTGCAATTCTAGAGTTGCAGAAGAATGAATTTAAATTCCGAAATGGTAAATATTTAATAATAGTAAGAGACCTAAAAGTTTTAGACACTCCTACTGAAGAACTAGCTAAGCAGATTAAAAAAGCCTTGAGCTATTAGTTTACATTTGGCTTATATGCTAAATCTCCTCCTAGTAATGTTCTGATATCTGTAATTTTATGTTTGGCCATCGCCCATCTATCTAATCCTAGTCCAAATGCAAATCCTTGCCATTTTTCAGGGTCGATTCCAGCCATTCTTAACATATTTGGGTGCCTGATTCCTGCTCCCCCCATCTCAATCCAGCCTCGGCCTTTGCATACAGCACAGCCTTCGCCATGACAATTAAAACATTGCATATCAGGACCAACCCCTGGTTCAACTTCAGGGTAGTATTTGTTTCTGAACCTAATTACAGTGTCTTCACCTAAGAATGATTTGAATAAATACTCAATTGTAGCTAATAAATCTGCCATACTTACCTTCTCCTGAATACATACAAGTTGATATTGATGGAATACAAAATGATTAGTCTTGGTAACTTTTTCGTTTCTGTATGTTCTACCGGGCATAACAACTTTAAATGGTGGTTCGTATTGCTCTAGAACATGGGTCTCAATTGCTGTAGTTTGTGTTCTTAATAGTAAGTTTGGTTCCTCAATATAAATGGTATCCTGTAAGTCCATGGCCGGGTGATCAATTGGTAAGTTCGCTCTTTCAAAGTTATATTCAGCAGTATCAATCTCGGGGCCATCCATTACACTGTAGCCAATCCTCTTTAGAATTGTATTCATTTCGTTTATTGTCTGGGTTAATGGGTGTATGTGTCCAATCTTAGGTTTGTTATAGACAAGCACAGATTGTACTTGGTTTAGATAAACATCAAGGTTCTTATCTTTTAAAGCCATCTTGGCATTTTCAATAACTGTATCAACCTCACTTTTTAAAACGTTTAAATTCTGACCAAACTCTTTTCTTTCTTCTGGCTTTACATTACTAATCTCTTTAAATTCATTTGTAACAATACCATCTTTTCCTAGATACTTTCTCCAGAGATCAGTTAATGTCTCCTCAGACTTTAATTCTTTAATCTCGTTTAAAATCTGCTGTTTTAATTCCTGATGATTGATCATAATTTGATTTATTTATACAAACTATATTTTTTAGTAAGAGAATCTAAGGTCTCCTTGTTCCCAAATACTCCGACTGCATAATATTCTATATCAGAATCCTTTTTATTTGATAATATTTTTGTAATTTCTGCATCGTTTGTGGTGTCTATCATTTCTTTTATAAATCCATGATAAAGCACACCGGAGTTCCTTACATTAGCCATTAAGTTACTCATTTGACCAGGCTTTGCAGATAATATTATTATGGCGTATTGGCTATTTCTAGGATGAAGAACACCATCCTGGGTTACAAAAAAGTCAGCGGTTTTAAAGTTCTCTCCTAGCTGATTGCCTATATAAGCAGCAACATGACTAATAGCATTTGCTTTTTGCCAAGACTGTAACTCTTCGTTAACTACAATTACTATTTTATTTGAAAAATCTTGCGGTTTTTCTACTGATGTTTGATTATTTAATTGCTGTGCGTGAGTTTCTCCCTTTAAAACTTCTTTATAGATTTCCTTTGTTAAGTTATCCATATCGTATTTTAGTTGTGGAAACGGAACTCCTTCTTTCGCAGTTACTCCTTCAAAGAACCAGAAAACTCTTTCGCTCATTCCCCAACCACACGTTGGAGGCATTCCGTATTCAAGCATTTCCACAAAATCTACATCTAGCATCTGGGCCTCATCGTCTCCACCCTGTCTAAGTTCTTCCTGTTCGGTGAATCTATCTAACTGATCTAATGGATCGTTCAACTCACTATATGCGTTAACCAACTCTGAGCCTGCAACTACAGCATGAAATCTTTGAGTTACATTTGGATTTGTTTCGTCCAATTTTGCCAAAGGTGACATGAATTTAGGTTCATTTATTAAGAATGCTGGACCTGCTACTGTTTTTCTAATTAATTTCCATAAACTATCTACTGCTCTATTTCTATTCAGATCTTCCTTTGCGGCAGCTACTCCATTTTTTACCAGAATATCTCTCATTTTTTCCACAGGATCGTTGTAAATGTCTACGTCAAATTTTTCTTTTATAACTTGTGCATAATCTATTCTTTCCCACTCTTTGTCTAAATCAATCTCAAATCCTCTGATATTAAATTTAGTTGTTCCATACACTTGCTGCATTACATATCGGAACATTTCTTCTGTTAATTTCATTCCGTCATTGTAGTCAGCGTATGCCCAGTACCACTCCATAGCAACGTGTTCAGGTAAATGTTCGTCGCTAAAGCCTTCATTCCTGAATCTTGGTCCAATATCAAATACTTTACTAAATCCAGCTCCTATGAGTCTTTTTAGTGGCAACTCATGCGATATCCTTAAATAAAAGTCTTGGTCTAGGGCATCGTAATGTGTAATAAATGGCTTTGCATCGGCACCACCAGTTGTGTGTTCTAGAACAGGAATGTTAACTTCTACGAAGCCATTTTTAATGTAGAATTCTCGGGCAGCTTCCCAAAACTTCGCTCTTCTTACAAATCTCTCTCGTATTTCAGGGTGGATTGTCATGTCTAGGTATCTTCTTCTGAATCTATCTTCTTTGTCTTCTAGATTTGTAGGTATTGGTCTTAGAGCTTTTGTTAAAAGTTTTACAGTGTGAGCTAGAATAGATATTTCGCCTCGTTGAGTTTTTGTTACTTCGCCGTTGACTTCAATAAAGTCAGAAGTATCTAATAAAGCAAGATTGTCAAATCCCAAGTAACTATTAGGTAGATCTTCTTTTAGTTCATCAGCTTTTATGTATACCTGGATTTTTCCTGACATGTCTTCAATGTCCATGAACTTTAGTTTTCCGTGCTCTCTTATTGTTCTAACTCTTCCAGTTAAGTTTACAATTTTTCCGTTTAACTCCTCGAATCTTGTTATTACTTCTCCATTTGGCATGTCTTTATTTGAAGTCGCAGGATATGGATTAATTCCTAGATTCTTTAACTTATTTAGTTTTTCAATTCTTAAATTTCTTTGTCCAATTAAATCAGAAGATTCTACTGCTGTATTCATTTCTATACCGGTAATAGTTTATAAACTAACGAATTATATAATATACAAAGGGTTTGTAGTAGCTAAAATGCTTTTAAAAATATGGATTCCACAATTTGCTGTAATAATTCATATTTTTTTATCTCTATTCTTTCGTTAACCGTATGCACATCGATTACCGAATCTCCTAAACAATAAGATTCAATCCCTTTATAGTTTAGGAACGCTGCATCGCTGCCGCCCTTTACATCTGTTGGCTCAATATTTATACCAAAATCTTTATACAATTCCCTTACATTTTTATAGTTTTGTGTACTTAAATCCATCTCGTAGCCATAAGCATAGGGTATCCATCTAAAGTCAATTCCCATCGAATGCTCCAAAGCTACTTTAGTAATAATTTCTTCGAATTCTCTTCTATGTCTTTCAAAGTTTTCAGTTCTACTGCTTCTTAAATCGCCTTCTAAAGTTAGTATTCCCGGTACTGAATTAGTTGCGATTCCTGCATTCGCAATTCCAATATTCAATGTCGTATATTCGTCTGGTCTACCTAGTCTTAGTTTACCTTTTAAGTCGAATAAGAATTCAAGAACATTCTTACCATCTTCCGGTAAGCTTGCATGAGCAGATTTTCCCGTGATTTTAATTTTGAAATCCTGAATGGTTGGTGCAGATTTGGCCAACCAGCCTAAACTACCATTGCCTCCATCAAATACGAATGCTAATTTTGATTGCAGTATATCGGTATTAAATTGGCTTACTCCAGAATCAGTTTCTTCCCTTACTGTGAAAAGTAATTCAACATTAATAGGTTTATTTTCGTTCAATAATTTTGTTAATGTATACAGAATTAGCGCCACCGAGGCTTTATTGTCTCCACCAATAATAGTGCTACCATCAGATTTTAATATTCCGTTTTCTTCGATAACCTTAACTCCTCTACCTGGTTCTACTGTATCCATGTGTGCACAGAGTAGTTTAGGATTGGGTTGGTCTCCCACTCTTACGTATATATTGTTGAACTTATCTTGAACCGGGCCAAGACCCAAATCCTTTAAGTATTTGACAATAAAATCTGAAATTTTTTTCTCATCTCCCGATACTGAGTCAATTT
Source organism: Patescibacteria group bacterium (assembly GCA_016861265.1). Lineage (GTDB taxonomy): Bacteria > Patescibacteriota > Dojkabacteria > J137 > J137 > Brojett037. Next base: position 931,472 of record BOLA01000001.1, read on the forward strand.
CTGCCAGAGTTTTAAAGACTTGTACTAGTGTTTTCATGATTCGTGTTCGTTAACTGAAGTTAAAGCTGATCCATAATAATTAATGCTATTTAATGCTGATATAAAATTATTCATTGTTTGTTCGGTACTCATAATTGCACCATCTGTAGTTACTCCGAACCTATTTATAATATTCGCATGGAAAATATTTAGAGTCTCGTTTGTGCCTGCTACAAACATAAAACATGATCCATCGTCTAAATCTCCGTCTTGGGCAATTTCTATTTGGTGCTCAATTGCCTGTTGAGTAAGTTCATCGGTATTAATTCTAATTCCTGATTTATTTGTACGTACTGTACACGCATTTAAACCATGATGATGTCCACTCCCTCCCAGCGGTTGCTCTGGTTCACACACACAAGTTAATGCACCTAGGGCATCTTCGTTGTGGTTTACAAGCACAGTTCTTATTCCAAAATTAATACTTTTTGACATAAGTTTTGCCACTTTTGCATTAGTAAGTGTACCAATAATAATGTGTTCATCGCAGTGTAGTCTGCAGAATATATTGTACAGGTTAAGAATTGTTATTGTAGATGTATGGTTAACATCGCCCCTTAATTCTGGAATAGTATAAACCGTTCCAAGTTCAAAAACCCTCGGAGTATCCTGGGGCAAATCAAGCTGAGAGTTGAGTTCGTGTGTGGTTGATTGAGCTAGTCTTGCGTGGGACACAATTCTATTTAATGCTGGATCGTATATTGCGCTTGAATGCCCTAATTCCCAACTGGCCATTAGTGTTTCTCCATTAGTAGGAAAAAGTTTATCTTCGTTACTCATATCTACACTCAACTGATCGAAGAGCTGTCTTATTTTTATTCTATCTAGACTAACATCGTGCGGATCTAAAATCTGTCTACCTGTTAGTTGTAAATAATTTTGAATACTGTTTACTGCATTCTCTTTTCTTTGTTCTAAATTTAAATTGTTCATAATTTTTTGCATAAAAGGATAAGGGTGAATATAACTTGAAATGACCATACAGTCAATTCAATCTCAATACTGAGGCTTCTTGGAAGGTATTAGCAGAAGAACAATGATTGCGAAAATCACAACTGCTAAAAGAACGGCAATAATGACAGGATTTATTCCTTCGAACACATCTGCAACTTGAGTTTCCGCTACATCGGCACTAGCAACACATACACTACCTATGCAGTTAGCACCTGTAGGGCACGATACACCTAATGCTGGAGAGCAGAAGGATTGTGTCTGTGATACACAACTAACAGTTGGTCCACCTAAAGAACATTTATTATTTAGACATGTTAATCCATCTGAGCAGTCGGTTTGGGTTGTGCAAGAATTTCCGCAAATTGCTTTTGTGCCGGGCTGGCTGGCTGTATTAAATTGCGATGCAAGAATAAAGCTTGAATAATTATTAGGTAGTACTAAAGCACCAATATTATTAACAGCACAGTAACTACTTTTATCTGTACTGCTAGCAACAATTGATGAAACAATACCTACTAATCTGTTCGTCGATTTTTCAAATACTGGGCTACCACTGTCTCCATAGCAGATTCCACCATCAGAACCTTTCATGTATGCAATATTACCTATAATATTTTCTATACATACCTGAATACTTTTTCTTAGTTTAGTTGAAAAGTCTCCCGAAACTGAAGATTCATTCTGTCCATAACCTACTATTTCGTAGTTACAGTCTTCTTTTGCACTAGATACTGTAGCATATGTTGATAGATCGACATTAGAGCTTAGGTTTAGAATTGCAATGTCATTTTCCGGTTTCCCTGTCCATCCAGTATTCACTACATAGCTATTTACTTTAATATTATCTTTTCTGGCAGGTTTAAATGTACCTATACCAACATACAGTTCTGCTTCGGTAGGAACACAATGTGCTGCTGTTACTACGGTTGAGCTGTTAATGAATGTAACACCACAGGTTGTAATTCTATTGCCATTGTAAGCTATTGCATAACCCGCAAATTCGTAGCCACTTTCTAATTTACCGCCAAATAACGCTGATGAACTTTCAGGTGCAAGATTTTTACTGGCGTAAACGGTCACAAGCAAGCCAACAAGCACAACTGCAACTAAAGAAAGTATTTTGATAATTTTTGATTTTGCCATTATCATTAATAAAACTATCTATTAATATCCAACTCTTGGAACAAGAATATTATAAAACCGACCAAAAATTTTTGACAGATTTAAATGCCTTAACTATAACAGAATTGTATTCGAAAGGATATGTTTTAACAAGAGTAAAACGAGGATTATTTAATCAAACTAGATCACTAAGAATTGATTTAAGTAGATTTGAATTAAATTCAGAAAATAGAAGAGTTTTAAAAAAGAATGAAAACTTATTATGCAAATACGTAGAATTGCCTTATTCAAACTATTCTTGGGAAATTCACAAGCTGGGAAAGGATTTCTACACCACTAAATTTGGTGATGGAACTATGAGCGCATCCAAGATAAAGGAAATGTTTCTGGAAACTGACAAGTCTAATGTTAATTGCGCTTTTGAATATATTCATGCAAATAGAGATGTTGGTTTTTGCCTTAGCTATATAAACGACACGATTGTTCACTATGCATATCCATTTTACGATTTGGAACTACCCAAGGAAAATAACTTAGGAATGGCAATGATGCTAAAAGCGATTTTGTGGGCAAAGGAAAATAATAAGCAATATATTTATCTTGGTTCCGTTATTGATAGCAAGGCCAAATATAAACTGCAATTTCAGGGTGTTGAATGGTTTAATACAGAATCCCAACTATGGAGCAATAATGTAGAGGAACTAAAATCTATAATTAATTAAAGTTCTTAATTTTACTAAATAATTCGTTGAGTTTATTTAACTCATCTTCGGTGAATCTTCCAAGAACATAATCTGATCCGTTTATATTTTTTCTTAATTCATCTGTTCTATTATCAATTCCAATTCGTAATCGCCAGAATTCAGTGGTAGAAAGTTTGTTTTCAATAGATAAAATTCCATTATGAACTTTGGGACCCTTATTAAACTGTAGTTTATATTCACCTAGTTTAATATCAAGATCATCGTGAGCGATTAAAATTTGTGAGGGATTAATTTTATAGAATTGAGCAATTGCAACCACTGCATCCCCACTGGAATTCATATATGTATTGGGTTTAGCCAATAACAATTTATTATTGTCTATAACAACAGTAGAAATCTCGGACTTAAACTTAGTTTCGTTTAGAAATTGAATATTCCATGAATCTAAAAACAGAAAGCCTGCGTTGTGTCTAGTTTTAAAGTAGTCCTTCCCTGGATTCCCCAGACCTACTATCAATTTAATATCGTTAATGTCGAATACCTTTTCCTGATTATTCACCTTGAAGCTTTGTAAGATTTATTAAATTTCTTAGTAGACAGGCAATTGTAATTGGTCCAATACCTCCTGGTACTGGTGTATATATTATGTTCAAATCATCTTCATCTTTTATAAAATCTCCAACCACTTTGCCTTCAATTAACTTACTGGTAACATCTATTACTAATGTATTTTCACTTAACTGTGAAAATTTGTATAAATTTCCCTTTCCAGTTGCGCTTACAACTATATTGTTACTTTTTAATAGATTCTCAATGTTGTCACTGAATTCATTCGCAATTGTTACGGTACAACCTAAAGTAGATAGAATCATTGCTAATGGTTTACCTATTAAATCTGAGTTGTTAATTATTAAAACATTTGTTCCAGGTAAATCTTTGGAATAGGAGTTTTTTATGACTTCAAGACAAGCATCTACAGTTGCTGGAAGTATTCCGTTCATTAGATCCTGTGAGTACAATCCAAAGTTAATTGCGGATAAACCGTCAACATCTTTTAATGGATTTATTGAATTCAAGAGTCTGTGTTTGTAGGGGGCTAGTGATTCGTGTAATGGTAATTGAATTAATATTCCATTTACCGAAGAGTCGTTATTCAGATTATTAATTTTAGTTAATACGTCTTCTATTTTGGAATTTTCCGAGAACTGAATAAGATCAGTTTTTATACCGAGCTCGATAGCCTTTTGCATTTTTAAAGAAATATACTTCTTACTGGACGAATCCGAGCCGGCATCTATTATGGCTAGTTTTACACTCTGCATTCTGCTTAGAGAATTTTTTATATCAGTGGTTATATCCTCAGCTATTTGTTTACATTCTACTTTTGTCATATTTTGATTTTAACACTTGCTAGTTGTAATAGAAATCTTAACCTACAGATATGTGATTAATATTTTGCTGGAGAAGGAATTAGCTTTGAGCGGCGAAGTTAAAACTTCGCCGCTCGGCACATTTGCACTAACTATCAGATCGGTTATTCACAACCTACAACGGTTAAAGAGGCATCTCCCGCGTTAATAGATGCATTCGTGACAAAACTTGTGACCGCCGAAGTTGTCATGTATTCAGTCCACCCTGCTTCTATACCGCGTGCAACCATTGCAACACTTATCTCCTCAAACCACTTTCCAACTTTTGAATCAACCTGAAGTTGTGTAGAAGTTGAGAAGCTTTGTAATGAGGAAGTAAGCAAAAGTGTGCCTGCCGTATTAAAGATCGGGAGAATGTAAACATTCCCGAATGTATATATTCCCGGCAGAGTGACCGAATTAATGCGTGGACGGTTCAAGACTGTGCAATTGGTATCGACTGCATTTGAAAATGCCTCACCGGTCATTTCACCGTTAAAGGCTTCTACGTCACTTACGCAGTCGAATACCACCATCATCTGCGGTGCATTTACTGTATCCACAGAGAACACAAAATCGGTGTCTGCTTCAACAGTATTGACCGAAGATACTGTAAAGGTCTTTGCCACAAAATCAGCTTTGCCCCGATACAGTGTAAAACCATAGGTTTCCGAATGTAATGTTACCTGCCCTGTTGCACCACTCAGCGAGAATGCAAGCCACTTACTCAAATATAGGTAGTAGCGAGCAGAAACTCCTTGACGAGTGGTTGTGAAGAAATTCACCTCGCAACGATTTGGGGTGGGAGTAACATCTCCTTGTGCCTGCAACACGAGCTGTTGCGAAGCAGCTACTTCTGTTGGCTGAACCTGTTGTGTAAGCGCCGAATCCAGCGTTGGCGATGGTTCGTCCTGTGCACCTACAATAACAAAGGACAACATGAGTGGCAGAATCGCCAAAAGCACCGATAGCACTACAGCTCTCTTCATTTATATAGCTCCGTGATTTCACTGACTCTCGATAGTTGTAGTCAGCTGAATAACTTAATAAAAATCATTCAGCTGACTACACGTGTTAATGTGCGTTATCAATTATTAGTAACAATAACTGGTTCTGGGATTATATCGCGATTGAATGATAAAGCATAGTTTAGGTGAGGATTTACCTCACCTAAAGTTTATTCTTGTAATATTACTTTTACTTCTATCTCTTCTGTAGCACGTAAGAGCTTAAGTGTAACTTCGTCTCCTACTCTATAACCTTGAATTACCACATTTAATGGTCTATTCTCTGTAAGTTTCTCCCCATCTACTTCAAGTATAATGTCACCTTCCTTTAAACCAGCCTTTTGTGCAGCACTATCGGGAACAATTGCTGGATCCCCTGCTAGTGAACCTTTGACAATTAGAGCACCAGTATCCACAGTTAGATTATTACTCTTCTTTAGATCCTCATCTATCATTCTGAATCTCACACCCAGTTTAGGTCTTAAGATCTTTCCGTCAGTATTTAATCTCTGTAGTAGTTCAACAACTACATTGGATGGTATTGCAAAACCAATTCCGTTTGCATCACTTGCTACAGCAACATTCACCCCGACAACATTACCACTTAAATCCAATAACGGTCCGCCAGAGTTTCCAGAGTTAATACTAGCATCTGTTTGAATTACATCGTAGAGTTGTTCAGCTGAACCGCCCAATCTATCGGTTGCAGTTATGTTTCTGCCAAGTCCCGAAACAATTCCTGAACTTACTGTATTACTGAATTCACCAAGTGCATTACCTATAGCTACAACAGTTTGCCCAACTTTTATTTGGGATGAGTCCCCAAAATTTAGTGGAATTAAATTATTAGCTTCAATTTTTAGAAATGCAATATCCAACAAAGTGTCTTTTGCAAGAACTGTAGCTGCATATTTTTGCCCATCATTTAAAACAACTGTGTACTCAGCCTTTTCTTCGTCAACTACATGTCTGTTTGTAATAATCATTCCATCTTCACTGATAATAAAACCTGTTCCTGCTGCTACTTCCTGAAGCTTATCGGCATCTGTTGAATTGTCAGTATTGTTATCTGGTAAGCCAAAGTATCTTAGAAATGGATCTGATCTTAGATTCTCAATGTCTGATACATGTTGAGATACGACAATACTTACAACAGAATTCGATGATTTATTTGCAACATCTATTACTGCTTCTTCTTGATTTGTAACCTGTAATTGATTAACAATGCCGCCCGTTAAGGTATTCACGGTTGCATTCGATAATCTTGCCCCGACTATACCTCCAAATAAACCAGCACAGCATGCCAGTAGAACAGTACCGCAACTAAAAACTATAAGACCTAATTTACGCATAATTAAATAGTAATATTTATAAGCAATTAAAATTCTATTCCTGTTTTATGAATTTTTTATGAAAATAAATTCTTGGCAATAACATTAGCAAACATTACTATCTTCGTTTTCCGGTTATGCTCAATACTCTTATGAATAGATTTACAAAATCCAGATAAAGTTGAAGAGCACCTATAATGGCATATCTTCCATAACCTTGCCCACTTGCCTCTGCCTCGGCAGCCAGTCTTTTTAAAGCATTTGCATCGGAAGCAATTAATACACTGAATATAATTACCACAACATAATTTAATATTGCATTAAGACCATTAAACAATGGCGAGTTAAGCAACAACAAAACCAAATTAACAATACTAACCAGAATTACTCCAAACAGTGCAAATAAGGCGACTGCTTGCCATCTGCTTAAATCCTTTTTAGTTACTAATCCATATACAGCAAGCACTAAAAACATTAGCGAAGATATACCGAAGGCAACAAATAGTGAACTTACTGTGTAATTAATTGCAATTATTCCTACGGTCAAACCACTTATTAATGAATAAACAATGAATAAAATACTTGCCAGCGCAGCATTTAAACGTCTACCAAGTGCGGATAATACAACCACTAGAATTAGCTGAACTATTAAGACTGGAAAAAATAAAACTGAAAAAAGTACTAATAGTTGTGCTGATTGAGAACTTAAAATATTAATAATAAATGCGATTACACCAGTTAGAAATACTCCGATAGTCATCCAGCCGAATACCTGTGCTGTAAAGGTACCATTGGCAGCTACAACAGATCTGTTATCTAAATACGAATTTTCCATTGAATTCTAATAACAAATAATTATTAATATTATACATCTACAGTACCTTAATTATGCGCACTTACTTAGTCGGTTTCTCATCCTCCTGTAATGGGTGAAAGTCATGGTGCGATTTTTCAGCAAACTTATCTGAGGCATGAACATACCTAGAAGTTGTTTGTAAGGAAGAGTGACCTAATAATCTTTGAATTGCTACGGGACTTGCGCCTTCTTCGGCAATATATGTGGCAAAGCCATGCCTAAGGCTGTGGGCAGATGTTGGAACAATTATTCCAAGCCTAGTTCTGTATTCTTTAATCTTCATTTGAATGTAATTTTGAGAAAGTCTTATTAGATAGGGATTATTGGTCGCTTTTCGTGTACCCTTGGTTGGAACGAACATTGCAGGAAACTCATCAGTTCTATCTTTCAAGTATTCTTCTAAGAATTCCTTAGCTCTATGGGTAAGGTATACGAACCTTTGTTTCTTACCTTTACCTAGTATATAAATTCTATCGTCTACTACTCTCCCATCTTGAAATTTAATCTGTTCCCGATTCAAATTTACTACCTCAGAAATTCTCATACCTGTGGAAAATATCAATTCCAGTATTGCCCTATTTCTTATTTTTACAATTGGATCTTCTTCAAAGTGAGTTGGGCATTCAATTAAATCTACAAGCTCATTAAATTCAGCAACCTGCTTTTCTTTCTTCTCAGCCTTAATTAATTTTATTGCAGACGGAGCAATTGGTGATGGTTTATCGAAATCCACCAAAAAAGTTAAATAAGATCTTAATGCTGAAAGCATTCTGTTTACACTATTATCTGATAACTGACCCTTGTACATAGCCTTTTTTACCTCCGAAATATTATTTTGTGACTCTTCAATATCGGCCTGTGTTAACTCCATATTCTCTTTGTATTTATGAAGAATGGGAATATAATTTTGTTCTCGTAGAAATCCTTTATATTCGCTAATTGTCAGCTTATCAATTTTGCTAAATGGAGTTTCAATGTAGTATAAAAATGCTGAGAAAATTTCTAGGTCTCGACCGTAGTTATCTAATGTTTCCTTTGAATAGTTATTATTCTTAAGATTAAGTAAATATTCTCTTAGAAAGTCTAATTTGTAAGGGTTAGAAATATCGGTCATGTTTATATAATACAGTACAAACTTAATATTCTAAATAGTAAGTCTTGCGTGTATTAACATTAATTGCAATAATCACCATATGAAATTACCTACAGCAATAAAAATACCCAAATTTGTAAAATTACTTATTTTAGGTCTGATAATAGTTGGCTTTTTAAGTAGATTACTAGGAGCTTTTATAGATCCTGATATGTGGTGGCATATTAAACTAGGCGGAGATATTATAAATGGGCAGTGGGTTAATACCTTAACATTTACTTGTACTGACTATATATGGATAAACCATTCATGGTTATCCGATGTTCTAATCTATCAGATTAATACTCTGCTGGGTTTTCAAGGGTTAGCAATTTTCTTCGCATTAATTTTTTCTGGAGGAATTCTATTCAGCTTACTTTCTTTGAAACTTGTTTTAAAGCAGTACAAAATTAAGAATTCCGTACTGAGTACTTTACTATACATAGCCTTCTTTACTTTACTCTTAAGTTCATTTATAGCAATAAGACCGCAGGTCTTTACCTTCCTGTTCTTTAATGCCTTAATATTTTTCTTACTTAAATTTTACTATGCAAAATCAGTAAGGTTTATTTCTTTAATTCCATTCTCGTTGTTTTTTATATTGTGGGTAAACTTGCATGGAGGATTTGTTATAGGCATTGTATTGACTGGTATATTCATTACTGCAATATTTTTTGAATTCCTTTTTAAACTATTTAACAGGCAGCAGGAAGAAGCCAAGCTACTCCTAAGTAAAATTAAGTATTTATTTGTATTTATAATCATTTTTCTTATATCAAGTCTTATTAATCCATTCGGATTAGATTTATGGAAGGAAATATTTACACTTGTATTGGGCAGCAATAATGCCAACTTTATTACAGAATGGAAGTCCATAAACATTAAAGATTCTTATGGTTTATTCTATTTTATGTTATTTGTAGGAACGCTACTTCTGCAGATTGTAAATAAAAGTAGCAACCTATTAAGATTACTGATGGTTGTAGGTCTTGGATTGCTCTCACTTTATTCAATTCGTTATATCCTTCCTGTAAGCGGAATAGTCCTTCTAGTCCTGTTTATAGAAGCCAATATTCTATTCGAATGGCTTTTAAATAAAATCTTAACAAAGGATAAAGATATTTTAAGACTTTTAGCTATTCTTAAATATGTATTGGTAATTACAATTGCATTGGTTTCGGCCATGAGCGGTTATATAGGAATCGCATTCTTTACCACTTTGAATAATACTAACGAGGCTGCGGATTTGCTCTACCCGACAAAAGCCAAGGATTTTCTAGAAGAAAATAAAGATGAATATTCAAATCTAAGATTCTACAACACTTATGTGTGGGGCGGATATCTTGAATATACCCTCCCGGATTACAAATGGATAATAGATGGAAGAATGCCTGAATGGCACTGCAAGGGTATGGTTAGAAGCAGTATTATGCTGGATTACATCGAGGTAGAAGATCTAGGCTCAAACTGGAATTTGGTCTTAGAGAAACAGAATATTAGTGGCTTGATTATAAAAACAAATAGTATTTTGTATAATGTTATTAATACAAGCAGCAACTGGAATAAAGTATACACCGATGAAACTGCAACAATATTTATTAGAAATTAATGGAGCTCACATGTTGAACACACAGTTAAAAACAATATTAGATTTTGAATATAATAGGCAACATAATACGCTAGACTTGATTGCTTCCGAAAACTATACATCCAAAGCGGTAAGGGAAGCGGTAGGCTCGATATTTATGCACAAATACTCAGAAGGATATCCTGGAGCGCGTTATTACGAAGGTAATGAATATATTGATCAGCTTGAGATATTGGCAATAAATCTTGTTAAAAAAGTGTTTGAGTTACCACAAGATTGGGGAGCAAATGTACAGCCTCTAGCTGGTTCAAATGCAAATCTAGCTGTTTACAATGCAATTCTTAACCCTGGAGATAAAATTTTAAGTATGTATTTACCAGATGGAGGGCACTTGAGTCACGGTTGGAGCTACGGAACAAAGGAGGAAAAAGCCAATGAGGATGTGAATTCTCCACTATATAGAGGCGGAAGCCGAAAAGTAAATATTGTATCAAAGTTCTTTAATGTTGTTCAGTATAAGACTGATCCCTCAACTTTTCTAATTGATTACGATAAACTTGAGCAGCTTGCCCTACAGGAGAAACCCAAGTTAATTATTACGGGTGGAACAGCTTATGTAAGGAATATTGATTACAAAAGGGTTGCTGAGATAGCAAAAAAGGTAGGTGCATATTACTTGGCAGACGTAGCGCATGAGGCAGGTTTAATTGCGGGCAAGGTTTTAGAAAGTCCAATCGGTATTGCTCATGCAGTTACCTTTACAACACATAAAACACTAAGAGGACCAAAGGGTGCAGTAATTTGTGCTAATCAAGGCATTATTGAGAAAATAAACAAATCTATTATGCCTGGACTTCAAGGTGGTCCACATAATGGAACGATTGCTGGTATTACGCAATGTTTATTCGAAGCAGATACCGAAGAATTTAGACAATACTCGGCTCAAATTTTGGTTAATGCGAAAGTATTAGCTCAGGAGCTGACAGCAAATGGCTTTAATCTTATTACAGGCGGCACCGATAAGCATGCTATCTTAATAGATTTAACAAATAAGAGTATTGGGGGAAAATTTGCCTCAATAGCCCTTAATGCAGCCGGGATAGTAACAAATATGAATACTATTCCTTACGAAACTAAATCCCCAATAAATCCTTCGGGACTTAGACTGGGCACACCATCAGTAACAACAAGAGGCTTTAAAGAAGAACAAATGAAACTAGTTGCAGAGTATATAAATAAGGTAATTGATATAGCAAGTGAAGTAGATAATTCAAGTGTAGAGGCCTTTAGGGAATTGGTAAGTTCGAATTCACAAATAAAAGCCATTAAACAAAAGATAATGGACTTGTGTACTCAGTTCCCATTGGGTGAATAAAGCCATTTTTAAGGCTTAAATTAAATGCTATTATATTTTGATTCTATTAGTTAATTATTTTTATGAAGTTAACATCACTTTCTATAATATTGCCTTGCTACAACGAAGAAGAAAATGTAGAGAAAGTAATCAGGGCAGCTGATGCCGTTTGTCAAAAGGTGGCCGAAGATTACGAAATCCTAATTATAAACGACGGTAGTAAGGACCGAACTGAAGAAATTGCCAGTGGATTAACAGGTGAATTTCCTAAATTGGTTGTTATAACTCAGGCGAATAAAGGATATGGGGGAGCAATTAAGAAAGGGTTTGAAAGCGCTTCAAAAGACTGGGTCTTTTTTACAGATTCAGATTTGCAATTTGACTTGAACGAATTAGAATCTTTTATACCCTACTCCAGTGAATATAATTTTATATTTGGTTATAGAATAAAAAGAGCCGATAAATTTCATAGAATTTTAATAGCTAAAATGCTTAAGGTTTGGAATCGAATTCTACTAGGATTCCCATTGTATATTAAGGACATAGACTGTGCCTTTAAACTAATGAAAAGAGAAGACTTCTTGAGCATTTTTCCATTAGTTGTAGATGGAGGTCTTATAAACACAGAATTCATTTTGAAGATTCATAGAAAGGGTTATAAGATTAAACAAATCGGGGTTCATCATTATCCGAGAGTTGCCGGTAATCCTACTGGATCTAACGTAGGCGTAATTATGAAAGCGGTAAGGGAGACTTTTAAACTTCGAAAAATGCTTGCTTCTCAAAAATAATATATATTCGCTAAATATTCGATAATTGCATAAGTGCCTGGACAAGGCACTTTTTTGTTTGTACTGGTTGTAAAAAATAAATTGAACATGTATAATGTAGTAGTTATATATAAATTTTAATATATACAACCTATGATAAATATAATCTCAAAACTTAATATTTTTGTTGGTGTACTGTTGATAACAATAACTCCGACATACTTCTATGTTTCGGCTCAACTGCAGCCTACTATTATTACGTCTAATTCATTGCCAGTAACTCAAACAGAAAGGGAAAGCAATATTCTAGACGGTAATTTAGGTATTAGGGGTAATCTTGGCGGTGCTAATACGCTTAAGGCTATTAAGGTAACTGGAGATGGGCATGTAAAAATTGAATCGATCGGTATCGATGCCAAAATTTACGAGGGTGCAGATTCCTCGGCTCTTGAGAAAGGGATTTGGAGAATGCCTGAGCATGGTACTCCAGACAATCAAGTTAGTGATCAACCTGTGGTATTGGCAGGACATAGATGGGGGCAAAATGACTTTACTTATGAGTACAGATCTAAGAACCTATTCTTAAATCTTCCTAGTTTAAGTAGAGGTGATGTAATTGAAGTTACTTGGAATGGAGTTACTTATAAGTATGCAGTTACAGATGTTCAAAAGAACAATTATGTAGAAAAGTTGTCCGACTTGATCCTTATTACTTGTGTTGATTACGTGTCAACAACTAGATACTTTGTATACGCTGAAAGAATCTAATAGATATTGACTTTTTTATATACTCAAGATATAATAAATATATAACTTTTAATATAACTATATATATGAAGAAATTGCTAAGTGTTTTAACACTAACAGTTATAGCATTTTCAAGTGTTAGTCCTTTAGTATTAAAGGCTGATGCTGGTGCACAATCTTGTGTTCCTGGAACTGGAGTTAACGGAGTGGCTTGTACACCTTGTTACCCTGGACCTTATAACATTTGTGCACCTCATACCGGAATCATTTTCAATGATTCAAATATTAACGAAGGAGCTGTATTTTTAAGTGCAGCAGCAGTAGTTGCTGGAGCAGCATTCGTTATTAACGGTAAGAATTTGAAGAAGAATGCTTAATTGATTTAGTCCCCTGTTTCCCTGAATTGTTACTATAAATAAAAACATTCAGGGATCAGGAATTTTGAAGAGGTTTTTTGACACTGGAAAATGTTGACAATATAACGAAAGAGGTATATACTGGATATATATTAATATTGATTGAGTGGGCTAACCCATTAATGAGTATTAATATACTCGATCTTTGACAACTGTATTTTACAGTTGTAGAAAATTCTTAATTAATTGTATGGCGCAAGTCTGCAATCTTTAGGAAGATTCTCTCAACTATTGCTTTAATAGTCCAAGTACTCGCTATGGGTAAATAGTTAATAAGGTTAGCTGTTTACCCGTAGTGGAGTACATCCTTAAGGGTACTCGACGCGGTAGGGCATTTGCCCGACAAATCTAGTTCGACTCTATGGAGGACAGTCATGTTCAACAACAATCGTACGGCTCGTATCGTGATGCTGCTGGTTCTCGTAATCGGCAGTGTCTTCACCAGTGTGATGAGCGTCTTCGCGCAGGATGTTGCTCCGGTTTACCCGGTCAACGACCCCGCGAAGTGCGACTTCACGTTCGCGTACAACGGCAGCGGCGGCTGGAATGTCCAGCGCTACCTTCAGGACAACGGCGATGGCATCGTTCTCGTTACGACGCAAGAAGGTTGGGGGGAAGTGACTTCGGACACTCCCTTCACCGTCTTCGTCGGCACGTGGGAAGACGCTTCGCAGTCTGTCGTGAATCAGGGCGCAGGCGTTCTCGCAGTGGCTGAAGAGAACCGTTTCGCGTATCGCTTCGGCGAGGATGCCAAGCTGGCAGTCGGTCAGGCGCTCGTTATGGTGGCAAACTGCACGCAAGGCGTGGCAGTCGATGCCCCGGCAGCGTTCCCGCCCAACGACGCGGTTTGCGATCCCACGTTCTGGCGCGAAGGTTCGGACAATCTCGGACGCAAGTTCGTTGACGGCTCTCGCTTGCTGCATTTCGCGGCGGGCGAAGTTGACGACGCGGCTGTTGGTTCGAACGTCCCGTTCCTCGTATTTCGCGGCATGATCGATGGCACGGGCAACCTCGGCTCTCCGGTTCTGGAATACAGCTACTCCCCCGACGGCACGACCTTCAAGTACGTGATCTCGGCGGCGAATAAGCTGGCGCAGAACGAAGGACTGATGGTCGTCTGGCCCTGCCTCAGCGGCGCTGAACACGACGGGTTTATGACCCACATCACCACCGTCCCGAATGTGGACTGGTGCGGCGCTCACGTAATGGCGGCGGGTTCGACTGAAACCGTCCCTGCCAACTGCGTGGTCTCCGGCGATGTCAAGGTCAACGGCACGGCGCTGTACGACAACGTGGAAGACACGGGGTTGGTGGTTGCCATTGGTAGCAACCCGGTTGAAATCTACGCTGAGTGGGGCGCGAGCATTTGGCCCGCGGGCACTGTCCCGCAGACCGCCCACGATGCGTTGGTTCTGACCGGCTGCGCCGATGCGCTCGGTTGCCGCGTTGTTACGGTGAGTAACCAGTAGCAGCGATCCGAACCTGACCAAAGCAATAGGCGAGAAAAGAGTAATCCGGACACCCTTGTGGTGTCCGGACTCGCTTTAAGTAGATTTCTAAAAGTCTTTTTAAAGTGAGTTAAATTATTTAAAAAACACTATGGAAACTATCAAGATAAGTCTTAGCGAAACAGGTCTAAGAGTAATTGCTATAGTAGCTGTTTGTGCATCCATAATAGCTTCCACAGTGCTTTTTGTTAATTCAAGAAGTGCTGATAGAAAAGCGGAAATTATTGCAGATTGTTTTAATGTAGCTTCGTATAGAGCAACAAACTCTGAGAATAAATCAGAAGTTAATGAACCTGTACTAAGATTCTTTAAAACATGTATGGATATAAATGGTTACGGAAGTAACTACACATTCTTAAATGAATAAGAGTTGATTTTTGATCAAAGGTTACCCCGCTCCAGCGGGGTTTTTTAATAACTTCAGGTAAGTAGTAAATTTACCTGAGCTTATTAGTCTTTGAAAGGACTCATCATGAAAAAGCTCGAGAATGTAATGAGAACCTTGGCAATTGTCAGTTTGGCAGTTGTTTCTGCTGCCATTGGCATTCTATGGGTGATTGTTACACACTAAACTTTAGGGCGGAAGCATCTTCTGCTTCCGCCCTAAAAACGCTAGAATGTTAAAGATGAAAAAGAAATCACCTTTATTCAAATTGATAAATCCTATTTGGAGTCGTAAATTTATAATTATCCTCTTTGTTCTATGGATTCTTATTTGCATAGCAAATTTTAGCCCGGACACATTTTTAACCGGCTGGGATAATCTTCACCCTGAGTTTAACTACTCAATGAATTTAAAGAGGCTACTAACAAGTTCCTGGGCTGAGTATCAAGGTCTAGGCGCACCCGGTGCCCACTCACATGCTGCAGAAATTCCTAGAATGTTTATAGTGGGTATTTTGAACTTAATTTTTGAAACTAATCTAGTTAGGTACATTTTTACCTTTATAACTCTGATTATTGGAGTAATAGGTATTTATTATCTGGTCAACAATATCTTCTTAAAAAGAAAAGAAAAGAAATTAAGAGAGTTTTCGGCATTTGCAGCAGCACTTTTTTACATGCTTAATGTGGGTACTGTTCAGCACTTTCAAGCACCCTTTGAAATGTTCAATGTTCAATATGCATTACTGCCCTGGCTTATAGTACTTGCAATTAAATTTCTAGAGACAAAAAAATACAAATATTTACTATATTTTTCTGTAGTGACTTTTTTTGCTGCACCAATGGCTTATGCAGTTATGCTATGGATTGCCTATTTTGGAGGTCTCACAATATTCTTGCTTCTAAACCTTGTATTTCAACGAAAAAAGGATTTAATAAAACCAAGTATTTTTCTTTTATCCGTCACTATTCTAGTAAATCTATTCTGGTTAGTACCAAACTTATATTTTGTATTCAATCATAGCAATTACGTACCAACTGCAAAAACGAATCTTATTTTTTCAGAAGAAGCGTTTTTAACGAATCAGAAATATGGAAACCTGGTAGATATTTTCTTGAACAAGGGGTTCTTGTTTGACTGGCAAATTAGAAATCCAAATTACACTTTTGAACCTATTATGGGTAAATGGGATAGTCACATTGATAATCCGATTGTATTATCAATAGCCTTACTAAGCTTTGCACTTATTGTTGTGGGCATACTCTACTCAATTTATAGAAAACAGAAGTATTTAATTCCATTGATTGGTGTACTTGTATTTGCAGTTATCGTGATTATGGGTACTAATCCACCATTAGGAGGGGTTTGGGAAGTGTTAGTTGCTAAGATATCGGTGCTGCAAGAAGCAATTAGGTTCCCATTTACCAAATTCTCTATTTTATTTATATTTACTCAAACGGCCTTTCTAGGCTTGGGTACCTATTCTGCAGCAAGATTAATTACAAAGAGAATTCACTTTCAATATGGTTCAATTTTTGCATTGCTATTTTTACTTCTAATATCTGTAGTCTATTCTCTTCCTACATTCCAAGGTAACTTTATTAATAAATCCCTTAGAATTGATATACCAAACGATTATTTTGAATTATTTGATTATTTTAAAGATCAGAATAAGGCAGAAAGAATTGCTAACTTTCCTGTAAATACTCTTTTCGGGTGGTTTTATACCGATTGGGGGTATCAAGGATCGGGGTTTCTTTGGTATGGAATAGAACAGCCAATCTTAGATAGAGATTTTGATAGATGGTACACAACATTAGAAGATTATTACGACAGCGTAAGTCAAGCTGTATATACAAACGATGCAAATTCATTAAAAGATGTTCTTAAAAAGTATGCAATTGATTGGATAATAATTGATGAACATGTTGTATCTTCCAGCGAAGATAACAACTATTCTTTAAATCCTGATCTCGCATCGTCAGAAATGGCCTATAAGGAAACAAAGGCTTTGCTTGAAAAAATTCCTGGAGTCGAGCAAAAAGCGGTGTTTGGAAAAATTTATGTCTATAAAATATCGGGCCTTGATACAGATAATTCTTATGTAGATGTTCTAAATAACGATGCAGAAGGTCAGCCAATAGAAAGTAAGAATGCTTTTATCGAGGATAATTTTGGAAGAAAAAGTGAGGAAACCTACTTTGAGAAAATCTCAAACGATAATGTTAATTATATAAATAATGTATATACGCTTAGCAACGAACCAGGTAACTTACATCTTCCTCAAATTTATGATTCCGAGAAGAGTATTCCAGTAAGAATTGCAGCTCGAAAGAACAGCTCTTCCGTTAATATTAGACTAACCTATCAGATTCCTACAATATACGTAAATGACCAAAGCACTGTAAATGTAACAAAAGTAAGAAACCTTAATTTCGATATTGCAAATCAGTCTTCCAATTATTACCTAGATATTAATAATCAACAGTTACTCCTTGAGGATATAGATAATGCGTGGAAGATATACGGTTTTATGGATGTAGCATTAGATAAGGATTTAGTAGCAAACTTATATAATATTGATGATGGAGAAAACATTACATCAAGACTAGATCTGGAAAAAGCACAAATTAATAATTGTTCTGGTTCTGCCATAGCTAAAAGCTCTTCAGTTTCTTTTGTTAATGATGTTCTTAACTTTAGAAGCACTGGTGAAAACATTTGTGTCGAATTTAAAATTAGCACCTTGAATACTGTTAATAGTTTGTATCGACTTGAGATGGAATATAAAAGTAATCAGGGAGTTATCGGGGACGCATGCATAAAATTTGACGCAGGTTGTGTTAATACAAAAGAATTTAGGAGCGATTATCTGCCTACTTTCTGGTATAAATTTAATACTTTTGCAAAAGATGAAGACTCCAATAATTTTAGTACTGCGTTAGTATTCAATAACTCATCTCCAGAAAATACTGCATCCATAGGTTATAGAAACGTAAAATTATATAGGTACGAATTGGATGATCAGGTGGTAATAAAGCTAGAAGATATCAAGAACGATCTACGTTTTGCTAATACCGATATACCTATAAAACCGATAAATACCAAACTTACCTTCAAATTTATTCTACCGACTAGTAAAATTTATAATTTTGATTACACTGCTCTTCAGCAAATTTTATCTTTAACGGCAAAGGATTGTAAACCATACGTAGATTCAATAGAGCTTGATAGAAGTCTTGATTCTGTAAATAGACAAATTGATTTTAAATCTATAGATGGATTTAACTGTGATAATCTAAATTTGTACAATATTAATCTAAAGAATGGTTTCTTAATTAATATTGAAGGGGAAAACAAGTCAGGTCCAGGATTAGTGTTAAATGTAAGCGACTTTTACTATAAGAAGGTATATTACACGAATAGACTTCCTCAGAATTCTAATTTTAGCGAATATTTAACTATCCCTAATTTAATTGATTCCGCTTCTAATGGTTTGAATATTTTTATTAATAATCAATCAGTTGGTAACAAAGAAACTATAAACTCCATTAAGAATATAACTGTAAGCCCAATAATTTATAGTTGGCTTTCAGGCATAGAATATCAGTCTGCTCCCCTATTTAGCTCAGATAATAGCGTGATTAGTGTAGATAAACTTACTACGACAAATTACAAAATTGAGTTGAATCCATCAAGTTCTGATAGAATACTTAAATTCAATCAGAGCTACGAAGCTAACTGGCTAGCCTACGACGATAAAGGTAATCTGCTTAATCGGCTAGGAACAGTAAATAGTAATACAGAAAAAGCGGAATGGAACAACTATTGGATTCTTCCGGCTGGAGTGTCGGGAGTCTTTATTGAATATAGAACTGAGACTTACCAATATTTAGCGTACGTGATAGTCGCATTCTTATTTGTGGTTCTTACCGTTGCATCTGCATGGCAAAGTAATAGGTATATTATTTTTGTTACCCAAATTAAAAAAGCATACAAGAAACAAAGAAGAAAACACATGCTTTTTGTCGAAAGAAATATTGAGCCGAAACTAGACCGATTCAAGAAGTTTAATAAGAAAGATCTCTAAATTCTGCATTGCAAGTTCTATATATTAGATATATAATTGGTTCGGCCATTAATACTTGAGGAGGTGTTAAATGGGAGCTAGTAGAAATACCAGAGAAATCGACTGGAACAAGGTCTGCCTAAAGATAGTGCGTGGCCAAATTATTAATGAGCGCAAAAGAAAAATGGTTCATTTGGCCGCATTCTTAGGTGGAATTGCTCTTGCTGCGATTATCGGTTTTCTGGCAACTGAGGGTATGAACTTTTTAAGAAATATCCTCGGTTTCAAGGGTTTTTAACCCAAAATAGGGGATGGCAAATTTTTCCATCCCCTATTGCATTTCTATTGAGAATTAAATAAAAAAAATGTATAATTCAACGCTAGAAATCGTTAAGTGCATTAAGGGAAAGGTAGATTAACGATGATGGTAGAAAGTGTCGGCCCTATCGTCTAACGGTTAGGACATCAGATTTTCAATCTGGTAATCGGAGTTCGATTCTCCGTGGGGTCATTAAAAGGGCATCTCGAAAGAGGTGCCTTTTTTATGATTATTTGCGAATTTACTATTTTGTTCATATAATACAGCAACTTATTTTCTAAGACTAAATATATGGCAATTGAAGAAGCAGATAGACTTTTAGAGCACTATCAAAGAGCCTTCGTTGAGCTGGATCCACTTACTTACTTGGTACAACCAGCAACCTCGACTGGAATAGAAAATGCATTTCAAATTATAGAACACCCCGAAATTGATCCCAATAAGCCCACTGTTTTTATTGTAATCGGACCATCGGGTGCGGGTAAGGACACTCTTGTGGATTACTTGGTAGAAAATGGTATGGTTCAGAAACTTACCACTGCAACGTCTAGACCAAGAAGAGTTGCAGAAAATGAACCAGAGGATTCATATGTATGGATGAGGCAAAGAGGTGATAACGAAACAGAAGATGAATATATTCAAAGTCTTATATCAGAACATGAATTGGTTGAATATGATGTTCATAATGGAAGATTATATGGTCTGCCTCGAAGCAGTATTAAAACAGATGGTAACATTCCAGCAGTAATTAGAACAGAAAACCAAGGTCTAAAGACAATAAAAAAGGAGCTAGGAGATGACTTTAATGTTATTTCAATTTTTGTAGTACCCGATTCTTTTACGACACTTGTTAATAGAATTAAAGATAGAGAAAATCTTAGATTGAGAGTTGTTAAAGCAATTAAAGAAGTTGAGGAAGCAAAAAATATTGCAAATTATGTAATTCTTAATCCAGACGAAGTAAATCAAGGGACTGCAGCAACAGCCAAGGACGCAATTAGTAGGCTAATTAGTAGAATTCTAAAGAGAGACATAGAAGCCTAAAGAAACACCCTACGTACATGCAGGGTGTTTCTGATTAAAGCAGTGTTATTTACTTACTAGTTTCTCTGATCCGAACTTCTTCCTCTCTGATTACTTTCACTATCTCTTCCACCTCTGTCGGAAGAAGATCTTTCCGATCTTTCAGAGTTTGAAGAATGGTTCTCCGACCCGCTTCTTTGATTAGAGTCGGATTCTCTATCTCTAGAAGATGCTGCACTTCGGCTTGAGCCTTCGTTTGAATCGCTTTCGCTTCCATGTGCTTTCCCACCCGCTGACTGAATCTTTCGCTTGGTTTTTTCATCCATATTAGGGGAACCTAACCCTCTTTTGCTTGTATCTGACATATTTTGTAAGATAACAAATAATATTATTAATATAATAATCCAGGTAAATAAATTTGTTATTTAGTAATGGTAAATTATCGGTAAACTAAAATGCTTGCTAGACAATAAAAAAGCCGAAGTTGCCTTCGGCTTTAAGTTCAACAATATGTCCTTTTACTTATTATTAGATTCTTTTTCTACCTCATCTATTTTCTTTTTTACTTCATTTTTTTTCGCATCTACTTTATCGTTAACTTCATTTCTAATATCTTCTGCTCTATCCATTATATTATTTGTAGTCTTTTCTATATTCTCAACAATATTGTCTTTTGCCTGCTCTACGTTTTCCTTTAACTCCATTCCTTTGGAATTTAAATCTCCGGCGGCTTGATCAATTCTCTGTTTTATTTCCTTTCGAGTCTCTTCTCCTTTTTTAGGAGCAAATAACACACCTAAGATTCCTCCAATAACAATACCCTGAAGTAATGCCATAAAACCGGTGTTGCTGTTTGTTCTGTTTTCCATTTATAAATATTAATAAATAAAATTATAAAAATTTTTTAATAACGCCAAAAACTTGTTTTCTTGCACTATTAATCAAGTAAATATTAATAGTTTTTTCCAGTATGTCCTTAAAACTAGCAATAAAGTTCTCTACAGTTACTTCCTGTTTAATATGCTCGCTTGTAGACTGAATGTTTAGGCTTACCTCATCGGCTTTTTGTTTAATATGCCTAAACATTCTTAATAGACTATATAAACCAAACATAACTCCTAGAGAAATAATTATAAAAAGAATCTTAACCACAATACCTAGTATTAAATCAATATTCTGAAGCTGTTCCATATAATTATTTAATAATTTAACTTTTTAGGAAAAGTATTTTTCCATTTCTTAATTTTCATTTTTAGCAACTCCCAACCTTCGATCTTTTTTTTAGTTTCAGTTTGATTGTTGTACTTATTTTCTTTTTTTTTAATTTCCAAAGATATGCCTTTGAATGGTTTATTAGTCTGTCTAATAGATTTTCTAGGTTTATCCTTTCTTCTATATGACATACACGACTAATAACTAGTATGGATATTAGCGGTATTAAATAAAAGTTTTATTAAAGGATTGTAAAAGTTTCGTAATTATCCAGTGGTAGTTTTATTGTGAAGGTGGAACCAACTTCTATCTTACTTTCTACACTAATGGTTCCTCGGTGTTGTTTTATTATTTCGAAGGAGATATATAGACCTAACCCAAGGCCTTCTCTTAATTCAGTATTTTCTTCTACTTGAAAGAATTTTGTAAATATATCTTTTAATTTACTTTTAGGAATGCCCATACCAGAGTCTTTTACAGAAACAACTGCATTTTCTTTCTCCTTACTCACAGTAACTATAATATCTCCTCCATCGGGAGAGTATTTAATTGCATTTGTGAGTAAGTTTATGAGAACTTGTTCGAGTCTTATAGCATCACCGTGAATTTTGAGATTCTCTACTTCTTCTACCAGTCTAATATTATGACTGTCAATAAACGGACTCACTTCTTTTATAGAACTCTCAACAAGTTGATTCAAATCTAGTTCCTCCATGTGGATTCTAAGTTTTTGAGATTCTATTTTGCTCATGTCATGAAGTTCATTTACAAGGGTATTCAATTTGTCTAATTGAAAATTGATTATACTTATAAAGTCACCGTAATCTTCTTTGGATTGTGATAGTTTCTTGGTCAACAGTTGTAAGTAGCCTTTAATTACTGTCATCGGTGTTTTAAGCTCATGACTTGCAATACTTATAAACTCGTCTTTTTTCTGCTGAAGCGTTTTCTGCGGAGTTAGATCTAACATTAGGCATAGTACATGCTCATCGTTAATCATTACTCCAGAGAGGAATACAGAAACTTTGTGTCCATCTTTATGATAGTACTCCTTTTCGAATACAGTCATATAACCCTTCTCCTTTAGTTCATCAACTTTTTGTTGATCTATTTCTTTATATTCTTTTGGAGTTATTTCTAACCAGCTCAAACCGTTTTCAACAAATTCTTCGGGGCTATAACCAAGCATCTCAAGAAATTCATCGTTTGTTTCAATAAATTCACCTTGAAGATCCGCAAGTGCCATACCAACAACATTGGAGTCAATTAGTCTTGAAAGTATCTCTTGGCTCTTAATTAATTCATCCTCATATTTTTTTCTGTCGGTTCTGTCCCTAACCGCTAGAACAATTTCTTCGTACTTACCTTCTTTAACAAAATTTATAGCAATCTCTGCATAAAAAACTGTCCTCCCAATAATTAATTTATGCTCAAACTTTACAGGATTATCAGCATTCACAGATGCTAGGGCTAATCTTAAGCTTTGTTGAAGATCGTAGTTATTGTTCCAAGGGTCAAGATCAAAAATACTCTTATTTACTAACTCATTAGTTTCAAGATTAAGTGAATCAGCATAGCTCCAATTTGCTTCACGAATTTTTCCGTTTCTATCAAGAATCACTACCATTGTAAAAATACTATCCATTACTCTACGCAATCTTTTGGTAGTCTTCTTAAGGTCTTCACTGGTTTTTTTTAGCTGCCTTCTATTATTAGAGAAAGCACTAACAAATAAGGCTATTAAAAGACTACCAAATACAAAGGCGAGTATTCTACTGAAGTTTGTGTTTGAATTTAAGCCTAGGCTACCTATCGGTTCGATATATAAGTATGTAGCAAGGATTGTGGAGTATACCAATGCTACTAATCCACTGATTAATCCTCCTATAGTACTATGTATGACTATAAAAAGAGTCAATAAGGAAAAAGCTTGTAGATTAACCCTGCCATCAAGAAAGTATATTCTTACTAAAAAGAATATACTTAAAGTAATTATTGGCAGTGCATACTGTAATAAAAAAGTATTGAATCTACGCTTTTTCCTCATTTTTATTCATATCTATTCTATATTCCGGATTATATCAGGCTTTAGGCTGTTTTAAATACTTTTGCTATTGCTAGTAATACTACTGCACCAACAAACGAAATTAATATTGAACCGACTAGTCCCGAGCTTTCAAGACCTAATAGACCGAATAAAAGTCCACCAATTAATCCACCTACTAAACCTACTATAGTGTCCCCCACTAAACCAAACCCTCTGCCTTTTACAAATAATCCCGCTAACCAACCAGCAATCAACCCTACTATTAAGGATACTAATAAACTCATAGTATGTAATTAATAAATTATTAATCGAAGTATAGAAATATTTTGTAAATTAGGAAGTTTGTTTTTGTAAAGATATTGTAAATTAGGTGACATTTGGGTTATTTAAACTTTTAATTTATAATTTAGTATGGAAGAAACAAAAACTGTAAAAAGAAAGGATCTTCACAGCCTTAAATCGAGTATTGCAGCAGCATTTGGTTACATTCAACTTGCGCAAAAACAAGCAGATAAGTTAGACCAGGATGAAGCTCAAAAGGTTCAAGAAATGCTTACAAAAGCAATGCAAGTCTTAGAGAGTCTGGATGATCAAGTAAGAAAATTGGAAGGAATAAACGAGCCGCTAATGGATATTTAATCTTCTCCGTAGTCCATTAATCTATAGCCGTATCCTCTAATAGATCTTATGCAGTCGCCTTTTTCATCATGGAGCTTTTTTCGAAGCTTTCCAATGTGAACATCTACAACTCGGGTATCGACATCGGAAGAATAACCCCACACCGAGAACAGTATTTTGTCTCTTGTGCATACTCTAAATTTATTAATCATCAAGTAGTGCAGTAGTTCAAATTCTTTAGATGTAAGTTCGACCTTTTTTCCGCCTTTTCTTACTTCCATAGTCTCTGAATTTATTACCACATCCCTGCTTCTTAATTCCGAGGAGGTAGACTTACCTAAAAGGTTTCTAATTTTTGAATGAATTCTTGCAATGAGTTCCTCAGAGTTGAAAGGCTTGGTAATGTAGTCATCGGCGCCCGCCTTAAGGCTTGCGATAAGTGATTCCGAAGATTTATCTCCTGTAAGTATTATTATCGGAACGTCAGCAAAAGATTTTCTAATGCTTTCTGTAATAGTTTTTCCATGGAGATCTTCAAGCATTAAGTCTACCAATACTAGATTTGGTTTATTGGCAATAATATATTTTAATCCTTCGATACCAGATGTAAATGTATGCGTATCAGCCTCTAGAGAATTAGTAATTAAGTCCTTAAGAAAATTAAGTAATTCAACATTGTCTTCAATTATTACTATTTTGGGTATCATATAAATATGTAGTAACTTTTGTCTTAAAAATATCAATATCAAAAGGTTTTTTTAAATAGTCTGTAACCTTAAGCTTTTCTTTTACCTCAGACAAGTTTGTAATAGCTGACATAAGAATAATGGGTAAATTGGGAAGAGTAGACTGAATTTCTTGAATTACATCATCTGCTTTTACTTTCTTAAGCCAATAGTCAATTACTAATAAATCCACATTGTTATTCTTTACAATATTTCTAAGACTAATATCGTCTGAGCATTTTATAATACGCACATCTAACTCACTCAATATTAATTCAATTAATTGCAATAGATTTTTATCGTCTTCACACACTACAACCGTCATAAATGTAGTCTCATATTATTTTAAATGTAAGAACAATATATTATTTTTGTAATAATTATATAGTACAAATGTAAATATATTGTAAATTTAGACAAAAGAAGTTGGGGTCTTATAAGCAGACCCCCATAATTTTATTTCAAATCTACCCCACCAAATACTGCACTTCCTGATATTTCAATAACGTTCTCTGAATCGGTGTTTGTTCTTCTATTATCGCTTAACCCACCCATCATTCCAAATATATTATTAATCAGTTTTACATTGTCTGGAAGTAATATTTCAAGTCCCGCAAATATCAAATCAACTTCAATTTTTACATTACCTTTAATTTCCGCATCTCTTAAATCAAGTTTAACTCCTCCAAAAGTCGCGTGAATTTTCGCACCGGTGAACTCTCCTTTTACATTTTTTTCGTCACCCCAGAACAATACATTTGAAGTAATGAATCCATGTTCCGTTGAAGAACTTAGTCTATCTCTTTTGCCTAGTAGAACACTTATACCTGCAAAGATTATAAACAATGGCCATAAATTCCAGACAGAGAATGGTAATACATTTAGTGCGTCTAGCTGTAAAAAAATTCCTACAGTCAGCATAAACAATCCCGGAATTATGTTAATTGGATTTTTAATTACTAGGTAGATTCCTAAAAACACAACAATTAATGGCCAGATTTTTGCTAGACCATAGCCAATCCCAAACTGATTTAAGAGTAGCACAAATCCCATAAGTACTATTAAGCCTCCCCAAAAGAATCTTGAACCTGAATTATTCATAAATAAAATTTAATATATAATTATTTTGATTTAATATCCTCAAAAATAGGTATATTCCTTTCTAGTTCATGTTTTAAGTCCTGATTGCTAGTATTTAAATACGCCGCAAATAAAAGTACGAAAACAAAAAATAATGAACTAAAAACTCCTAATAAGGAAGACGCTATTGAGTTTTTTCCGAAAATTACCTGAAATCCTCCAATGATAATAAAGATCGGCCATATTCTAAAAAAAATAATAAAGATTGTGCCCCACGCACCCCACGGGATAATGCCCATTGTATTGGCTAAAAAGAAGAGTCCCAAGGTGATTAATGTTAGTGCACTGGTTAATCTATGCACGATATTATCTCCTGGATACCCGAGATTACCATTTGTATGGCTCATATAAAAACGTAATATCTAGTAAATTGATTATTGTTCCAAATCGAACTAAAGTCAATGCCAGCAATTACAGTACTCTAAAACCTTTACTTACTATATATCTATAGGCTCTTGCCCTAATTTTGACGTCCTTTATATCTTTAATGGAAGTAACGCCAAATTTTTTTACAAGCAAGTTCTCAACTGTAGCCGTATCTTCTGGATAATACTCATTTAACAGTCTTTTTACAATAACACTGTTTACTCCTTTCGCAATTAATTCGGAATTAATTCGTGCTTTACCATACTTGCCTTGCGCTACTCTATTTTGAATCCACCAGGCAGCAAATGTTGTATCGTTTATATTATTTTTATCTAATTTATCCGCAATATATTTATACAAATCCTCTTTATTTATATTTGCATTAAACGAGGTAGATTTACGATTTGATATTATTTTGTTAATTTTTTCCTTAACCTCACTAAAAGACCTTGGTCTTGATAAAGCCCAGGATAAAATTTTTCTCGAAATTAAATTATAGGAGTCTATATCTTTTAACTTTTTAAGGTAGGCATTATCAATTTCTTTTCCTACAAAAAGTAATTCTTGGGTAATTGTATTTTTGTCTAACGCAACTGTAAATTCACCATCTATGAATACATTTACTCTTTCCTTGTCTTTTATTGCTTGGCTTAATCCCGTAATTTTCATAACCACAGAACTTTTTATTGTTCTTTATATAATAAATTCATAATATGATTATATAATGGGTAAGTGAAACTATGGTAAAGTTCAATGATTAATATTTTTTTACAAAGTTATAATGTCTCAAATTCCAATAACACTAGTCACAGGATTTTTAGGTGCAGGTAAAACAAGTCTTATAAATTATATAATCAAGGAAAATAAATATTTAAAGCTTGGAGTAATTTTAAATGAGTTCGGTGATGTTGCACTAGAAAGTAATTTCTTGAAATCCAATGAAGAAGAGGTAATTGAAATTCCAAATGGTTGCATGTGTTGTGTTGCAAAAAAGGATTTTGTTGGTGCATTAGATAAAGTCATGGAGTTTCAGCCAGACACAGATTATATTGTTATAGAAGCATCCGGAATATCTGATCCTTTACAGATTCTTCTTACTTTTTATTCACCACTATTAAGAGAAAGATTTAAACTAGATTCTATTTTGTGTGTTGTAGATGCTGTTAACTATGATTACACAATGGATAACTACGACATAGCAAGTGAACAAATTGCAACCAGTGATTTAATACTCTTATCAAAAACAAATGGTATTGAACCACAGACCATTAAAAGAATTGAATCTGCAATTTTGGGATTAAATTCTAAGGCCAAAATCTTAAAAATTGATCAAAATTTAGATTTAAGTTTAATAATGGATACTTCTAAATTCGATTATGAGACCCACGAATCTGCAGGAAATTCTATGGAAGAACCAGAACATATACACGAAAATATTAATGATCTTATCTTTAAATCCTCTCAGCCCTTAGATTACCAGAAGCTGACTGAACTTTATAAAAGTTTAGATAGAAACATAATTAGATCAAAGGGTTTTATAAACTTTAAGAATTCCCCGAATCAGGATAAAAAATACTTAATGCAGTATGTAGGTAACAGAGTTGAGCTCACTTTTGAAGATTGGAAATCTACAGATACAAAGCAAACAGTACTTCTATTCGTAGGTAAAGAATTTGACAGAGAAAAACTTTTGTCGGATTTGAATAATTGTATTGCAAATTAAGAATTTGTTAGTCATTGGGATACTATAGGCTATTTTGGTATACGAGTTGTATAATAGAATAATGCTATTGGAATTTACACAAAAAGGAATCTACTGTGAGAAGGGTAATTTTTATATTGATCCATCAGCTGCTGTTGATTACGCACTGGTAACTCATGCACATTCGGACCATGCGCGAAGAGGTTCCAAAAACTATCTTGCTCATAAGCACACTGCTCCAGTTTTAAAATTAAGACTTGGGAAACGCTCTGTAATTCAAGAAGTTGAGTATGGTCAGGAGATTAATATAAAAGGCATCAAAGTTACTTTTTACCCATCGGGCCATGTAATTGGCTCTGCGCAAATAAAAGTTGACGATGGAAACGAAGTCTGGGTAGTTGCAGGTGATTATAAATTAGAATCTGACAATATTACTCAACAGTTTGAACATATAAAATGTACACATTTTGTAACGGAATCAACATTTGCCAAACCTAATTTTTCATGGAAGGCACAAACTGAGATATTCACAGAAATGAATGATTGGTGGGCTAGAAATAGTTCAAAAGGAGTCACTAGTGTAATGTCTGCTTATTCTTTGGGTAAATCTCAAAGAATATTAAAAAACATAGATAGTTCAATTGGTAAAATTGTTGTTCATGATTCAATAGACGAAACAAACGATATTTTTAGAAAACTAGGTTTTAATTTACCCAAAACGTACTTATTCAGCGAAGTAAGCAGGCAAGATCTAAAGAATGCACTGGTAATAACTCCTTCATTTAGCAATTTAAATAAATTTGAAGACAAACTTGAAGGCTATGTAATGGCCAACGCATCGGGGTGGATGCAAGTACCATGGTACGTTTCAAAATCTTTAGATAAGGGTTTTGTTATATCGGACCATGCAGATTGGAATGGTTTAATAAAAGCAGTAAAAGAAACACAGGCTCAAAATATATTTGTTGTGCATGGTTTTACAACTTACTTTGCAAAACACTTAAATACTCTTGGTCTAAATGCCATGTCTATAACAGATAAAAAACTAGATCAGCTTGCACTTTTATAGTAATACTTTTGGCACACTTGCATTTTCTAAAGTTTGGGTAGAATATAAAATTATTCCATCAATAGTTTATAAGGAGTCTAAGATGACTACCTTTGGTGCTGTAGAATATAAGGGTGATCCTTGGAAAGAAGGTTCTTCACCTTTTGTTAATGCAGCAACACAGGTTCAAATAACTGAGCAGACTGATCATGCGCTCTATCTGCTCTACTGGAATCTAGACATAGGTGGAACCCCTATCCCACAAGATGTTAAGGATCTTGCTCTAGTGGAATGGGAAAGAAGATATCCATTTAGATGCTCACAGACAGATAGCTGTGAGTGGTGGGCAGGATGGATGAATGATGTTGTGAACCGCAGGTACGGTGTTTATACTAAGTCTGCATAGTAGCTACAGAAGCGGAAGACAGAGTCTTCCGCTTAAATTACTGCAATTAATTTCGGAATTCCAACAATTTTTGTTAACATTACTTACTTTACCTGAGGAGGTAATATGTTTCCCTTAATCACTGTCGTAGGCAGGGAAGGCAGTCAAGGTGCAGTGCTGAATGACTTTAGAACTAGAGTCCCCATTGCACAACAAAATAACTTCGGTCTTTTCGCAATTATGTTTAGCTGCGAAATTGACGGAGTTGCCGTTACATGCGAAGTTCAAAGGGCTGCAGCTGAGGAATGGAGAAAACGCTACCCAGAAGGTGTATCGAAGGATGCAAAGTCGTGGGAATTTTCTTCAGACCAAAAAGCTAATGAACTGTTGGATTAAGCATGTTTTAAAGAGGGCTTCCTCGCCCTCTTTAAGTATATTCTCATGATATAATTATATAGTACTGTGTGGAGGTGATATGAAGGCCTATCATCCAGATGCAGAATTTCCCGTAATAGGGAACTGGCAACAGGCAACTACTCAAGAGTTGCTTGATGCATTGAATCATTCCAGACCGTTCGTAATCGAGGGCGTACTAGAGGACTTCGATGGAGAGAACACTGGACACGAAACATTCTGGGCTTATAGGAGTGAGGGTTCGAATAAAATCGAGTACATCGAAAGTGCCAGCATTGCTTTTGATCAGGCGATGATGTCTCCTTACGAGTCGACTCGATACGACTTCGAGAACTACTTCGGTTATGTTACGGAGGAAGGTGTACTTTTTCTCTACTACATAACAGCATAAACAAACCCGAGACATTGCGAAATGTCTCGGGGTAAGTTAATTAGAATGATAAAATATATTCAATATTGGTTATTTAGGTTGTATTAATCTTCAAATTAAGGATCACAATTTTACACTTAGTTCAAATAGAACAATTTTTTGGGAGAATAAGTCAGCCCTATTACTATCAGATATTCATGTAGGTGGTCGAACAGCAATTCAAACTGATATCTTAATTTCAAATTTTAAAAAGGCCTTGCAAGAGTTCGAATTTAATAAGTTGATAATTTTAGGAGATTTATTCGATGCATCAGCCAATATAAAAGAAAAACAGATTTTTTCAGACTTTCTTAAGACACTTGATACAAATATTGTTTTAGTTCTAGGTAATCATGACAGGCTTTCAGAAGAAGAATATAAAGGGTATGGAATAAAAACGGTTAAAGATAGTTTAAAAATGGACATGTTTTACTTGACCCATAAGCCTACAGACTCTAATAATATTAATATTCATGGACACATTCACCCTGGCTACTACAAAAGAAGTCTCTTAGTTAGAAATAAATTGCCTTGCTTTGTAATTGAAGATAATTCAATTTGTTTACCAGCCTTCGGTGGCGCTACAGGAAAGAATTCTTTTGTCCCGCTTACTCAAAGAAAAGTTTATGTAATTAAGAATAATTCAGTTAAGCTCTTGTAGTTCAGGATTGTATACCTGAAGACTATTGAATAAAAGCTCTTCAATAATTTTTGCATTTGCTATATTTAGAGTCCTGATCCCATATGCTTTTTTTAGGCTAGAATCCTTTAAGTCAACGCTTATTAGGAATCTAAAAAACTTATTAAAGTAGTTACCATCCCACAAATATATTGATAATAGTTCAGCAATGTCTACAATCATAGGATTTTTTGAGTGTTCAATTGAATCATGGAAACTGCCGTACAACGTATAAAACCTTTTATCTAAATTAAATTGAGTTTCTGCTGTATTTAATAATGATTTAAAACTATTTAAATTCTTAGTTAACAACTCGTGATAAATGCAAACACATATCTGTTGAAGCAATCTATATTGTTTTAATGTATTATTGTCAAAACTGTTAAAGTCGAATAATTCTCTATCTATTGTTTTCAGGCTATCGTCTGCTATACCCCAATTAATTTTGTATATTGAACGATTGTTTTCGGTATTAATTGTTAGATTCGATCTATCAGATTCACTATTTGTATTTATCTCTATTCTCTTTTGTCGTAACAATACAACTATAAACTTGTTTACTATAGGTCTGTCCTTTCTAAGCTGAGAGAAAAGATCATCTTTAAGGCTTTCTAGTTCCTTATTTATAATTTCGTTTAATGAAATAACCATATTTATACAATATGAAGAAAGAATGTTTGACTCCACAGCCAGTTGACTGTATTCCCATCCCTAGAATATGTATACATATTCCACATATACGTAAACCAGTAACCTCCCATTACTGCAGTATTACCATTTGCAGTTTTAAACCAAACTTTCTTAACTCTTTTCGAAGGGTCTCTCTCTAATTCAATTTTTGTAACCGCCTCACCAAGATCATTCTGCATATTTCTTGTATAGTTACTAAACTCTTGTCCATATGGTCCAAATGAAGAAGGATTATTGATAACAAAGTCTATCATTTCATTCACTTGATGCATCGTGTAGTTTGATGTTTTATAGCTCCAATTCTTATTTCTGCCACCAGGTAGTGGTACAGCGAACGCAGAGTCATTAACAGACTGTAGATATGGATAATAAGCCCCAGTTCCATCGTATTCTTGGAACATGGTATCCGAATTTGCAGTACCCCAACCTTGGTTGTTATCAGCTGAATATAGTGAATTGATTATTTTCTCACTATGAATACTATTAGAGTGTTTAATTACAATACCTCTTGTTTCCAAAGCTGCCCATGAGGAGTAATTGGAACCATTATATACCTGGCATGATGCCGTAGAACATATGTTTGGATTATAGAGTGCATAAGTTCTGTAAGCAATTACCTGTGCTTTAATAGCTTCTTCTGGCCAACAATCCCATAGCAAATTTGGATTATCAATGACATATTTATTTGGATTTTCAGAAACTTGTTGTGTTGAGCCACAGGCTCTTCCGGGTACTTCTCCTTGACCCGCAACATATTCTTCTATATTTCGTGGTCCATATCCGCTAACATTTACTGTTCTATTTTCATAACCACCTTCTAGGTATACACCATTATAATAGAACGCTAGTATTTGAGACGCAGACATCCCAGTTTGTGCTGCACCAAACGCACCCCATTGACTTAAGCCTACTTGATGTCCTTGACTATTTATATCATCACCAAACCCACAAAAATATATAGAATTATTTAAATTGTTATCGTCATATATTCCGCATCCCCCAACGCTTTGTCCACCACCACCTGTTTGTTGTGCAATCTCAGCTTGTCTTCTTAACGCCTCGCTCTGTGCTGCACTTAATTCATTTATCGTCCTGTTTATAGCAGAGATTTCACCTTCCAATTCCCCAATCTGATTCCCCCCAGAGGCTATAACATAATTATAATATGCAATTGCTTCTTCAATCTGCTGTTTCTTTGCTTCTAGTTCGTTCTTCTTGTTTTCAAGACTACCCACTGCCGATTCACTGGCATTAATTTGATTGTTTAAGTCTTCAATTTGTGTTCCAACCTCTTTAATGCCATCATCGCTATATCCTAATATTTTAGATGCTAGAAACGTTCCCATGTTATTCATTCTAGGATCGTCCAAATTAGCAGATGAAACAAAACTATCTTTTTTTATTCTCCATTGCTGGTAAGCTGAATCGAGCGCCCCTTGTTGTTCAACAATCAGTTTTTGCTTAATAGACTCTTTTAAATCATTTTCCTGTTTTAATAGCTCAAGTTGCTTCTTATTTAATTCCAATTCCTTTACATTAGCTTCGAGTTCAGCCTGAAGTTTTGGTAGTCCTTCTTCGGCATTCGCTAGGTTTGCCTGACTATTTTCAATTTCCGTTTGAAGGTTCGAAATATCATTTTTAGTAGCCTCCAGTTGGGCTTTCTGATCGTCAATCTCCTTTTGTATTTCTGCCGCTGTTTGTGCTTGAGGCGTGATATTAATGAAGGGCGTAAAACCTACAGCTGCAATTAAGAGAATTATAAGAAGTTTTTTAAGTGTAAATTTAATAGTCATAGTGCTGCTAACAGTATAAAGACTATAGAATGGTTTGGCAAATTGCGGAGGAATAGGGCGAAGTTTTACTTCGCCCCTCACTTGGTTGACTATTGTTCAAGGGTGAGTAACACCTCGTTTAGAAACTGTTCGTCAACTTGTGATTTATGTTGGATGTCCAGACCACTTAATTCAAACGAGAAATCAGCTCTCATCTGATTTAAACGATCCTTAATCCAGTATAAACCGCTAAACAGGTTAAGTCTTTGCGCGATCAAAATGTCACCGTTGCACTCTTCATAAAGCTTGCTTGCGGTCGCATAAAATGCTGCTGCCAAGCCTTTCTTTGAAAGTGCAAGTACACGCTGATCTTCGCATTTCAATTGTACCCCTGTTAAAAGTACAATTTCGGCATCTTCTACGGCAATCATGACTGACTCCTAATATGCTTTGGACTGGGTATTGTAGCTTTAAATAGTTTAAAAGTCGATAGAACTACTTTGTATACTAGATCTTTATATTAGCGTATTCCTTTTCAGCATCATTCCAAAATTCATCAAAAGTTCTATACTTATCCATTAGATTTTCGAAAATAAAGGATCTGTACTCTTTCTTGCCCGGCCAATGTTCTGTGGTTGGGTATTGAATAGATATAATATCTTTACATCTATTTAAATTCTTTAAGTTGCATATTTCTCCGGTATATATTTTTAACTCAGGAATATTTTTTGCTAGCTGCATTATAAAGTCTATTCTTTTTTTATTCATAGGGTATTTATTAAAGTGACTTGGTTCTAAAACCAATATTCTTTGTGCGTTTTTTGTTGAATGCCAATTCGGCTTAAGATTCCAAATACTGTAAAGCAGTACCGGAACCTGTGGGTCAACTTCATTAATTTGGGATTGGGGCAAAGTAGTTATAAATTCAAAATCTTTAAATGCTTCTTGTAAATGTCTTGGAATGCTCATCCGTTTTATTTCGGATATGGGTTTGTCAATAAACGAATTAATCTGATTCTGCTGATGGTATTTATTTACAATGTCTTGATTAAAATAGTACTTATTATTGTTAAAGGTACCGGCCACTGTTTGCCAGCTTAGAATATTAATTGCGATGTCTCCGTCAAGACTATTATAGTAGAGCCATTTGCTAGGGAGCTTCCAATGTGTTTTAGCAATATTGCATACTAGAGATGCCAGCCATAATCTGGCTTGGTTATGCATATGTCCTATTGAATATAAATTCCTTAGCTCTAAATCTAATGCATCTATTCCTGTTTGAGCATCAACTATACATTTGAGAAGTTTTCTATTAACCACTCCATCTTGCTCACAGTCAATGTCTTCTTCAATAATATTTTTAAAGTTAAACCATACCATGTGTAGATATTCTCTCCATGCAAGTTCAAATATAAAGGTAAAAGCCTCCCTTTTGTTGTATCTGCTTAGAACTGTATGTGCAACATCTCTGGTTGACACGACACCATGGGTTAGGTAAGGGGATATTAAAGTTGTGTTACCATTCAGATAATTTCGGGTTTTGCTGTAATCAACGGGATTTATTCTTAACAATCTACTTTGTATAGCTTTAAAATCTGTAGGAAACAAAGTGGATTTATCCATTTATTTAAAATCTGAAAATTTTGATACAGTTTTAAATATACCCTATTTTTATTAAATTTGTGAAAGTTTTTTGACACTGAATGAGTGGCCTTGGTCATTTCCCAAGGCCACTCATTGTTAACGGTTATCTTTTTTTGAATAAATAATAAACAGTCAAGAATACTGAAGAAACAAAAAAAGCGAAGAAGAATTGTTCAAACGGAATTGAACCTAAATAAAAACCCGTTACTGCATTCTTTGTATGAGTTATAAATGGACTCCCGGTTAATATTAATGCAACAACAATAAATGTTATTAACGAAAAAATTGAATATATATAAAAATTCTTTGTTAAGAAAACATTCTTTACCTTAAAGAAGCTTATAGCAATCATTAATATTGTCATTAACAAAAATATATTGCTTGTAAGTGCATGTGCTGAAAATATTAGTGCTAGTGCAGCATATGTAAATGCAAATAGATAAAAGAATGTATTATCAAGTGCAATCCTTTTTTCGGTGAACTTGATATTAATTAATTCATATAATGCAATTGATGCAAAAGGGGCTGCAAATAAAAATAAACAGAGTTCCATTGGAATATTACCTAACATTAAACCTGTTGTGAACTTAGTGTTTAGTTGTAAGTCTCCTCTGGATACTAACAGCGATACTAATAGCGTTATTAAAGTTCCCACTACTGAATAGGTCTTTACATAATTGAGTAGAATTCTTTGTACACTTGGAATTTTAAAATAAAGATTAGCCGCAAACGGGGCTATTAACAAAACAATGCTTAACAGAAGAAAGTAATATTGCTGTGGTTGCATAAAACTAATAACTAAAATAAATATTTATAAAGTGTAACACTACTCTATTTTTAATTTATAGATATGAATTTTAGGTTAATTCTTTATTTTTAATATAGGAATAATATTATAGGTTAGTTATATAGAAATCACATACTACAGGTTTCAAGCCTTGAATTAGTAATCTTGTTACAGTGGAAGATCTTTTAATATTTGTTTAAAATTTGGAAATATCTTGGGTGTTATGCTTTTGTATTCTTGATATTCCAAACTTTCCTTTCTTCTATTTTCTACAAGATTAATTCCGGTAAACTTGAGTAAGAAAAGAGTAATTACTATTGGTGAAATTATTCCTATATACCAATATCTAGAAGGAATTATTAATATTAGAATGGAAGACCACATAATAATTTCACCTAAATAATTGGGGTGTCTGGTATATTTCCATAACCCTTTTTTCATTACTTTTTCACTATCTGGTGTAGTTTGTTTAAACTTGTACAACTGCAAATCTGCAATGGATTCTACTAAAAATCCAACTAACCATAAAACTGCAGCTATGTAATTTAAGGTAGTAATTGATTCACTTTTAAAGTTAACTGTTGCAATAATTGCTGCAGAGTTTACGACAACTAATATTATGGCTTGGATAACGAATACACCTAAATAGCTTCGGTTAAGCCATTTGGTTCCAAATTTATTTTTTAATTTCTCATATCTAAAATCTTCTTTGTTATAGTTTCTTATTACTAGGTAGGTAGCTAACCGAATGCCCCAGAATAGAAGCATTAGTAAAATTAAATTTTGAACAATGCCTCCGCTTTTGTTAATTAGATAGGAAATGAAATAAACCACAAAAAAGCCTGTTGACCAGGCTACATCTGCCAGCCATAGTTTCTTTAATTTTGTAGTTATAAACCAAAAGACAGTAAAATAAACTATACTTGTAAGCAACGCAATTGTGAATGAAGCCAAGTATTGCATGTTTAGGCTAAGCCTTGCTGAGCTTTATCAAAAATAAATCCCGGTACTATCTCTTCCTCATACTCATCTATTCCTTTTCTTTCGAGTACCTTTAAATTCATGTCTGTTGTTGGACAAACTAATCTTCCGCCATTTACTTTTAATTGCATTTTTAAACTGTCTGGAATTGTGTCTAAGGCAAATGCAACATGAATTCCGTCGAATGGTGCTTTTTGAGGTAAACCAGTGACTCCATCTCTGTATAAGAAGTCAATATTCTTAATATCAGGGTATTTTTTTGCGTTCATAGAAGCTTGTTCCCAAATCCATTGGACTCGTTCCATTGTATAAACATGACCTTCTTCCCCGGCAATGAATGCCAAAAGCATTGCAGAATAGCCTGTACCGGTCCCAATATCTAAGTATCTTCCACCAAATTCAGGCTTTAAAACTGCAATCATTTGAGCAATTACGGTAGGTTTATTTAGAACTTGGCTATAGCCAATGTCCAATTCGACATCGTTATATGCTTGCTCTTTTAGTGTATCAGGTAAAAAGTCTTTTCTATCTATTCTATTTAACGCATTTACAATCAATGGATCGGTAACTATTGGATTTCTTGCCATAGTTAATACCTTAATTAAATATTCTTTTGTCCATTTAAAGACTGCTCCTGCGTCAAAAGTTTTAATTTTCATAATATAGGAATAAACTTAATAATTATTTATAGCATACTACAAAGTTTATAAAAATTAATAGATGGTATAATGGAAATTGCAAATTTTGCGTAACAACAGTATTTTTAGAATTAAACTAATGGCACATAAACTTGACTATAAAAAGGTCATTCTACCTAATGGATTAACATGTATTCTTTACAGAAGAGCCGAGGTTCACTCAGTTGATATATCGGTTGATGTGGAAGTCGGAGCTCTAGACGAGACAAACGAAATAAATGGAGTTTCTCATTTGGTTGAACATCTACCCTTCGATGGTACTGCAGATATGTCCTCTTGGGAAAAAGTAGATGAATTTAACAATAGTATTTCGGGTAGTTCTAACGCCTATACATCCTCGTCAGAAACCAGCTATTATGGTCATTATCCGTATCAATATTTTGAAGAAGCTCTATTCTATCTATCTCAACTAGTATTTCACCCTTTACACAAAGAAGAAGATATAGATAAAGAAAGGGACATTATTATTGATGAACTAAAAACAAGAGCAGACTCTGTTGATTTTAAAATCTATAGAAATATTATAGATAATAGGTATTTACAAACAAATACACCTTATAGCTTCGATGTAATTGGTACCGAAGATAATGTAAAGAGATTTAAAAGAGAGGAAATATTAAAGCATCATAGAAAATACTATATTCCAGAAAACATTAAAGTATTTATCGTTGGTAACTTTGAGTACGATCAAGCCGAAAAGCTTCTGAAGAAGTACTTTTACAATAATCTAAAAAGTATTAGTTTTGATTCAAAATCAAAAAGAGAGTTTCAGTATACATATCCTGAATATTCTAAATTCAAGATTTCTACTGTCCAGAAGCAGGACCTAGATCAGTATTACCTAACCTTTACTTTCCCAAGACCTGAATTCAAAAAAACAAAACAGGCGCATAGAATTAAACTTCCTTTTCTGTCTGCCCTAACCGCATCCGGGCAATATCAGCAAAGCATTTTATGGAAACGACTTCGAGAAGAATTAGGGATTGTATATGGTGTTTCAGCATATGGCTGGGATTATTTTAATAGAGCCTTTGCAATTGTAGAAACGTCTTTTCAACCTCAGTATTTAGAACAGGTTTTAACCGAAATCTACAACGGCATAAACAAAATCAAAACTAAAGAAATAAGTGATTCAGTATTTAAGACTCGACAAAAAAGAATAGTTGACACAGAATTAATGATTTACGATAGTCCAAGCAATGTATTAAATTGGATTATGGATCAAGAAAACGAATATGAATACCATAAAGAATTTATGAATCCTTCTGAGTTTATAGAGCAAATTAAGAGAATGGAATTTGACGAGGTTATAGATATAGCAAACGAAGTTTATGATTGGAACAATGTAAATATTGGAGTTGTTACCAAGGAGGATGCGAATCAAGTTCAACAACAAGTAGAAAGTATATGGAAGAAGATAACAGCATAAAAAAACGAAAAGATGGAAAACCTTGGATAAGTCTAGATCCAAAAATCAAGATGAGTGATTTAACAATTACTTATCCTGAACTTATAGAGCCGCTTACCTACGACTACGGTCTGCACTGTGTAAACTGCATGATTGCTGAATTCGATACATTGGAAGAAGGGGCAGTAATTCACGGAATCGAAGGTGAGGATTTTACTGATATGATTAAGGATTTAGAAGATATAATTAATAATCCTGATGAGCAAGAATTAGATTAATCATTGTTCTGTCTCCATAACTTGGGATTCACTTCTTCTTATCATCGACAAGTATGTAGTCTTAAGTCCTTCCGCTTCTTTGTCTCCTTGTTCCATTCGAACATTGTAACTATTTACAATCTGAATAGTTAAGTAATTGCTACTAAGTATCTCGTCTTCAGGGAATTCGGCCCGAATCCTTTCGCATAATAAAGGAGCAGCGAGTGGGAACTCAATTACAACAGAATCAATAAATTTCTTCACGTCGTCTTTGGATTTTTTTCTTGCCTTTACCTCAATCAGTAGTGCTTCAAGCTCTCGCTCTACTGTAACTATTTGACTGTCAATTTGGTGTCTTGCTTGTTTACCAGATTCAATTAGTATTGTTGTCATAAAATTTGTTTACAATTTCTTCCGCTTGTTTTGCGCTTTCAATTTTTATTAAGTTATATCCTCGACCCTTTCCTTCGAACCATGTTCTTTGTCTTTTGGCGTATTGTCGGTGAGAAATTTTAACAAGTTCAATACATTCCTGTAAACTAATGTCTTCATTTAGCATGTCAATAACTTCTTTGTATCCGGTACCAGTCAGTGCTACGGAATCCTTTTTAAAACCTAAATTCAATACTGTCTTAACTTCTTCTACTAATCCTTCCTTAAACATTTGCTCTACTCTGTCGCTAATTTTTTCAATTAGTTCTTCCCAGTTATTTTTGGGATATAAAAATACATAATCATAATGATTATCGCTAGTTTCTACTTTTGGTTTAGCCGATAACTTCTCAATTAATCTGACTATTCTTTGAGGATTTGATTTATCACTGGAATTTAAGTTTTCATAATTTTCGGGATGCTTGTTCTTTAATATTTCTTGAAGATCAGCCAGACTCTTAGTCTCTAGCTCCTTCCGTAATTCCAAATCTTGGGCTCCGCTTAGTTGGTAATTTTTTATGATTGAGTCAATGTAAAGTCCTGTACCCCCAACAATAATTGGTAACTTCTCTTTCTCGATTATTGAATCAATTAGTTTTATAGCTGCATCTTTAAACTCAAACACACTAAATCTTTTATCCGGATTTAGAAAACTAATCAGGTGAATGGGAATATTCTTTATATAGTATTGATTATCTTTTAATTCGATATCGCCTTTGTTTGTACCAATATTCAAGTACTTATAAACTTGCCTAGAATCAGCATTAATTAACTCCCCATTAAATTTTTGAGCAAGATTAACTGCTAAATTTGTTTTACCGGAAGCCGTTGGTCCGCCTATAAATACTATCTTTTTCATATAAGTTTAATTATACTAAATTGAGTCATTATTTATTCAGTTATTATTATGTTCGGCCAATTTGAAGTCTTTATAGAGATC
This sequence comes from Patescibacteria group bacterium, assembly GCA_016861265.1. Taxonomy (GTDB): domain Bacteria; phylum Patescibacteriota; class Dojkabacteria; order J137; family J137; genus Brojett037. The sequence continues at coordinate 972,559 of BOLA01000001.1, forward strand.
CTTTTAACAATTCTATTTGGAGCAATTCTAGGACTCGAAACCGAAACTAGAGAGATTGAACAAAAGGGTAAAATTAAGGCAACTAGAAACGAACGGGAAAGAATTGGTGGCGTAAGAACCTATACAGTAATTTCTTTATTTGGCGGAATTGCAGGACTATTTTTTTCGCTTCAGGAATACACTTTGGTCTATATTCTCTTTATTGCAATAATCGGACTAATTCTATCTGCTTACGTATTAAATGTTCAGATTAAACATGCATTTGGGCTAACTACCGAAATTGCTGTATTAATAGCCTTTATACTTGGTTTTCTTACGACTTCAAGATTAGTTGAAATTTGGGTTGTACTAGTAATTTTAGTTATGCTTGCGTTCTTTTTATCCCAGAAACGTGGAATCGGATTATTAATAAATAAAATTCAGCACAAGGAAGTTATAGACGTGGTTAAGTTCTCGCTAGTTGCATTAGTTATTTTGCCAATTTTACCGAATACAAGTATAAAAATAATTGATATAGCAAGACTTGCGGAACTCACAGTTGAAAACCAGCAAGTGGGCAATATCACTTTACTTAATCCATTTAATACATGGCTAATAGTAGTGCTGGTTTCAGGAATTAATTTATTTGGGTATTTTCTTTCCAGAATAGTTGGAACAAAAAGAGGTCTATTACTAACGGCTGCAATAAGCGGATTTATTTCCTCTACCTCGGCCATAATTTCTTTTGCTGCAAAATCAAAGACAAAAGAGAATAAAAATAACGCACTTTCATTTGCTGGGGCTGCAATGATTTCAAACTCTTTTAGTTTCTTTACAATTTCCTTGTTAATGTTTGTAAATTCAAAACAGTTTTTTATAAAGGGTATTTGGCCATTCGTCATAATGTTTGTAGTAGGTATTATTATAGGTTTAGTATTCCTATACAGAAATAAAGGCGGTCCAAAAAATAGTTTTGAAATTAAATATGAACCATTTTCGGTATTTCCTGCAATAAAATTTGTCTTAATAATTGTTGGACTAACTTTACTAATTCAGTTTCTTCAATTATTTCAGGTAAATCAAATATTGGTTTTAGGTATAACGGCCTTATCTGGTTTCACTGGAATGGATGCTGCAACAATAGCCTTCTCAAATTTATCAAAAGATGGGCTTATCACAGTTGAAATTGGAATAATATCTTTAATACTTGCAAACGCTATTAATTTTCTTGCAAAAATTCTTTATTCGTTAATAGGTGGGAGCAAACAATTCTTTAGAAAAGTTACACTGGGATTGGGGCTGTCTGCTATAATCGGCTTACTGGGCTTACTTTTAATGAATTTGTTTTGAAGCATTTTATAAAGAATAACCAAACATTTATTTGTGATTACTGCAATAAATTAGTTCCTCAGCACCCTACATCGAGTCGTGACCATTGTTGCTTTTGCTTATATAGCAAGCACGTTGATGTTAATCCCGGTGACAGACAGAACGGTTGCAAGGGTTTATTAATGCCGATTGGAATAAGAACTGCTAATGGTAAGACTCAAATTGTCTATAATTGTACAAAATGTTCGGAAAGAGTTTTTAATATTACTGCTGAAGACGACAATAAACCTGCTCTACAAGAATTATATTCAAAAGTTTGGAATTAGTTTAAAAATTTTAGTCTTCTAATACCGTTATCTTGAACATCTCTTTTGTATCCTTCAAGTGTTTGGCATATTCCACCTTCATCTACTTCCATCCATTGTTGATCTTCGAGTGGTTTATTTATATCTATTATCTTTATTATTCCTGTTTTAACACCATTTAGATTTGAATAATGAGGTGTTGAGTGTGTATATTCAATTTCTTCAACATTGCCATTTTCATTTCGAGTTACCTTACTTACCAACATAATATGGTGTCCATTTAGTTTTATAGACTTACTCCTAATTAAATCCATTACTCTTACTTCATTTAAATCTACTTCAAAACAGTTATCTGCATTGGTAATGGTTCCTGCACCCAATTGCTCCACAGGCCTAAGCATATATCTTATTTTAGAATTAAATCCGGAATCGGATATCTTAAGGTATTTCCAAATGTGTCTGTTAAATCTAGATTTTGTATATGCATCCAAAATATGAACAATAAATCCAGAACAATCTATTCCAAGTCCTCTGCCGGTTAGAAATTCTTTAATTTGATTCTGATTCATTTGTTCAAAGTGAACGCCTTTTAATTTTTCCCATATTCTTGCTTCCATAACTATTTCTTCTGGTGTGCCCTTACCTACCATGGCTCTTAGATCTTTCCTTCTTTTATCATTTATAAAGTATGGAGTTACAACTTCACATGTACCCAATCTTAGGTGGGTGTAGTCCGTGATCTTCTGTTTTATTATTGGGTCTAATTCTTCTGTCATTTTATTATGTTTTCTATTGAACTAAAGGCTTCTATAATCCATGGACTAAGGCCGGCAGAACTTACTACTCTATTATTGAACTGCATTCTTGCCACTTCATCTGTTCTGTTTCTTATACTGTTGTATGCCTGAAACAATAATATTAAACCACCGGTGTTCGGTTCAATATCTGCTAAATTATAACCGTCATTTTGCCAGACCAAAGGTTTATCACCTTCTTCGTCAATTAATATTACACCATCTTTTAGCTGCAACGAATTCCAATCTATCGCGGCATTATCGCTTTGTAATCTATACACTCCGGACTTTAGAGCATGATTAATTCTAAAATTGTCGTACTTGGCTCTTAAAAACACCTGAGCACCCTCAAGTGGCATTATTTGTTGAGGAGGATCCTCCTCAATTTGAATATTCAAAAATTCTGCTAAATTAATTAGTGCTAGTGGTGTTAGCCCCGCCTTTAATTCTAATCTTGTCTGTAGCGAAATATTTGCTGTTTGTCTTGCGTTTATTTCTATTAGTATAGGATTTAAATTATTCTCTAGAATTAAATCGATTCCGAATAACCCCCTAAAACCATCATTTTGCATTAGTTCGCCTACATATCTAACTAAGTTAAATATTTGTGACTTAATTTCCGGCTGCAATTCATTGGCGAAAGAAAAATCATTGCCTACTGTGCTACCGGCACCATCTGTCAATTCAGGAACCCCAGTAATTTGGTACTGTAGTCCGGCTACAAATATGCCTCTTCTTGTAACACATCCGTTTATTGTATAAGGTGTTCCTTTTATTACTCTCGAAAGTTTGACTATGTTGCCTGCTAAAGCCTTTTGTGTTTTTACCCATTCGCCTTCGTTTTTAATAAAGAAAGTTCCTAAGCCAGTGTGTGCTCGATCTAGCTGTACTACAAACTCTGCGCCTAATTCATCATTTAAATCATGATATGAATAATCAGATATATTACCTACTATTGTCTGTGGTATTGGAATCTTATTTTCTAATAGAAATTTATATTGACTTAATTTATCTTCGAATTTTCTGTTTAAGTTAACATCGTTATTTAATATTGTTCCTTTTAGGTTTACTAGTTTAATTGCTGAAGGATTATTAAACTGAAAAAACTGTCCATAAAATTCTTGTTCGTGGGTAACGTTTTTTAACCAATTAATTAGGTTTGGGCTACTTAGCAATTCAAGGGTCGAAGTAATTTTTGAATCTTTGTTAACAAACTGTTCACAAAATACATCGGTTTTTTTGCTCAAACATCTAGTTAGGTAATTATCATCGGCACATGCAACATGGTAGTTGGTAAGAAGACTTTCTAAGCCTGTTGATCTTTCAGAATCCTTACAAAAATATACTAAAGGTTTTTCCTTTAGCTTTAAATTTACTTGATTTAATAAATTCTGAGTAAGTTGATTCATTTATTTATTATAGTTTATACCAAAAGCAATTTCTATTTTACGTAGTAAATATAATATTTCCCAAAGATTCTATCTGGCGTCAGTTTTGTGAATTTGAATGTATTTGTTACAACAACACTGCCTTTCTTCATTTCGGAAAATAGTTTGTTTGATACGCTATCCATATGTTCCGGGAAAATATACAGGTAAGCAAAATCGTATTTAGAAAAGTCATGATTTCTAAAGTCTTTATTAAATATCTTCGCCCTATTACGTAATCCTTTTAGTGTAATTACTGATCTGCTGTATAGTGTTAAAAAAGGGTTGAATTCAATTCCATCCGCATTAAAACCCTGTTTTGCTGCCCAGCGTACAATTCTGCCATCTCCTGATCCTATATCAATAAAGTTAATGTTTCCGGTAATATTAAGTTCCTTTAGTAAGTCGTTTAGAGGTTTCGTTTTTGAAGGATAGAACGGTGTTTGATTTATCCAAGACCATATTAAATAAAATCCAAAAATAATAAGTATTCCTTCACACAAAAATACTGCGATTAACCCAATTTCCATTTTAGTTCTATAAAATTTAAGTTCCCGAAGCAATCAAAATTACCCTATCTAATTTAACATTTTGTTTCGATAATCTTAAGTATGCAGCTACCGAAAGTAAAGAAGTATAGGACAATTCAATATTAATCTTGTTTTTTATAAACTGTTTGGCTTCATCTAGCTCCTGATCAGTAACAGCTACCGCACCTCCGTTTGTTTCTTTAATTACCTTTAAAATTTGAGGAGCTCTTAGTGCGGTTTTATCAATAATTGCATCGGCTTTTGATTCTTGTTCGTGAACATCAATGTTTAAGAGTGATACTATGGGATATGTAGCCGTCGTTTGTACAGCGTACATTCTAGGTAACTGCCAGTCGTGATCTAATTTTAAATGCAAACCCTGTACTAAACCTACAAAAGCAGTTCCCGAAGAAACTGGAGCGAAAATTCCAATTTGTCTGTCGGGTAGAATATACTTTTTTAATTCAAACCCTAAAGACCAGTAACCCTTTACAATTGATTCGTCTATGGAAGATCTTAAATTAACGCAGTTAAATTTTGCTGCTATTTCTACACTTTCCTTTCTAGAATTTTCACTTATATACAAAATGTTATTAGTACCGTTAATTAATTCCTTTATTTTCTGGAGTTTGTACTCATTCACATTTTTAGAAACAGCAACATGCAACTTAAAATCCGGAATTTGCTTTAGGTAAGTTAAAAAACTTATAGCTGCATTCCCCGATGTAGCAATTACAGCTTCTTTAATATTCTTTTCTAATAGCTCTGTAACCTTGAATGCAGTTCCTCTGTCCTTCCAGGAGCCTGTAGGGTTTAGGTCTTCTCTCTTTAGAATGATTTCTGTTGTACCGTTATTAAATTTTACTTCTTGAGTGTTGCCTTCGTTGAGTGAAATTAAATTCGATGTTAGCACTAAATTTTTAATCTCTTTAAAATCCCAAATCACAGAATTATTACAGTTTTGTAAATATGATAAAATGAATTCAATGTAATTATTATATCGTAACTTATGAATATTGCGAGTTTGTTTAAGAAAAAGAATACCCAACCAACCGATGAAACAAAGAGTTTGGAAACTCCATCTGAAGCAAATAGCATTCATAATGTTAATGAACCTGCGACTTCAAACAATACCGTTCAAAATAACGATACAACGTTAGGTAGTGCAAAACCTGCAAACTGGATTGAAATTTCGGATGATGGTGAATTTATCTGCAGTGAATGTGGTAATAAATCTGCTCCAGAAACAAATACAGAAAATGGAACTGTTACAGCCGATCTTCAAAGCGTTAAAAAAGATTTAGAACAATACCCTACTAAAATTATCTACGGAATTTGTCCGGTGTGCGGAATGGAATTCACCTTTAAGCATAGTGAAGGAAAGTTATTCCTTGAACCAAGCGAAATGATGAAGTAACCCCCATCTAGATAACTGATGTTATAATTTGGCGTCCAAAATTCATTGAAAGGAATTTGCAATGGACAATAGATTGCACGTACTTACCCAGAAGCAACTCGAAGAATTTGGTACATTGTGTGTTGCGGCAGCCGGATTTGGATTAGAATCCACAGCCCTTAAACAACAATGGGAAGCCTCTGAAAAAGAGGCTAAAGAGGCTTTTGAGTCAGTACGCCACATTTACGTAAAGTCGGTAGAAAAAATTTAAAATCTACTGCTTTGCTCGAAGGCGGTCGTTCGACCGCCTTCTGAAATTCTATTATTCTATAACGCTAATCGGGTTAAATCACAGTTTATAATTCCCAAAAAAGCAATTGAACGATATAATATTAATGGCTCTGTAGGGTATACAAAAAACTCTAACAATTCAAATTTTTAGGTCCAACGATTCTTCTAATCCGTGGGTTAGATGTAAGTTGGCAATAGTGGTAACCGAGAGGTTTCCTTACATACTCTACAGGCCGTGTTTCTCTTTCAGGCGGATGTAGTTCAATTGGTAGAATGTTTCCTTCCCAAGGAAAAGGTCGCGAGTTCGAGCCCCGTCATCCGCTTTATATATTCTTTTTTTCAAAAGCCAGTTACATTAGGTTAACCTTAATTTTCAACAAAACCTTAACAGTATCTCCTTTATCCAAAAATTCTGCTTCTCTAACCGTCTTTTTTATAGGTACAAGATACTGTTCATCTTTGGGGAATATAGCGGTAGTAAATTCAGTGTCTTCTATTGTTACCGTAACAGGAATGGTTCCCCAGCCATAGGTAACAAGATGAGAAATTGATTTTATGTCCTTACTCTGCTCTTTAGGAACTGCTACAAAGTAGAATGGTGCGGGGCCACGCCAGTAAATTATGGTTCCTGAGAATTCAATATTCATACATTAAATTATTTATATTTAATTATTATAGTTCTTATTGTGTAATATTATTTACTGTAAAGTTTACTTAAATTAACAATATATTATTATTACATAGTAATCTATTTACATATTCAAATTAACTGGTATAATCATTGTTGGTTTTAATTAACCAGTCCGTTGCTTGCAGGAACATCGATGTAAGGTAAAAAATCTTACACCGGTGTTTCTGAGGCATGTCCCTGATGAGCTAGAGTTGACACCTCCTTAGGTCGCACGACCCCAAATGGATGTGTCTTAGGGACACCGGACCTTGTAGAGAGATCGCACTTGTTGCGGTCTCTCGAACCACTTTATGTCCATGATAAAAAGAGATGTCACTTGAACTAAGACAAGAGGATATTCAAACTCAGAATTTATCACTTCCATCGGAACCTTCAGCCTTTCACGCCATTAATGGTGTCGCAATACGCTTATTAAGAGAAAAGTATCAATTTTTAATTCAGGAGTTAGTAACTATCTTATTGGATCAAAATGATTTAAGAAGTTACGATGCACTTGCACAGGAGCTTATACCTCAGGAATACGATCAGAATTCTGTGGTTGCTAAGAAAATAATACACCTGGCTGCTCAAACAGCCGCTCAACAATATAACGAATCTGCAGAGGAACCGACTATAGATTTATACGCAAGATCGTGCAGGGTAAAGTCCTTTACGAATATAAATCGACGAAGTGGTCACACCATGCTTGAGGCATTAGGTAGAAAGCCATTTTCACTTGAGGAGATTGGTTTTATTCTAAACCTTATAGCCAATCCAGATTTTCAATGGCACACTGGCAGTCATGCTGGTCAACCAGATTGGTGCAAGATTACAATTGCGTTTAATAATAAGTTTGCTGATCAAAGAACAGCGAAGTCGTTATCTGATCAGATTAAGACAATGCGTTATAACGGTGATTCAAGGTTACAAACTGCACAGGAACTCGAACTTGAAGAACAAGAAGAAGAATCCTCAATTTTTTATATAGACAGGTTTCTTCAAAAGGTAATTATTGAAAAGGAGCTTTACGAAAGATTTGCAAATCAAATTGCATTTATTCTTAACGATTTATCAGATTACAGAAGCTATCATGAAATTGTGAGAGACTTAATGCCAGAAGAATATTCCTATGGTTATAATGCAGCAAATCAGCTGATATCTATGATTGTAGACCTTATAAGATTTGACTCCTCAATTGATTTTAATGATGATTTGTTTCAACAACGAAAAATAGTTATAAATGTTCATAGAAAGCGACTTCTAGATCAGGCAGGCGCTATGCTCGAAAGACAAGGCATAATTAGATTTTCCGAAGCTGAGTTTAGAAGATTCATGGAATTAAGAAGGCTTTGTGTTCGAGAAGACGGTCCTCAAGTTGGTAGAACCGATTATATACAAGTAGCTAGGCAGCTTAATATGGAATTCCATAACGGTGACGAAGTAAGGACTGCAGAAAAGCTTTCCGGACTTGTGAGAGCCTATAGGCAAAATTTTAAGAAAAAACCCTACATGTACCCAAATATAGACGATTTCAATATTCCTGTAGAAGAAATAGTAAATGCTTACTACTTGCCCCAAGTAACTGAACAATAGAAGCCTTATAGTAAAAATATCCACAAAGTTTTTGATAATTATCCACTGTTTAACTATAATGAATTATCAATTAGTTATTAACAAATAAATATGTTTGGCGATATTAATAGAGTTACATTAATGGGAAACGTTGTTAGGGACCCAGATTTAAGATATACACCTAATGGAGCTGCTGTGTTAAGTTTCAGCATTGCAACAAATAGAAGATACAAGAAAGGTGAGGAATGGACCGATGAAGTTTCTTATCATAATATTGTTGTATGGAATAATGCTGAAAGCCTTTCCCAGAGAATCAAAAAAGGTACAAGAGTTTATGTCGAAGGTAGAATTCAAACAAGAAGCTGGGACGATAAAGACGGTAAGAAAAATTATAAGACCGAAATAAACTCAGAAAGAGTAATTCTAATCTCAAGATTTGAAGGAGATAATTCTTCCGGAAACGAAGGTTCACCTTCTGGTAATGTGCAATCGGACTCAAATGAGGAAGATCAAGCAATCGATCCTAACGATTTGCCTTTTTAAATAAATTTAAATAATACAGAATGAAGAAAGACTACTTTAAAGTAGTTAAGAATTTTGTACTATCTAATAAAATTAGTGTCTTCTTCACACTTATTTTTACTCTGCAATTCTTGTTCGCAGGCAGGATTTGGTTTTGGAGTGTATTTTCAGTAATACCTCCAATTTTTTTTACAGTTTTATACTTAACTTGGCTGTTATGGATTACTGTAAAGAAAAACTTTTATGGACTTTCTTTATTACTGTTGTGCTTGCCGTTTGCCATTTATTCATCCGATGTTACTATAAAACACTTTACCGACCAGCCAAGCCAAGACTCAACTACAGTTAAGGTGTTTAATTGGAATACCGAGTTCTGGGAATTCAACGAGAAGGCAAAGTTTTTCCAATTTTTAGTTGAGCAGCAAGCAGATGTTTACCATTTACAGGAGCATATTTTACTCAATAAAAACGGCTACTTTATTGAACTAGACGATCAAGAAGAACTTAAATCTATATTTAAGGGTTATACGATTGTAAAGAAAACAGAATTCTTGACTATAACAAAATTACCTGTAGTTAAATCTTACTTAGAAGAAGAATCCTATTACTTAAGGGTAGATGTGCAAGTAGGAAAGAATGTTTTGAGCTTATATAATGTACACATGCCTGTTCATATTAATACTGCAATACTACCTGATGTCTATAAATTTGCCGTAGATCTTAAACATAGATTTGATTTTAGAAATCAGGAATTTAATAAACTTATAAAAGATATAAAATCAAATACTAATGTTTTTTATATATCAGGAGATTTTAATACAACAAGATCTATGGGCAAAATCCATGAAATTCTTGATTTAGGCAAGGATGCTGCCTATGCTGGAGATAACTTTTTTAATGCAACTTGGTCTGTAAACGATATAAGAGTTTGGAGAATAGACTTTAATATAGTCCATAATGGTTTAAAAGTACTTCATTACAAGGAATTGAATCCGGGGAGTCTATCTGACCATTGGGCGCAATTAGTTACAATTCAACTCTAAAAGCTGAATAATACAATTCCCACAGAAACCGAAACATTTAAACTAGACATCTTACCGAACATTGGAATTTCAACTCCCATGTCACAATTTTCCAGGGTTGATTTCTTCATTCCAAATACTTCGCTTCCGGCTATAAATGCAACCTTATTCTTGCCTATAAGTGCTTTATTAAGATTGGCTAAGGTAACAGATGTATCTGTTAATTCAATAGCGCATACATAGAATCCTTTTTTCTTAAGCTTTTGTATTACTGTTCCGGTATTGTCTGTATATTCCCACTCAAGACTTGTTTCTTTGTTTCTAGATACTTGTCTCATTTCTTTTCCAAATGGTGGAGTCTTGGTTATTCCTGTTAAGAAAAGCTTTCTTACTCCTGCAGCTTCGGCAGTTCTAAAAATACTGGCTACGTTTCTTGCATATTCAATATTCTCTAGAACTACAACAATCTCCTTCGATCGTTTAGGAAATTCCTTGTACTTCTTCTTTACTTCTTTTTTATTTAGCTGTCTCATAGAATTAAAAAACCTCTCCTACATAACTGTAGAAGAGGTCTAAAATCAAATTTAATTGATATTATTCACCTTGATTAAAGTCGTTGTTATCGTACTCTCTTCTTGGTCTAAAGTCTCTTCTTGGACCTCTGTTGTATCCACCTCTTGAATCTCTAGGTCGATCTTCTTTTGGTCTAGCTTCATTTACTACAAGATTTCTTGGTCCTCTTCCGTCATCTGCGTCGAATTCCATTTCATTCATTGCTTCAATTACTTTGTCTGCAACAGTATCTTCAGAAATTGTTACAATAGCGAATCTAGCATTTCCTCTTTCGTCAACTTTGAAAAAGTTGTCTTCGATTCTTGCTTCTACTTCTTGTCCTTCTTCCTTTAATGCGTTAACTGCTGTCTCGATTTGAGCGTTAATTACGCTTTCTAGAGCTTCTCTTTTAGTGCCCCAAGGTAAGTTACCTACATATAGCTTCTTAGCCATATAAATATATAAAAAAATATAAAATACTATTACCTTCCTGCCTCTCTTACCTATCGGAATCGAGCATGCAATAAAGCAACTAACAATAATAACATATATATACAAGTAAATATACAATATTGGCTTGTTGAACTCCCTGGGTGTGTTTTATATAATCCTATTGCAACCACCATTAAGGAGATTTCGTATGAAAAAGCCCAAGAAGGTTACACGCAGGAAGACACGTCTTAAGGAGAAGGGTAAACAAAAACCGACAGCAAAACATGGGCAGAATGTGTGTAACGGGCATTAAATAGTAGTATTGGTGGTATTATGCGGGTTATGTTTACATAACCCGCATAATCAACTACAGATTAAGACTAGATTGTTTAGTTACTCTGATAAAAAGCGAATAACTTCTTCAACTATATTTTGTCCAAAGCCTGCAAAATCGTGTTCGGCATTTTTTAATACAATTGTTTTTATTCTAGGTGAATTTTTAAGTTCCTTTTCTAACACCTGCATCGCCATGTATGGATCCATACATGGTACGATTCCATCGTCTTGTGTTCCGGTAAAAGCCAGTACTGGCAGGTTTATATTATTTACTGCTTCAAAACCTAATTCCGGCATTAAAAAGTTAAATATTGCATCCTTTGCATTTTCTCCAAAAAAGGAAATATAAGTTTTTGCGGAAAGAAGCGTTTCTCCCCATAGTTGATCACTGAGTAGCTGATCCGATTTTCCTAACTCTACTAGCTTTTGTGCTTCTGCTAATAATTTTTTGTGCCTTTCAATTTCTTCGGGATAATTTACTAATCCCACCATATCCGATGGGCTTAGGAAAATAAGACCATTTATGTCGGTACTATTAGTTTGGCTAATATAGTAAGCAACCTTTGAAGGGCCTAAACTATGAGATTGTAACCAAATATTCTTAAAACCCATTGATTTTGCGGTATCTATCCACCCCTGAATATCAAATACGCAGTCTTCAAAAGTCTCGTATGCATTTCCAAGGTTAACACTACTTCCATTCTTGTCGAATTGGGTAACACTATGAGTACCTCTATGTTCAACAGCTAGAAAGGACCATCCATTTTTAGGATAGTATTCATGCATAAAGGGATAAAATGAATTGAAATATATATCCCCACTCATGCCGTGAATGTGTAGAATTAGGTTCTCCTTATTAGCAGCTCTACTTAATAAACCTGTATAAGTAATTCCATCGGTTGATTTACCTTTTATTATTTCCATATTTAAAAACTTAAATCTAAGTTATTTAAAGTAAAATCCAGACCTTTAATCGCTACAGATCTGGTAGCGATTTGCTGAGCATGTACTATGGACTTCTGTAGATCCTTAGTGTTTAGAATCTCGGAAATAAATACAGCCTTAAAAATATCTCCTGCACCCACCGAATCAACAGCTTGAACGGGAGTTGTTTGAAAGTATATGGGGTCTTTAGCACCTTTTTCTAATACTGCGCAGCCATCAATATCTAATGTAAGTATTATTGTCCCATTACAGAATTTCCTGAATAAGGTAAGTACCCTAAAGGCATCTTCAACACTCCTAATTTGTTCATTAAATAGAGCCTCGGCTTCTTCCCTGTTAGGCGAAATATATTCAACATCTTTTAGCTTACTCAATTCCACAGTCTTTTGGGGGTTAGGAAAGTCCAAGAACAATTGTACATTCTTTTTTCTACAGATTTCTACAAGTTTATATAAACAGTCAACAGGTAAGTGAGTTGCACCGTAAATCATTTGATAGTTACTCAAACTACCTTCTAAGTCCTGTATATCTTGCGTTGTTACCTTGCTGTTGGCTCCAAAGAATATATTTACGGCACTTCTTTCTCTTTCATCTGTTATTACGGATATTTGACCGGTTTTAGTATCCTCACTTTGGGAAATTAGATCGATATTTATATTATATCTTTTTAAGTCAGATAAGATTTTTAGGTAAAGATCGTCGGTTCCTGCCTTTGCAAAAAAGTCTACACTATTGTTTAATCGACTCATTACCCTTGCCGAATTTATAGTTTTACTGCCTGTAAAGGTATGTACTTCGCTTGCGACACTAAATTCGTTTTCTACGGGAATAGTTTGTACCAAAAAATCATTTTCAAGGTATATGTCTCCGACTACAAGTAATTTTGCCATAGGTTTTTATGTAACTAATTGCCTAGATTATAACCAGCATCGATTAATATATTTTGGCCGGTAATATTAATATTTGTAGCAAGTAGTAAAGCGACATTGGCAATTTCTTGGGGTTCTATTAATTTTTTTGTAGGAATCTGTTCAAGTGCCTGGTCTAATTCATCTTTTGGAGCCTTTAGCCAATAGCCTGCATTTACTGCACCTGGTGAAATTGCGTTAGAGCTTCCGTAAGGACTTAGTAGTTTTGCTTGTCCCTGAGTAATATTTACTATTGCTGCTTTTGCTGCTGAGTAAGCAGGCGAGTCAAATTGTCCCGACACACTGTATCTGGTTGCAATATTAATAATGGTTCCTTTTTTGTTGCTGGTAAAATGTCTTAATGCGTATTTAGATACGCCTAATACATTCAAGGTATTTAGTTCAAATGTCTTTAACCAAGACTCATATTCCCCATTCCAGTCATCGCCATCTATATATCCTCCAGCGTTATTAACGAGAATATCTAAATTCCCAAGTTCTTCTATTACTGTTGATATAACCCTATCGCAATCCTGTTCGTTTGTAAGATCACCTGATAATGTAATTGCTTTTACATTAAATTTTAAAGTTTCTGATAAAACATTTTGGGCGCCTTGGTAATCAGAATGGTAATGGATTGCTACATTAGCTCCTTCGGAGGCTAGTTTAAGGGCAATTGCTTTACCAATTCCTTTTGAGGCTCCGGTTATTAGTGCAGTTTTTCCTTCTAATTTTTTCATTATATTAACCCTTGGAATTTTAGTAACACCGAAAGCAAGTCTACTTTAGCAGGTGTATTGTTCTGCAATTTTTCGATTAGTTCGGATTTATCCAGCCATTCACCGTTAGAGTAGTCATTATTATTGTATTTTATTTCGGTATCAATATTAAGCTTATATACTTCCATAAAGGATTTTATCTGATCGATTATAGGATTTAACTTGCCTAAAAATACTAGATTTTCGACTTCTGTATTTATATTTACTTCTTTTTTGAGACCGCCTAGTAAGGCCTGTTGATAGGTTTCTCCTGAATGTACATATCCGCCGCAGCTAAAATCCAGGCAATTAGGCCAAAATTTTTGATGTTCGGAACGAGTTGGAGTCCAGATTTTATTATTTTTGTTAATCAGAAAGCAGTTTACAGTTCTTACATACATGTTTTTCTGTCTTAACTCATCTTCGTTTAAGGTATTTCTATCTATTTGAATACCTGTGGCGTTATCGTTCCCGTCAACTATATCTAGGGTTGGTTTTAGTCGTTTATCACTAACTCTGTAAGACAAGATCATAGGTAACTGTAAATGTCACTATTATAGCAGTAAAAAAGAAAAAGAGAAGATTAATTGGTTATATACCCACTCTTCTCTTTTTCTTATGTGTGAATGTAATACTACAGACTATTACTAACAATCTATTGTTAGAAACCAAGGCTCTCTTTTACAATAATAACTGTTGTTCGGTCTGGCATGAATTCCTTTTCCATAATAAGCCATTTGTTAAGACTGCTGCCGGCTTGTTCCCCGTATTCAGACTTCATTCTTTTGTCTTCTAATGGAAAAACATACTCCTTAATTCTTTTAAAGGCAGCATCTAAATCTTTTACTATTTTAGTTGCACTTACAACAACAACAACTTTTTCTGCTGCAAATGGTAGTGTTCCTATTCTGCTACCAGTTGCATCTACAGCAATTAATTGTCCGTTTTCAGTTACGGCGTTTACACTGCTTACAAAATATTCAACTGCAATCGACTTTCGTCTTAAGTCTGCTCTCTTTTGTGCATCGTCTTCCGCCACAATTTGTTTACCAACATAGTTATATTTAGAAGTATCACCTTTTAGCAAATCCATAAAACCAATTTGTTTTAGACTTGTAGATGACCCAGTGTTTACATCTTTACCTTCAGGAATTAGTTCTAAAAGCTTTTCTAATGCCTGTTCTTTATTATCTACAATAAAAGTCTTCATGTTATGGGCATTAAGATTTTCTGCAGTCTTGTTTATTACTTCATCAGTAGGGATTGTTGTCCATTCGTTCATATTAATTATTTAATAAGTATTATAAGCAATTAATTGCGCATATTATTTGCTTTTTTAATATTTGAATTCTATAATTCATTGTGTAAGTTTGTAAAGTACGCACTTTTTAATTATATAGTGTTAAAAAAGATACTATGGCGAAGGAATGTGAGAGTAAAAATCCTGTGAATGTAACTCTTAAGGTTATTGGAGGTAAGTGGAAACCATTATTAATGTGGCTAATTGCTCAAGAAACAATGCGTTTTAATGAGCTTCAAAAATCTATGCCTGGAGTAACTCAAAAAATGCTTACTCAGCAGTTACGGGAACTAGAGTCAGATGGATTAGTTCAAAGAACTGTTTATCCGGTTGTACCACCTAAGGTTGAATATTCCTTAACAGAATACGGAAAAACACTTGAGCCCGTATTAAAAGCTATGGCAACGTGGGGTAATTCACACAAGTCTCGTTTAAACGCTGAATAATTAACACTATATTGATTATATACATCGAATAATATACGTGTTATAATTTAAGGTTACTTTTCTTCTAGCCTATTTTAGGTTTTGTAGTGACTGATAAAAGAAGGAAGGTTAAAGTTTTGATTCTAATATCAGTGTAAACAAAATTTAATAGGGTTTTAATGGGATTTCCCCCTGCCTATATTATATTTACAATAGTCTAGATTCAGACGTGTATAATTTTTTATTCTATTATTTTGAATAATAAGAGAAATTTTAAGAGATCCAGATTCGATAGAACATATAAGGACTCTTCTGCTCCTAGAAACTCGAGCAGTAACAAAAGAGATTCAACAAATTATTTAGGAGATGTAACTTACTCATCTTCACGAAGAGCTAAGCCTGCTTTTGATAAAAAGAGCCGAGGTTCTGATTCCAGGCCTTATAGAGGAGGAACTTCAAGTTATGCTGTAAACAGATCAGAAAATACTCAAAAGGAGAGTTTTAACTCTAATCCTTCGAGAATTGATAGATCTTTAAACAGAGATAGATACCCTAGATCTAACGGTAGATTCGGTGAATCGAGAGGAAGATTTGGAGGTAACAGACCTGTAAGACCATACGGAAGAGGTAGAATGGATAATAAGAACTTAGATGAGATTATTAGATTTATTAAGTCTTCAGTAAACAAGCCAAAAGCTATAGAAGTTAAAGAGGAAGAAAAATTTGTAGGTGAAATTCAAGATGTAGTTACAGAGAAAGCTTTATTAAAGAACTTATTAAATAAGGGCTTTACAAAGACTACACCTATTCAAGCAAAGGCTATTCCTGTAATTAGAGAAGGAAAAGATATTCTAGGTTTAGCAAATACTGGAACTGGTAAAACAGCAGCATACTTAATTCCATTAATAGAAGAAACTCTTAAAAAGAGAACTAAGACTCTAATTTTGGTTCCAACAAGAGAATTAGCTATTCAGATTAAGAATGAAATTTATCTATTTACAAAGGATATGCCAATAAGATCAGAGATTATTATTGGTGGAGCCGACATGTATAGGCAAATTCAAAATCTAAGAAGAAATCCTGACTTTGTTGTAGGTACACCAGGTAGAATTAAGGACCAGAAGCAAAGAGGCAACATTGTAATAAGTAATTACGACAATATTGTTTTAGATGAAGCAGATAGAATGCTTGATATGGGTTTTATTACAGAAATTAAAGATTTACTAAAAGAAAGAAAGGCAGATGTTCAAAGTTTATTCTTTAGTGCAACTATGGATAAAAAGGTTGCTCTATTAATTAATGAATTCTGTAAAGCATATTCTACAATTGAAATTAGCCAACAGAAAGTTACTGATTTAATTGATCAGAAGATTGTTACTTTTAAAGATGACGAAGCAAAAATGGAGAAAGTTGAAGAACTTTTAGGTAATTTTGACAAGTCAATTATCTTTGTAAATACAAAACATAGAGCTGATAAGTTAATGAAACATTTAAACGAAAAAGGCTTTAGAACAGACGCTTTACACGGAGATAAAAGTCAGAATTTAAGACAGAGAATCATGAGAAATTATAAAGACAATAGATTTGACCACCTAATTGCAACAGATGTTGCAGCAAGAGGAATAGATGTAAAAGATGTTTCTCACGTTTTGAATTACGATGTCCCAGCTACTGTAGAAGATTATATTCACAGAGTAGGTAGAACCGGAAGAGCCGGAAAAGTCGGAATAGCAGTAACGCTAATTAGAGAATAAATTAAAACCCGCGAAAGCGGGTTTTTTTGTGCCTGTTATAATTAGTTAAGCCAAGTTAAGGAGGAATAGAACAAATGAGTCTGCTGACAGTTAATTACAGCGGTTCTGCTATGGCTCAAGCGCTTCCCAAGCCAGTGGGTCATGGCAATCCTCGGATAATGCTTTCCGAGTTTGGTAGTGAGGTGGAAACCGAGCTGATCAAGGCGCTGGGAAATCAGACCATTCTTCCTGTGGGCATTATAGGTACTAGTGGCGCACAGCCGTTTGGTGTAAATGCCCGCAATCGTGGAAGTGTTGAATTGCTTTTGGAACTGATTTCCCCTGTGGAGCTAGATTCCGAGGGTGTTCATGAACTTGCCGTTATCATGAGGCGTGCTGTATTGGACCTATTCAATACGCCACGTTATCAGGGCGGCAGTTATGAGCAGCTCGAGGTTCTGTCTATGGTGGTTGTTCACAGGGGTGTATTAGTTTCTAAAGGCTGACAACCAACGAGCTTGGTGCGGGAACTGCAAGCAGTTCCCGCATAAGTAACTACATATAGTTTTAATTGATTCCTGAAATTGTTTTTGTTGAAATTTGTATAGAAAGTTCGTGGAGTACTTTCTGTCAGGTGCATGGGTAATGCACTTTGAAATTCGGCTACCGGCCTTATTCGACATAAGTACTCCATAGGTATAAAGCTGTATCTTCCCCTCTTCGGAGGAAAGGCAAATCAATTAAGGCATCAGGGGGCTTTCCCTTACATCCAGATTCGCCGAGCGCAGACTCTTTTGCTTTATACATCAGCATAGTGACCGAAGTCATTCTATGCAAGGCAGCATCGGGCTTACACAAAGTATTCACCCAGTAAGAGGCTTTGTCCTGCCTTCTTCCGGTAAGTTGTGTATGAGGTGTATTGTTAGCCACACATTTATCTCAAGCGCCGCACAATGCTCCGTTTTAAAGTTGCTCCCCAAACCTGTGGGGACCGTACTCTAGTCCTTATCTCCAGAATTTAATCATTGGAGCCCTTAAAGGGGTCTGCAACTTCGCGACTAAAGTAGACGATTAAGATATTAACATATACTTTTAATATTCCAAACATAAATTCTATAATATTTATAGACCATGAAAGTTTCTTAAAAATGCAAACTATGTATTAAAAAATATGAGCCGGTATGTAAGTTAATTGTAAATTCTAGGTCAAATATATAACCCTCGTCTCAATTAAATAGTAGAATAAATTATTATTACATTTTTTAATATGAATAAAATTAAAAACATATTACTTAGTGCGGGAATTATTGCATTTACCGGGCTATTCTTTACGTTAAATATTAGTGCCCAATCAAGTGCAAGTGAACAAATTCAACAGGCTCGTTGTAGTCGAATTACTGCAAGAATTGATGCTCAAATAGAATCATATAATTTAACTAAAGATAAGTACATTAATATTTATACGAGTGTGGGTGATGCCGTAAGTATTAGATTAGACAATCTAGAAAACAAAGGAGTTGATGTTGCACTATTAAGAACAGATCTGCAGGCGTTAAGTAGTTTAAACGCAGAACTGGGAAGTTCATACGATCAATTTATAGCGGAATTAACTAAAGCTAAAGAATTTGGTTGCGGTACAAGTGAGAGTGAATTTACCCAACAATTGCAATTAGCAAGGCAACAGCTTTTAGTTGTAAAGCAAAAGGCACTTGATGTTAAAGAATATATATTCAATACTCTAAGACCGGATCTTAAGAATTTAAAAACTACTATTTAAATTAATAATATGAATAAAAATAATTTACTAATAATTGTTGTAGGTGTTTTATTAATAATAGTTGTGGCAGCAGGTGCAATTTTATTAAATAGACAAAATACAGTTATCAATAACTCAACAGATAACAATAATACTGCTCAGTTACAGACAACTACTCCAGATCCAGATATTTCAAATGATCCTGAAAAAATAAGAGGTAAATTCGAAAGTGAGATTAATTTTGAAGTAGATTCTGCTGTATCAAATATTGATTACTTGCTTACACAGGTTAATCCTGATTCAGATTTCTCAGATTTAGAAAATATTGATTATTGATAGTGAGATAAATATTCTATTACATCATCAAAGCTATTAGCAATAAAATCAGCTTTATCGCATACACTTTTTCGACATACGTTTTCGGTAAATGCTACAAATCTATGTGCAGCCCCTTGTTCTTTTATTTGGTAATCGGTAAATCCATCTCCCACAATTATTATTTCTCCGAATAAGTTTAGGTTATTAACAACTTTAACCTTTCCCAGCTCCTGGGCAAGCAGGTTTTCTTCTACAATTCCTGCACATGTTCTATTTTGGTCAAACACGAATTCATTTGCGTAAATATTGTGAGAGTTTAGTTTAAATTGCTCTAATGCCGGAATAATAAAATCCTTAAATCCCCCACTAATAATTATCACTTGATTAGATATCTCTTCAAAATACTTTATGTTTTTGATAAAGGATTCTGTAAAATTCTGCTTTAAGACTTCTACAAGTTGCATTAATTCGTCTCTATTGAATTTTAGAAGTTCCATTCTCATTTTTAATGATTCGGGAAATGTTATTTGTCCCTGCATCCCTAGCTCGGTAATTGCCTTAATTTTTTGAGAAGTTTCGGAAGAGTTATTTCGAACGTCTACAATCCTAGCCAGTTCATCTAAGGCTTCCAATTTATTAATTGTAGAATCAAAATCTATAATTATGTAAGGAGTCATTAGTATTGATAAAAACAACTCTTTCAGAATACCATATACTTTTAGAGTTATACAATAGATATATATTGTTGTGATATAATCATTCCATCGCACATTAAGGAGGTTCTAAATGCCAGTAGTAAGTGGTTTGTGGGATCAAGGACGAGTGTTCGCAGCACTCACTTGTAATCCCGAAGAGCAGCATACACAAGCCGAGGCACTAATGCTTGAGTTGTTTGAGGCAGCGCAAGCTGTTCTAGTCAAGCAACTTGAGGTTGTGCCGACGGGTATTGTGTTCTTCTGCGAGAAGCAGCCGATGCTCACCATAAATTCGTTCCCGCTGGAATTCGCCATTCGCAGCACTAAAAGCAAGGAATGGGGAAACAGGGATGATCAGCAAGAGATTATCCGAAAAGTCCTCAAGCGAATGCGGAAGGTGCTTAGGGCGTGGACTGAAGCCAAAAGGGCTAACTTTAGCGGTTGGCAGATTGGCATGGAGCTCAGCTTTATCGAGCTGTTCGCTACCAGCGAGGCGGTGGAAGAAGAAGCTGCTACGGAATAACCGTGCGACCGAGGGGAGCGGAAAGCAAACGTTCCTCTCCAAATTTATGCTTCTAGAGTTTCTTCTAGCATGTAGCTGCCTAAATTCATTTGTATCGAATAGTTATTAAGAACTTCGAGTGCTGTAAAATATGGCTGTGAATAATCGATTCCATTGCGTCTGCTGTCTTTTATAAGAAATTGAAAGAATATTCTAGATAGTTGGTACATTGATTGTTGTGTTACTACAATCCTGTATTCCTCCGCTTTAAGATCGTCACTTGTGTAATAGGGGCCATTATAGTTAGGAATTTCTGCGTAAATATTGTTTTCTTCTATGCATTCTAATAGAAATCGAATGTGTTCCATAATTTCTGCAATTAAATCAATTGCCCTACTCTGAGGATTAGATTCGGAAAATTGTGTATTTAAGTGGTTTGGTCCAAAGATACCGGCAACAATTCCTATTAATTCGGCTTCCATTCTTACAATTGTAGCAGTGTTTAATGAATATTCCGGCGATGAAGGGGTACGTTTAAACCCAAGAAGATTGAGTACACTCATTAGCAAAATTTAACAAACAGGTTCAAAGGCACTGTAGCAGAATATGTTTTGTTATGGAACCCTAAAAATATTACTGACTAATGGGAAGATTGGTGGTAGTCAGGTATTTGTGTAGCTGTTCTTCTAAGTTCCAGAGTGCTTTTCGTGGTGATTCAATATCGTATAAGTAATAATATTCATAATCTACAATATCTATTATTGTGCTGATTAAATCTGTAAATTCATAAACAACAATTTTGGTATAGTTATTACTAAAAGAAATTGTATTTACTAACTCAATAAGATAATGTTCACTCATTCCATCTTTTAAATATTCTTTTATAAGAAAATTTAATGTTTGTGTATATTCTTGTTTGAATGTATTCTGATTTTCAAATCTCATATTTTTGATTTCTTGATAAAGAAATTTTGTAGATCTTTCTTGTGTTGGCTCGACTTTTATATTTTCTAAGTAAGGCCAAATTTTTAATCTAATTTCTTCTATTTTTTTATAATCATGGTTATTAACCACGCTGGATTGTGTTAATAGTTCAAGAATATTCTTTAAATTCTTATCTGCAATATTTTGATTTAAATGACCATGAGCAATAGTAATAATATCGGATCTGCTTAGCTGTCCAATATAATATTTTTTTAGGTTTTGTTGAATTTCTTTAGTATTCTTCATCATTTTCACCGTGAATATATGTTGGAATACTTAAAGTTTGGGAAAATTCTTTTAACAATTCTAAAATATATGTGTCGTAGTGGGTAATAACCAAGTTTTGGGAATATATTAGCTTAATTGAAACTTCTTTCCTCTTTGCAATCAATACCCCACCTTTTATTACTTGGCTATTAGTTGAATCTAAATAATTAGTTTCTTTCAAGATTTTAAAGTCTTTCTGACGAAAGAAATTTTCAAATTCTTCAGGTGATAATTGGTTATCCTCAAACTCTGGTTTTAAAAAGATTAAGTATTTGTCCATAACTGATTATATTACAGATATTAGTTGCGAAGGAGTTTCTCCGCAACTAATTTTGGCTATTGACCGGTCAGGCGGGTGAAAAGATCCCCGTATTCCGCAGGGTTGGGTTCGTTGGTGGACTTTTCGGTGGACGAAGTTGCAGGGCGATCAGTGAGTTCGCCACTTGCCCTAGCATCCTCACGTGCCTGATGCCACGCTTCCGAAACTTCCTTCCCGGATGAGTTTGTCCCCTTCATTGCATCGACTTTGTCGTACTTATTACCGGGGACATATCCTGCATCACGCAGTACCTTTTCGTCCGAATCTTTACCTTTCGGGTCTGCCATCTTGCACCTCCGTGCAACTTTTAAGAACCTCCTAGCATTGGCATAGGATTAGTAGGAGTTTATCTTCTTAAAGTATTACAGGCATTGTAATGGGATACAAAAACCTAAGGATATTTTTTAATAATTGGGTAGTGGTGTCCATTTCATTGAGTGAAATACAATAAGATCTTTTGCATTGCACCAATACAATCCTCAATAGGTATAGGGACTCTTGTATTCTTCTTATTATGAACGTAAATACTTCCAATAGAAATTTTAAAATCATTTAGTTCGTCTTTTGTTAAAATTTTATTTTCTATAATTCGATCTTTTAATTGATTTTCATTTTCTAGGCCTAGTTCCATTTGCAATGCTTCCCAAGATAGTCTTAGCCATATTGCTATTGTCCTGGGATTCTTTTCTGAAGTTTCGTTATGCTGAAGTGCTGTGTTAAAACACGTAAGCGATTGAACATGGGTAAGTTCATTAGTACTATTTATTTTTATAGGAGCTGCACCACTTATACTAAATCCTATGTCTATTGCTGCTTTTCCAGTGATTGTTTTTCTATTTAAATCCTCCCAAACATACGTATTATTATATATGTATGTTGAACTAACCCTTGCTTTAAGCGTATTTGTAAATGCGATAGACTCTGTTATTCTTCGAGAGTAGTCTAATGCTTCACCAAGATTGAAATTTGTATTATCAAATACGCATTCAACTTCAATTTGATTCTTAGTAATTTGCTTTACACACACAACTATCCCATTATGTATATATCGATTAGGAACAGATTTAATTAATCCATATTTGAAAGTAATTGTAGAAGTTGTCTTTTTCATTACTGGGAGATATTTTTATATATTACTTATAATACTCTTGACCTCCTCGGCTCCATCTGTTTTTAACCAGGATATTACATTAAAAAATTCTTCCATTGTAAAGAAGTTGACGTACTTAATTTTATCGTCTTCTTTTTCGGTATCTCTTTCGTGAGGAGCTAAATTGTATTCGCTACTATTCTTATTTAGTTTTAGTAAAAATCTTAATTGAAGGTAAGTTTGATTATCTTCAATTACAGTATAGTAACCTACAAATTGAATATCTTTTATGTCTGATTCTGTTAATTCAATTCCTGTTTCTTCGTACATTTCTCGAATTATTGTTTGATTAATACTCTCCCCTTTTTCTGGATGACCACCTGGTTGATGATACTTTTGATTACCTTTAGCTACTAATACATACTTGTTGTCTAAAGATAAAGCCCAGATGTATACTTGGCGGATTTCTACGTTTAGTTGAAGGTCTAATATGTTGTGGGAGATGGTGTAGGTTGAGGACATTTAAGCTTTAATTAAAAAAAGTTAGTTGAAGTTATTACAGTTACATTGTAATCCTTAAAAGTAGTATTCAGAAATATTGTCAAATTCCTATCATCTGATATTACCACAATAGGATCGATACCTAAGCTTAACTGCTCATTATTAATAAGAGTTTTTACTAATGCTAGAAGCGAAACATCTCCAAGTCCACGTTGTTTAGACAAAGAGAAGTGTGGATATGTATTTAGAAAAAATTTAAAACTCTCAAGATAGTTTTTAAGATCAAAATCCTCCTTTGAGGTCGCGTCAATGAAATTCGAACTCAAATTCATTAATGCTTTTACTTCAAATTCTTCTCTAACCTCTGGAGTTATAAAGCAATCTTCAGAGTAATTAATTTTATTACTTTCTAAATATATTAAACCAGTATTATCTATTATTGTCATAAGTTATTACTGCTTATATACTCTTTAAAGCCTTTTTTATTTATTCGACCAAACAGTAGGTATTGAGCTTGAATATTACTGAGTGATTTATTCTTAAGAGCATCATTAATACCTTCAACTGTTTTACTTCCATTAAATTTTCTAATCGAATAGTTAATTGGTTGGGACCGACCGTTTTGGGGAGTAAGTATTTTGGCAATCTCTGGTTGCAGATTTAAAAATTCTTCTTGAGTTATTACTCCCCTTTTTCTTAGAATCACTATTACAGCAGTGGCTGTTAATTTATAAGACTTTGCTAATTCATCTCTTATGTCTTTAGTTATAGAAATTCCAATAAATTTATTTGTAATCTCTATTGGTAAAAGAAATTCACCTACTATATCATGTATGAAGTTTTCTTCCTTTGTTGAGGATAATGCTTCAGCTGTTAAATCTCTTTTGATTAAGTAGTCATAACTGTCTAAGCCTATTAATACTAATAGATAGATAAGTGTATAAATTTGCCTACCTTCTCGTTCGTTAGGATTTAATTCACTAGGTAAAAAAATAAAAGGTATAATTTCATCTTTTAATACAAACCCACTAGTATTTCTATAAATTTCTTTACAGCTATTTATAATAGGTAAGATTTTATTGTTATCAAAAACTCCTTGGCATACATTGATGTTTTTATTTTCGATTAATCTTATTAAGTAATATAAGGCATTCTTCTTATTTAGGCGCTTAAATTCACTTGTCGAAAATTCAAAATATTTTTTTATTTCATCAGCTGCTTTTAGCTCAGTTTTATTTTTAAGTAAACCTATAAACCTATTTTTGAGTTCATCTGAGTTTTCTGATAGAAAGTTTTGACAACGTATTAACCTATCTATAATTCTTTTTGAAGTTATTTCTCCTTCGCCAAGTCTCTTTGAAAAAAAAGTTGGTGTTAGTTTAACCTTTCTTAATTCTTCTATTCTCAATAATTCCTTTTCAAGTAAAGAAGGTGTTAATAAAAAATAATACCATGGAATTAATATTTTATTACATTCATTTATTAAATCATTATAATCGATTCTATTTTCTTGCAATGCACTTGCCAAAATGGGTCTTTGCTCTAAATTTTCTTCCGGATATAGATTTAATATTTTATGAAAAACATCTAGATCAATATTCGTAGCTTTAGTTCGTTTTACTTGTAACTCAATTGTACTCATTGAAATATATATAACAACCTTTCACCCCTCTAGTCATAAGCGTCCTATAGGTGTTTTTTATAATTGCATCTGCCTTTTGTTTTGCAAGTTCAGGATTTTCTTTTAACAATTTTTTATAACCTTTAATTGAAGCATCCATTTTTGACCTTTTAATAGGGTCTGTAATGACTTCTCCATTTTCTATTCTTAGATCAGGTCCAATAATTACTCCTATATAATCTAATTCAAGCCCTTGGCAAGTATGTATACAACCTACTTCGTTAACTGATGTAGGGTACACGCTCCACAGTCCACCGTATGTATCAAAATTCCACTTCATAGCAAAATCAGTGTTTGGTATTACAATATCAAACTGTTTTTTATCTTTTTTACTAACCCAGTCCCAACAATAGCCTGCAACTAAACGAGCTTTGTTATTTTCTTTATTCTTTTCAAATATTAAATCTCTTAATTCAGAAGGTGAATCTACAATTCTAAAATCATAATCAATTCCTTCCATTGTTTTGTTAGCAGTTTCTTTAATTTGCAAAAAATTATCTACAAATGCTAAGTATCCATCTGACCCATTACATCTAAATTGAGATTCGAGTTTATTTCGATATACATTTGCACCTAATTCATGAGCCCATTTTTCTATTTCTTTAGACTCACCAATATCGCTCCATGTAACTCTTTGATCTTCATCTATAAAAAATATTGAACACTTTGCGGAATTAATAATTTCTTTAACTTGGTTTTCACCAAGATTTTTATATATACCTGATTTTTCGTTAAGTCGATGCGCTTCATCTGCGATTAACACATCAAAAGTATTTGGTTTACAGTTTATATATGAACCTGAGGGTGCAAATAAATTACTAATATCGCTCTTTTTAAATGTTCCAGTTAGCTTCGATTCAAAAACGGCACGAACGGCAGCATTCTTTGTTGTATATTGAGCAACTTTATCCAATTTAGTTGCCTCAACCAGCAGATTAATTGCTAACACAGTTTTACCAGTACCTGGTCCTCCTTCTATAATTAAAACATTC
Source organism: Patescibacteria group bacterium (assembly GCA_016861265.1). Lineage (GTDB taxonomy): Bacteria > Patescibacteriota > Dojkabacteria > J137 > J137 > Brojett037. The sequence continues at coordinate 998,890 of BOLA01000001.1, forward strand.
TTATTGTTATCATCCGATTTTTTAATTAGTGCTAACGCATCCTCGTAAACAATCTTTTGGTCGTCAATTAAAACAAATTCTTTGTTACCCTTTAACATTGAACTTAAACTATCTGCCAATTGTTTTGACGGTCTTATTTTTCCATTATCAATTCTATACATTGTTCTTTTTTTATCTCCAAACCTAACGTATTTAGAAATAAATTTTTGTAACTCTTCTATATCCGGCTTTGCAAATGCAGGTGCTTTTTGTAAGTAATCTTTATATATTGGATTTTGTATTGAAGTTGGATCTTTTAGATTGTGTAAGTAGGCACAAGGTACAAGATTTATATTTTCTGAATATACAGTTTCGTTAAAACTTTTTAGTAAACTTGAATAAGACCAAGCTTGATAAGAAGGATGTAGATGTTCGGAAATACCTTTGCCTACATACGTAGATACCATTGCATCTTTGTCTGTAATATCAACTTCGCCCCACTGTTTAAGTTCAATAATTACTACTTGTTCAGTACCATTTTCGTCTTCACCACTAACTATAAAATCTACTCTATTTCTTGTTCTAGGTATTGAATACTCTATTGCAACTCCTGCTGTATCAGGAATCAGTTTTGTATTCATAACATGATACATTGCTCTTCCTAAAGATTCTGCCCAAGATTTGTATTCTGCTTCTCCTACTCTATGTCCTAAATTTTCTAAAACTTTATCGCGAACAATATCTTCTATGCCTTTTGATGCATCGTATAAGAAACCTTCCTTTGTAGAATTGTATACAATCATTAGTTTAATTCTGTATATTTAGTACTTTTGCCTTTTGACTTCTCAACAGGATATTTTTGATTATTCTTTTCTATCTTATTTTCTACAGCTTGCAAAAGATCAATTTCGGCATCGTTACAGAAGTACAAAAGGTATACCAATATATCCGCAGCCTCTTCTGACAACATCTCCTTATTTTCTTTTATATAAGCCAAACTTTCTTCCATGTTTTTCCATTGAAAGTGTTCCAGCAATTCATTTGCCTCTATTGAAATAGATATTGCCAAATTTTTAGGGTTGTGGAATTGTTTCCAATCACGTCTTTCTCTAAAGTCTAATATTTCTTTTAAAATCGCACTAATTCTAGCGGAAGAACTGTCCATAGGTACTTGTTATGAAATATACAGCAATTATAACCCCACATGTAACAATTTTGTAAACTCAAAATTCAAACCCCTTTATCAAATTATCGGCCTCATCAACAAATTCACTATTATGGTTGTTTAATCTGATTCCGCCAATTATTCCTCGACCCAAAATTAAGTTTGACATTTTATTGTAGGTTTTAACTGCTTGGTCTCTAAATTGTGTCTGTACGGGTATATATGAACCTTGGTTTATACAGTAGAAGTCGGTTAAATTACCTTGTGTAAATGAAGCTATTGGATTAACAAACGAATAATATTCTAGAGTAGAATTATAATCTTCATCTCCTATCATAATAATATGGGCTCGACTTATATATTCCGTACCGTAAGCAGTCCGTAAAGACTCCAAATTATCAATTCTATAAATGGTATCAGTTACTCGCTGAATCTTATTTAAATCTGTTGTGCATACATCGTCCGGAGTTCCCTCCCAGAAGAAAGGGTATTCCAGATTTATTTTTACTGCATTACCAGAAGATTTGCTTGTAAATATAATTGATTGTTGAAAGTATTCGGGTAAATCTGCAATTAATTTAGTATCGGTATTTTGGTTTATGTCGAAGTTCCAGTCACAACTATTAAAACTCAATTTTAAATCTGGAAAATTGGTATTAGTAAGTTTACTCACGCATTCTGATTCTTGAGTAAGAATGTAATCTGCTGTGATTAAGTTATAGAACTCTGCTCTGAGGTCTGGTGTAATTAATATTTGTCCTAGACTTTGAGTTATATCGTTACTACTTATTGTGTAGGACGATGGCATAAAGGTAGATATGACAGGATACGAAACACTATTTGTATCTAAAGTATTGTTCTGTGTAGTACTTAGTAATTTATAGCAAAGAGTTACCAATGCAATAAATACTGTTAGGAATATTATAATAGAGGAGACAATTAATATTTTTTTATTTTTCATATCTATTAATAAAATATTTAATTATAACTATAGATGCCTAACTTTAATATGGTTACTTTAAATCACTCTGTCGCCATCTTTTATTGACTCTACTTATATCATATTGATATAATCCGCTGAAGATCTTTGAACGGAGGATGTCATGCTCGGCTTTGATAGTCTTGTACAGGATCAGCTAGCTGTAGTTGAAAAGCAGTCAGGGCAAAAGTTTGTTTTGGCGCGTGGTGGTCAGGAGCAAGGTTTCGAGTTTCAGGTACTTCTTCTAAGAAGACCAACTCAAACCGAAGGCGGACTGGTTATTGCCAGCTTCGCACCCGACTACAACCCGAACAACCTTCTCGACCTGCTGCCGCTGCTCACGGGAGATTTCTTCCGGGCGATCAGCATCAACGACATGATCCAGTTGACGCACTTTATCTTTGAGCTGAGTCGGGAAGTCCTAGAAGAGTACGGCGAAGTAATACGCCTACGCTCTCTGATTCTCGACTCGGCAGCTGTACGACTCTACTGGGTCTGTAGGAGCAAAAGGTTTATGGTGCTAGACTAATTCCTTCAAGGATTGTGGTGCTCCAAAACATCGGAGCACCCAGGATTATCCAGTTTTTTCTCCAGCTAATTCCATTGACTGTAATATATACCATTGATATAATTGTGTGCGGTATTGTATGCTCAATAAAAAGGGGTTTTAAATGTTGACTTCTGAAGCAGCGAAGAAAGCAATCGACAATAAGCTTGCTAATTTGTCCCTCCCAGAAAGCTGGGGTGCAAATGCGACAATTGTTAGTTGTATTGGCTGCGGTGGTCCCGTAATTAGCATTGAATTCACAAGTCTTGACGGACGAAAAGCGACAACTAGATTTATCCACTCATCAAAGACCGATGGATTATTCCACGAGCTTGAAGATAGCTGGAATCAATTTGTTGTTGAAAGATTGTATGGGATTATTGAGCAGATTTCCCATATTCCTGCTGGCAAGTCTTCTTCAATGCGAATTGGTTATGTTGGAGACCTGGGATATATTAGAGGTGCGTTTGAGACTAATGGAGTTATATTTATTCCTGGTCTTGGTAATGTACTTGTAATATTTGACTAACCCAACCCTTTGGATCCCTTGTGGATAGAGCTACAAATGTCAGGGCACCCATGCTGGTGCTCTGACAGCAATTATTGAATCTCATTCTTTCTACGTCTTCTTTTTATTTCAATCCAACTAGGTAAGGCTGCTGCAGCAATAATTAATAGTCCACCTACTAATGTATTAATATTTGCCGATTCACTAAAGAATAAGACACCAAACATTAAGCTGAATACAACTTCGGTTAAGCCAATAATAGCGCCTACACTTGGTTCAACGAATTTGTAACCTTCAATAACTGCAAGCATTCCAATAATAGATGCTACGGCAAAGGCCAAAACATTTGGAGCATGTTCTGTAATTAGTGTAATATCCTGGTTTTCGTTTAAGAGTAAGGATAATATTAAATGACTTACTGCAATAACAATAAATACAACAAAAGATATTTGAGTAGTTGAATAATTATTCGAAATTTTCTTACTAAAAGTTACTTCTCCACTAGATGCAATTCCGTTTAGTAATGCCATTAAAGACGGTAAAAGTAAGGCTGCACCAAAATTTCCGCTAAAAATAAGTAATAGTCCTAATGTAGATAATATTAATACAGCCAATTTTAGATTGGTAAATTTCTCCTTAAAAAATGCAAAGCCTAAAATATATGTAAATATTGTTAGTGATCCATAAAATAAGAATGATGCAGTACCTAATGTCAAAAATTTAAATGCATAAACAATTGGTGCAATACTAAATACTGTAAATAAACAAACAACTACAAACCATTTAATATCTTCCTTCTTTATTCGTTTAAATTCCTTTCTGAATATGCCAAGTAACAGCAACGCTAATGCAATAACAAAACATCTAACATAGGTCTGGTAAAAAACATCGTAGTCCTCAATTCCTCTGCTGAGTAAGCCATATGCACCAAACATTAATGCGGAAATTAAAATAAGAAAACTACCCTTAAGTTGTTTTAACATATATTTTATAACTGTTTAATTATTGTTTCTTCCACCCATTCTTTTGCGAACTTAGGCAAAATATTTAGTTCTGCAATCTTGGAGAACTCAACCCACATTGGTTCATAAAAGTTTTCAGTATTATTCTTTAAAGCTTCCTCACCACCTAATGTTGGGTCGCCGCTTACATAATCACATGTAAAATAAAAATCGTAATTATCCTTTTTATAGTTTCTGAATTCGAATACTAGAATTGGATTATTCACCACTATTGTAGTTTCTTCTAGGATTTCTCTAATAGCAGCATCTGCTAATTTCTCATTTTTTTGTAGATGACCTCCTGGAAATACATAATATTCAACACCCTTATATATTCTGTGCATTAGAAGTATTTTGTTATCCTCTACAACAATACCTGCAGCACGTTGATTATTTATTCGTAAGTGCTTGTCTAAATGAAAATCTGAATTCATAGAATGGTAATAATATGCTGTAATTTTACTGTGTCTGGTAGAGTTTTGCATTATAGAATTTTGATTATATATTCATTATATTGTATAATCCTGCATCGCTTGTATATGGAGGTGTCAGGATGACATTCTTACGTTTCCGCATAATCGTAGCTTGGGCTATTATTATTGCGGGATTTATCGCTCTGCTGAGGGGCGATATTAAGCTGACAGCTCTGTTTATTGGAGCTGCGGTTTTGTTCGGTGTGGCGTCGTCGAACCCTACAAAAAGGGACACTCTTGCCCTTGTGAGTGGGTTAGCGGCAGTGGTGGTCTTAATTGGCTTTGCACTCATCCAGTATTGGGATGCAGTAGCATTAGCAGGTCTTGCCCTGCTCATCAGCTACCTTAGAATCCGAACAGTCAACCGCAACAAGTCCAATCAGAAGCTGGCGGACGTTAGTCCCTAGTACGGGCGAAGAGGGCGCTAACCATGCGCCCTTCTGCTTTCTATAATTATATAATCTCCTTTATTGAAATGAATCCTGAATTGGGTCTACAAATGTTATTAGCCGAAGGACTTGGTAAGTTTGTAAATAAGGTTAGTTAAGTATCATATTAATTGACTTAAAATATATACTACATATATAATTGCTGCGCTAAAAAGCGAGTTCTTTGAGGTGTCAAATGATTAAATCGGCAAGGACGTATACGTCTGAGGAAGCTCTAGTGTATTTTTCCGAAGAGGCAAATAAACTGGAGTTGCCGCAAGACTGGAACGTTCGAGTACTGCAAGGCAAGTGTCGGGACTGCAATTCGGTAACCTTTAATGTGTTGATCTATAACAAGCACATGAATTCTCTGTTGTTGACATATCTTAGTCATGCGGATGAGGGTTCACTGATTCTGTTCAGTAACATTTGGGGCAACTGGCAGTTCTTCCTGCAGGATATCCTGCCCGAGGTTCTGTACAGAATTCCGCAAATGGAAGCTGAACAGCGCTTACGACTGATCGGCAACGAGGCCCTGCAAATTGCAGTCGGGCATTCGCACATTCTGAGCGCATTGCTTGGAGATCTGGTCAATATTGACCTTCAGTAGAGCTGGGCTGGCGTGTAACGCCAGCCTGTACTTTCTGTATTTAAGTAAGTTTTGAAATTCCTTTTTCGTGTGATAGATTGTAAATAGTAATTTTGATCACAATTTATTATGTCTTCTGTTGCACCAGGGTCGGTTAAACTTAACGAAGGTGGTTTAGGTAGTATCTTCGAAACTAATTCCGCATTTACAGTAGGAAAAGAACAAAAGAAAAGCCATACTGAATTATTTAGACCTCTGGCTTGCAGCCTTCTTATAGAATATTTTCTAAAAGAATTTCCGTTTCTAGAAAAATTTCAGAAGAATAACGATTTTTATATTCCTGCTAATGCATTGTCCACTGAGCAAATAGAAGATATGTTACATTTATTAAGTACTTATGGCCTTTTTAAAATGGGACCAAAGGATTCTAGAATATTTGAGGCGCTGGATGTAGGAATATTGCGAAATCCTGATCTAAGCACGCAACCCGTAGGCGATATAACAAGAAGAATATTAGCTCAAGACTTAAAGTCCATTCTTGTGCATTTGCGTGAATTTTTAGTAGTGGAATATTTTACTTCGCTAAATACTGTTCAAACACAGAGTATGGTACACAATAAAGGATTTTACATTAGACAAGAATCAACCGGGGGAAGAGCTGTTTTAGAAATGGAAAATTGGGCCGGCGAAGAATCTTCAGAAAATAAAATTGAAAATTTTGAACAAGAAAATCTAATTAATGTAGTAAGAAATATAAATAGTCTTTCCACTCCTGAGCAAATGGGAAATCAAATATATAATGTACTTGCAGCACTTAGGCCTGTAGCTCAAGCATTAGATTTTATGGTTGCTCCAACAATGCCCATAATGGTATCTAGACAAGGGGAATCTGTAATCCAAGAAGTTGATAAACTAAGCTTAGAACATTTTGATGTAAAGCCGGCAAATATATTTGCAAGAAAATTAGTTGATTCAAAAAATGGAAGACCCACAACCAATTTTATATTAGGTGACTTTGGACTAGCTCAGAAAGCTGAAAGACCAGAGGGGAATATGGTTGGAGGCACGCCTTCATTTATGCCTCCCGAGTTAATCGCTAACTATTACTCGCAAGAATTCGACAGAGTCGATGTATATAGCTTTGCAGTAACTCTATATTATCTTTTACTAGGGAAAATGCCTAACACGTTCTTAAGACCAGCAAAAGGTACAACTTTGCCTGCACGACCATTTAAATTTGTTGGTTTTGATAAATCTAAAGGTAGGATAATTGAAGCAGAAACGAATCTACTAATTAGCCCAGATCTACCAATTATCCTAAAAGACAGAGGTGTAGCTACTGAAGATACTGCTGATAATATTTTAAGTATATTATGTAGAGCAATGAGTATTTTTTCAGAACACAGATATTCTAGTTGTGTTGAATTAATAGACGATTTATTACTCGAAGTTAGATCTTCAGGATTGCAATTAGCAGCTTAAATATTTGTGATTATTGTTGTTTGAGGAGTCTTTTCTCCTCAAACAACGTTTGAGAAGGAAGACCCCTCTAGTTCAGTCGCCCGCCGTGTTCCGGTGGCATGCCGAACTTTGTCGCAATTTCGCTCTCGACTTTCTCGATGTAATGCAGAAAGTCTTCTGCAGCGAGAATCCCCGTGCAGACCGAGAACAGAAACTGCTGATAGTTGGAAGGCGGAAGGTCTGGTGAGTCCGGACTCCAGACATGTACTTCGCCGACGACGTTGCCGCTGCGCCGAATTTCGATGTGCAGCCCGCCTGTGTGATTCGGGCAATCGATCACATGAAATGTGGCTTCCGGGACACCCCAGTCGCGCATACGGTTTTGCGCCTCTTGGCAAAGGCTGTCTAACATGTCTCTTGCTTCGTTCTTGGACATCTTTAAAAACCTCCATCCATCTAATGAGCAAATGATTTTAGTATAATGTCGCCAAAAGTAAATAACATATTTATGGATATGAATTAGGGGGAAAGGTTTAGGGTTTGTCGCCCTAAACGCAGGGGCGACAAACCCGGTTCAATTGAAGTCGGCGGTTAATATTCCTTTAAGAGTATTTTGGTCATAATGAGCAGCCTCAACAGCTACTTCAACGATTTGTCCAAAAATTTCCCTTGCTCTGTTGGTGAACGGTTCTTCTTCAAGTTCCGCAACACCATCCCAGAACACCACCGGGAACTGAACCTTCGAGTCTTTAAGAACGACGTTTACGCCAAGCGCATTTTCAGGTGCATTGGGCACATCGTCTTCAACAGTTATTCGTGTTTGAACCCCCATTGTCCGAAGAAGTTCTTCAGTCTCTTCGGCAGTAAAACGCAGGATTTCAAACACCCGATGATAGGTTAACACGTTTCGACACCTCACTAATTGAACGTTATTTAACATTGTACCAGATAGTTTATATGTTGCCAATATATAGCACCATTAAATATTTTGGAAGATTTGTTCTTGTAATTCGGGTATTGAATCGGCAATTGATATGGACTTTCCCTTTTCTATAAGTTCACGATTGTGGAAGCCAAAGGTTACTCCAATAGACGGTAGTCCTACATTCTCTGCTTCGTTTAAATCTCCAAGTGTATCGGTTATAAATATAGATTCTTGTGGAGTAATATTTAAATCACTGAATATTCTATTAAACTTTTTTACCTTACTTTTTTCAATATCTCCACCTAGTACTTCGGCAATATATTCCGAGAAACCATACTTTAGAAGGTACTTTTTTAAAGGTTTGTTGTAGCAGGAGGATATAAATGCGATCTTTATTCCTTTGTTGTAAATATCTTGAATTATTTGTTTGAATCCTCCCCGAGGCGGTACTTCAAGGATTAAGGGTTCGTAGAGTTCAAAGTAAAGATCGTTATCTACAGTTTTAACTGTTAAATTTGCCGATTTACCTTCTTCAAGAGCTTGGTAAATATTGCCAGTAAACAAGACCTTATAGTCGGAATCCGATAAATTCGGATTAAAATGCCTGCTTACTTTTATACAAACATCGTATGAATCAGTAAGTACTCCGTCAAAATCGAAAATTACAAGTTTTGTAGCCATAATTTAATCTAAATACTCCAGTATATCAGCGTGTACCATATTCAAGGCAACTATTTTTCCTGTACCACATCAACAATTTGTTTAATATAGTTACCTATTACAGGCACACTTACTAACTGACTTAGCACTCCTAACAAAATTGCCAATACTATTGTAGCCCCTAAAACTGCTCCTAAACCACTTAAAATTCCATTTCTAAATGCTTCTAATGCAGTTAATTTACTCGTAATAATATTCTTATTTATGTCTCTTAAAATGTCGTTGGTATTGTTATTCATTTATTCTTTTGTCACTACAGTTCTAGTTCTGTAGGTTGATCCGGAGTAATTAATATATTGAATTAGTTCAATTATTAACCAAGCAGCAAGTAAATACATTGCTATAGCAATTAATGTGGAAAATTCTAAAACGTATTTGTTATCTATTACATACGGTTCAAATATTGTCCTGAATGGACTAAGTAGCGGATTTGTGGAATCGTATAAGAATCTTACAAAATCTGAAGAAGGATTTGCTCCGAATAGTCTAAACATAAATCTAAAGAATAGGCCTAGTACAGCTATTCCAAAAGTTATGTTAACTACAGCAATAATCAAATTTACAATCTTATCCTTAAACATAATCTATAAATAATAAGTATTATTTTATTATTACTATTAAAAGTTACCTTAACTTTATAGAGAATGTAAAAATTTAGTAAAAAGTTCAAAATACAATACTCATAAAGGTTTTACATTTCTGTGCAGATGATATATAATTACTATGTAATTCTTTACAAAGCAGTCGGCATTTCAGGAAACTGAAAGGAGGTTGATCATGAAGTTCTCCCTTGTTGAACTGTTTATTCGGATCATTCGTGATCTGTAATGAACAGCCATCGGAGAGCAGAATTCCACCGTCCCGACTGCTCTCCCCTTTTCCCTAAATAATGAACATTAATTTGACAAGAGATTGTGTGCTTATTAACATTAGTTTATTGATTGAATTATTAAATATTTGCAATGGAGAGTTTAAATTTAGGAGAGCCGGTAGAAAGAAAGCCTTCGAGAATTGATTGGCTAAAAGTAAGACGAAACCAGTATATTGTATTAGCAGTAGTACTTACTGTAATAGTAATATTTGCAATTACAGTATTCGTAAATAGGTCTAATAATTCCAACAACAACACAACTGCTCAATCAAACCCTGTTATTGATTCATATAAATCAAAAATCCCGGAATTAGAAAGTAAGTTAAATGTTAATCCAAACGATACTAATGCAATCCATGACCTGGCTATTGCACTTTACGCAACTGGAGACATTCAAGGTGCTAAAGATAACTATCTAAAAGAAGCGGAGCTTAATCCTAATAATCCGGTCTTATTCAATAATCTTGGAAACGTTTATAGAGATAGTAATGAATATCAGAAGGCTGTAGATGCCTATAAAAAATCAATTGATTTAGATAAAAGGCAAACAAATGCTTACTTAAATTTAGCAAATTTGTATTTGTATACAATGAATCAGGCGGAATCAGGTCTTGAAGTATTAAACTCAGCAATCGCAAATAACCCTGACAATGCAGAAGTAATGTACATGCAAATTGGCAATTCTTATACTGTTTTAAACAACAAGGATTCTGCCCGAGATGCATTTAATAAAGTATTGGAAATTAACCCGGGCAACACTGCTGCACAGAACGCACTTAAAAATCTATAGTTTACTGTTGGTTATTTGAATGTAAATCGGGCAATTCGCAACATGTGCACCAGGCAAATAACCTGTACTCATTAAGAATTCGTTAACTATTTCTCCTCCAGTAAATTTAAATGTCTTCTTAAAAAGTTTTACCCACTCATCTTTTGAAAAGTTGCTATTCTTATCTAACCAATTTTTGAAACTACCATTTTCTTTTTGAATATCTAAGATTATATTGGCATTATGTATTGCGGCGTTTATTTTTAATTTATTTCGAATAATGCCCGCATCTTGTAATAACCTTTGGATATCTTTTTCTTTATAATTGGCAACCGTATTCAAATCAAAATTTGAATAGGCTTTTCTAAAATTAGTCATTTTATTAAGTATTGTATTCCAACTTAATCCTGCCTGATTAATTTCAAGAACTAATCTTTCGAATAATTGATTATCATTGTCTAAACTAAATCCATACATTGTATCGTGATAAATTCTATGAACATTGTCTAAAGGTAAGTCCTTAACGTAATCGCAATAGGTACTCATGTTATGCTATATAAAAGTAATAAATAATTATAACGCGTTCTAATTATGGCTCGTAGATTCTATTTTGTAGTAGTATTATTTATAATCATTATTGTAGGACTAATAACTTACATTCTTTATACATATTCAAACAAAACAGATAATGCAAATGTTCCTGGAATTTCTTATGCTTTTGTAGATAGATGTACAATTGTACCGGCTGATTTAATTAAACAAACAACAAACTTAACTGTTCTTAAGAAAAGTGGCTCAGCTGATACTTGTATCTACGAAGTTACGGGCACGTCTGGAAAGATTTCTGTTACAGTTTATTTTGGTGATTCGAATCTTTTGTACAACAGAAGCTCTTTTGCAAATTCTGTAGATCTTGCGGAACACAACATTAATGGATTTTATTCAATTGAAAATTCCGAGAAAGCTACAATAAGAATTAATAAAAATAATAAGTTATTAATAATTCAAACCGAAGTTGCATTAAACGAAGCGCAAATACTAGAACTGGCTGTTAAATCAGCAGAGAATTTATAGATATTCACTTTAAATTCATGCCGACTTCACTTCAGCTTCATTGGTTTAAATCTATTATATTTAAGGATAAAATAAAAGGTAAAACCTATGTCTAATAAAAAACTTGCAATTCCAATATTTGTGGGGGGAATATTCTTCTTTATAGTTATTACATCTGCAGGTATTCTGTTTGTAATTGCTGCAAAAAACAAGAATGCTAATACTACTAATCCAGTTATAAATACCACAGTTAATTCTACAGTTATCCCTGTTGTGCCTAGTGTTAGCTCTCCTGTTAGTAGTACAGTTGCCGAATCTGAACCTACTGCAATTACATCTATTGAGAACGAATATAAGAATGGTACTTATACACTTACATCAACTTATCTTGTTGAAGACAAAAGTGCATCTATGAAAATGTCGTTGACTGTAGAAAATGATCAAGTTACCTCGGTTGTAATTACTCCTGAAGCTAAGGGTGAATCAGGAAGGTACCAGGCAAGATTTGCGGATAATGTTTCAAGTTACGTTATAGGTAAAAAACTATCAGATGCTGCTTTAACTGTAAATGTAAGTGGAGCTTCATTAACAACTGATGCATTTAATGCTGCACTAAAGAAAATTCAGAATCAAGCTGCTAATTAATATGGAATATTTAATTACTTTTAACGCGATAGGCACAAAGTGGTGGATTAATATATTTGATTCCGTTCAAGAGAATAAAGCCAATCAGTTAAATACAAATGTTGAATTAATTGCAAACGACTTTGAAAGTAAATATTCAAGATTTATTAAGACGAGTTTAGTTTCAAGAATTAATAGTGGGGAAAGTCTAAAAGATATCCCAACTGATTTACACAACATGCTAAATATTGCTGAAAAAGTAAAAAAAATAACAGATGGACATTTTAATATTAATATTGGTAGTGCATTAGAAAACTTCGGCTACAACTCTGACTATACTTTCGTAGAAACAGAAAATAATACTAATAGAATTGATTTAGGCGGAATAGGTAAAGGTTATTTAATCGATAAAATAAAAGATTACTTACTGGAAAATAGTGTTGAATACTTTTTTATAAACGCAGGAGGTGACATTTATGCTACATCAAACTTTAATCGGCCCATAGAATTTCAGCTACAAAACCCTTTTGATAACAGCGAATCTATTGGTAGCATAAAATTAATTAATAAGGCAATTGCAGCAAGTTCACCTTCTTTAAGAAAATGGACTACAGCAAATACAAAAAAGAATGTACATCACTTAATTGACTATAAAAGCGGAGAACCTGTGAATAATATTGCATCTGTGTTTACTGTGGCGGATTCAGCCACTAATGCCGATGTTGCAAGCACTGCACTTTTTGTATCACCAAGGGAGCTTTTTAATTCAATTGCTGAGGAACTAAAAATTGATTATTTAATTGTAAATTCAGACAAGACTTTTGAAAAATCATTAAATTATTTTGGAGAGTTAAATAAATGAAGAAACTTATATATAGCCTAATATGGGTAAGCGTAGTCTACGTAATTATTGCCCCAATCTATCTATTCTTTAATAATAACTATAGAGATGTAGATTTATTTCTTTTAATGGGTTCCATTGTAGGATTAGTTTTATTTGTAGTTTTCTTTTGGCAATATGCCCTTTCTCTTAAAGTATTAAATAAATTCTTAAGGCTAGACTTGGCAACTGTTATTGCAGTACATAAGGATTTGGGAATTTATAGCGTAATATTACTTTTTATTCATCCTTTGTACAAACAAATTGATTCATTTTTTAATGATGGATCTTTAAAACTACTACCCAGTTTAGAAACACGATTCGACCAAATGGTGGTTGTAGGCGAAATTGGGCTAGCACTTGTTTTAGTTACTTGGGTACTGGGTTATTTAATAAAAAAATATATAACATTTAGATTTTGGAAGTTTACGCATTTAGCCACTTACCTTGTAATGCCGATTGTATACATACATGCTACACAAATCGGCAGCTTTATTTCTCACCCACTAATCTACATTTTTATTAATATACTTTTTGTTACTTACTTGGTCTTTGTATTTATAAGACTAATTGATGCGAGCGGAATTTTTAAAGCGAAATACAAACTTATAAACAAGGAAGTAATTAACGATGTTTTACAACTAACATTAGAACCAACCAAAAGTTATTCCAGAATAAAATCAAGAATGGGACAATTTATATACACGCAGCTAACACCATTTGGTGAAGCACACCCGTATTCAATTGTCTGGAACGATAATAAAGGTGTGCTAGTTTTAGGACTTAAGGCAGTAGGCAAATTCAGCAAACAGCTACTACATGCAAAGCTTGATTCAATTATTATGCTCGATGGACCCTACGGTAAATTCCTAGACGGAATTGAAAAAGTTGAACATGCAGTTTTTATTGCGGGGGGAATAGGTATAACACCCTTCGTTGAATTTACACTAAATTCAAATAATATTAATTCAATAAAAAAGATAGATTTTTTCTATGCAACAAAAACTCTAAACGATTCAGTATTTGTTAATAAACAATCTATAAAAAATTTGCCAAAAGTTAATCTTGTAAATGTTTTGAGTCTACAAACTAACATCAACGAAGCAAATGTTGAGCAAGGATTTGTAACACATTCCTTAATTAACAAATATAATAAATCAATGAATAACTGTGAGTATTATATTTGCGGACCAGCCTTAATGATGAAAGCAGTTAGTGAAGACCTGATAAAAAACGGAATAGAACCTTCTAAAATACATACAGAAGAGTTCTCTTGGTGAGAACTCCTCTTAAAATCTTTATTCCTTATCTTTAATTACTACAATTGAGCATTCAGTAACTAATGCTGCAACGGCACCAACTGCAGCAGCAGTAGGCACTAAAAGTGCACCTACCACTCCAAGTGTTAATGGAATCTCTAGAATGCTTTTACCTTCTTTGTTTTTGATGATAATCTTTCTAATATTGCCTTGCTTTATTATCTCTTTGACTCTTCGCACAAGGTCTTCTCCGTTTACTTTAAATTCTTCCTGTGTGGTAGTTGTTTTTTCTTCTGAAGTATTTTCTTCCATAAAAGTTCGTTAATATTTATTAATACTATTATACCTCTATGTAGCAACTTAAATGTGATTTACATTTTAAACGAAAGCCCCTTTGCCGATAACGCATCTTCAAGTCTTGGAATTGTGCTTTTCCCCATACCATGCAACTCTAATACTTCCTTCTTGCTTTTTGTAGATAGTTGTTTTAGTGTAAGAATTCCTGCATTATACAAGGCTCGCTGCGCGGGTTTGGCTAGTGTCCCAAATTCGTTATAAAAACCCGGATTACATACTGGACACATAGGTAAGTCATTTAAATACTTATGGTTTTTATTGCAAGTAGTAAATTTATAACTCATATTAATATCCTAGGTTTTCACCTATTCTAAATTTAACAATTTTTTTGATTAAATCTAATGGAATTGGTTTATTATGCGGGAACTGAATTCCCCCTTTTGACGTACTATAATTTTCGAATTCCTTTTTAAATGCTTCAACACCGGAAGGTATAGGAAAGAAACCTATGTGATTGTTAAAAGCTCCAAAGTAAACTAATGGATTTTTGTTTAGTTTATAACCAGGCATTCCATAGGAAATAAGCTCTTGAGCATCGGGAGCAGTTTCGGTAATTAATTTTCTGAGCTGTTTTAATCTTTCTTGAACTTCAACAGGATAGTTACTAATATATTCATCAACAGAATTAGCCTTTTTTGTTTCCACTTTAATATTGTTAATAATTTATTCGTACCCAAAATCTAAACATACTTAAGTTTATCAAAGAAGTTGTAGCGCTACTATTATGTTGAATGTTAATTACCCTTAAAGAATTTATATGTACCTAGAGCGGCCATTAGGTAACCTAAAAGTATGCTAGGTAAGTAATCTCCAATAAAGTTAACCACATAAATTGGGGTAAGAATAATAGATTCAGCTAAGGGGTAGCCTAGCTTTAAAAATTCGATTAAAGTTAGAATTAATTCGGATAGTGGAATTGCGCTAATAATAACTAATGCCACACATATTTTTCCGGTTCTATCGAAGAATCCTGTTTCCTGAGTGTAACCTTTATAAGCTGCCAAGCCAATTAGCCAACCGGCAATAGAAGCAACCCACCCAAAGTACCCGATAATAATCCACGGAATAGTAGCTGCTAAACCTAAGATAATAGATAGCAATACACCTCTTAATCTTTTCATAATTCAATAAAGTATAAATATTACAGGGATTATAGCTCTGCGTTAGGGTTTGGTAAATATTTAGCGGCTTACAACTTTTAGATCTATTGGCTATTTACTTGAGGTTTTTCCGTCTATTCAAAACAACATTTTGCACAGAAGCACTAATTTTTTTGTCTTTTCTATGAATGCAACCGTACCAGCAGCATGGCCTACGCATTCCTTCTTTTAGTTCCTTTACTACTCGTTCAATATGCTCAACTCTGGTTTCTTGTTTTTGTACCGATATAGTCCAGCAAATCCACTCATTTCGTGCCAATGGAGTTAAACTTTCCCACAGTTCAAGCGACTTGGAATCCTTTAATAGGGCCTTCTTCAAATCTTCCGGAATTTTATGAGCGGTACCGCCCGATACGTTCTTTTTAAACATGAGTTTATTTTACCAAGTATTTTAGTCTAAAGGAAAATATATATGTTGCCTAACTTCGTGTATTATTATTTATATTATCCTTTTAAAATGAACTTTACAAAAGAAGTTGAACGACTGGTAAACCCTATGGATGTAGGCTCTCTGCATTTTATACAATCCTTTAATAAGTTATTGCCTAAAATAGTTCAAAAAAAATTGGTCGAATCCTCTGCTAAGAACATTCCTTATATGGGTTTTGTTGTTGAGCCATATGCAACCTTTCTATGTTACGAAATTGAGGATATTCAACTTGCTGAATCCTTATTACCTAATGGCTTTAAATTAATTAAGACCAAAATTTTTGAGGAAGATGACGCAAAATTCTACTGTATTTTTGGCTGTTTTACTGCCCATACTAGTGCCTTCTGGGGAACACGAGCAGAATTTTATATAATCGCTGAAGATAATAGTACCGGATTACTAAGCTGGATAATTGTTGACTACGATTCAAATACTATAAGCTATGATAAAAAAGATGGGCTAAGGTCTCCAAATAGTTCTGCAATTGTAACTACGGATTATAAAGGTACTGTATTCGTAGATGTAAAAAAGAATGATAATTCTAGGGAGGTTATATTTAGTGCTGAATCTGCTGCTGGTATTAGTAAGACATTGGACCAAAGATTGTGGTTAGAAGGAAATCTTTCAATAGGTTATGGTAGGAGCTTTGGCGCAGACGATGCAAGTATTTTCTCGCTTAAATTTAATCCAAAGGAGGTAGAGACAGCCCTAGAAATACCAGCAGATAAATTTACAATTGAGAATAATACATGGTTCCCAGGCTTATTTAAGAGCGTGCCTTCAAGAGTATTGAGTTTTCCATATGCACAGCACTTTATTTCAGATAGTCCAGGCGCAGCAAGTAAGATTAAAAATGAGGAAGAATTAGTTGCCTCAATAAATAATGTCGATTTTAAAAATATAAAAGTATTTTCCACCAAATCTTTTAAGACTATGTTTATTGTAGGTTCCGCAGTGTCATTTTTAGTTACTCTTACACTATTAATACTGCTGATTATTAAGTAATAATAGTTAAAAATTAGCTTAATAAAGGCTTGCTAAAGTTATTGTCTTCTATTTTTATATACTAGCCGTGTTCTGTTATCTTTAACTAATCTAGCTTGAGATTTTTCCAGTCTAACCCATGTACCTTTAATTTTTTTCTTATTGAACTTGTTGCCATGAGTAAAAAATGTTTCTAATAAATACAACCAATCATTAAACTGTACATCGGTTGCTTTTAGGAATATCTTATTCCCCAATTTATTTTTTATAAATAATAATTGCGTTGGGCTAAATAATAGTTTTAATATCTCTAATAGATTTTGCTTCCATGCCGTTAGGCAAAAACTTATAAAATCTAAGTATATATCTTTATCAGTAATAATTGGTTCATCAAGTTTTTTTATATGCAGCATAACCACATCTACATTTGGTCTCGGTGAAAAGTCATATTTGTTGAATACTTTTATAACTTTTCCTTTAAAAAAAGGTTTATATCTAAGTGAAAAAAGACTTTCTTTGTTATTTACATAATCTGAACCTAAAAATCTTAATGCTGCCTCTTTTTGTAAAATTAAATAAATGTCTGAAGGCGGGTTTTTAGAATCTAAAAGCTTCTTTAATATATTAGAAGTTAAAGCAAACGGAATATTCCCTATAACCTTATATTTCTCTGTTAAAGGTAGTTCGAACTCAAGAAAATCTTTGTTAATAAAATTAATACTCGCCTTATTTTTAAAGCGGATAACAAGATCCTGGTAAAGATTAAAATCTTTTTCTACTCCAATTACAGTTCCTGCGCTTATTGCAATAGGTTCCGTAAGTGCACCCTTGCCAGGTCCAATTTCAATAATATAATCATTAGAATTAATATTAGTAAGACTAACAATTGTATTGGCAATTTTAGACGTACGAATAAAGTTTTGTGAGTGGCCAATCTTATATTTGTTAGGCTTTTTGCCCTGAAAGTTCATATAGAAAATAGTTATAAATAAATTTATATACAAAAAAGGAAGTTATTGAACTCCTTATCTTATAAATTTATTGTATTTACTATTCCCATATATTCGTGAAGAATTTGTATAAGTGATTATAGCATATCTCATTAGAGATTCCCGATTGTCAATTTAAATTGAGATCTAATATTTACATAATTAATTAAAACTTACTGATATAATTTCTTATGCAAAATTCAACACAAGAGCAGCTATATCTAGAATTCAACAGACAGGTTACAAACTTGATTACAAAGGGTTATTCAAAACTTTTGAATAGTAAACCCACCGAATTTGTTAATCTGCTTGAACCTATCAAAGAAAAGTTACCTACCCTTTCCTTACCCCAACTGGACATTGAGAAAGGAATACTACCCTTTGTTATTGTTATTAAAAGTGATTCAATACCTGCTGAAACTGCAATGGAGGCAGTTGAAAGAAATGGAATAAAAGGTGTAACTATTTTACGCCCTCATACCTCAGAGAATTTCAAAATTATTGAAGGAATTAATGTGCCACATAGTAACTTTTACTTACTAATTAATATAGATAGAGGAAAAGAAACAATTAATCTCCCTCCAAACGAGGCCATAAAACTTATATACAAGCGGAATCGTTCGCCACTAACAATCGATGAAGGCATTGCTATTGTTACACACTACCCTGAATTCCTGATTAAGAATAATTGTTTTTCTTTATTAGGATCTAGAACAGGAACAGATCAACGTGTTCCTGCAATTTGAATTAATGCTAAAAAAGAGCCCAATTTAGGTTGGTGTTGGGACGGAAATCCACATACCTGGCTAGGTTCTGCTTCTGCAGAAGGGAGAGTGGGATTATAAGATTTTTATGGGTAGATTCAAAACGAGACACGCGGGTCTGGAACCGTAGTTGGCTAACTACAATCTCCTACTATCTCTCTTTCTAGCCAATGTTCACCAATGAGTCCCTCCCAGTCAGTCGCTTTAAGTACTAATTTAAATGTGTCTTCTTCACAACTTGGTAAAGTGAAGTCTACATAATATAAACTATATCCATATCCTAATAAGTTTCTTTCTCCATTTTGTCTCTCAAAAAACCATTGAATTTTCTCGTTTTCAACGTATTTATCGTGATAATCATTAATAACACTGTCGGTATAAAATGTAATATAGTGAGAACCGTCATCCCTAACTTTTCTGGTATAAGGCACTCCGTTATAACTTGGAACTAGAATAGATACTACTGGTAAGTGGAAAATGTTAAGGAATTTTGAAGGTGTAATTAAAGATGTATGTCAAGATTGCAATACAAAACTGAGTATTAACGGTTTTGACGACGCAGGTTGTACTCTTGCCAAAGAAGTATTAAATAGTGCAGATAGTAAGCCGTTAAAACTAACTTTCAATACTAAAACATTAGGATGGTTGATAAAAACACATTTAAATCTTATAAGAGATGCCATTCCTACCTTACCCAAACATATTGAGATAGATGAAGAACTTTTTAAATCACTTAGAGATGGAAATCAAGTTATGAATAACAGTTATATTTTTGTTTGCCAAGCAATTGATGTACCTTCTGATGTTTGGCAATATGTATCCAGTCTTAATGCTCAAGTGGGTGTAGTTAATGAGCATGATTTGGTAATATCCCAGTTAAGAATTAGGCAATTAGATACCTTCTTCATTTTTTCTTCAAGTTCAAGTTTGAAGGATATATCTATTAAGGAAGATATAGCTTTAGTATCCATTTTTATGACTACACTGAATCATGATCTTCAAACCATAGACATCTCTAAGGGTTTATCTGAAGGATTTATAGAGATGAAAAGAACTATTAAACCTAAACAATTTTTGAACAATATCATGACAACCGATGAATATGAGAAATTATTTAGTTAGAACTAAAATTACAAATGGAAACAGGATTCGGACATGAATTTAGAGAGAATAATAATGCAATACCTACAGCAAAAAAGCTTAGAACCAAACGACTTTCATAAATTATGATTTTGGGGACTTTTGAGGCAAAATTGTAGTCTTTTGCAAAATTAGCGATATTCGATCACCAATGTACAACACCATTCAACGCCACCAAGGTAGGTAGACGGGTCTTACGAAACCATTTGAAAATGGCGGAGAGGGTGAGTCTGGAACCCCCTATTACTCCAAATCGATTATATCCAGAAATGAGACAAATGATACACCTAAAAAAAGGAGTATCAAATTTTTAGTATCAATTCAAAGCTTTTCTTATGTAATTTAGATATTCAACTTCTTTTGAAATATCAATTTCATGAATTGATTTTTGAACCAATTCAAGAGATTCTTTTACGAGTTTGTCTAATTCTTCAACTCCTTCTCGATTAATATTTTCAGTAATGAACTTTAACCGTTTCTCCAAATCTATAGGCTTAGTGTCTATAAGATTTAGTTGATATTCAATCCACTTAAAATTATGACTTCGAAGATAAACTTTGTTTAGTGCAAATAGTAATCTTAAAATTTGCAGAACAGTTTCATTAACTAAATTAAGTAATGCAATATAATCATTTCTTTCTAATAGAGCATATCTTAAGCTCCAACTTTCAAAAAATGAATATTCTTTTATGCTTTTTATCGCCAGCTCACCAGGATAGCTTCCAAACTTTTGTTTAATTTGGGTCAAATATTCATCTCCATAAATAGATTTTCCATCTAGAATTGAACTTGTTGCAAGTTGTTTATATACTTCTAATTTAAGATCTTCAAATACATCTCTATAAAGTTTATCTATAAATCGTTCTTCCCAGTGATAGATATCTATTTTTAAATCATTCACCAATATTGTTTTGATCCATTCTCCATCATCTTCATCTATTTCATCAACCAATACTTTATGATCCAATTTATGAAGTATTCCGCTTCTTGAATCTTGAGTTGTGTTATTATCCCAAACGATAAATAGTTCTAAGTCTGAATATTCATCTGCAATTTTTCTTCCGACTGAGCCTGCAATAAAGATAGTATTAATATTCTCATCTATACTTAGTTGATTTAGAATTTCTATTGCCTTTTGAAATATTTGTTCAGAGTAATTCATGATTTATGTTTGATATTATTTATCATATTATAAGAAAAATTTATTTTTAACTGCATATTTTCTATAGGGATCAAGCGTTTCTAGTCCAAATAAGTAAGACTTATAGTTATCAAAAATTCTCTCAGTAATACCGCTATCTTCAACAATAGATAAGTCGAAGGAAACTACAAATAAGCTATCTGGAAGATTGAAAGCTTTGTAAGAAATATCTTTTTTGTCAAGATAATTTAAGGCTTTGCGTATTCCATTAAAAACGATATTTGCATCATGGAATATTATTGTTCCATTTTTTTCTAATATTTTTAAACAAAATTGAAAGTCATTGAAAGCAGTCTTATCTGTATGCTCACCATCAATAAAACATAGGTTCGGTTTGATTACAATTTCCTTAGGTTTAATCTCTGTAGAACTCTTATCAATGCATTTAATTTTTTCGGTTTCTGAGGAAATTTGTTTTAGAAATTCCATCATCCTTTCAGAAGAGTTATTTTCATAGTAGAAATCACGACCTCTTTCATCTGGTTGAAACTCAGGACGTTTATCAATAGAGTATATGTAAGTACAGCGAGGATCTAATAGAAAAGGTTGGAGAGTACCTCCTAGGTGAGAACCTATCTCTAAATAACAATATTCTTTAGAAATATTTCTTTGCCAATTCAATAGAGTTAGGAAAGAATAACGATCATTTTCAGTGGTTTGTGATTTAATAGAACTATATATATTAATATCTCTATTCTGAAACAATTGTTCTATGTGTTGCTTCATAAAATAGATTCATTTATAAAATTAATTAATTTGTTTTGAAGAAAATTATTTTCATCTCCCCATCCAAAAGTATTAGAAAATTCCTCTGGTTTAATAAATTTTCTAAATTTATGTTCTCCTCCTGGATCATTAACAAACTCATCAATTCTCTTTACTTTAGCTACAAATCTTAATTGAAGTGCATGAAATATCTCTTTCCCCTCTATGTATTTATGAACTGTGGAATAAAAAAAGTCTGTAATTGAATCTTCATCAATTTCAATAGCCGTTTCTTCGTATACTTCTCTGACTAAAGTTTTGCGAGGAAGTTCATTAGGTTCAATAGTTCCGCCCGGTAACTCCCAAAATTCCCCATCTTGTGATGTCATCAATAATTCATTAAGATCATTTAAGATAAACCCTAAACTCTGTTTAGGCTTCATAGCTTCAAAGTAAGGGAAAGGAGAAGTAAAAAAACTTCTGTAAGTATATTCAATTCCATCATCTTGAACCACTTTTCCTATTGAATCAGGTTTCATAAAAAGTTATTTATAAATAATACCAATTCCTCCCCATTCGCCCCATCCTCTATCATCACCTCTCTGTATAAATTCAACACTATTATAACTATCTTTAATTTCATTCCAAAACTTATCTACTTGGCAATCGGGTACTTTGGGGTGGAATAGAATATCATGGAAAGCAATAACTCCACCTTCTTTTACTAGATCTGAATATAGATCAAAATCTTTTTTCACACCTTCATATGTGTGATCTCCGTCAATCATTAAAAAGTCTACTAGTTGACCATTTAAAATTTTCTTTAGCTCATCCTTAGTTGAAGTTTTGTGAGAGTCTTCCCTAATAAAATGAGTCTTCTGTTTCTTCAGGGCATATTTTGCAATCCTTTTCATTTCCTTTTCTGTATAACCGCCTCCAAATTCTCCATCAGGTAAGTCTATACTTATTAATGTTGCAGTTGGCGATGCAACTCTACAAAAGGAGTAAAAAGTTCCGCCTCTTGCAGTTCCAATTTCAACAGTAATTTGTGGTTTCTTTTTTATTAATATTTTCAAAAGCTCTTTAAATTCGCTAATCTTTTGAAAAGCACCATGCTGAACAGCTGCTTTTGCCAGTTCTCTTGAATTCCTTTTTTTTATATTTTTACCAGTCATAAGTATATTTAATCCATTTTTGTTTAAATTTTCTAAAATTTTCTTTATATAATTCTTTTCTTCTCTTATCACCCAAAATCCTGACACCAGTTGATCCCCACTCGTGATAAATAAATACTCTATGATCTACATAAATATCTAGCTTTTCCTCAAATAACTTAAAACACATATCAATATCTTCTCCCCCTGCAATATCAAAATCTTCAGAAAAGTTATTAACTTTAGAAAAAGATTCTTTTTTAAATAACATGAAAGCTCCCCAAACAAATTGTTTGAATGGAGTTATCTTTATGGGACAAGCTTCATCAATATGGAAAACATCTCCTATGTGTGTCTGCTCAAGTAAAGAGTAATTCATTACTGGTACAACCATCCCTGTCTCTGGGTAACTAGTAAAAACTTCTCGCATTTGCTCAAACCAATTTCGCGATACAACAACATCATCATTTGTAACTAAAATATAATTGCCCTCAGCTTCATTAATCCCTTTATTCCAAGCGGCTCCAACACTAATCCTATTATCAAGTCGGATATATTTATCAGAATTTTGTTTTAGTTGAGCTGATGTTTCTATATTTTCCCCTGCATTATCTACAATAATTAATTCATAATCGCATAGTGTATATTGTTTAACACTAGATATAAATCTCTCAAATATTGGTAGATCGGGGTCAATACAAATTGCGACTATACTCAGTTCTTTCATTTTTGATTTTTTAAATTAATATTTTCTGAAACTAGACAAAGGATTTCAAACATTACAGTGGCAGCAACTAAAGCTGTAATGCCATTATTATCAAAAGGAGGGCAGTATTCGACTACATCACCACCTATTATGTTAAGTCCTCTTAAATTTCTCAAAATTTGAAGTGCTTCATAGCTTGAAAACCCGCCTACAACGGGAGTACCTGTTCCGGGAGCAAATGCTGGATCTAAACTATCTATATCGAAGCTGACATAGGTGGGAGTGTTACCAACTATTTCTTTTATAGTTAGAATCACTCTTTCTAGTCCAAGTTGATGATATTCTTCTATATGTATGACTTTCATCCCTGATTCTTGAGAAAATTTCCAGTACAGATCATCCGTACCCCTTATACCTAGTTGTACAGTTTTATTCGGATCTATAACCCCTGCTTCAACTGCATTTTTAAATGTTGCGCCATGATAGTTTTTAGCTCCATAGTAATCTGAATCTGTATCGCAATGAGCATCTATCTGGATTACTGCTAACTTTTCTTTTGAACCTAATGCCTTTAATATTGGGAATGTCACTGAATGATCTCCACCAATCGTTATAGGTTTAATATTTGATTCAACTAATTTTAAATAATAATCTTCAATATCTTTAATACTTTTATCCAAATTTAATCTATTAGGTAAAGGTACATCCCCAATATCTGCAACTCTAGCAATATCTAATGGAATTAATTTTGTTTGATGATTATAAATACCTACAGCCTTTGATTTATTTCTAACTTCTCTGGGTGCTAGTCTAGCTCCTGGATAATTTGTTGTTCCTAGATCAAAAGGTAACCCTATTAGTCCAATATCCAAATCCTTTAAATCAGTTTTATAAGGAGCTTTCAAAAAAGTGGCAATACCCTCGAAGTAAGGTCCGGATTGCATTCCCTTAGATTTTAATCTTGTTATAATGGAATTAACATCTTCTTTCATATTTTATTTCCCTAAGGCTTTATTGATTCTAATATTTATATCTTTAGACCAATCTGCATATTTTTCTTTTAAATCTTCTAAATTTGGTATTCCATATTTCATTCTCAAGTTATCTAGTCGAACTTTTCTATTAGGATCATATTTAGAAATTCTCTCTGAAATCATCTCATACGGATCAAACGCAGGATATTTAGTATGGAATTTATCGGCATAAGTAACCAGTTCTTCTTCAACTGTTACAGGAACATAATCTTTAATCTCAACTTCTAAATTTTCTCTTTCAATATCCTCTTTGGTAAGACCTGTCGCTGTATGAACTTCGCAAAATCTGGCATACTCTTCTCCGAAGCCTTCTGATCTAACAATATTTCCACCGACAAAAGCATGTTGTAGTGGAATGAGTTTTGATGAAGTATTAAGTTCATCATCGTAACAAGGGTACATACCAATATCATGCAATAAAGCACCGGCTTCAAGGAGATCACGATTAACTTTAATACCTTTAGTTTCTTCTAAAGTATCTGCTAATCTGACAGCTATTTGTCTAACAATATCAGAATGTGTCCAGACCAATTCCAAATACAGCTCAGGAAAATTACCTTGTTTATGCTTTTGATGTAATTCTTTAATTTTTTGTTGTAGTTCAGCGTTCATTTTTTATAAATAAAAATTATTTAGTTGAATTAATTGAATTCCAGCTACCGCCTTGAAATTCAGGAATAGTGGATTCGCTATTTTCAGTTATGATTTTACTTAATATATCTTTAAAGTAGAAAAATATTTCTTTTTCAATATTTTCATCCTTTAATTGGTCTACTACTTGGTTAATTATACTATTCTGATCAATTTTATTCTTTCTTCTACTGTTATAAACCTCCTCGAACTCAGGAAATTTTGCCATGATTTGTAAATATCCTTGATCGAATCTAGTTTCTTGTCGTAAAAAGTCACCCCAACTTAGAGGTGGTTTATAAGCTACAATCGATGTTAAGAGAACTTTTACAGCCTCCCATCCAAACTTTTTAGCAACATTTAGTGTTAACCAATTATCTTCAGAATGTATATCTTCGGGATAAATAATATTCAGATCACTTTTAAATGCTAAACATCTGCCTATAGGTATAACTCTTCCTCTTGCTAACCTATATAATTCTTGACTTCTGAGGGTTTTATATAAAAGTGTTGTTTTATCTATGGACTCATATGTTGGGACATCTAATGCACCAATCAGTTTTATTAAAGGATTTTCTAATTCGTTAATTAATAATGCTATAGTATTTTCCTTAATTCTACAATCAGAATCAATTTGCATAATTATCTCTCCCTGGCTTTCTTTGATTCCTTTATTTAAAGCTTTTGTCTTGCCAGATGTTTTCAGTTTTATAAGTTTAAAGTTGTTTAGCTTCTCATGGATAAGATATTCTTCAACTATCTTTACTGTGTTATCAATTGATCCATTCTCTAAAATTAAAACCTCATATTCAATATCTAAAATAGAGTTTTGTATATCTTTCAGTAAATTTATGATATTTTTATGTTCATTGTGAGCTGGGATTAGAATACTAAGTTTCATTTTATAAATTTTGTAATATGTTGAATAATGATTTTTTCATTTATATTAAACACCCATTCATTTTTTCCTTTAATCTTTTCATCTATCTCATCTCTTCTAAGGGACATATTATTTTTTGTTAAATACTTAGCCAATTTAGTCGCAATTGGAATGACATTTGATTTCCCAGTGCTCCATTTCCCAAAATCATGTCTACTATACAATATGAAGACTTTAGGTAATTGATTAGTTGTTGAATTTTTACTCATAGCTGCAAGATGGGAAAACCCTGTGTCATTACCTATAACAAATTTGCATCTTGAGAAAATGTAGGACAAGATTTCAAAATCTTCAGTATCAATTAGAATAATGTCTTTGTGTTTAGTTAATAATTTTTTTACTTTAAACCACTCTTCAGGAGATTCTTCTTTCCAATTTGCTATTAAAAAGCACCTTGATCGACTAAGCTTTCGTTTTAATGTTTTATATAAATTCAAGAACTTAAGAGTTCCGTACCTTTTTTCAATCTCGCCTGCTTGACTGATAATAGCAATAGATTCAATATTGTCCGAAAGTTTAACCTTATATTTATTTTCAACTTTTTCTTCAATACTTTTATCATATTGTAAATTAAATATTGGAAGTGAATCATTTGGATTTGATTTTAATCTAACTCCTAATTCTCGCTCAAAAGTGAGGAAATATCTTGCTGGTCTAGAAATATATTCAATACTATGTTTTTTATTTATAAACTTGGGATATATATAATTCTCACTATTGAAAATTACTGGATAATTTTCTAAAGTAAATGGGTCATCATCAGTTACTAAAGCAACTTTTGTTCCTGAATTATGTTTATCTTTAAAATAGTCAATTGCGTTATTCACTATTTCTGCACTTTCCAATATATCTATATGTCTTAATAAATTAGAAAATGTACTGTCAAGTATATATTTAGGCAAATTGTTTGGTCTTGTAATCAATAAAAATTCGTGAGTAGCCTGAATTACAGATAAGAATAGAAAGGAATCACCTAATGGTTTCCAGTACATACTAAATACAACTTCTTCACATTCAAGTAATCCTTTTTTTAATGTCTCATTAATTTCATATCCAGTAATGGCCTCTCCATACTTCATTTGAGGTCTATCATAATATAGCTCTACACGAGCAGTTTCAGTTGTAATATATTTCTTGTAGGTTAAATTTTTCATACTCTTTTAAACCATAATAGACTTATTTTTTTCTTAGCTCCTGGCTTATAGTGTTCAGGAGGATTTACATAATTAATCTCAATATTTGGGTGTTCCTGCCCGTAAATCCCATATTCCATCAATAACTCATTCAATTTATCCAAACCAGCTCTTGGATAAGCAACGTAAACAGAATTACCTTCATTATATTCCCAAGTCAAAAAAGCATTAATGTTTCTTGCAACAATTGCAATATCCGTTGAAAATGGCGGATCAAATATAACAGTATTAAATTGATGTTGAAATCTTGCAATTAATTCTTTTGTATTTGCATCACTCGCATGGCTATGAAGTCCTCTTTGCAAATCATATAGCCAAAATTGTCCCTCTGGATATAAATTGACTAATCGTCCATCTGTATCAAATACAAATACATCTCTTCTTCCACTATTTATTAATGCCTCTCCAACTGAAGGAGTACAAAGACATGCTGTACAGCCCGCAGCTAAATCGGCTAATTGCCTAATAGTATTATTATCAAAAAAATATTGTTCATTGCTCTGATTCTCTTCAATTTTATAGATATCTAAATCATCTTTTCCTGAGTTCATAATCCACACTCTCTAATAAATTGTTTATATCTTTCTTCAAAACTTAATCCACGATTAAAGATGAAAAAAGAACTAATATCCACTCGAGAAGTCTTTAATTTCTCAAGAGTTTTTAATGATAGAAATTCGTAATCAGTGTTTAATCCATATACTCGTCTTAAGTATAGTTCTTGATCTAATTTTGATACAAAATATAATATTGCCCTTACTTCAGAAGTTCGCTCAGGGGAAGAAGCTATAAGACGAGTTAATTCAGCTTCTTTATCCTCATCCCAATAATCTGAGATAAATCTCCCAAGTTGGTGTCCTAATATTGCTACTCCTTTGTAAATATCTCTTTTTTCAAAATCTAAAGCATATTGAAAAATTCTGGCATACTCTTCTAATGTAATTTCTGTATCTTCGGATTGAAGAAACCTTTTTTCAAAGTTTCCAGTTCTGACCATAACTTTACTTTTATCTGGAATATCAAACTGGTGAAACATCCTTTGAATTATATCTGTATTAAAAATATCTGCGAACCATGCAAGCCTATTCAAATTTTTCATATATATGTTAATTGCATTATCGTCATCCAATTCGATAACATTATCAAAATCAATTACGTATACTTTTCCATCTTCTCCCCTTATCAAATTACGTGGTGCTAAATTTCTAAAGAATATACCTCTTTCAACTAAAGCATCTTCTATTGCTGTAGTTGTTCTCTGTAATTCTCTATCAAGATATCCTTTATTTTGATCTAATACAGCGGTTTCATAATCAATCCCCATATATTTAGAGATAAAATAAAAGTCTCCTTCACTCCGTACAATTGCAATCTCTGGAACAACCCCAACATTTTCAAGAGATGCATTATTCAATAATTCTGCAATTCGATAATAATTATCTAAATATGTTCTATCATTCCTAAGACTAACTGCTACGTAAGGAACACCTTCGCAAAACATAAGTTTAGGTGAGGTCCCAGATATATCTAATACCATTGCACTGCTTGTAATTGGAATGCTTTTTCTAAAAAATTGGGCGAAAGTTCTTCCCCTCAAATCTCTTTCTAGTCCTTTGGCTAACGGATTAGAATTTGTATTTACTATTTCCCCTTCTTCGGGTAATTCCAATTTATCTTTATCATTAAAACTTATGGTAGTAGGTATATTTACTTTCTCAGAATCTTCTTGCACTCCGTCTGTTCCTGAAAGAATCTCATGGATATGTCTTCCTTTCTGTAATTCTTCTAGTAAGTATTCTTCACTAAAATCTCCTCTTCTTATTACATCTACAGCTATATCAATGTAATAATTCTTAATAGTTTCTGAAATATAAGGTGAAGTACTAAGCACCCCTTCAATTCTATTTTTCATAATAGTTATTTCATTCAGTTCTGGATTATCTTTAATTGCCGGACCAATTTTAGGTGAAAATTTGGAGTCAACATTTTGTTGCAATTCTCTATAAAATCCGTTTAATTGGTTAGTTCTTTCCGGTGAAGATTTACCTTCATTCTCAACATACACGCCAAGAACTTCCATAGCATTGCCTCTTGAGAAAATTCTAGGAGTTACATAAATATCGGTTATTCCATACCCATCTTGTAATACCCACGTCATTGCAGGCCCTTTGATTAATCTTAAATATGTTCTTGCTTCGTTACTCATATTAGGTTTTAATGCAACAATAAGAGTATAAAGTTGTTTATAACTTTCATCTGAAAGATGGAACTTAGATAACCATTCTCTTGCAATATTTACTCTTTCTCTTCGAGATAATAAGTTTCCATCAGTCGAAGTAATTAAATCTTCAAGTTCGGAATAAATAGAATAAGCTTTGAATTGAATTTCATTTAAAAGTATAAAAATTTCCCCACTTAAATCTTCAGGTTCAAATGCTTTTGATACTGAAATTTGAAGACCCATAGGAAAAGAATTTCCTTTAAATCTGACGGAATATCTATCATTTAAGCTATATCCGTTTATCACTTCATTAACAACACATTCCAATATTTCAGTTGCGGCTACTCCATATGGATCATTATGGTCATAAAGATCTTGTCCTTCTAATTCTTCTAAATGTGCTAATGAATAACCAGATCTATCTTCTACAAATATATGTGCATGTAGCTGGTCTATTGTTTGCACCTTAACTTCTGTGCCATCTGGTAGATATTTATAAGGTATTGATTGGCAATCTCTCTGTTGATTGATTGAGATTGTAGGGTATCCATAACCTAACTGCCTATGCATACTATTTGCTAGACTAAATAAAACCCTCATAAACTCTTTACCTTCTTGTAGATCAAGATCAGTGAGTTGTGAAGCTTTGCTATTTTTAAGTATTAACATACCATCAGCTGGGTTCTCGACATATTGAGTTTTTTTTCTAACAAATTCTATTTCACCAAGAATATCTGAATGAAGGTGAAGTACACTGTCGTCAAAAATAGTCCCTTCTGATGGGCTTGTAATTTCATTTTGTGGTATTACCCTTTTTATGACTGTTAAGTCATCATCAAACTTTACATCCATATTTTTTAATTCCAACCAGCAGGTCCAGTACTTCTAATTAAGTTTTGTTGCTCTTTACCATCAAAGATAATTTCATTAATTTCTTTATGAATATCTTTGTGATAATGTTTTGCTTTTTCAAATAAATAAGATAAGGAATTGCTCAAACTCTCCTCTGTATACAATGGATTTCCTACAGTAATACTCATTACAAAATATCTTTCTGATGAAAGATTTAATCCTATGGTATCCCCAATATCATGTAATTTGAATTCATCTAGGCAAACATCACCTGATTCGTACAGCTCTTGATTAATTTTATGTGTATATTTATCGATACAACTTTTAATTGATAGCTTTTGTTTATCAGTTAATTCCTCTTGATCTACAATGGACTTTACATCTTTTGGATAATATACAAATGCCATTCTATAAAAATCCATTTCGTGAAAGTTTGTGAAGTATCTGCTATCTTCGATCTTATTCCAAACAAATTGGGCATCTTCATCTCTTTTCTCAACTACTTCACCTAAATAATCCTTACCCAATGCTTTAATCATTAACCAAATCTTTAAAGATTCAAAACCTCTTGATCCAAAGAATGGTGTTATATATCCAAGATCCCATGATTCACCATTTCTTACCTGTTCAGGATATCGAGTGAACTTTACTAAATTATCTCTTTGTTTAAACATCACATAGCTAGAAGGATAAGTTACAAACATTCCCTTATGTGGATCTAAGGCTACAGAATCCGCCATTTCAATTCCTTTCAAGTCTCTTCCCTTCAATTTATTTGAGAACAATAAGCTTCCTCCATGACAAGCATCTACATGTAGCCATGTATTATATTTCTGGCAGATTTGAGCAATCTTTTCGATATTATCTATACACGCTGTTCTACAATTACCTGCAACTGCTACAACCATAAAAACATCATTTGATCCAACGTGTTCTTTGAGGATATTTTCTAAATCGTTCAAATTTGTAGTAAAGTCTGCATTTGATTCTGCTGAAATTATATTGGCGTTTCCCAATCCTAAATGGTGCATTGCCGAGTTATATGAATAGTGGCTTATTTTTCCTGAGAGAACAATCTTCGGTGTAACGGATAAGGAGGTTAATCCTTTTTCCTTAATTTCGGGATATTTTTGATTTAAAGCTGACATTATTGCTATATGGTTTGACATATGACCACCTGTAGTCCACATTCCTCCAACTTCTGATAAAGATTTTATCTCACTAGTAGGTTTAAAGTCATATCCAATCAACTCTCTAAGCCATTCAATAAGTTGAATTTCTATGAAAGTAGCAATTGTTGCACTTCTATCAAAAGCAATAAGATTTTGATTAAGAAACTTTGAAAAAATCTCACCTGCCATTGCGTGCTTAGAATTTGCGGAATCTGGGAATGCAATATAATTCAAGTCAGATTGAGATATAGAATATTCACCTATCTCTTGTAGTGTGTCCAGCACCGTATCATCATCGATTCCATTTGCTGGTAAAGTATCTTTTAATTCCTTCAGGAAAGCTTCAGGTGTTTTATACTTTAATACCTTATTATCTCGAATTTCGCCACTAAAGAACTTAAGTCCAAGATCTATTATTTTATTAAAAAATTCCTGTTCACTTTCTGATTTCCCAGATATAAAATTGTTAGTTATTTTTTTGTTGCTTTTCATTCATAATTATTTAAAATTAGTGTAAGCTTCACTTCCGACTATGTTAAATTTATCAAAGAGATACAATACTTTGATAAATTTATATAAGAACATCTGTAAGTCATTATTCACTTAGATTTCACCGATATTTTATTCTAGGGATTATAACACTAAAAGTATTGACAGCCTTTGTATTGCGATACAAATCTTATATATTTGCTAAAGAAGAGTTTCAACTCCATCCTCATCTACAAACTTCCATTTCTTATTACTGCTTGAAGTCTTCTTGTAATTCTTAAAGAATTTCTGATTATCTTTAACCATGTAAACTGTAAAGTAAGTTTTGCCTTCTGAATCTTTTAATTCTCGTCCTATAAGTTCACCATTTCGTTTCATTTTGCTAACGGTAGCAGAATGTAATCCAAATTCACTTTTAAATTGCCAACTAGCAATCCATAGATCATGATTCTTAATAATTTCAGCAGGAATTATTCCTTCTTTTACATGTCTTCTACAATCAACACATTGAATACCATCTAAGTTCCACCAAGATTCACTACCTTTAAGACCTCTAGAACAAAGATTGCATGAATAACCAGATTCTTCAATTTGGAACTCCTGAGGAAAGATTGAAAATATTATCTGGTATTCAAACTAGATTTGAATTAACTCAGAGACAACTAATGAAGGTCACATCCTAGGGGTATTTTCTTGATGAGTCTCGATCAAGAAAATTGACATGGAGCCACTCAAATACACAGCTAATTCGGCATGACGAGGTTTAGGTTTTATCTTTTTAATCCCTTTTCCATGAGCATCACCGAACTTATTTCTCATTGTACCTAAACCATTCACAACCGCTGAACATCCCCCTAATATTTGCTTAAACAAATCCTCACTGTGTTGATCTGGACTAAGTTTTAGTTCGTGAGCTACATTTT
The DNA here is from genome assembly GCA_016861265.1 of Patescibacteria group bacterium. GTDB lineage: Bacteria > Patescibacteriota > Dojkabacteria > J137 > J137 > Brojett037. The sequence goes on from BOLA01000001.1 coordinate 1,032,165, forward strand.
TATACAAAACTGATAAGTCAGTATTATCTGTATACGGCATACTTCTTTCATCCAAGATGAACTTGCAAGTACTTTCAAGAATTGTCCTTGCGGTTGTAATTGCACCCTCAGGATCACTAACCTTTCTTTCTAAAGCTTTCTGTATTTCTTTATGTATTGAATTTGCTCCATATTTCTTTAATCTTTCTTCAAAAGTATCGTCTGTAAAGATGCCATTAATTCCAGGTACTTCAAGTACATTTAAGAGATCTTCAAATGATTCCCAAATATACTCCCTTCTTTCAGCATAAGTATCAAATTTTTTTTTGATAAATTGCCAGAACTGACCTAAATCTCTTTTAGTTCTAACAAAATCAGGTAGTTTTTCGGAGACTGAAGTATTATCTAAAAAGTACTTTCTCAGATATGTGTACTCTTGTGCGTCAGATTCTATACCAGTTGCTCTAGAAACCAGTATATCCTGTAAGTATTCTGCTTTTTCGTAATCATTTTGTAAGTGACTGAGTGAAGGCATGATTAAAACTTTAATATCTCTGTAATTATAGCAATAGAAACGGAATTAGAACGAAAGTTACTAACTGAGAATCTACAACACCCACAATAAAAAAGCTTAGAACCAAGGATATGAATTTAAAAATTGAATATGGCTATTTTAGAGCAAAAACAACAATTTTAAGAGATTTACGAATTACTGCAAGCCAATGTACAACACCATTCGAGGCTTCAAAGGTAGGTAGACGGGTCTTGCGAAACCATTTGAAAATGGCGGAGAGGACAGGATTCGAACCTGCGACCCGATTGCTCGAGTACAGTCTTTCCAGGACTGCGCACTAGACCAACTATGCGACCTCTCCAATAGGATTAAAGGTGTTGGCGGGAATCGAACCCGCGAATAGCAGTTTTGCAGACTGCCGCCTTACCACTTGGCCACAACACCATAAATACGGTAGATGCAAAAGCAATTATAGCAGAATACCCAGGCTTTTAATGTTAATTGCTATTAACTTTTTATCTCCTTTACCAAGTAGATAGTTTTTTAATTACTCCCTCATTAGTGTTAGAATTTTTTGTATAACAAATTTATATGGCTACACCAAGAATTAAAGTAATAGTAAACGACAAAATGCAGAATAACTATAGCTACTATAGAACAGAACCTATTGGAGAAAATTTTGATGAAAGGTTCAAGCCGGGTCTAACTCCAAAGCAGATGTTAGAGTTAGGAGTTTTTGGTGGAAAGTACATGACTGATTGTAAGAATGAATTCCCTGAAGATTGGTATAAAAATGCAAAGCTATGTTCCGAAAGACACGATCCCGAACTGAATTTTTTTAAGGTAAATGCTAGCCAACCCTTAAAAGTCTGGATTCAAAAAGGCTGGATCTACCCTGAAGATCCTCGTGGCTGGTTCCAGTGGTACTGCAGATACTATATGGGAAGAAGAATTCCTATAGAAGACGATAGACAAATAAGGCGTTGGCTTGCAATTAAAAGACATATTGCACAGGTTCAAAAAAATTGTGTATCAGGAGACTTAACCTGTAGGCATAAGCAAAGACAGGCAATCCTGCATTGGGCTTACGATAGTCGAAAAATTTAACTTAATTCTTTGTTATATAATTACCTATCAATTTAGTAAATACTTATATGGATAATATAAACGCAATTCTGGCTAATGCAAAATCAATATTAGTTACTTCTCACTTACAGCCCGACCCAGATGCGATATGTTCATCCTTAGGAATGTATGATTATATCCTTAAATCTTTTCCAAATGCTAAGACCGACATTTACTTAAATGGCGAAAAATTACAGGCATACTCTACCTTAAAAAATTACGATGATATTAAGTGGATTAAGGATGTTTCTGAAGTAGTGAATAACTACGACACATTGGTTTTTACAGATGGAAGCCATTTATCGCGTTTTACAAACTCCGAGGAATCCATAGATTTATCAAGGTTTAAAACAATATGTATTGATCATCATAAGAACGAACAATCAAATTGGGACTCCGTAATACTGGAATCTCAGGAACCATCTGCAGCTCAAATTATATATAAATACTTTTTTAGGGGGACTAACTTAATAGAATCCAATATTGCCGAAGTTCTTTTAACAGGAATTCTAAGCGATACGGGAATGCTTAGATTTGTAAGACCATCTGCACTTTCAACATTCGATTACGTCAAAGAACTGATCGAAATAAGCGACCTTGATTTAAAAATTATTGAAGATAAGTACTTTAATCTAACCGAATCCGATATGGATATTATTAGTGTACTAACAACCAATATTACAAAGGTTGATGATTATAAACATCCGTTTATTTATTCCTACTTACCTATGGAGTATTTAAATAAGTATTCGTTAAATCTAACAAAGCAAGGTAAGTCAAAATTCCAAATGTTCTTTGCAACTTCAATAGGTAAGTATAAGTGGAGTTTTATTGCTACCCCAAACAGTGATTCGGTAATGAATATATCATTAAGATCCTCACCAGGAGTGGAAAATGTTAGGTTAATTGGTCAACAATTTGGTGGCGGTGGTCACGACTTAGCCAGCGGGGGTGAATTCCCAATCGGACCTGGGCAAGACAGTGCGCAGGTATGTTTAAAGATTGTGGAAAAAATTAAGGGGTTAAATTTATAAATCATGACTGAAAAAGTAATTCCCAAGCATGTAGTTTTAATACCCGATGGAAATAGGCGTTGGGCGAGATCTAAAGGTTGGTTGGCTTATGTTGGCCACAGAAAGGCTGGCAGTTTAGAACGTATTGTCGAATTATTTTATGCATCTAAGCAGTTAGGCATACAATACTTATCGGTATGGGGTTTTTCTACAGAAAACTGGGAAAGGGATTCAAAGGAAGTCGACGAAATTTTTAAGGTACTCTTTAAAGCCTTGCATGGTTTAAAAGACTTAATGCACAAAGAGCATATAAGATTTAGACATTTAGGTAGAAAAGACCGACTGCCTAAGGATTTACTAGCTGCCATGAATAATCTTGAGGAAGATACTAAGGACTATACCGCCTTGAACTTTAATCTTCTGCTAGATTACGGAGGACGTACAAGTCTTATCGAAGCTGTTAATAGAATATTATCTAAGGGCTACACTCAAATTACCGAAAAAGAGCTAAAAGAGAACCTCGAAACAAATACTATCCCAGATCCAGATCTAATTATTAGAACTTCTGGAGAACAACGAACAAGCGGTGTTTATGCCTTTGAAGGAACCTATGCAGAATTATATTTTACCGAAGTCTTATTCCCTGACTTTACACCTGTAGAATTTACAAAAGCTATAGATGAATTCTCTAAAAGAGTCAGAAGATTTGGTGGTACTAATAAAAAGGATCTAAAAAACATTAAAGATCAATTAATTGATCCAGATAAATCGAGCTGAGATCGCCTAGAGAAGTGTCTGCAAAATTTATTTTCTTCTAAAAATTACAAATACTTGTGAAAATACTATAGGTTTTTACAATTTTGTAAGAAAATTTGTGAAAACATATTGCATTAATATTTTTTATGCTCTACAATAACCAATATTATTTTCACAGAAATATATCTGTTTAATGACAAGAAAGATTCAAACAAAATTGAATTGCGTTATTTATCCGCTTATTGCGGATGGTTCTTGTCGGATAGCTTAACTTTCGTTATTTCCGACAAGCCACTATAAGAAGTGCAAGTGTCGGAAGAATTGATTACCTAATTAAAGACGTTGATATTCCTTATGGTAGCTTGTCGGGTGTAATGCCAGTTCGGCTTCACTCAGCTCGTTGACAATTCTTAAGGAGGTGTCTTGTGTCTAAGCATTACCGCCGTTCCCTGTACAAGGGTCAGTTCAAGCAGAACGCTCTTAGGAGTTTTCTGGCAATCCTTTGGGAGTACAGGAGTTTTATGTACTTTCCAGCATTGATGGTGTTGCTGCTCGAAGCGGCTCAAATGGGTGCAAGGGTTTTTATTTCTGAAATCCTAGCACGAATTGAGCTGGCCGATTGGAGTGCACTAGGCGTTTTGTTGCTGAGCATGTTTTTGTATAACATGCTTACTCTTGCAATCGATGCAAAGATGGTTCGCGTTGTAATTGAGCGAGTCGGCTACGACTTTGCATTTGCATACGAAAACAAGGTTCTAAGGCACGTAGCAAGACTGGGACACACATTCAATTCATCTTTTCCTATCTCTGTAACCCTGGATAGGATAGCTAAAATCGAACGTGTGTCGGATCTAGTTGAACAGGGTTTCTGGACTTTGTTCAACAATGTTTTTCAGGGCATAATCAGTTTGATTGTGCTAAGCATTTATCTGCCTGCTGCCGTACCTGTGGTGCTTGTGGTGTTCTTTCTCTTCATAAGGTTTAACAACATTATGATTGAGAAACAGGCTATTGTACGCAAACGCCGCAAGGATCGAGGTGAAGATAAGGCTGAAATTCGAATGCGTCTAGTTGCAGCCAATACGACACTGCTGTCCAATGGCGCATTGGAACGCACTGAGCAGACAGTCTTTAAAAGCTCCTCTCACCTAAAGCGTGTTGGAATTCTGGAGCTGATGCATGTACTTCGTGGAAATGGAATTATCCGCGATGTGCTGCTCTACTTTGGCCGTTTTGCGGTACTTGCCTTTGCGGTTAGTATGGCTCAGGCTAAGGTAATCGATATTCCCCGCCTTGTGCTGGTCTACACCGTTTCCGAAACCATGTTCATTGGAATGTGGGGTGTGGTTCGCTTTGTGTACTCGTTCATGTACGAAAGTCCATCAATTCTCAAGATTGATGAACTCATGCAGATTACACCGACAGTAGTGGAACCTGTAAATCCTGTATCAATTCCTGCTGGTCCGTTAGGGTTTGCATTCAACGATGTAAACTTCACGTATCGTGGAATTGAGATTCAAGGTAAAAAGCAGGTTGATCCATACTTTGGCGAAAATCTAGCTCGAGCAAACCATTTAAGGCAACAACTCGGTGTTCACCCCTATCAGGTAAAAAAGGCTGAAGAACAGCCTTTGCATTTGTGCGGAGTGAACTTAAACATTATGCCAGGGCAGAAGGTTGCCTTGGTAGGACATAGTGGCGCAGGTAAGAGCACACTGTCACTGCTGCTTTCTAAGCTTCAGGTGCCTGACTGCGGTCAACTGCTTGTTAACGGAGTGCCGATCGAGCAACTCGATGGCTACGAACTGCGAAGCAGAATTGCCGTCGTGCCACAAGGTTCGAACGTAGACATATTCAATGACACCCTGTTGCATAACATTACACTTGGCGACGAGCGTTTTGAAGTGGCAGATGTTATTGAAGCCCTAAAGGTAGCGGAGCTTTGGAACACTGTTCTGGAGTGGCCGCTAATGCTCTACGAAACAATCGGTGAACGCGGCAGAACTTTATCGGGAGGTCAGCAGCAGCGGGTTGCAATCGCAAGAGCAGCAATACGTAAGCCTGATCTCATTATTCTAGATGAAGCTACAAGCGCACTCGATACCGAAACCGAACGTCTGGTTCAGGCTTCGCTTAATCGATTGCTGCAAGGTAGAACAGCAGTGATTATCGCTCATAGACTTTCTACAATCAAAGACGCGGACATGATTGTAGTAATGCGCGATGGTTCAATCGGCGAAATGGGAACTTGGGACGAGCTTGTACATACGGAAGGAGATTTTGCAAAGCTCGTTAAGGCACAAACTCTTTAAGAGTTGCAATAAGCAATAAAAAAGGGGCGAATCTTAGATTAAAAACCTTTGATTCGTCCCCGTAACCCACAATAATTATACCATAATAGGCGGTAATTCTACGTCTACTTGGGAATATATAAAAAGTTGCTACTTAAAATGGATGTTACTCAATTCCTATTTCATCAATCTCTGGGAATACTTTTCTTACTTCATCCCAGAATTTTTCAGCGAGTTTAGAAGTATAGTTACCATAGCCCGTGCTTTCACTTCTGCCACAAAGTACACTTTCGTAGTGTCTAATAATTTCAATTATCTTTTCACCTTCTTTATTGAATTCTGCCCTATTTGCCTTTGAATCTGCTGCAAATTTTGCATGAGTAATCATAAAATGTTCTAGTTCGGCTTTATGGTCTGTCCACATATCTTCGAATACTTTTTTAAATTGAGGTTTAGCCATACAAAATAACTAATTGAATTGATTGTTTAAAAAGACATGAATTATTTTATCAATAAAATGTAAATTTGAATGCTAAAATTTAAAAGTAAATTTAAATAATAAATATGGACTTAAAAATCGGTGATCTTTTTTACATAAAGGCAGATGGCAAATATTACGTATATAAACTACTAAGAATAGATTCTGAAACTGGAATTCATCATGTAATTGTATATCAGCCATACGAATATTCCCCAGACGAAATTGATTTTAAAACTCTAGAAGTTTTAACAAAACATATTCCAATAGACACGCCAAAGGAATATAAAATTATTGGACATTCAGATGTTACTGAACAAGAATTACAAGGTTTTTACGATTATCTAAAATTAACGGATTTTGCCAGATTCTTAGAAGAGACTGGTACTACAATTGAAGAAGTTATAAATACAGCAAACGGTTACTTCATGGAAGCCGATAATGCTTATAAATCAGAAGAGTTTAGAGAGGCAATTCAAAAATATACTCAGGCAATAGAAGTTTACCCATTATTTTTTGAAGCAATAGATAGACGAGCGTTTACAAAAATGGCTCTAGGTGAATTTTTAGATGCAATAAAAGACTTTGAATTTTCATTAATGGTTAATCCGGATTCTGTAATCGCAGAGTTTGCAATTGGAGAGTGTTATTTTAAATTAGGTGACTTTGAGAAAGCCGTGGAGCAATTTGAACATACAGCAAAACTTTATCCAGATGATGATTTAACAATGGAGTGGCTTGAATTAAGCAAACGTGAACTTGCACAATCGCAAGACTAAAAATATGGACCTATCAGCAGATCAGCAAAATGCAATTACCACATTGCTTATGTGGTACAAAAATCCAAATAAATCTCCTTTTATTACACTAGGTGGTTATGCTGGTACGGGTAAGACCACTGTTATTTCGCTGTTAAGGAATCAATTAAATGAAATTAATAAGACAATTTCCGTTTCCTTTTGCAGCTATACAGGTAAGGCTACTAGGGTGTTGGCGAATAGACTAAAAGATAACTCCTCTATTTATCCTGCGGACACCGTAACAACAATACATTCTTTAATCTACACTGCACTTTTAGACGATTCTACTCAAGAAATAATAGGTTGGGAAAGAAAAAAGACACTGAACACGAATCTAATAATTGTAGACGAGGCTTCGATGGTAGATGAACAAATATGGCGAGATTTATTATCTTATAGAACTCCAATTATTGCTGTAGGTGACCATGGACAGTTGCCTCCAATTAATTCGAGTTTTAACTTAATGGAAAATCCTAATCTTAAACTGGAACTAATCCATAGACAGGCAGAAAATAATCCAATTATAGAGTTGTCCATAATGGCAAGAACTACGGGAGAAATACCAACAGGAAAATATGGACAAAATATTAAAAAATTTCTAAGGAGTGATTTTGATGCCTCTGAATCAATTACTGAATTACTACAAAACTACAGAGAAGACACAATAATTCTATGTGGATTTAACACCACAAGGGTTAAGCTTAATAAATATGTGCGATCATCTTTGGGATTTGAAAGTCCCTTACCGGAAGCAAGAGATAGAGTTATTTGTTTAAAAAATAATAGAAAGAAAAATATATTTAATGGAATGCTTGGGAAGGTCTTATATGCAAATGATATTTTTGAATTTGCGTTAGAAATAGGTATAAAGATGGACTACGAGGATGATACATACGAAGGTAAAGTACTAAAGGAGCAATTCGGCTCAAAGGAAACTCTTACTAAAATGGCTAATAAAGAGTTAGATCTGTTCGATTTTGGATATGCACTAACAGTTCATAAATCACAGGGATCACAATCTAAAAGAGTAATTTTATTCGAAGAACGTGCGCAAGCAATGGACGATGCTATGTGGAAGAAGTGGCTTTACACTGCAGTAACCAGGGCTGAAGAAGAGCTTTTTATTATTGGAAAATAAAATCAAGAATTGAATTTCTTTTATTTACTCCCGCTTTAATAACATCTATAAATTCAATGGTTTTTTCGTAACCCTTTTTATAGAGACCTTCTTTGTCTGCATTAAAATCTAGCATGTTGGTATTATCATCAAACCCAATAATTTTAAAATCTACGGGATTCATTTTTTGTTCGTTAATAGAGACTGTTTGCCATGCTACACCCAGTGCATCTACAAAGTCCTTCATAATTCCGGGCATTGCAGATACATCAATCCATTTTTCCACACTTATTCCTATTACATATTTTGCGCCGGCCTTTCTAAGATGATTTCCACCGTATGCTGTGCTAAATCCCCCATCTACCAATTTGTGCCCATCTCTATAAATAGGTTTTATTACAGGTGGAACAGCACAACTGCCTATTATCGCACTAATTAAATCCCCACTTTTAATAACAACTTGCTCTTTGCTTTCAATGTCAGAGCAAAAGATTACCATTTTTTTGTTTAGTGAATCAAAGGTAGTTGCTTTAATGTATTGTTTTAATGCATGTTCTAGTAGATCGTGGTTAATTATCTCTCCGGCAATTACCGATGTGGGTCGTATAAGTGTAAAAAAATTGGTATTCATTGCAATTTCGAGAATTTGCTTTCCTGAGTAGCCAGAAGCGTATAAAGCACCTACAATAGCACCTCCACTTAGACCTCCAACTACGTCTACTTCTATTCCATTGTCTTCTAGAGCCTGAAGAACACCGGCATAGATTAGAGCCTTTACTCCACCACCACTTAAAGAGATTCCAACTTTTTTCATATGAATAACTGATTGCGTTTATTCTATAATACAACAATATAATTTATACTTATAGAAAGTTATCTGTATTAAGTGAAAGTTTCAAAATTCATAATTCTAATTGTTGGATTACCCTTAATAGGTTGTGTTTTTTTACTTGTAACTTTCTTTCTTTTTCCGATTAGTAAATATCCTCTAAATGATTATCAACTAAGTGCTACAGAAGTTAACTCGTTGGGTACTGGTAATATTTTCCCGCGTGCAGCTAGCAGCTACAACGTTGATACATTCACTTTCGAAGTCCCTACAATCACAAGCCTGGCGTTACCTGAAGGCTACGAACTAGATATGTCTTCAGCTATTCCAAATTTTATTAGCCCAGACCAGAATCAGCTTATAATTAACGCAACAAAAAACGACACAGGTAAGTATAGAATTTATTTAAAAGATCCCTTAAGTGATTTATACAACGAAGTATTCTTTATCGATATAAATCTAATCTATAAATCGATAGATACACAAGCTCTAAATTCACAAATTCAAGATTATCTAGCTGCACAGGCTGCAAATTATGGATACTTTGTATACGATTTAAATAGAGACATCTCTTTTGGATGGAATCAAGATATAGATTTTAGGGCAGCCAGTATGGTGAAAGTTCCTATTGCAATTACCGTATTAAGAGAAGTACAGGAAGGACGAATAAGTTTAGATACTGTTTACCCTTTACGAAGTGATTTAGTTTTTAACTATATGGTAGGCGCGGGGGAAAATCCTATAGGTTCTGGTTTAACTGTTAGAGATTACTTGGAATACATGATTATATTAAGCGATAACACTTCGCTAGCCCACCTAGACGCACTACTCAGCGATATTTATGGATCAGCATTAAATAGTAGAATTAAGCAAATTACGGGTGTTGATTTTTATGTGTACCCTCCAGAAGTAACTCCAAGAAATGTTGCTACAGTCCTAAAGGGACTTTATAACTACAGTTTTATTGATAAGGTTAATAGTGATTATCTTATAAACTTAATGTTTAATGCCGCTCCAGATTTAAAACAAGGAATCGGTTTAGGTATTCTATTTGCAAATAAAATTGGATTCTTAGATACTACAGAAGATTTAAGTTATATGGATTCCGCTATTGTTTACGGTACAACAACAAACTATATCCTTGTTATCATGGATAAAAATCAGGATTGGGAAGTTGCAAAAAATAATATTAAAAATATTTCTACAATAATTTACAACAACTTAAATTGATATGAATATTCTAAACACAGTTATATTGGCTTTAATTCAAGGAATTACTGAATATTTACCTGTTTCTTCTACAGCCCACCTATTAATTGCTCAGAAATTATTAAATATAGATGCCAATGTTCTATTCACTGTTGTATTGCAGTTTGGAACAATAATGGCAAGTATATTTTATTTTAGAAAAAAGATAGCAAATATTATTAACAATTCAATACAGAACCTTAGAACAAAGAACTATAAAAATGATTTAGGATTATGGATTCTAGTAGGAATAATTCCTGTATTAGTGATCGGTTATTTTGTAAGCGGTTATTTAGATGTAATTTATTCTAATCCGCAAGTGATTGTATTTACTACAGTGTTCTTTGGAATTGTATTTTATTACGTGGAAGTATTGTATAGAAATGTAAAAATAAAAAAATCCTTTGAACAATTAACAATTAAAAATATTATTTTTATTGGTTGTGCTCAGGTTCTTTCGTTAATTCCGGGAGTTTCAAGATCAGGTTCTACAATTACCGGTGGTTTAGCGCAGGGAATTAAATTTAAAGATTCAATAGAAATTTCTTTTTTAATGAGTATTCCAGTTATGCTTGCAGCAACTGGCTACGAGTTAGTAAAGAATTTGAATCTATTTAACACAGATTTAGCGATTAACTTAGGAATTGGAATTGTTGTGGCATTCTTTGCTGGCTTGGTATCTATTAAATTAACTTTAGGTTTTCTGTTAAGAAAAGGTTTTCTTCCTTTCTTGATTTATAGAATTATTTTTGCCGTATTTATTTTGTTAATCCTTACAAAATAACTAGAGTTTAAAAAATCTTATTATAGGTACCTTTATTGCTTCGGTAAAATCAAAATAGACTAAACCTACAAGTAATACAAATGCAATTGAAGGCAATCCGATACTTTCAAATGTACCTGGTAAACCAAATAACGCTAACGCAAGTGCAACAATAAACGATAATGCAGATAATTGTATGAGCAACCTCGAAGGCCAGCTTGTCTTCGAAAGCAAACTCTTTCTAGTTCGTAGTGAGAATAGAATAATTAACTCGGTTAATACCGATAACAAGAACCATTGCGTTTGAATGCTGTGGGGCAACTGATTTCTTACTAAGTAAAAGAATATAAAATCAAATAAAGAAGATATTAAACCAAATATTAGGGCAAACTTGAGTGTCTTTGCCATAGAATGGTGTTTAGGGCTCTTTAGTACTTCAGAATCTACATTATCACTAGCAATAGATAGTAAAGGAATATCTGTTAATAAATTTGAAATAAAAATTTGAATCGGAAGCATTGGTAAGAATTTTATAAATGCGGAAAGCACACCAATAGTAAAGAATCCTCCGAAATTGCCTGCTAAAGAATTTCTTAAATATTTATCAATGTTCTCGAATGCCAATCTTCCTTCTTTTATGCCGTTAATGATAACTTTTAAATCACCCGAAAGTAAGATAATGTCACTTTGTTCCTTTGCAATATCTGTTGCAGTATCTACAGCGATTCCAACATTTGCAAGTGCCAAAGATGGGGCGTCATTAATGCCATCTCCAAGATAGCCGACATAATGATTATTCTGAAGACATTCAATAATTTTGTATTTCTGTTCGGGATTACACCTAGTGAATACTGAATGTTTAGTAATTTGCTCTACTAATTTGTCCGCATTATTAAAGTCTAGTTCTTCTGCGAGAACAACTTCATCGAAAGTCTTAATTAAGCCAACTTTTTGTGCAACGTATGCCGATACTTCTTTGGAATCTCCAGTGATTATTTTTATTGTAATTCCTAAATTTCTAGCTTCCTGTATTACTTTATCTGCGTCTTCTTTTATCTGATCAGAAAAAAAATAGGAACCTATATATTTTACTCGACTACCTTTTTTAAGTGCAAAAGATATTGCCCTTAATCCCTTTTGAGAATGCTCCTCAATCAATTTTCTTTCTTCTGGTTTATCGTTTTTTGTTATTCCAAATATATACTCGGGTGCTCCCTTTATAATTTCAAAGTCCTTAAACTTTCTGGCGGAAAATTTCTTTTCAGGATCAAATGGAATTTCCTGCAACATAAATTCACTGTGATCAGCCACGTTATTTTCCTTTAGAAAAGTGAAAATGCACCTATCTAATAATTCAGTATTTTCCACCGTTGATAAGTAGCTGTATTTAAGGAAATCGTCTTTATCAATTACTGAATGGTAAAAATCAATCGTGAGTTTATTAAGCGTTAGCGTTCCAGTTTTATCAGTACAAATTACATCAATATTTCCCAAATCTTCAATTGCTGAATTATGTTTTACAATAACTTTTTGATTACTTAGTTTTAGTGCACTTTTAGAAAGAGTAAGATTTGCCACAATTGGCAATGCTTCCGGAATAATTGCTACCGAGATTGCAATAGTAAAAAGTAGTAGACTTGTTATTCCTAATTCATGCTTAACAAACACATTAACTGCAAAAATAATTAATATTGCAATTGCAGAAACAACCATAAACACTTTGCTTAATTTCTCAAGGTTCTTTTCGTATTCGCTTACTTTAACAGTAGATTCTGTAAGATAAGCAATCTGCCCCCATTTGCTGTCTTTGCCGGTTGCAAATACCTTTGCAGTACAGCTACCATTATTTATATAAGTTCCAGAGTAAACTATTCCACTTTTCTGTCCTCTATGGTGTTTTAAGTTTATATGTTTATGTACTTCCTGGCTTTCTCCTGTAATTGCCGACTCGTCTACGGATAAATTATCTTGCTCCAGAACAAAGGCATCTGCACATATAATGTCTCCCTTCTTAATATATATAATATCGCCGGGGACTACTGTAGATTTGTCTATTAGAACCTTGTGCCCATCTCTTAAAACCCAAACATGACTTCTTACAAGTTTTTCCAAATTCTTGAAAGTATTTTTTGCTCTATACTCTTGAACGAATCCGATTAAAGTATTAATACTAACAATTAAAAGAATTATTAGTGCATCAATAATATTCCCCAATAGCAAAGAAATTATTGATGCTAATAATAGCAGTCCTATTAATGGTGACTTAATCTGAGAAACTAATAATAAGAATAGACTCTTTTGCTTAATTGAAACTTCGTTGTGCCCGTGCAATCTTAGTGCCTTAGTAGCCTCCTTCCACGTTAGCCCTTTTATTTCGTTCATATTATCTAAGTAGTATTGATAGATAATCTCCGCTTATGGAAAGTCCAATTTGACTAATATTCTTATCTAGTATTAATGAATTTGTGCTTAGCTCATTAATTATTAGTGCCTCATTTTTATCTTTTATATTCATGTTTATTTCAGTAACACACTCTATCTGAGCCTGGGAACATCTTTCTTTGTACGATAGTCCATTTGATTCGATAGTCGAAGCCTTTTGGTTAATGTCCATCCACACTGCGTGTCCAAGTGTTAAATTATTTAATGTGTCGTCTATTTTAAGAGTATTCAGAGTATTCTCCGCTCTGAACCTATTTAAATCACAGATAATCTGAAGATTGAGTAGTCCTGAATCACATCCGACATTAAGTTCCGGATCTTCACTGTCGTTAACTTGAATAACAGCGTTATTCACAGAAGACAAATCCAAAGAAATACTGCTTAAAGAAGATGGTGCTAAATCAATATCTTTTAGTAATTGAATAAGGTTTGTATAGTTTCTGTTAAGAACGAAATCATCTGTATTTATTTCACTGGTTTTAAAATTGTCCACAAGCCATAATGCTGTCTGATTCGCGGATGCAATAATTGCTTCCTTATATATAGCCTTGCCACTTAGTACATAAATTTTAATTGGATTCGAATTAATAATATATTCGCCAGCCGATAGCTCTACGGAAATTAATGGGGATAATTTAAGACTTAATGCGTCAATGTTTTTTATAAAAAAGACTCCCGATGCTGTTAAATGGGATTTACCGGTAAAGTTTGCTTTTATATCTTGAGATACCAGAGTAGTAACATCGTCTTTAATCTTTACCGATTCAGCAGTTTGAATATCCTGTGTATAACTATATGTATTTACACCGGAATTTGTAAATGCGGTGATTGGTTTACTGCCCAAGCTATTGGCCAAAAATCCATTAGGATTGCTGACTGAAAAGTATAGTGTTAAAACAAATGATATTAAGAAAACAACAAGAGCAAATGTTGTTATTGTTTTTTGTATTAAATTCAAGTTAAACATAATCAACAATATAATATCAGTATTTGCTTTTAAGTTAAATTGAGATAGGCTTACTTCTTGTTTAAAAATAGCAAAAATTGTATTATCAAATCGTTTAAATGTAATACAACATTAATTTTTTATAAAATTACTATGGCAAATATTGATAGAAAACCAAGCAAAATTATGCCGAATCTTCAGCATATATTACCTGCATATGCTAATAAAGAGGATGGTGTAGTTAATGCTCTTGTGGAAATAAATGCTACAAGTAGGTACAAATTTGAATTAATCACCGAAACTGGCCACATAAAATTAGATAGAGTCGGATATTCAAGTTTGGTTTATCCTCTAGCCTATGGATTAATTCCAATGACATGGGATCTAGACGGTGATTTGTTGGATATTGTTATTGCGGGTATTGATGAACCTTTGCCAGCTGGTTGTTTAGTTGAAGCTAGAGTAATAGGAATAATGAAGTTTATAGATGGAGGCGAAGAAGATGATAAAGTAATTGCAGTATTAAACGACGATAAAAGAATGAATCATATTAAAACAGTAGAAGATTTAGGAGAGCACATGCAAAAGGAATTGGCTTACTACTTTGAGCATTACAAAGATCTGAAAAAACCAGGTACAGGTGAAGTTAAAGGATTCTTAAATTCAGAAGAAGCCCACAAAACAATAGCTGAATGCGAACAAAGATATAACAGTGACTACGCACCAAAGTTATGCAATTGTGATCATTGTGAAGAATGTAAACAAGATGGAAACTGCTGTGGAAATTGTGAGTGTTAACTGAAGCTGACTTTTGCACTAAAGAAGCCCGAAGAGAATATTATTCTTCTCGGGCTTTTTACGTGCTTGTTAAGTTTATTCTTATTATAGACCTAAACTTGAAAATTTCCAATAGATTTTGACAGAATTTAAAATAAAGTTAAAAAAGCCGGCCTGGGGTCGGCTTTTAACCTTCGCTAATTTATCTTAAATATATCCTTTTGCCTGGGTGTTAAAGGCTTCGGCATATTTGCCATTAATATCAAGTAACTCTGAATGGGTACCCTGCTCCACAATTTGACCTTTGTCCAACACGTATATTTTGTCTGCCTTACGAACGGTTGAAAACCTATGCGAAACAATTATTACTGATTTTCCAATAGAAAACTCATAAAGTCTTTCAAATATTTCAAATTCAGCTTTTGCATCTATTGCGCTTGTTGGTTCATCTAATATAAGAATAGGTGCGTCTCTAAAGAATGCTCTAGCTAATGCAATTCTCTGCCATTGTCCGCCTGAAGGATTAATTCCTCCCTCAATTGATTTATCTAAAATCTGCTCGATTCCTTTTGAATAAGCTTCTACAAAGTTTTGTGCGTCTGCCTTAAAAATGGCTTCTTCGACTTTTTGTTTATCTCCAATATTTTTTAAATCCCCAAGTTCCACATTAGTTTTTACATCGAATTGAGAGTATCTAATAAAGTCTTGGAACAATACTCCAATTTTTGTATATAAACTTTCAAATGTTAAGTCCTTAATATTTGTACCATCAATAAGAATTTCCCCCTCTGTTACATCGTAAAATCTGCAAAGTAACTTTATTAATGTTGTTTTTCCTGCTCCATTAACTCCTACAAGGGCTATTCTCTCACCTGGATTTATTGTTAAGTTAAAATTCTTTAAAATATAAACATCAGCATTCGTATATTTAAACCAAACATCTTTAAATTCTATTAATGGTGCTCTGCCTGTAGCCTGAGCATTAACTGAACCTTCCTTTATTGTATTTTCCAAATTTAAGAATTTAAAGAAATCTACCAAGTACAAACTATCTTCGTATTGGGAACTTAAATACCTAAAGAAACTGGCTAGTGAATTAGAAAAACTATTAGTGGACGCTACATAAAATGTCAGTAAGCCCAATGTTATTTCTCCATTCAGGGTTGCAACAATTGCAATAATCCAGAAACCTAAAGAACCAAGTGTGCTTAAGTTACCAAATATAGATTCAAGAAATGCACGTTTTACCTGGTTTTTCTTTTCCTTATCTGTAAAACTGCTATAAATATTCTTGACTAGATTTAGCAAGTATTGCTGAGTTCTGAATATTCTTAATTCCATTATAGAATCTTCCCTGCTTAGTACATCTTTTGCCCACCAATACTTTCTTCTATCAAGAGAGCTACCGTCCCAGATATCCCAAGATTCGCTGCCTAGTTTAATATTAGCTATTAACCCTGGAATTGTAGTGGCAAGAACTAGTAAAAACGCCGGTAGTGAGAAGGTCAAAACAATAACTATACTCGAAATTATCTTTACAAAGTCACCCAGCATCCATACAAATCTATTAGCTACATTTGAAGGTTTATAGTCGTACATGTCTTTGACTTTTTGAATAAGATTATTGGTCTTATTGTCTTCAAAATGGTACATGTCTAGTTCAGATATCTTTTTTAGGAATATACCTTCTATGTGTTTTCTAACTGAAAAATAGTGACTTTTTTCTGCCAAGGCAAAACAAGCCCAGCAAATCTTATCGATTACGGTTATAACTATAATAGCAATTAAAAACGTAATTAAAGTGCTGAAAACCCTATCCTGCTGTGCAACTGTAAGTAGGTAGACTATCTCGTCAATAACCTTACTATCCAGGAAGTTAATTGCAAATGGCGTTAATGAGACTATTAAAAGGCATACTAATAAACCAATAAACGACAGTTTATCGGCCATAAAGGTAAGCTTTATAATCTTTATAAATGCTTTTAGAATTTCTTTTTTACTTTTTGTAGTTTGTTTTTCCATCTCGGCATTATAACTCCAATTATTAATTTCAGTCTATATCTTTATTATATATACATTTAATTTAGATAAACGATTAAAATAGGAAATAAACTAAAAATAATAACAATGAAAAATTTAGTTAAAATTCTACTGATACTTATAATAATAGTTTCTATAGTATGTATTCCACCACTAGTTATACAGCTTCCTAGTGCCGAATTCAATTCTTCGCAGGACTCAGTTACATCTTCAGATATAGGTGAATTCATTAATATAGATGGTATTTTAGTTTATGTTGAAGATCTTAACTCAAACTCAGATAAGGTAATAACTTTTATCCACGGTTTTGGAGGATCGACCTATTCATGGCGTAACAATAAGCAGTACTTTGCAGAAAATGGCTTTAGGGTAATATTAATGGATCTTAAAGGCTTTGGATTATCGCAAAAAGGAATAAATCTTGACTATTCACATGGTTCTCAAGCAGATCTTGTAAAAGGCCTATTAGATTACCTTCAAGTTAGTAATACTATTCTGGTTGGTCATAGCATGGGAGGCAACATTGCAACAGCTCTTACTCAAAAATACCCAGAAATTGTAACTAAACTTGTGCTTGTGGATGCTGCAGTTAATGATTCTGCGTACCCCGGAATAAGTAAGATTCTAGGTGTTTTTCCGTTTCAGAACTGGGCGGAAATAATCGCTAATGCATATTTTACAAAAGACAGGTTCAAGTCGTTGCTGCAATCAGCTTATCTTAAATCGGACTTTGTAACAGAAGATATACTAGATAATTATTATCGACCGTTAAAAATTGAAGGGTGGCAAGGAACCCTGGTAGGCATAATACGAGACAGTAGTCAGAACACTCTTCCAGGTAGTTTATCCACACTTACAAAACCCACACTAATTCTTTGGGGCGATAAAGACCCGTGGATAAACATATCTAAAGGTACAGATTTAAATGCAAAAATTGTAAATTCTGCCTTTATTAAGATAGAAAATTCCGGTCATTTACCAATGGAGGAAAACCCTGATAGTTTTAATAGTATTCTTCTTGATTATGCCAATGGTATATAGATAAGTGTTATACTATGCAAATATCAATTTATTAGAGGATTAATCACAAAGATTTGACTTAAATTATGAACCAAGGAATTATTCTACAAAGAGGAAAAGAAAGACCAATTAAAGACAAACACCACTGGATATTTTCAGGAGCAATAGCTAAGGCTCCGAACTATAGCAATGGAGATATTCTACCTGTTTATTCCGCATCAGGAGAGCTGCTAGGTCACGCGATGATGAATAAAGATACATCTATTGCTGCAAGAATGATTAACTTTGATTCAACAGATCCCGTATCCTCTATAAAATTAAATATAAAAAGAGCTATTAAATATAGACAGGAACTTTTTAGAGATCAGAATACAAACGCCTATAGATTGATTAATGGTGAGGGAGATAATTTGTCTGGCCTAGTAATTGATAAGTATAACAATGTATTAGTAGTTCAAATTGTGAGTACAGGAATGGATAAACTAATTAACGAAATAGTATCGGTCCTTACTAATGAGTTGAATGTAGATTGTATTTACGAGAAATCAACTATTGGAGCAAGGAAGAAAGAAGGCTTACCAGATGTGGAAAGAATATTATTCGGGAAGCTGCCAGAAAAGGTTGAAATACTCGAAAATGGTGTGAAATTTTTAGTTGATATAAAGAACTCTCAAAAGACCGGTCTGTTTCTTGATCAAAGGGAAATGAGAAAGCTTGTGGGAGAATTTGCAAAGGATAGAACTGTACTGAATTGTTTTAGTTATACTGGTGGTTTTAGCTTATACGCGGCAATTAATGGAGCAAGGAAAGTTGTTAGCGTAGATATTGCACAAGATGCTGTAAACCTATCTAAGGACAATTTTGTTGCAAATAAAATAAGCACTGATAATCACGAATTTAGAGCAGTAGATGCATTCGATTACCTACATAATCAGGAACTAAATTTTGATTTTATAATCTTAGATCCTCCAGCATTCGCAAAGAAACGTGAGGATATTCCTAATGCTCGAAGAGGTTATTTAGATATTAATAAGACCGCCTTAAGAAAAATGCCTTCCAATTCTTTTCTTCTAACTTGTTCATGTTCGTACCATATGGATCAAAGAATGTTCGAAGATATAATAAAACAAGCAGCACTTGAAACCGGTAGAAAGGTTAAAATCATTGCTAAGCATAGGTTAGCGAGCGATCATCCTCTCAATATTTTTCACAACGAAATGGACTATTTAAAGAGTCTTCTTTTGTATATTGATTAATCCTGAATTTATTAGGTAACAATTATATAAAAATTACTATAGGCCAAATATCCCTTGCTATACTTGTATAAAACAATACAACATATTTTATTTATATCTTTTTATGAGAGAACGTAAAAGTATTTTCAGAAAAGCAATTTATGCCTTTCTGAGCGCTATTTTACTTACCCTCGTAACTACTCCATTCCTGTTAAAAGCAGATGATGGTGTAGATACGACGCCCCCTGAGATTGGTTATGGATATCAAACTCCTGTCGATGGTTCTATAGTTCAAGGTACTATTGTACTTGATGCTAATTTCAATGACGAACAAGGTCTTGCTTATGCAGGAATTGGTTTAGGAAACTCCGAAACCTACTACCTTTACTGTTTCTTTGGAACAGATGAAGGAATTCTTGAGAGCGGTTATCAGTCATGTTCTGTAGATACAACTGTAATTCCAAACGGATATTACGAAGTAGTTTACTGGGCAATGAATTCAGCTGGACTAGAATCTACAACTATTGTAGGTGGAGTTAGAATTTTAAATGTGGACAACCCTGTACTAGATACAGAAGCTCCAGAGTTTTCCTTAAAGGATGTAACTAGAGATGAAAACGAACAAGTTCCTGGTTACAGTGAATTTATTCAATCAAACCCAGAAGGATTAACTCCTGTATGTTCTGGATTAGATAATTCAACATACTATGTGGCTCAACCTCACGGAAATATTTTAGTACCTGTAAGTTGTACAGTAACTGATGCGGCAGGTAATTCAACAACTGCAACAGCCAACTTGATAGTAAATAATGTACAACCTCAAGTTGTAATTATTGCAATGCCATCAACAAATGTAACAGCAGGCAATTCAATAACATTAACTGCAAATATTTTGCATGGAAATGGAAGCTTTAACTATTACTGGACCGGAGCCTGCAGTGGCAATGGGAGTCAGATTAATACAGGCTTAACATCTTCTGTAGTTGCAAATTATTCAGCAGGATCTTACCTATGTGGAATTGTAGTTACTGATTCTGATGGAGATGTTGTTGGAGCATCCGTACAATTAGATTTCCTAAATGGAACAGTAAATTCAACAGACAATAATTCAACAAACAATACGAATACAGATACTACTTCAGAAAATAATGAAGCTGAAGATACTAATTCTAGCGAATCCACAGAGACCGAAACAGAATCTACTGATGGACAAGTAGAAGGTGTTAATACAGATTCACCTGCAAGTAGTTCACAAGACGAAGCACAGCCTGTAAATACAACTAATGCAACAGACTCTACGAACTCAACTTCTGGTACATCACCTGTTGTAATTATTTGCTTAGTGGCTGGAGGAATATTAATTATCGGTTTGCTTTTATTCTTATTCTTTAGAGGAGAAGATGACGAAGAAACTGAGGCTGCAGCTAGCTAATTAATAGTAAATAGAAATTATTACAAGGCTCCGAAAGGAGCCTTTTTTATTGACCTTCTTGAAAACTTTGCTTGTTAACGCCTCATGAAGAAGTATTTAGAACTTTGCTATTCCATTATAGTGTCAAAATATTCTACTATAGATTTTCTTTCTACTTCTTTCAAAATTAAAACTACGCTTGCTATGTGGGTATATATCTGTGCTAAAATCTCATGTCCAGTTGTTAATTCAGAAGCATGTACGATACAAATAATTCTCAAATCTTAGGTACTAGTGCAGTATCAGTTCCCGCACTAATTGCTCTGGGAGTTGAGCCAACCTTTGCGATACTAATTTGCGTTGCCATTTTCATTGTACTATTCATCTTTTTTATTGCATATAAATATAGAAATAGAAATAAGACAAGATGAATATTAATCAAATAATTAGCATGTATTTGCTCTTTTCACTCATTAGGTGTGTTTATACTATATGTGTTGGATTCTTATATGTGCATAGACCACTTAAGCAATCAAGTAATTATTCCCCATTCGTAAGCATTGTAGTACCTGCTTGGAACGAGTCGGTAGGGCTTGGAAAAACTATCGAATCTATTATAAATAGCAATTATAAGAATTTGGAAGTTATTATAGTTAATGATGGCTCAACAGATAATACTAATGAAGTTGCCTTAGGTTACACTCAGAATTTCTCGAATGTTAGGTTAATTGATAAGGAAAATGGTGGAAAGTCATCTGCCCTTAACTTAGGTATTAAAAATTCATACGGCGAGATTATTATTACGATAGATGCAGATTCATATATTTACCCAGATGCAATAAGCTACTTGATTTCTTCCCTTGAAAATCAGGAAATTGATGGAGCAATTGGTAAAATAGTTGTAGGTAATAGAAACAATTTTATCGGAGTGATCCAATATTTTGAATATCTTTTCGGATTTCACAGTAAGAAAAGTCAAGAAATTCTTAATTCGATTTATATTTTACCCGGAGCCCTTACAGCATTAAGGAAGAATGCAATAGAATCAGTTGGTTATTTTGAAGATTATTCAAAGACAGAAGATTTTGATATCTCTATTAAGCTGAAAAGTGAAGGACATAAAATAACTTATGTTGATGATGCCATTTGTATAACTGAGGGTGCTTCGGACTTTAAAGGATTGCTAAATCAGAGAACTAGATGGAGACATGGTTTTCTACAATGCATTATCCATAGAAAGGAGTTTTTGGTTCAAACAAAAAAGGGGTACTATCTCACATTTGTAGAACTACCTTTTGCACTTCTAGGAATAATTGATATTCTGCTATATCCTTTATTACTAGGGTTTATTATTTTCAGTATTCTAACTATTTCAAGTTCAGCCATATTTGTTCTTTCATACCTCGTACTTCCATATAGTTATTTACTTTTAATGGATAAGGATTTATTAAAGAATCTTAGACTGCTTAAATATTTTGCCTTAATCCCAATATTATTTAGTATTGTCAATGCGATCGAGTTTGTTGCACTTATCAAATCACTTTATAGAATAGTTACAAAGAAGCAAACAAATTGGACTAATTGGGTAAGAACTGGAATCGACCTGAAACCTGAAAGATAATTGAAAGTTCATTTATCATTGGGTTGAGTTAGGTTAATCTAATCCTTCATTCACTCTAACCACAAACTCCCTCTGCGTCTCGTTAATTTTTTCCAAAGCTTCTCCCACACTAAAAAATACACCCTTATCTATTTCTGGAGCCTGGAATTGTTTAATGCCTAGGTTAATTGTAATCTTATTAGACTTCTCTTTCAGGTCTGCAAACCCATTTGAGTCTACAATTTCTGGTAATTCATATTCTAATGCCCACGCAAATACTTGTTTCCCATTCTTTTGAATAACACTTCCGAGTTCAATCATTTTATTTCTATAATTTGAAATATCAACTGAAGTCTCTTCATTGAACTCTCTAATGGCACAATCAACCTTCTCTTCGTTTTTATTTAATTCACCCTTTGGAATACTCCAGTATCCATTATCTTTTTTTGCAAAAAAAGGGCCTCCCGGATGCACCAAGAATACTTGCAATTCATTGTTTTGTACCCTATAAACTAATACACCACAGCTAATTTTCATAAAATTATTCTTGCCTAAAGAAATATATACGTCTATACTTTAATTTGTTTCTACAGTTATGGCAAATCAAGTACTCTTGGCTAAGCGAGAGTTGGCTTATGGCCGTCTATTTGGTAAATACTTTTTATGGGTAAATGCATTTGAAAATCCTAAGTAAGCTACTTAGGAATTCTGCCCCATCTTCACCCCAATTCGTTTTTGAAATTAAACACACCCTACTTCTTATAAATTATTTATATGAGTAGACGTAATAAGATTTCTCCAAATCAAAGGCGCTTGTTCAGCATAGATGATAGCGATAATGTTACATATTTTTTGAACGGTTATCCTCAAACTCTGGAGCAACTTCAGCAAGGTGGGGATTTTGAAGATATTGATATATTTCTACAAGATACTTCATTAGATTTATTAGGCTATACGGATCAAATAGAAGCCATCCACGAAATTGCAAACCCTGAAAAAAAAGACGATAACACAGTGCAGTTGTCAATTTCGGATCTGGAAAAAATTAGGCGTATATTAACTGCAATTCCGCAGTTTAGAGATTTGGCAGCAGAAAAAAACGACGATATAGAATCAATTGAATTCCTAGCCGAAGCTGTGCAAACTATAGACTTTATGAGTCTGCCTCATTTTGATATCGATATGTCAATTTTCGATGTGTTGGTTAAGAATAATCCTGAATATAGGGAATTTGTATTCGGAACACTAATGAGCCTTGTTAATGATATAGGCAGAAGTAATAAATTCCCTACCAGAAGGTATTTATCCAGGGTGTTTATTGACTTTACTGATAGTGAACTTGAAAAAGTTTATCAATTACTTAAAAGATTTTTAAGTATGTTAAATGCATGGGGGGGTATTCAAATACATTATTTTGAACAAACCGTAAGAGATTGGATGTATATAGTTTATGAACGCGGCGGGAATATGGATGTTGAGCAAATCTACAAATACTTGCAAACAAGGTATGCATGCAAGCCAGATTTTGAATTAAAGTATGTAGCAAATATGATTGCTAATTCAATATCATTTAATACAAACTTAGATGAGTTTGTGGATGAATTTATAAGATATATACATTGTTTTTCACCAGAAAAAAATATTTTCTTAACCCAAGAAGAAGTTTTCAGGTTGTGGACAAGTGAATTTCTAGTGCAAAGAATTAAGGATGCTGCACAAAAATGGAAGCATCGTATGTATGAATCAAGAGTTACAAGTCCAGAAGACGATTTAGAGGCGTATTTCGGAATTAGTAGAAGATTGTCTACAAGAGTTATGCAGAATCAACTGCCGCCAGAGGTCTGTTCAGAAGATTGCTTGAATGAATCGGTTATTAAACTAAAGATGTACTTTCCGGAGGGACATAGAACGCTTATCGAGGCAAGGCTCGATAGATTTATTAGAGTGAATGGTAGGGCTGAAATTTATGATTGGAAAACTAGGAAAAAGCAGATAGATGAAATGAATGATTTTGAGAAGCTTCAAATTGTTTTGCAATGTATAGCACTACAAAATGTATTGGTGAGAACCTCGGAAGGTTCTATTTATACTCCTATGGTTAATCAAGATTACAAGTTTTTTATTCAATCCACAAATCTAGAGTGGGTAAATTTACAAAGCCTGCCCAGTTTTTCACACATACCTGAGCAATCTGAAGGTCTATATGATTATGTTCAATTAAATATTGGTGAACAAGAGGCTCTTAGACTATTACAGAGTTTTTCTAGAATAGTTCATTTTTTAATTTGTAATAAAAAACAATTTGCAAGAATACGCCGTCACTTGAAAAATGTTGATAGTTACATTCCTGCTCCAAGGATCTTGGCACCGATATATGTTGAACAGAAAAATGTATTGGAACCGGTCGAAGCTTAATATAATTTTAATATATGCAATATGTCTTACTCCATTCTAAGTAGAAGAAGATTACATGAATTTGCTGAAGAGAGATCACAACTTAGTGAGCTTGATACAAGACCACTACGATGCTCACATAACACTCATCTAAAGGGCTTAAAAGAATACGATGACACTGCATTCGGGCTACTGGTAACCGATATTGAACACTATGCTTATCACTTAATCTTTAGAAAGGAACCTTACGTTATTGAGGTCCTAGGCTTAACTTATGAACAAAATTTATGGAGTCTAAACGAGATGTGGAAACAAATTATGTGGATCTCAGATAGTTTATGTTTAACTAAGGAGCAGGTACTGGAACAGGTAGAGAAAGCTAAGTTATATTGGTATGCAATGTTAGCAATTGATCCTATTGAGGCTTAATTTCCTCCTCAATTTCGTTGAAGGTCTTACAGTATAGACATTCCTTACATGTTGGGTATTGCTCACTTCCAAAATCCAAATTTCTTATTCTTGTTATAACATCTTTTATTTTCTCTTTTAAATCTGCAATATCTTCCGGAGTAATCTTAAATGATACACTTTTAAATTCTCCATTGACTGCCGGCTTTAAATACTGAACAGTACTTTCAATTACTTTATAGTTGAGCATTGAATTAAATGGTTTAAAATTCTTATCCAAATCGGCAATTAATTTATAAAAAACTAATTGTCTAAATGTATCTCCCGTTGCGTTCTTATTCTCTCCCATTATTTCTTTCACTGATTTTGGTTTTGAAGTTTTATAGTCCACAACTCTAACTTCGCCCCGAGTCTTATCTATCCACTCTATTCTATCTATCTTCCCACTTAATTTTAGTGGTTTAGTATTTTCATCCTCAAAATCCAATATTACATTTTTGTTATTAAAACTATACTCAACATCCGCAGGTATACTAAACTCACCGTTGTAAAATTTATAATAGTCTTCAAGAATTTCTATGCCTTCCTCAAGTATTACCTTATAATCATCAGGATCAATAATTTGTCTTTCTAAATTTGATATAAACATTTGAGTTAGGAACTCTAGATCTTTAGTCGTACCTTTAATTTGATTTCTTGCATATTGTTCTAAAGCATAGTGAATTGCAGTTCCTAATATTAAACTATTGTTTTTAGAATGGGGGGCATTTAGTAAATCCTCGAATTTAAATCTTAATGGGCAGTCAATGTACTTATTTAGTGAGGTAGCACTCAAGGAAAATCTATCTATCACCGAATTTAGGTACTCCTGCTCGGTGACTGAATACGGAGAAAAGCTATTGAATTTAAGCTTATTTAAGGCCTTTTGTTTATCAAATATATTTTCAGTTACCGCATTGACTTCTAGTAATTTATCTTGAAGTTCATTTATGAACAAACTCGGTACTGTGGTCTTAACATTGTTGCCTTGAGGGTATTCTTTGGCATAGGTAATAAATAACTTTTCCTTTGCTCTTGTTAAGGCTACAAAGAATAAACGTCTTTCGTCTTCGAGCTTATCCATTTTCAGACTTTCCGTGTCCTGTTCTCCCGTAAGATTATATATTTCGTCGGGCAGCGTGATTAATGAGCTAACTTTTTTATTTCCCCACTTCTTATCCACACACTTTATTATGAATACATACTTATATTCTAATCCCTTTGACTTATGGGCCGTCATTAGGTTAACACCTTCTTTGTTTACCGAAACTTCAGTTTCTTGAATAGAAATAAAGTTATCTTCGAGTAATTTTAAATCTAATAGAAACTCCTCTAGCGATAGTTCTTTATTTGTTTGATTTATGCTTTTAACATACTCAAAAAAGGATTGAATCGAATTTATATTTTCAACATTATTTTGGATAAAGTAATGGTCCAAATAACCTGTTAAATCCATTACCTTTTTAATAAAGTTGAGGAACATGTGATTAACTGAATCGCCCTTGAACTCCAATAACATTTCAGCAATATTATTAATTTTTTCTATTTCGGTAATTCCGTTTAGTTGCAATTGCTCTTTATCCAGCATTAACTCAAATATACTTAGTCTTTTGTCATGGGCTATTTTTGTTAATTTAAAGCAATCGAGTCTTGAAATCTTGAAAAATGGGTAGAAAATAATCTTAAAAATAATAGAGTCTCTATCTTTATCGGTGTAGCTAATTGCTTTTAGCAAGTTTATAAGCTGGATTACTGGTAATTGATTTAAAGAATTCTTCCCGGCAGCTAGTCTTACAGGTATATTGTTGTTTATTAAATCTAAGGCTATGTCCTCTCCATCCGAATGTTCTTTATAGAATATTGCAATATCAGAGTATTTAACTCCATTTGTTTCTAATTCTTTTATCTTATTAACTACGAAATTATTTTCTGCATCCTGGTTATTAAACTCAAAGACTTCAGTTGGATGGTTAGGTATATTTAGACCCGCTTTTAGGTTCTTATTCAGACCCTCTATAAGTTTATTTAATCTTGCCTGATTATGGTCTACCAGTTTAGAAGATAAGTCTAAAATGTGTTGTGAAGATCGATAATTAATTGTGAGGCTAATAGTCTTTACGTCTTCAAATTGTTTTTTAAAGAAAAGTAAATTTTCGACGTTAGCTCCTTGAAATCTAAATATTGCTTGGTCGTCATCACCTACAGCAAATATATTGGGTCTTGTATCAAAGGAACCAAGAACCTTTAGAATTTCGTTTTGGGCACCATTAGTATCTTGATATTCATCTACAAGTATATATAAGTATTTTTCTTGAAGGCTAGCTAATAATTCGTCATCGGATTTTAGCTTGTCTATTACAAATAGAATCATATCCTCGTAATCATAGAAGCCTTCCTCTGAAAGTGCATCGGTATACAACTGATATATTTCTGCCAACTCAAGATTCTTTGTGTATTTATTTACTTTATCGGTATATTTACCTAACGGTTTACCGGTTTTCTTATTTAGTTCCGGATTTGCCTTTAACTCTTCTAGGACTTCTTCACAGATAGCTTTTAGTTCACTGGCTTTCTTGCCTTCTCTTTTGAGTGTTTGTATGCTGTCCAGAATGCTTTTTTGGTAGTAATACTTATCTCCGAAGGTAACTAACGAAGACTTTCCGGTTTCTGCAACCTTATCAATAATTGATCGTATAATTTTAATTTTATTTAAATCGTCCAGTTGCTTAAGTTCTTTTTTGAATACAAATTTTTCGGGATTACTTTGAATTACATCGTTACAGAAGCTATGGAAAGTAAAGATTTTTACATACAGAGCGTCGTTACCTATAAGACCTAATAGTCTATTTCGCATAGCGTTTACACCAGAATCGGTGAAGGTTAGGCACAATATATTCTGTGATGATGCGTCTGTTTTGCTAAGTATATTGGCTATTCTATAGCTTAGAACCTGAGTCTTACCTGTTCCAGGCCCTGCTATAACTAAAACTGGTCCATCTATAGTGTTTACAGCTTCCTGCTGAGAAGGGTTCAGTCCTTTAATTTGTTCGTCAAGATTAATCTTCATACACTAAGAGGTTACCACTAGTATACCCTTTATTTGAAGCAAAATTTTTGGTGGAGTTGTTTACTCCACCACTAGGGATATGTAGGACCTATTCCAAGTCTTCTTCCGTTTTGGTTGATGACTTGGGTGTTTCTGATCTATCCATAACATGAGTAATGAATTGCTCTTGCAGGTATCGATTATCGCGTTTAATATCTTCCTTTAGTATTTCTAGCTCTAACCATCTTTGGAAGGGAGCTAGTAATACATCGAAGATAAAATCAATAAACTTAGCCCACAAGTACCCAGGTATCTTGAGCATCATTATACCTTTCATATCTCGCTATATATTTTGATTATATATCTCTTTGTCATTTTCTGTCAAAGCTTAAACTGTGATTGAATTACTAGCAACTTGATTAATCAATTGATACAATATTTATTATGAGATTTAATGCATCGGCAAAAGAGGTTAAGGCATTTATTCTACTATTAATATTAATGATTGTAGTTGGATTTATTAATGGCGTACCCTTTGTTTTCGGCGATGCTTACGGTTACTTTCATGTCGCAAAATCTTCAATTGACAATGGCTATTACCCCTCATCTCAACAACCGGAATACTTTGATTATACGGGACATGCAGTAGTTGAATCCAATGAGAAATACATAACTCCATATAGTGTTGGGCAAACAATTTTATATTTCCCCTTCTTAACAACGTCGATGTTATTTAGTAAGGGAACAATATATACAGATTATTACAAGGCATTTAATGGTCATTCATTTGCTGATGGCATGGCAATTCTTGCAGCTGCAATGTTCTTTGCATATCTAGGAATAATTTTCTGTTATTTATTTCTTAAACAGTTGGGTTTTACAAAAAAGGTATCATTTTATTCCTCACTAGCAATGTTTATTGGAGTTTACTTAACATCGTATACCTTTGAACAACCTGGTTATAGTCATGTCTATGAGTTCTTTTCTTATTCAGCATTCTTGTATTTCTTTATAAAATTTTTCTTTGAGAGAAGTTCTAAATATTTATATATTGCTACAATTTTTGCGGGACTTTTAGTGTTAATTAGAATAGTCGATTCTGTGTTGTTAATCCCTCCATTTTTATTTGTGCTTTATAAAATGCGTAGCAAGAAGCTTCTACTGACTACTAGTCTTATTGTGGCTGTATTTGGAATCTTCTTTTTACTGTACAACTATATATCTTATGAAAATCCGTTAACTGTTGGTTATTCTACAAATGGGCAGAATGGGTTTAATTTTGGACTAAATATTATAAATTTGCTATTTAGTGATACACGAGGCTTGCTTGTCTGGTCGCCAATAGTATTTGTTGCACTAATTGGCATAGCGCTGTATGCAAGAAAATCAAAAATTGCGTTAGTCTTCTTCCTTATACCAGCACTTTTTCTAATGGTTGTTTATAACTTTTGGGGAAACTGGTGGGGAGGAGTTTCTACTGGACAAAGATTTTTAACTGTACTAGCACCAATTTTTGCTCTAGGAATTGCATATTTCTACAATCAGATTAAATTTAAGAGACTTACCAAGTTTGGTCTTCTCGTACTTGTTCTATTTTCAACTGTTACAGCAATATTTTACAGATTAACTCCAGTATTAAGAGTTAGTTCAGAGTTTAGAAATGACCAGTATGCGTTAACGACACCCGTAACGGAAGACTACAGACTAACCGATTTATTTAAATACCACATTAACTTAATTTCGAATAAAAAAAGTCTTAGTGGTTATTTAAATCAGCTTAAAGATAGCTTTAATGGAGGTAGAAGTATTCTTTTGCTTGCCTTGGGGCAAACCGATCCACTTGTTAGGATTAACCAGGTTGAGGATTTAAAATACAAGGTTTACTTTATACCAAATAATATCAATAAGAATATAAAGGCTAATTTAATATTAAGCATAAATTACAAGGATTTATACAAGTCATTTTTAGTATCTGGGGTTGATATGCATAAGGCTGAAAGTGCATTCATTACCTGCACCAAATCATTAGACTGCAGCTCCACTGAAATTAATCTAATTCCAATTCTCGCGGATAAATCAAAAGAAAACTTTGCCAGAGTAAGCAATAATTCAAAAATCTCTGTGTATGGTGAAAATGTAAGGGTTAACTATGTAAATCTTAAACTTAAATAAGCCGACAACAGGAATCGAACCTGCAACCTACGGTTTACGATACCGTTGCTCTACCAATTGAGCTACATCGGCGTACCAGAATCATACCACTTTTTAAAAATTTTTAAGATAGGTATACTAAGCTAATCACAAGATTGTATAAATTATTTCTTTGACAATATTGTTATAAAGACTGTATTATTTTCGTATCAACTATGCAAAAATTTTAAAAAATTTCACTTATGTTCAGACCAAATTTCAACTACACAGATAAACTTGTTACCTCTTTAGTAAAACTCGAAAATCTAAAGGCACAATTGGCATCAATGGATTTTTCTTATCCAGTAAAGCATAAGCTTTCAATGAATGCCAAAACTCAAGACATATTTCATCTAGGTCATATTCTTGGCTTAGACATGACACTAAAGGATGCCGAAAAAATTGCTGGTGGCTTAAGACTAGATGGTTTCAAGGATCAAAACGCATACATTTTGGGTAATTTCAGAAATGCTTTGGAATTCAATAGATCTAATATTGCCGATACATATTCAGAAATTGACTTTACAGTTTTATTACATGTAAATAAATTAATTACTTCTTCCTGGAGAGAATCATGGGATTCAAGATTCCGAAACGAAAATGATGAATTCGTAGACAAAGATGAATGGTCAGGTTTAAGAGATATTTCAGTAACTGGTGACCAGGTTCAAAACTCTATGATTGAACTGGTTGAATGGTATAAATCTGCAGCACCATCAATTACTCCAATTATAAGAATAGGAATTACTCTATTTAGAATTACGGAAGTAGCACCATATTACACGGCTAATATGCTTAGTGTAATTGGTTTAGCTGATTATCTATTTGTAAAAAACGGATTTGCGGGTAAAATCTACTCATCTTTTGTTCGAAACTTTGATTTAAACAAAGCAGCATACAAGGAAGCCTTTGAAGTTTCAAAAAAAGCTAACGATATTACTTATTGGCTAGAAGTTCTTTCTGATAATTTAATAAAAGAGTTATCCGAAACACGGGAAGACATGAGTAAATTAAATGAAGATGATGAGAAGGCTAAGAATCAACCTTTCTTAGATCTAAACAAAAGGCAGTTAAAAGTATTAAGGTACCTACAAACTGTACCTATGATTAAAAGAGAAGATTATTGTCATATGATGGAAGTTTCTACTATGACTGCATTCAGAGACCTAAATGATTTAGTAAGGAAAAAGCTTATTAAAGTCGAAGGCAAAGGAAGAGGGACTAAATATAGATTATCAAGCATGTAATTAACAATTAATTTATGAAAAGACTAAAACAGATTTATATCTTTGTTTTTATTATAGTTTTAGGTTTATTGATACTTCCTCAATTTAATCTAAAGATTGGTGAAAACGAATTTCAATACCCTAACATTGATTTTAGCTCTGTTAATTCAAGTGCTACTTTGGGTAACTTTAGTAGAGGCTATGACTTATACGATTCCAAAATGTATACAGCTACAGTGAATGTAGATTCAACTCTAACTATAGAAGAAAGAGAAAGGCAATTAAGAGATTTAGTAGAAGTTATCAGAAATAGAATTAATTATTCTAATTTACACGACATTTATGTAAATGGTGCAATTGAAAACGACACTTATAAATTAAATCTTTCATTCCCAGACTATATTCAGGAAAGTGATATTATTGCAAAATACTTGGTCGGTAAGGGAGAAATCTTCTTTGAGAATGATCCTCAGGTGTCCCAAACGGGTGTTGCATTAAAAGATACAGACATTGTGGGACAAATTAAGAGCATCTACGATGAACAGTATGGAAATGTTTTATCGTTTAAGTTTGCTAATACTGCTTTAACAAACTTTTACTTTGCACTGCAAAATACTAATAACTACTTTTTAATGCGAGTAGATTCTACTTACTTTGCAGTTATTCAAGACCCAAATTATACCAACACACAGAGCCTTGATCTTCAGACTTCTGCAATTGCAGTCCCGTTCGCCGAAGTAAAACTTAGTCCAAATGTAGCAATGTATACAAATATTGTTAGGTCTTACTTTTTAACTTCTCCTTTAGTAGTTGATGTAAATCTTGATCCAAACTTTAAAACCATTAAAAGAGACTTTGTAGCAGATAAAATCAGCTACATTGCTATATTTATTGTAGCGGCTGTTGCACTATTAATGTTAATGTACGCTTCTAAAAAAGGCATGACAAAAACAATTAAATTTGTCTTAATGTTAGGTAGTTACATGGTTCTATTAACCTTCCTATTAAAGCTTTTATCAGCAACTTTATCGGTAAATTTATTATTAGGCTTTATTCTCGGTTTAATAATAGTTGTATATGCTATAGAAAAGTTATTATCGACTGAAGAGGATCAACAAAGGACTTTCTTAAATGTAATAAATTATTATTGCATCTTTATTGCACTAGTAATATTTACAATATATAGATTCTTGCTTGCGGGAAATACAATGACAGATGCGTTTGGTACATTATTAGCATCGGTAATTTCCTTGCTGTTTCTTTCATATGTTAACTTTAAATTCATACTTGACTTAGAACCAAATTTTAAACCTTTTAGAAAAAGATTATGAACAGACTTAAATTAGCATTACCTTACATTACAGTAATATTATTTGTAGCTTCGCTTGGTTTATTTGTATTTAACCATGGATTTAAATACGATGACTACGAGAATTATATTAGGGTTCAGATTAATGGAACCGAAAATGTAGATTTATTTATAGAAAGACTTAGAGATACAAGTGGATTAATAGAATTAGATAAGGCAAATAACTTTGCCTACTATCAACAAGTAGATAAGACAGTTGTAGAAGAAAATCTCAATAATGTTAAAGAGGATTATCCTGAAATTGAGACTACTGTTGAAACTATTTATCCATCAGTTTCAAAAAAACAAAGAATCATTGATTTAGCTTTAACTACAACTTTGATTATTGTATTGTTTGCGGCATTCAGTTATGTAACCAAAACACGTGCCTTTAACTGGAACCTAAAAGAATATGCTAAGTATTATGGTCTATATTTTGCAGATAATATATTATCTTTAGGAATATTGGCTGGACTTGTTAGTTTATTATCATTGGTATATAAAATAAACGATTATGTACTATTCTCATTCTTTGTGTTGGTAATTGTAAAAACATCAATTTATTGGTTTAAATTACTTCAAGAAGACATTAACCAAATGAAGACTCATTTTGTGGAAAATTTTGTTAATGACTCAAGAAAAATCTTTGTAGTCGCATTAATACTTTGCGTGTTATTGGCTGTAGGTATGGGAGTAAGAAGTGTTATTCCACTAGCCTTTATTTTAGTAGCTATTATTGTTAATTTCTTGACTAACTACTCGATATTAACGTTTCAAGTTCCTAAATTCAGAAGGGCCCTTGAGCATCAGGTGGAAAATAGAGAAAAGACTCAAACCAAACCAGAAAAAACAGAGAAAAAGTATGTTCCAAACCCTAAATTAAAGAAAAAGAATAAAAAGAAGAAATAAACTAAGCCCTCGAAAGAGGGTTTTTTTATGCTAAAATAAATCGTTTAAAAACCATATATGAACTTATCTTTAGGCATTGTAGGGCTACCGAATGTGGGAAAATCCACTCTTTTTAATGCATTAACAAAACAGAATGTATTAGCTGCGAATTATCCATTTGCTACTATTGATCCAAATGTTGGTATTGTACCAGTAAGTGATGAACGACTATATAAAATAGCTGAGATTGCAAAACCTGCAAAAATTACACCCGCGGTAGTAGAATTCGTAGACATTGCCGGCTTGGTTAAGGGTGCTGCAAGTGGTGAAGGTCTAGGAAATAAGTTTCTAAGTAATATTAAGGAAGTTTCTGCAATTGTACACCTAGTAAGAGTATTCAAGAATGCAAATATAACCCATGTGGAAAATAGTGTTGACCCAACGAGAGATATTGAGCTTATTAATACTGAACTAATATTAAAGGATGCAGACACCGTAGAAAATAGAATTAATACAATAAAAAGAAACGCAAGATTTGATAAAGATGCGGCTGAGCAACTTGATCATTTAACAAGACTAGCGGCACATCTAAATGCAGGCTTTCTTGCAATTGACTTTAATGAACCAGTCTCTGATGTAGTTGCAACCGAAAGAAAATCCTTATTTTTATTAACTGACAAACCTGTAATTTATCTAGCAAATTCAGACGATGCAACTTCTGCAGAGGCTATAGAAGCCGTAAAAAAGGTAGTAGGTAATAAAACCGTATTGGCTCTAGATGTTAAAACCGAAAGCGAGCTTGCATCTATGGATGAGGATGAACGAAAAATGTTTATGGATGAACTTGGCATTGTTGAAACAGGAATTAACAGGTTAACCAAGGAAGCCTACGACTTATTAGGACTAATTTCGTTCTTTACTGAGGGACCTGAAGAAGTTAGGGCTTGGACAATTAGAAAAGGCTCAACTGCTCCCGAGGCTGCCTCAGCAATTCACACAGATTTTCAGAAAAGATTTATTGCTGCGGAAGTATGTCTTTATAGTGACTACTTAACAGCTGGAAGCTGGGTAAAAGCTAAAGAAAACGGGAAAGTAAGACTAGAGGGTAAGACTTACATCGTTAAGGATGGAGATATAATGATTATCAAGCACAACGCTTAACTCTTCCTTTTTAAAAGATACATTAAGCAATCTTTTAGGCTGAATAGTCCCCATACTGCATTTACAATTATAAATGGCAGAGAATTTGTATATATTGCATAAATAAGTAAAAAAACACTTCCTAGAAAGTTTGCGAAGTCATAAATAAACGAATTGTTCTTTAGTTTATTTAATTGATTTAACAAAAAAGCCACCAGAACTAAGGCCGAACCGGCAATTCCAACTATAGTTAAGTCCATATTTAATTGAATAGATAAGTAAAGGTGTATACAATATAAGTATAAAATAAATTTATACTTTTACAATGGAATCAATAATTATAGATAATGTAAAAATTACTCATCCAAATAAGGTATTGTTTCCTGAGTCAGGTATTACTAAGCTTG
This sequence comes from Patescibacteria group bacterium, assembly GCA_016861265.1. Classification (GTDB taxonomy): domain Bacteria; phylum Patescibacteriota; class Dojkabacteria; order J137; family J137; genus Brojett037. The sequence continues at coordinate 1,067,635 of BOLA01000001.1, forward strand.
ACCTGATAAATTATTATAAAAGTGTATCAGATAAATTTATAAAGGAAGTAATGAATAGGCCAATAAGCATGGTAAGAAGTCCTAATGGAATTAAAGGTCCCAAATTCTACCAGAAACACCCTACCGAATCCTTTCCCGAATACGTAGAAAGAGTCAAGATAAAAGAAAAAGATGAATACGATGCTTATATAACTATAGATCAATTGAACGATATTTTATATTTAGTAAATATTGGTGTATTAGAATTTCACATCTGGGGTAGCAAAATTCAAGATATTGAAACCCCAGACAGAATTATCTTTGACTTAGATCCATCAAATCAAGACGACTCAAAATTAAGGGAGCTAGCATTACTCATAAAAAAAATACTTGAAGATAATGGCTATAAGCCGCTCCTAAAGACTTCCGGTTCTAAAGGCTTTCATGTTTACGCCGATGTTAGCGAAAGAAGATTCTCCTGGGACGATATTAAACTTATTTCTAAGACAATTGCAGAATCTATTGTAAGAATAAATCCCAAGGAATATACAATTGAATTTAGAAAGGAAAAGAGACAAGAAAAAATATTTATTGATTATTTAAGAAATGAACGAGGGTCGACTATGGTCGCACCCTACTCCATTAGAATTAAGGAACACGCTCCCATTTCAATGCCTATAAGCTGGAGTGAACTAAAAAATATAAGTCCACAAAGCTATAACATAAATAACTATAAAAAATAGATGTTTAAACCCTCTTAAAAAGTGACTTAAACTATTATAGAATGTCTTAAATTAAGAAAATAAAATGCCAGAAGTATCTATATTACGTGTAAAAGTTAACTATACCGATCTACAGACATTCGCACTCCTATTTCTTGAATTAACACACTTTCACCGTTTCTGTTGATTTGTGCAGTATATTTTATAAGAGAAGTTATATTCTGGTTTATTTCCATGGTTAATGGAAATAAGTACTGGAAGTTCATTTATCTATTGAATAACTATGTATTTAGAAAAAGGTATTGGGGTTTAGTAATTAATGATAAGACCTTCAAACCCGTTAGTTATGCAAAAGTGAAGCTAATAAGGTTTGAAAAGAATAAAGAATCTGTAAGTAAAAAAGTTCTTGCATCCACTCTATCCGATTTTAACGGTAGATATAATTTTAACTACAAAGGACCATATAAAAATCTATTCTTGGAAGTGCATGGTATTGGTTATAAAGATTTCTATAAAGAAATTGATACTCTGGAACACTTGTCCAAAAATTCGGAAATGGTTTATGACATATATTTAACTCCTGGCAAGAAGGCATTAACGTTACAAATGCCTATAATAATCATCAATAAAATTACGAATTTATTAATTTTTACAGCAGCAGCAATTGGTCTAGTAGTGAGCATTTATTCACAATTAACCTACGGATTATTTACTGACTTTGTTCTTTCCGCTATATATATTTTTATTCTTTACTACTCATTAAGTCATTTGTTTAGAAGATACACATTAAAAAAATTAGAAGTAATAGAATCTTTATTAATGCAAAAAATTCCCGGTGCTGTAGTAAGACTGTATGATAGAAAACATCAACTGCATTTAGCTGTTACCAACTCAAAAGGCTACGTATTGCTGGATTGGATTCCTGGTGAACATCAAATTTTAGTTACAAAGAAAGGTTATGAACTAATAGATGATAATACAGGAGTTACGAATAGTAAGGCTTATTTAACAAATAATAAACATATAAAACTAAAGAAAAGATTTAAGTCCTCGCAGAGTCTTACAACCACACCTAAAGATATTAAAATTAGAACATCTCTTCAAAACCCCTTTGCTAAGTAGAATTAGTAACAATATTTACTATAATAGGTATACAAGTATTATAATAAAGTAATTGTTAATATAATATTTTGTTCGAACCCATACCCTCAAAATTTAGACCGGAGACTCTAGATGAATTTATTGGACAACAGCATTTGGTGGGGAAAGGCATGCCTATTCGTAATTTTATTGAATCAGGTAATATTCCATCAATGATATTTTGGGGACCTCCTGGAACAGGTAAGACTACGCTTGCAAATATTATTTCTAAAAGTGTTAATGCGAATATCCATAAATTATCCGCGGTCATGGCAGGAAAAACTCAGTTAATGGAAATTGTTGATCAGGCTATTCACGAAAATAAAGATAATAAACTATTTGAACCTAAAAAAACAATTTTATTCCTAGATGAAATTCACAGATGGAATAAATCTCAACAAGACTCGCTATTGCCTTATGTGGAAAAAGGAATAATTATATTGATTGGAGCAACAACAGAAAATCCATCATTCTCATTAAATCCTGCTTTACTATCAAGAGCCAGAGTATTTACATTTAAAAAACATACATCAGAAGATGTAAAAAAATATCTGCTTTATTTAATAGAGAAGGTAAAACTAGAAACACCAACCCTGGATTACGATCCCGATGTTATTGAACTAATTGCAAAGTCTTCTGATGGAGACTTAAGAACATCGGGCAATATTTTAGAAACTGCAATTTATTTATCTAATGGCAATAAGATAAATAAAGACACCTTAAAGAATGCATTGGAAAACTTTCTTCAATACGAAAAAACCGGTGAGGATCACTACAATATAATATCTGCAGTTCATAAATCACTGCGAGACTCCGATGCCACCGCTGCAGTTTACTGGGTAGTGCGAATGTTGCAGGCTGGAGACGATCCTCTTTATATCTGCAGAAGGTTACTAAGGTTTGCTTCCGAGGATATAGGTAACGCTATGCCAAATGCGGTAGTGCTTGCCAACTCTGTGTTTGAATCATGTCAAAAACTGGGTCGACCTGAGTGTGATATTTTTATTGTACAGCTAGTAGAATATTTAGCTAAGGCGCCCAAAAGTAATGCGGCTTATCTAGCATTGGCACAAGCTCAATCCGATGTTTCGGAATTTGGTTCATTGCCGGTACCATTAAATATTCGCAATGGTGTTACAAAGTTAATGAAGGATTTAGGTTACGGCAAGGGGTATAAATACGCTCATGACTTTAAAAATGCCAAAGTGAACCAACAGCACCTACCCGATGAACTTAAAAATAGAAATTACTTTAAGCAGGAAATAAAAAAGGAAGACAATTAAAATCTTAAAGTCTTAATTTGCTCTACTATTTCTATGGAGTAACTAGTGCCGCACTCTGTAATAAAACCATCTACATAACTGTTATGCACATTTGTATAAGCTTCCCTGACTTTTGCTTCAGGTATCGTGCTTCTAAAATAACTCTGAAATAGTTCTGGATTATCAGCATGCTTCTTCAACTCTTCAATTACCTGTTTATCAGCAATTTTAAGAATATCGTTAAAAGACTTTAAACAAATATATCTCAGTGCATCTTTTACAAATTTTTCATCCTGATTTGTTAATTCCGCTAATCTAAGTAAATACTCTCTACTTTTCTCAGTGAATTCGTAGTTTCCTATATTATTCATATTAAAATAGAATACCTGCTCCAATTACGCTAAAGAAAATACTGCCAACTACAGATGCAGATATATTACCAATTTCACTTGCAGCATCGGGTAAAGTGTTGATTAATCCTGCATTGTATTCAGATCCAGATTTAACATTTTTAGTCTCGAGGTTTTCAGTTGACATAGTAAGTTGATAATATATTTAAGACATTTTAAAATTATGTTATGAAAATTACAATAAAACCACTTCATGAATGAATTCCAATCCAAACAAATAATTGTCAATAATCATTTAGTTAATTACTATAGTTCAATTGTCCCTAATTCAGACTACAATATAATCTTTATACACGGATGGCTTTCAAACTCAAAAGTCTGGTTTCATTTAATGCATGCACTAAATAAAATAGGATTAACCTCTTATGCTTTAGACTTACCCGGATTTGGTGATTCACAAATTCCCAATATTTCTGTAGATAATAATTTTTACGCAAGAACTGTTGAAGAATTTATTAATAAGTTAAATTTAAGGAATGTAATTTTAGTTGGGCACTCAAATGGAGGAGCTATTGCTGTTAAGCTTCAAGTACAAAGCAATGTTTGTAAAAAGATAGCATTAATTGATTCTGCTGGTATAAGAAGACGTACTTTTTCGAAGATAGCTAAAAATACTCTAGCTAAGGTGCTAAAGCCCGTATTTAAATTACCCTTACTAAAAAATCTAAGGAAAAAGATTTACACCGAAATGGGTGCGGAAGATTATATAAATTCTGAATATCTGCAAAAGACTTACAATAATGTTATAAGTGAAGATATTAGCGGACTTTATAAATATATCGAAATACCTACTCTAATAATTTGGGGTAATCAAGATAAAGCAACTCCTGTAAGCTATGCACATTTTATTAACGAAAATATTAAAAATTCCGAATTAAAGCTAATAGATGCAGGCCACTTTCCTTTTGTAGATAAACCGGATTTGGTAATAAATTATTTAATAAATTTTATAAAATGAATATATTCGAAGACAGCATTAATTTATTAAAGGGAGCTGCCTTTAGTAATATTCAGGTGGAAGATTCCTTTATTTTTCTTGAAAGCCCCGCGATCTTTAGTGAGTACATTGTACCTCTAACTTTTCTAGATAAATTTGACACTGCCTATGCAGATGATATTTTTAACATTGAGCTAGAGAAGGAAAAGAATATTTCATACTATATTAGACAAACTCTTGTAGACGATTATTATGAATACCTTAAAGGCTTAAAATTAAGTCAGGATTACATTGATTCCTATATGGTCTTAACTCCAGTGGACCTCCTTGATTTTGATGATAAGAACACCTCATTAATTGAAGTTACTGAGGAAAATTTTGATGCGTTTAAAGCGACTGCTCTTGAAATATTTGCTAGTTGGAGCAACGAGGAAGACTATGTAGACTACTTTAGTAATTTAAGTAAAACGAATACAGAAACCAGAATGTTTAAGGATTATATATTGGAATATAACGGTGCGATTGTAAGTATTGCTTCTGTAATCTTAGATAAAGATCTTAATATAGCTTATATACATAACGCGGGTACTGTAGAAGAATTCAGGCGTAACGGATACTTTAATATAATAAACAGCTTTATAATTAATAAATCATTGCAGCAAGGTGTCTCAAGAATATACTCTATTACAGAAAAGGATGGGGAATCTTATAATGCATATAAGAATTTGGGCTTTAAAGAACAGGATTCATATTACTCCTTTAGTTAAATTAAATTATGAAATTTTTACCTCACAAAATTGTCTTTTACCAGTTATATATTTTTCAATTAGAAGAATACGATTCCAAAAGGTTTATAACGGCATTATCTAAAAAAGGTCTTTTCCCAAGCAATAGTTTAAGAAAAAAAGCAATCTTTACGAAAAAAGCAATTTTACTGGTTGCCTTAAATTTTATTCAAAAACTAATCGTTCTTTTTGCTCTTGGTTTTTTACTTCACACAGTTTTCAATAATATATTCATATTAGCTATTACTCTATTAATTATATTTTATATTTTTGATATATTTTCCTTCGTTTTTCTAATACAAGCGAAAGATTTACTTTCTCCGATTGACTACTACACAAAAAAGCAGATGATTAAAAAAGCAAAGGCCAAGCTTTTATTATTACCTGATTTAAAGATTATCGGTATTACAGGTAGCTATGGTAAGACCACAATGAAGGAAACCTTATACGATTTTCTTAAGGAAGAATATAATGTGGTTAAAACCGAAGGTAATAATAATACTCCTTTAGGTATTTCCCGTACAATCCTAAACAAGCTTACAAAGAATACAGATATATTTATAGTAGAAATGGGTGAATACGTAAAAGGTGATGTAAAAGCACTATGCGAGATCGCACAACCCGATATCTCAGTAATAACCGGAATTAATGAAGCACACTTAGAACGTTACCTTACAATGGAAAATGCAATTTCTACTAAATTTGAAATTGTAGAGTATGCAAAACCCGAAGCGTTTGTATTACTAAATGCCGATGATCAACTAACAATCGATAACTATAAAAAATATATTAAAGGTAATAAGGTTGGGTTCTTTTCATCACATAATAATTCAATGAGCGATTATAAAATCTCAAACTATGAATTTGATCAGAATGGAAACGGACAATCCTTCAAATTGAGTTTGGGTCAAGAAGAATTGGGAACCATAAAAACTACAATTTTGGGGGAATACATAATTGGCAACATTATTGCAGGCTACATCCTTGGTAAGCATTTTAATATCTCGGATAGTAAACTAAAATACGCTGCAAACAATCTAAAGGGTGTAGAACATAGACTCCAGCCAATATATAACAATCAAAGCAATATACTTGTTATTGATGATACTTATAACGGGAACTCGGATGGCTTTAAAGAAGGAATAAATATGTTGAATAAATTTAAACAGCGAAGAAAGGTCTATGTTACACCAGGTCTTGTAGAAACGGGAGATCTGGCTGAACAATTACATCTAGAAATTGGAAAAAACTTATCTAATGTTGCAGACTTAGTAATTCTAGTTAAGAATAGTGTTACAGGATTTATTGCAAAAGGTTTGATTGATAATGGTTTCAGCGAAGATAAAATTGTGTGGTATGATAATTCTAAGAACGTCTGGGAAGAATTAAATAATAATATAAAAAGCGGAGACGTTGTCATGCTTCAAAACGATTGGAGCGATAATTACTATTAATAAATTTATGAATATAGCAGTTTTTTTTGGAGGAAGAAATACAGAACACGATGTTTCAATCATTACGGGAGAGCTAGTAATATCCGGACTAAAAGGCCTGGGACATACAGTCTATCCTGTTTACATATCCAAGGAGGGTAAGTGGTATATCTCCGAGAAAATGGATAATGTAGAATTCTTTAAGAATCCAAATCTAAAACTTGAAGGCGAAGTAAATTTAAATTTATCGCAAAATCTAAATGGATCAGTTGTTCTTAAGACAGGGGGATTATTTAATTCAAAGCAATATGTAATAGATTTAGCTTTCCCCGCACTTCACGGTAAAAATGGTGAAGATGGTACAATTCAAGGTTTGTTTGAATTGTTGAATATTCCCTATGTTGGTTGTGATGTTGTTTCCAGTGCAATTTCAATGGATAAGGCTTTAACAAAACTGTTCTATCAAAGATTTAACTTTCCAACAACTAAATTTGTTACTCTAGACACAAATATCTGGGAAAAAGAAAAAGATTTAGTCCTAAAAGATATTAAAACAAATTTAACATGGCCAGTATTTGTTAAACCAGCTAGACTGGGTTCTTCTATAGGCATGACAAAAGTTAAGTCAGAGGACGATCTTGAATTTGCTATAGAAGTCGCTCTTCATTACGATACAAAAGTATTAGTTGAAGAAAGCGTTGAGGATTTAATGGATATTACAGTTGCCTTAATAGGTAACGAAGAACCTACATATTCACTTATACAGGAATCTGCTTATTCAAAGGACTTCTTTTCCTATGAGGATAAATATTTGAACGAAGGTGGTGCTCAATTAGGAAATGCAGAAAAAAGCATTGTAATTCCCGCTAGGTTAGACGAAAAGACAACAAAGGAGATACAAGAAATGGCTAAGGAAATTTATAAGTTATTAGGGCTGTCTGGAATTGCAAGAGTTGATTTTCTCTACAGCAAAACCTATAAAAAGTTCTATGCCAACGAGGTTAATACCATGCCAGGAACAATATATCATCACTTATGGAAGAAAAGTGGAGTTGAACTTCCAGAGCTATTAAAAACATTAGTAGACTTAGCAATTTCAAAAAAACAAAAGGAAAATAAGCTCACTTTCACATTTGAATCTGCTATTCTAAAGAAGGCTAATTCAAACAAACTACAGCTAAAAGGACAAAATTAATCTAAATCCTTGCATTCTTTGTACACTTAAATATACTAGATATTAGTATTATTTATTTATATACCTATGCAAAGATTGTTAGAAAAGATTAATGCCCATCCAAGGGCTACACTTATTGCGGTCGGAACAACTGTTTTCGGAGCCGCCGCATTAGTTATTTTACTTATGTTCCTTTCGTTAAGAGAGAGTGTTGTTAACCCCACTGTAACTCCAGAAGAGGAAAAAATGGTTTTATCCGAGGTTATAAAGAACAATCCAAGTGGAGTTATTAATAATCCAGGTAATTCAAGCACACCGATGCCTTCACCTAACCCTACACCTGTGCCAACACCAAACCCTACACCAGGTGTAGTGAATCCGAATCCTGAGACTCCTCAGCCAGAACAACCAGTGGCCCCAAATATAAATGAGTATAACTATAGAGTTACTAGGGTTACTAACCAAAGAGGTCCATCCTTTGATGCATGCCAAATGTATTATGGCGGAGGTTATGGTTATGGACCGGATGTAACAGAAAGCGATTCAGTATCTGAATATTATGAATATTTTGAAAGATACGTGAGCATTTATAAGAATCAAACAAAAGAAGATAATAAATTATCCTCTTACTACTTAAGCAAGTATGGAAGAAATGTTAATTCAACAACATATTACCTAGGAGGTAGTTATGCTGTAGAGAATTCTTATAAACCGTATGATCAATTTGATAATCAGCAAGACACTCAAGTTGTCTCTTACCCTACTTATACTGCTGACGAATATATTAAGTTATATTTTGGTTCCAATGCATCTGTTACAGGTGTTGAAACTGATTCAAATGGAGTTAAACACTATACAATAAGAAGCAGTTATACTTCTTATTGTGATCCGTCTTACGAGCAATACCTAGTTAGTGATGTAGTTCCACCGGCTTTAAGAACTATTTATTCAGTTTATAGAGTTAACGGTCAAACCTTCTCAATAGAACAAATAAAGACTTACATTGATGAAGTAAAAGATGCGAATTTAATTAAGGTATCAACTACAGAATCAACAAGATCTAAGGTAACTTACACTCAAGTAGAGGCTCAGTTTAGGATTGCTTCTAATGTTCCGATAACAAAAAATGATTATAGTCATATTACATATAACTACGATCCTCTAAAATCAATTAGGGATAATCTAACGTATCTTGCCATGATAAATGACGATATTTTATTACCATCTTCTACAGAAGGCCTTACAAATTTATGGGTAGATGGTTATGTGGATGCTAATTATGTAAATTCCACAGAATTCTATCAGGATAGAGACTTTTTCCCTGACTCTGACTGGGGAGATGAATTATATGCAAGATATAATACATCTGCTAATTATGTTAATAAGACATTGTATTCGATATCAATAACTCCTGAGTATGGTAAATACTACTCTATTTCTGCATATAAAGATGATCAACTATTTGATGATATTATTTCAGAATTAATGAAGGGTACTGCTACTTCTAAGAGTATTGAAGATATTACAATAAATGTATCGGGTTTACCTGTAGAAGGTAAGAAGATTTCTAAAGTATTTACATATAAATTCCCAACATCCTACGGTGTATCTTACCCTGTATCTTATAGCTCAGATTCAAATACTAATTATTTTACTAACTATGTATTTGAGTACAATGGGAGAGTTTATGGCGTAAGCTACTATAGTTACAACCAACAAATGGATTTAGATATGAATGAATATAGTATTTATCCACTAACAACAGAACTTGAAGCAGAAACAATGAGGAATTTGTTAACAGATATGTGGTCTAGGTATTTACAAATAGTAAATCCTGTTAGCTACCCTACGAGTTTTCCAGTAAGTTATTCTTACTAATTAAATAGCACGTAATACAGCGGGCCTCGTAAAGAGGCCCGCTTTGTTTGTTATATTATTTTATTATCTTTCTAGTTCTGTAACTATATCTCTTAATTCTGCAGCCTTCTCAAATTCCAGCATATCTGCAAATAGCTGCATTTGGAATTTTATTTCTTTTAAGAGCTTCTTCTGATCCGATTTACTCATTGCTCTAAATCCTTCAGCTTTTTTAACAATATCTTGTTCTTTTTCCTCATCGGACATATTTTCATTAGATTGTTCTGAGAATGCCGAAAGCTGATCTTTTATTTCTTTGACTATAGTTCTAGGAGTTATTCCATGAGCCTTATTAAACTCATCTTGTATTTTTCGTCTTCTACGTGTCTCTTCAATCGCGAATTGCATCGAATCTGTGATCTTATCGGCATACATTATTACTCGACCTTCCTGGTGCCTTGCAGCTCTACCAATAACCTGAATTAAGCTGGTCCTTGACCTTAGAAAACCTTCTTTGTCTGCATCTAAAATTGCTACTAAGGATACCTCCGGTAAGTCTAATCCTTCCCTTAATAAGTTTATGCCAACTAATACATCGTAAACTCCTAGTCTTAAGTCTTTTAGAATTCGCACTCTTTCCATTGAATCGATGTCGGAGTGTAGGTACTTAGCCTTAATTCCCTTCTCAGTTAAGTAATCGGAAAGCTCCTCGGACATTCTTTTTGTTAGTGTTGTAACTAGTACTCTTTGTTTCTTTTCTACTGTTTTATCAATTTCATCTATTAGATTAGGTACTTGAGGTTGTGACCAAGAAGATTCATTCAATATTGGCATCTCAGTAAAACCCTTTTCTATAAGGTTTTTCTTTAGGTTCTCGAAGGTTTCAGGTAACGATGGTCTTACTTCTACTATAGGATCCAAAAGACCTGTCGGTCTAATTATTTGGTAGACAATTCCATTGTAGTCTTTTGGTAGTGTACTCATGCCTAATTTTAACATTAAATGTCTACCCTAATAGGTATACTGTTAACGTTTTTTGTTAGATTTTTTACTTTCAATATCTTTAAATACTCTGCTGCCAACAGTATCTTTTTGTCCTTGATATTTACCTACATAAGGACTCTCGGCATGGTCATCCATAAAACAGAATACAAACTGACAAATTCGTCTATTTTTCTCTAAGATTATTGGAAGAGAATTAGCATTGTAAAGTTCCAATGTAACCTTTCCCTTAAAACCTGGATCTACCCAACCTGCATTTTGAATAAACAGGCCCATTCTACCTATTGAACTTCTTCCTTCAACAAATGCGGTAATGTTATCCGGTAATTCAATATACTCTACTGTTGTAGCTAGTATAAAACTATGAGCGGGTATTGTTATGGAGTCCTTAACTACTTTTCTGTAAATAATTTCATCACTCATACTAATTGCACTCATAGCAGAGCTGTCAATTTCTAAGAATGTATCTCCTAACCTACAATCAATAGATGCTGGTTGAATTGATTGTTCGTTTATTGGATCTACAACTAAGTCACCTGATTTTATGAGTTTCTTTAAAGTTTTATCTGAAATAATCATACTAAACAAATAATAATTATGTTCTATCCCTGAATGCTACCGGATCGTTGTAATCGAATTCAGCAATTTGAGCATACAGTCCTGCCAAGGAAGGATCGGTTTCTAGGGTATCAATCATTTTTGCAACAATGTCGGCGTTTGATTGATCGTTGCCCGGTGTGCTTCTCTGATCAAGAAAATAATCTAAATGTGCAGGTGAAGCACTTAGGTGCATTCGGGTATTATGCCCTAAAGGCAGTAATTTTCGTATTAAATGCAAATCGGTATTAGGAAATCTCTGTCTTAGGAAGTTATAAAAATCCATGACTCTTGTATAGTAAATATTGGCATCTGCGGCCCATTCTGCCCTAAGATGCTGTAATCCTGTAGTTTCAACTATCTTAGAACTCATATTAAATCCTTCACTAATCATAGCTTCGTAGTCTACCTGACCGTCGTGTGCATAATCAATTTGAGAAAGGAATGCTATATCTTGTCTTCCAAATGTTCTATGTCTGTTTAAATCTCTTAATTGTGCAATAGCTGTATTCAAAACAAATATTCTATCGCCTCTAATATCACCTAGATTCCCCATTTTCTCGTGTCTAGTGTGGCCTTTAAATACAATAATACTAAGAGCTCTAATTTGATTAGCGTCCAGACAACCTAACCATTCCAAAACTACTTCTTCAGTTAGTCTAGGGTATGCTACTAGTATATATTGCATTATGGTTAATATTCCTACCGAAGTTTTATCTATTACGCTTACTTGAGTTTCTCTTACATAGTATGCAGGACCCATTTTGGTACTTTCAAGTAGATCGCTAAAGCCAGGCATTTCAATTATGGCAGTCTTTAGTTCAGCGATATTTTCCCTGATCCTAAAGGTAGGTTCGGTGTGCTTAATTAGTGGTTCAAGATTAGCATTTACATCTTTTCCTTCTTCGGTGTTGCTTAGAGATAGTGCTGCTTTTATTTGTTTTGCTAATTCAATGTACTCTTCTTCTCCAGTTTCTTGAAGAATCTTAATATAGTTATTCCATATTCTTAAATTACCAAGTAAACACATTGAAGTTGTTGCCCCCATAGGAATCCAGCTTCGAACAACATCAAGTATTCTTGCTTTTAAAGTGCTATCTTCAATTGGACTATCACCTTCCTCGAATTGAGCTTTGTAACCTTCTTCAATTAGTGCATACCACTTCTTATAATTATTTTCGGCTAATTGAAGAATGTCTAACCATTCCTGTTGAATATGCTCTAAGTCTTCTCTTGCCTCTTGGGGAATTGCAGATAAATCTAAAAAGCCTTCAATTTTAGGGAAATTCATTCTGGAAAACTTTACATATCTACTTGAGCTTTCCTGGCCGTCTCCATACCATAATCTATTAAATATCCAGTATGCCTGTTCCAAGGGAATATTATTAAAGAACAGGAATACAGGAATCATTCCTAGTATTGACTGATGTCCGTAATTTAATCCAAATTCCTTAATCTTTTCAGCAGCAGCTGCAGGATCCATTTTTACAAGCTCTAAAACTTCATCAAATATTTCTTCGTATGATTTTCTAGTTCTAGAAGTTCTAGCACCCGACCAAGCGGAGAAAATATGTTTATCTATACCTCCTTCGGACTTAGGTTCGCTAAAAGGGAAAAAAGATACAATCGGTTTTGTGTCGTCTGGTTCACCATCTTGATCTATTCGTTTGACTTGATATAAAAGGTTTCTTTCTTCGCCATCTATATTTCGTGTTACAACATCAATTGCATAAGGGTACTCTTGTGGAGTTTGTTCATCGAGAGTTAAGACCTTGTCGGCCATAGCTTGGAAGAATAAAAGGTATCTGACTATTCTAAAGCTCAAATTTAAAAACTGTCAAATTATTCCGGAATGTTTTTACAAAATGCTTGCTTGTAAAGTAAAATGAATATGTAGGTATTTTACTTGTTAGTTTCTTACTATGAAGTACCTGTTTGTAGCTCCATCGTTAACTCCACCAACATACGAAACCTTCGAGCAGCAAGTTTATAAATCATTCTCTAAAGTTGATAAACTCATGTCAAATGAGGAAGCCACACTTAGAGTATCTGTTTCTAAAGAAGGGGAAGAATTTTGCGTTACTGCCGAATTATGGAATTCTGAGAATCTATTGTCAAAAGAAAAGAACCGGGATTTAAGGGCAGCGGTAGATGTTGTTTCTAAGGAAATTAAAAATCAACTCTTAAAAAAGAAAGATAAAAAAGGTCTTAGAAAAATGAATGAAAAAATAAAAGATTTAAGAAACAAGCTGCTTAGTAGAAATGTGGAATAAACTCTTGTGTAGCCAAGGGAATTCTATTAAAATCAGTGTAGTCTAAATAATTTACATTTTAAAAAGATACCATGAAAAGACTAGCAAGCAAGGCTATTGCAGCTGGAGCGACTATTGTAGGTTCCTCTATTGCATTTGCAACAACAGTTGCAGCACAAACTTACTCATATGACTACACACCATACACAACATACAGTGCAGGTGATGCAGCAGCCGGTGGATTATTCGCCACATTCGGAATTGCTCTGTATTGCTGTATTGCATGCGTACCACTAGTTATATTAGTTGCCTTGGCTTACTATGTATACAAAGATGCTCAGAAGAACAATGTTGAAAACGCAGCACTGTGGGCTGTATTAACATTCTTTACAGGATTAATCGGATTATTAATCTACTTCTTAGCAATTAGACCAGATGCTATTAAGAAAATGGAATCAAAAGGTGTAACACACTCTGAACCAGTAAAAGTAGAAGAACCAAAAGCTGAATAATTTTTCAGATATTAAAAAGCCCCTCTTAGGAGGGGCTTTTTGTTTTCTTATATTAGTAACCCGCCTGTTTAAAAAATTCAATTAAATTACTAATATGCTCGTTTATAGGAATGTTTATCATTTGTGTACCATTTGTAATATCTTCCCTACTTACATTCGCAGCAAACCGCTTATCCTTTAATCTTTTACTTACAGAGCTGGCTTGCATATCGCTTAGTCCATTTGGTCGAATTAGGCTTACTGCATTAATAAAACCAGATAGCTCGTCGCAGGCAAATAAGAATTTTTCGATTTGGCTTTCAGGGGTTTTTCCCGTTCTGCTGGTTGCATGAGCTTTGACAGCTTCGATTACAGCATTTGAATAGTTCTTTTGAGGTAGAATATTAGTTACCGCATAATTTGGATGTTCGTCAGGATATTTTTCCCAGTCAATATCATGAACCATGCCTGCTGACCACCATTCCTCAATTTCATCGGCTGGTAAATTCAACTTTCTGGCATATCCTTCCATTGCTACTGCAACCATTTCGCAATGTCTATATAATGCTTCGTTTTTAATATATTCCTTTACTAGATCAATTGTTTCCTGTCTTGTCATATTTTTATTATAAAATTTAGAAAGGTTCAGAATATAAAATAAATCCGTTTAATCCGTAGCTTTTTGCTAGGTCTTTTAAACTAGATATTTGTGTTAGGCTTGGGTAAACAAGGTAGTTGATATTACCATTTAATAGCAATTGTCCCAAATTTTCTCCATTGTCTAAGTTTCTAACAAGTTTAAAATCAGTACTGCTTAAATATTGATTGAGTTCATTTTCCCCAATAATAATTACTTGTTGCGAGTCTAATACATAGTTATACAAGTACTGAGAAGCAAATGATCTGTTAGCCCACATATATGCCCTATTATTTATTACCAAGTCTATTTTTAATCTGCTTAAACCTTTAGAAATATAATACTTAATTGAGTCTCTAGTAAGTTCTGGGATTGTTATAGGACCAGCACTAGATGAATTTACAGAAGTATAGCCATATGCACTAATTCTAACTTTATTGCATAGATTATTAAGAATTTCTATTGATGCACTAGATTTATAAAATCTTGAAACTGAGTCTAAATATGTATAATCCATATTATCCGACCATTTTAGTGGTAATCCAATATTAATTCTAAGATTTGTAGGGTTTAGATTCGATAGAATAGTTTTCACTACATCTTCAATATTTTTTACTTTATTTACAATACTTACATCTATGTCAATTTCGGTAAGATTTTCCTGTTTTACCTTTGAAGTTATTAGACTAATTATTGCTGAGTCTTCAAGATCCGCAGAATTAATATCGGTGTAGAACATTGGTACAATAACTGGCTTTGCATCTTGGGTATAATTTTCAAGAATTGTATTATCGGTAATTTTGTATGCAGGTTGAATTATGACTTGTGATTGGGTATCTGAATTACTATTAAAAGTACTCTCACTAAAGTTGGGGTTATCCTGAGGTTTTATTAATGAATCCAGCGTTAGACTTTCAGCTTGAATTTTGCTTATCGAGTTGTCGTTAACATCTACTCTTACATCAACATAATTAATCTCTTCTTTAAATCGAAGGTTATAAAGGTAGTAAATTAATACTCCTAAAGCAGTTATGGTGAGTAGTTGAAATAGTATTATTGTTGTTAAGGCCTTTTTAAGCATTTAATGCTTCTTGTGTATCTAAAATAATATTTACCATCTTATCGGCTATCTTATTTTGTGCCCTTGGAACATGGGTAAATGTTATTTGCTTAAATTCTTTTTTCAATTCAACAATTTTATTGAATAAAGGCTTTATGTCTGGACTAGATATTTTATATTGTCCTGTAACCTGTTTTACAACTAACTCACTATCAAGATAACATTCAAGCTCTTGGGTATGTTTTTTTGCGAGTTTTAGACCATCTATTAAAGCGTTATATTCTGCATAATTATTTGTAGCAGTACCTATGAATTTTGCACCAATATCAACTAATTCACTTTCACTGTACAAAACAAAAGCTATTGCACTGTTGCCGGGATTTCCTCTTGAACCCCCATCTGTAAATAATTTAAATGACATATCTATAATTGATTTATAAAATAAGTTACGTTTCTTATCCATTGTGATTTATCGTCACTTGGTCCCGCATATTTATTGATTATACAGGTTAAGTCGTTATTGCATGGAACAATAAATCTCTGAGTAATTACACAAGATAAGAATGTGAGTGAATCGTTCCAATCTGCATACTGTTTACCATCAAGGTAACCATATGGATTGTACAGTTTGTAAGGCACTCTTCCTAGTCCTGATTCATTACCGGCAATACCTATTAGTACTCTATAATCTGCATCTCCATTACTGCAATCTTCAACTCTTCTAAGTATTAGTTCAGCATATCCTTGCATAGGTGAATTATATCTAGCGAATAAATCTTCAATTCGATTAATTTTGTCTTGTCTTTCTTTTTCCGCAATCTTTTGCTTTTGTTCAATCTTTAGTCTTCCTATACTGTCAACAACTGGATCTGCAGCAATAAACTCTTCTGTCGGTTTATAAGACAATGAACTTATATAAGAAACATTTGGGTTATATGTTATTCTTTGGGGTTCGCTATATCTATAGAATAGATCTGTGATTACTAACAGCGAAACTAAGCAAATAGAAATGTAAAACCATTTTTTGATAAATTTTGTCTTCACCTGTATTGTATTACTAACTTTTAATCTCTTTTCTTAGACAGTAAAGTCAGTATATCAGATTCTTGATTTTGCATAAAATCTGCAAGAAGACTGGAATCAAGTGATACAAAGTTAAATCTTTTTGGTTTTATTTTTAATATATTCATTGCATAGCTAACTTGGGAGCCAAATGCAATCTTATAGCAATCTTTTGAAGTCGACAAAGCAATATATTCTCCAATAGCTTCTGTTCCTTTATTGAACTGCTCATTTGTAAATAGACCCATTGTTCCTTGCCATATTACTAAATTCGAAGCCTCTATTATTTCCCTATAACTTACTAGAGTCTTAGGACCAATATCTAGACTTATTAGGTCTTTATTTATTTGCTGTGTAGGAACTTCAATTACTTTCTTGCTTTCGTCTTTTGAATTTGCACACAAATGATCTACTGGCATTATTATTTCGCATCCTGATTTTTTTGCAGATTTAATTATCTTATTAACCTTTGTTAATACTTTTGATTCAGGGCTAAAAGTTCCCGTTTTAACTCCATTAGCATTCAAGAAATATAGTGATGGTTGTCCGCCAAGTAATATTTTATTTTTACCCGCAGAGGCGATCTCTAATAGTGAGATACTCTTATTTATATTTTCATCACCAATAATTAATGTATAAGGATTTCTTGCCTTTTTTAAGACTTCTTTTGCTATCTCAATTTCTTGCTCTAAGTGTAGCCCCATGTAGGTAGGTAGCTTTGTGGCAATCGCTGATACAGAAGCGACATTGTAGTCCATTCCATAGCCTTCGAATATGTATAGGTCAGCCAATCTTACCAATGTTTGCATATACTCGGTTCTGTCAGCCTCTTTTTTACTTGTCTCGAATGGTGAAAACTTTAAATTTTCCAACATAAGAACCTCACCAAAGTCCATGAATTTTATAGAATTTTCGCAGGCTGAAATATTTGCAAATTTAATCTGCTTTTCAAGGATTCTGCCTAATGCAAATCTAACATCCATTAGAGATAAACTATCCTCAGTTTTACCTTTAGGTTCACCAATGTGGGAAAGAAGAATTACCTTACAGTTGTTCTTAAGCAAATGCTCAATGGTAGCTACTGAAGATCTAATTTTAGAGTCGTCAATAATAGTTCCATCTATTACAGGAACATCATAATCTACTCTAACCAAAACAGTTTTATTAACTAAGTTCGCATTTTTTAGCGATTTTGGTAAATTTTTCATACCAATGATTATAACACCAATGGGTAATTAAATCCACGTTTTTAGACCATTTATGATATGTTTTTGATATATCTTTGCTGCCTAAAAAGGGCATCTTAATTGATGCCCTTATATATACATTTGTATACAATACTTTTAGCCGATAACCGACTTCCCAACAAAATCTTGTAGAGCCTCTGGAACCAATAGCTTACCATCTTGAGTCTGGTAATGCTCGATAATTGCTATTAAAAGCCTGTGTGTTGCTCCAGTATCGTTTAAAGTGTAAGCATATTTTAGGTTGTTTTCTGAATCCTTATACCGAATATTTAGTCTTCTTGTTTGATAGTCGGTAGTAATACTATCCGACATTACTTCCATATATTCTCCTGCCGATGGCAACCAGACTTCTACATCGTATTTCTTAGCTGCAGCAAAGTAGCCTAAGTCGCCGGTACACATATTAATTACATGATAAGGAAGTTTTAGGGTCTGTAATAACCATTCATTTAACGATAACAAATACTCGTGCATTTCTCTTGCCTTATCTATATTTGCCTCCGTTATCACATTCATTTCTAATTTATCGAATTGATGGGTTCTTTTTATTCCTCTTACATCCTTACCCCATGAACCTACTTCCGATCTAAAACATGGTGTTTGAGCCATTACCTTAACTGGTAAGTCTTTTTCAATTAGAACAGAATCAGCAAAGTAAGCAAAATTACTTGGCTCAGAAGAGCCTATTAAGTATAGTTGATTATTATCTTCAAGATATTTGCTTTCAATTTTGTATATTTGATCTGCATCTCCAGGTATTTGGCTGGAACCGTATAGTGCTCTTTCCTTAACTAGAACAGGAACTATCATTGGGTCAAATCCATCTTGTATTAGTTTCCGCATTAAAAGATTAAATACTCCCATTATTAAAAGAGCGCCCTCTTTTTTTATATAATAGAATCTGCTACCAGACACCTTTGCACCTGCCTCTAGGTCAATAATATCTAAAGCTTTACCAAGTTCCCAATGAGGTTTTACTGCAAAATCTGCCCCTCCATTAGCTGCAAATTTGGACATATGTTCACCACTTCCTTCTGCCGCACTAAGTTTCTCAATCGGCAGGTAGCCATTTACAGGTTCCCACGCCTTAAACTCAATATTATCGTCGGCTCCTTTACCTATAGGTACTTCCGTAAATGGGATATTCGGAATCCAGTCCATTATTGTTTGCCACTGTGTAGTAATGTCGGCTAATTGTTCGTTTAGCTTGTTGCTTTCTTCTTTTAATCTTTTTCCATCCTCACGTAAACCTTCCACATCTCCCGATTTTCCTCTTTCTGCAAGTTTGTTCTTTTCTCTATTAATTTGATCTAGTTGTAATAAAACTTCCTTTCTTTGTGAATCAAGTTTTAGCCATAAATCTACATCCACTTTTTCGGAGGAAGCTCTGCCTATGTTTACAAGTTCTTTTATTTTCTCTGCATTCTGCCTTATATAGTTAGGATCCAACATTCTGGCTAAAATAATATGTAATAAGCGAATTATACAATATTTTGAGTAATTTACATTCTAATCACATGTATCAAAAAATGACTTTCTAATTATAATAAAAACTAATTTTTACAATGTGCTTACATTTGTGTATTTTCGTGGCTAAATGCCTAAAATTAGACATTAATTAATTGATTAGCTATAATTACTTATATTTACGTTGATTGCTAGTGGCGCAGCAGGAGTAAATTAAACAATTTAAAGGTGCCTGAATTAAATTCAGGAATTTGGGTGGAACCGCGGTAAAAACCGTCCCTTGTATTTAAGCAATAGCTTGGAATACAGAGGACGGTTTTTTTATTTGTTTATGGTAAGTTTCGCTAAAAGATTATCCGAATTGCAGAATGTGCAATGGGATAACGAAGATTGTGCTGAACAAATTGACAATAGCCTAAAGGATTTTTTAATTTATCCGGACTATTTTGCCGGTTTTCTGGTTGAGGCTTTTACAAAAAATAATACAGAAATAATTGAACAACTCAGAGGTATTTTGTTTTTTATTGTGCATAGATACCCAGAAATATTTATACTGATAAGAATATCTGTTGATTGTTTTGGGGAAACAGTAGATAGTAACTTAAAGTCACTAATGGAAATTTATAGTTTTTATTTAAAAGAATCTTAAATTTATTTTATTAATATGAAGAAATTCGAAAATCTAGACCAGCTTAAGGCTTGGGCAAAGGAAAATGGTTTTATATACCCTTCCAGCGAAATATATGGAGGTTTCGCAGCAGTTTACGACTATGGACATTATGGAATATTACTTAAAAATAATATTCAAAGAGCCTGGGAAAAATCCATGGTTCAAGAAAGAAACGATGTTTACCAATTAGATTCAGGAATTTTTATGCATCCCAAGACCTGGATTGCCAGCGGACATGTCGCAAGCTTTAATGACGTTTTAGTTGAAGATAAGAAAACTCACAAAAGATACAGAGCTGATCACCTTGTGGAAGAATATCTTGAAAAACTTAGTGTAGCTGAGCTAGAGGAATTAGCATTAAAAATTGACTCCGCATCTTTTGGGGAATTAGTGGATTATATCAATAAAAAAGATTCTACTATTCAGCTAACGCAGAGAGATTTTGGTAAACTTGCACAAATGGTGAAAGAAAGAAATCTAGACAAGTCTACGCCAGAAGACCTAATGCTTATAATTGCAAAGGCTAACATTAAGTCACCTGAAGGAAACGAATTAACAGAGCCTAGAAACTTTAACCTAATGGTTAAAACAAATATGGGTACAACTGACAATACAATGACTGACGATAACGTGGTTTATGCAAGAGCCGAAACTTGTCAGGGTATTTACCTGGAATACAAAAATTTTGTAGATACCATGCGAGTAAAATTACCATTTGGTATAGCACAGGTTGGTAAAGCATTCAGAAACGAAATTGTGGCTAGACAGTTTATTTTTAGGACTAGAGAATTTGAGCAAATGGAGATGCAATACTTTTTGAATCCGAAAGACATGGATACAAAATTTGACGAATGGAGAGAATCTAGAATGAAGTGGCATATAGATGTACTAGGAATTAGTGCTGAAAACCTAAGATTTAAAAAGCACGAAAAGCTTGCCCACTATGCGAGTGCGGCATACGATATTGAATATAACTTTAATACATTAGGAGGATTTAAGGAATTGGAAGGAATACATGCAAGAGGTGACTGGGATTTGTCGCAGCATCAGAAGTTTTCCGGAACTAAACTTGAATACTTTGATGAGGAAACAAGAGAAAGGTATATTCCAAATATTATGGAAACTTCAGTAGGTTTAAACAGGCTTGTTATGATGGTTTTAGAAGAAGCATATACACAAGAAGAATTAACTAATGCAAAGGGTGAGAAGGATACTAGAGTTGTTTTAAAGGTCAAAAAAGATTTAGCTCCGATTAAAGTTGCAATTCTTCCACTATCCAAAAAGCCTGACTTGCAGGCAAAATCATTGGAAGTTCAAGCATTATTAAAAGCTGATTATATGACTCAATACGACGAGACAGCATCGATTGGTAAGAGATATAGAAGACAGGACGAGATTGGTACACCTTACTGTGTAACAGTTGACTTTGATACACTAAACGATAATGCAGTTACTGTAAGAGATAGAGATTCAATGCAGCAGGAAAGAATCCAAATTAGTGAATTAAAGACTTACATCGATTCTAAGTTTAGTAAATAAGGAATAATATTAGTAAGAGGCTAAAGGTGCCGTACGGCACCTTTTATATATTATTTAACTCATCAAGACTTTGGGTGTTTTGTATCTTTTCTTTTGTCTGGTTATAGTATTCTATTTGTTCCTTATGGTCGTAGTCACTGAATACCTTAACTACCTTTTCAATATCAACTGCATTCCCAGATAGACCGCATTTTATTGGGTAATAACCTTTAATGTCACCGTACTTTGCTTGATCTTCCGTAGGTTTATCTGAACCTGGATACACATTTATGTTATTGGAGTTTATTCCGAATATAAAATAATCTAGAGGATTCTTACTAAGAACATTTACCTGTGTAATTATGTCAGATTGCGATGTATAAACACTTGATACATTTGCATTAAAGTAGCAGTAATCTTTTGTTTCGGATAGTACTACCTGTACTAATTGTGGAGGTAGTTTTAATCCTGTAATTTTTATATTAGATAATTCAGTATTATCTTGCTTTCTGGTTACAATATTGAATTCATCTTTTGTAGTTAGTGTGTATGTTTTTACTTCGAAAGGTTCAAAATTTTCGGAACGTTCTAAAAAATTTACCTGTACAGGAAAATTATAGTAATTTATTACCGACAACGTCTTTGGTTCGACCTTATAAACAGTGCTCCAGATTAAGTAGATTACTATACTTACAGAAGAAGCAACTATTATTATCCATAAAAAAATTGTTAGAAGTTTATCTTTATTAATTATTCGCATACTAAAATCTTAAATTATGTTGGGCAATATTACAAATGTAAACTTAATATATCATCAATTCAATAAATTTATTTGACAGAAATCTTTCTTAGAAAGTAAGATATGCCTACTAAGTAGTCAGCCGAATATTAAAAAATAAAAGGTTTCGGGGAAATACTGTTTAATTCAGTTACTGTGCCGCAACTGTAAACTCTTTTGAGCAAGTCAGGATACCGATCTACTACTTCATCCTTTTTGGGGTTCACGTGCCATGAATATTTGTTAAATCTGTTGCTAAGCAGAAATATAATTTGAGAGATAATATTTTTGAAGTACAAATTGAATCTTTATTTTCAGATCTGGAAGCAGACTTATCTATATTAGATTCAGAGTTAAGTACTACATTAAATGAAGAATTGGAAATTTTGGAAGATGGTTTTAGTTTCTCTTCATCTTTGAAAGATATTACAAGGTTTATTTGTGTAAATCTTTTTGAACAATTTAATGGGAATATTCAAGCCGTATTGTATGTAGTAAATAATTGGGAAAGATTGGTAAAATCTTTAGACGATAACAGTCTTTTTAATATAAATGATGATGCTGTATTGTCCGTTTTTGTAAACGTTTACTATCAGACTATAGATTACTTTAAGAAGCAGTTTTTAACCCACTTAGGTGAGAAAGTTGAATTTGATAATGAAGATATACTTGATCCACAAATTGAAAGCTTTATATCAAGTACAGGACTAAGACAAAGAAAGTTTTCATATTTATTAGAGGCAACAGGCAGTAATGGAATCGAATTAGTAACTTCCTCTACGATTAGAAGATTTGAAATCAAGCAAACTGAACGTGAAAAGGTAGAAATGCTTAACTCAATATTTTTACGATTTATTTTAAAACCTGATGAATCGGAAGAATTACTACTAACTCTTGCAAATAAATTCCCCAATTTAGAACAAAGCTTGATTAATATTCTTAATGAGGCTAGATGTGTAAATATTAACTTGGGGGATTCCATAATTGAAATTAGTCCACCTTTTGAAGAATATAGTTATCAGGTAGATTGTATGGTACGTATATATACTTTTAATGGAAGTGGTTTTGATGTACTGCAATACTCATTACCTTATTTCCAAGATGAGGTAGATACTGTAATCCGAAATCTTTCCGAAAGTTTTGATGCAATAATTGTTAATACCGACAGTACTAATAACTGTCTTAGCAATAATATTCTAAGTAATTTATATATTTGTTCAGTTACCAATCCTTCAACTATATTGAATTCATTCCCATCTCTAGTTGAATTTGGTGGAGCTAAAGTTATTGATATAGTATCGGAGATCGTAAATCCACAAATCAATATAATTGAAGATAGAATTCATCCATTTATAGTTGATTATATAAACTCCCCAAGCTTTACCAATGATTTAAATAAACACAGACAATTTGCCCAAAAGTATAAACAAGTATTTTTATCCGCTTTTGCTACACTAGATAGTAATGTTCGATACGAAAATCCTGAAATTGAAGAATTGCTTCAATCCGGAGAACTTTTGAAAGCTGTCCTAAATAATGAAGATATAGGTAGTATACTTTTAAATGCATCCGATGGGCAAGTCTCTCACCTTTCTGTCTCCGCAGACGGTAATTGTGATAGTGTGTCGGGAATACTTGGAGTAGATGAAGTTCAAGATTCAGGTAGTTTCTCAGAATCTGAAATTTCTACAATGCATTTAAATGGAAAGGTAATGTCCCTAACAAAATCTGGAGATCGTAGATTAGATTTAATGAGTTTTACAGACTCTAATGGTAAAGAAAGAAAGTTATTCATTTGTCCCGTATGTCAGTTACAGGGAAATAAAAACTACGTCGATATATGTAATAACTCATGTCCAAAATGTAATGTAGAACTAAGCAGTTTGAGATTTGCTGCAGAAAGAAATAATCTAGGTGAGTTTATAGAACAATACTCAAGTTCAAAAGACTATAATACCCGTAAACACGAAGGAAATGGTTTTTTTCAGGTAATTTTTGACTTATTTGGAGCTGTATTCAGCCTATTCTAAAAAAAGCGAATGACGAGGCTCGAACTCGCGACCTCTTCCTTGGCAAGGAAGCGTTCTACCAATTGAACTACATTCGCATATCTGAGATTATATCTAAAACCTACTTTTCTGTCTATTGTGCAAATTACGGTTGAATACCTAAGGTTATAACTATAATATGGAGTTATGAGGTTTAAAAATGCTTTATACTACTCTGCAATTTCTACTTTTTTAATAATATCCCTAATTCTAGGTTACTACGTCTTTGTAAATACTGTGCTTGCAAATAGCATTTTACCCAATGTATGGGTAAACAGTTCAGATGTATCGTTTTCTAGCGAAGAAGAACTTAGGGAGAAGATCCAGGTACAGGCCTTGAATAACCTTCCGGAGAAGGTAAATATAGCCTTCGAAAATGAGCATTTAAGCATTAATACTTCGGAATTGGGTTTTAGCGTAGATACTTATAAATTAGTAAACTATGGAAAAGGTGGAAACTTGCTAAAAGTTTTAGAGGATGGACTAAATATAATTAAAGGTGTGAAAGTCGATGTTGACTATAAAATAGACACAAATTTATTATTAGAAAAGCTTAGAATAGTAAACTCCAGTAATTCCGGTATTATTGATTCTAACTATGTATGTGTTAAAGGGGAATATCCCTTGACGAGCCTTCAGTATAAACTACTTTCTGATGACCTAATTAATTCATTAAAAACTTCATCAGAATACAATCTTTACTTGGATAATTATTTAGTTGACTCATTCGAAAAGAAAATCTATGCAGGTTGCAGCAAGTATTTTTCAGAAGTTTCTAAAATTCAACGTAATGTTATAGATAAATTAACTCTGGGAGATTTAAGTATAGAAGATTTATTTGAACTGAAAAACGAGAATGAGTCTCCTGTTTG
The DNA here is from genome assembly GCA_016861265.1 of Patescibacteria group bacterium. Lineage (GTDB taxonomy): Bacteria > Patescibacteriota > Dojkabacteria > J137 > J137 > Brojett037. The sequence goes on from BOLA01000001.1 coordinate 1,093,035, forward strand.
GAAGATTAAAGACTCGCAAATCTTGGCAGATAAGATACGTGAATATAAGAAAGTCAAAGATGTAAATTCTCAAGACGGTGAGTATGAAATTGTCAACAATCAAATCTATTTATATAAACCTTATACCCAAGGAATTAGTGTCGATGAAGAATCTACTATAATTTCAATTTATTCCTGGCTTAACTCTCAGAATTTAGACAGCGACCCGATAATATACAAGAAAGTGGATCCAAATATAGTGAGTTTAGGGCTTCCAATTTTAGATTTTACTCAGCGGATTGGCGAAGGGAAGACCCGTATTGAATTGATTAGGAACGGTTTTGAAAATTTTGTTATAGCATACACAATGTTCGGTTTAGATGAGATAAATAAAACAGTTATTGCCCCCGGCGAGGAATTTTCATACATAAAAGCAATCTCACCTCAAAATAATGGTACTACAAAAAGTGGCAGACCAATTGCCGGCGGAATCTGCAATTCTACAACAACAATATTTAGAGCTGTACTTGAATCCGGATTACAGGTGACAGACAGAAGTTATCATGCATTTTATGTTCCATCCTATGAATGGGGTTATCCGGTAAACATTGTAGATGCTGCCTACTTTACAAATCCGACAGTAGACTTTAAATTTAAGAATGACTCAGATTACCCAATTCTATTGAAGGTAAATTACTCTAAAGACAATGATTACCAGTACAATACAGTAGAAATATTAAGTAGTTCTAAGGCTACAAAAAGAAACGTAGAATTAAGCAACTGGAAGGTTTGGGATAAATACAGCTCCACTAACTTTAAAGGATCTTTTGACAGGACTGTAAGTGTTAATGGTCAAGTACTATTTAAGGATAATTTCTATAGTCATTATCTATAAAGTTAGTAATTAATAATAAGGTATAATCTAGATATATTATTGTTGAATATGCATAATCATAATAAAAAGATACTCGTAACAGGCGGGCACTTAACCCCTGCAATAGCTGTTATAAGTGAGTTAAAAAAAAGGGGCTATACGAATTTTGTATGGGTAGGCCACAAATATAATCAAGCTGGTAGCAATATACCTACGGCTGAATTTAATACAGTTAGTGAACTTAATATCCCTTTTTACAACCTTAAGACTGGTAAGCTAATTAGAGACTGGAGTACTGCTACCTTTTTATATGGTATTAAAAATTTAATATTTGTATTCTTAGGCTTTATTAATGCCATTAGAATAGTTTTTAAAGAAAGTCCAGATTTAATAATGTCATTTGGAGGTTATTTAGCCTTACCTATAGTTTTTGCAGGATTCTTAAAACGAACAAAGATTATTACTCATGAACAGACTATAGTTACTGGTCTTGCCAATAAACTAATTTCTAAATTTGCAAATAAAATCTTAGTATCGTGGCAGAGTTCTGTTAAGTACTTCAACCAGAAAAAGGTTGTATTCACAGGTAATCCAATCAGAAGCTCAGTATTTGAGGTTAATGACACTACACTTATTAGTGATTTTGATCCCACCTTGCCTACCGTATTAATTTATGGGGGTAATCAAGGAGCACACGAAATTAACAAAAGAATATTCGAGATTATAAATGACCTTATAAAAGATTTTAATATAATTCATCAAACGGGTAATTCGAATGTTACAAAGGACAATGAGCAAGCTTTACATTTAAAATCTTCTCTATCAAAGGAACTGAACAACAGATATTTGCCAGTAGACTACATTAATGGGAATCAAGTAGGTGCTGTAATGAATAAAGCAGATATTATAGTAGGAAGATCGGGAGCTAATACAATAGCCGAAATTCTAGCATTGGGGAAATTGAGCATTTTAATACCTATTCCGCAAACTTCACACGATGAGCAGATTAAAAATGCAAAGTATGTTGAGGAGGCAGGTCTAGGGATTTACTTAAGTCAAAACGGTTTAACGTCACAAAAACTTTATCAGACCATTTTACTATTAAGGAATCAGTTAAATAATGGTAAAGCAGCTAATAATCAAGACTTAAAAATTATAAAAGAATCTGCTAAAAAACTTATTAAATTAAATGCTGCTGAATTAGTTGCGGAACAAATAGAATCTATTTTATGAATAACTACGACTTAATAATTATAGGTGGAGGTGCCGCAGGTCAAATGGCTGCTATTTCTGCGAAAAGAAATAACTCCAGCCTAAGGGTGGCAATAATTGACAGAACATTTGCGTTAGGTAGAAAAATACTTGTTTGCGGAGCCGGTAGATGTAATATCACGAATATTAATCTAGATACAGATGTGGAAAAGAGATACTATGGTGCTTCTCCCGAATTTATTAGAGAGATATTGAACCAATTTTCGTACAAAGATATAGTTTCTTTTTTTAATGAACTTGGAGTTGAATTATATGTAGAAAGAAAAACAGATATTGGAAAATTATTCCCAGTAACTGACCAAGCAAAGACTATTACATCTCTGTTAGAAAATGAATTAAAAATTTTAGGAATTGATGTTCACTTAAATACAGAAGTTACTAATGTAAAAAAACAAAATGAAGAATTTACTATTTCTACAAATTTATTAAATCAGGAAGGCAAGACTGTAATTTCAAATGAATTTAGTAGCAAATATTTAATAATGTCTGCTGGAGGAAGAACTTACCCTGCATTAGGTTCGAATGGTACGGGGTATAGATTGGCTGAAAGCTTTGGACATACAATAGTTGATCCTGTGCCATCGGCACTACCGCTTGTTTCAAAAAATTTATTATCACAAGAACTTCAAGGAACAAAAATGGAAATTGAAGTAACTTCAATTATTGAAGGTGAAGAAGTTAAAACAAGAACTGACGACGTAATGTTTACCCAATATGGATTTTCTGGGCCTGCAATACTAAATGTAAGTAGAGAGATTTCTATTCAAATTAACAGACTCGCAAAAAATAATGTTCAGTTAAGATTAAATTTCTTCCCGGGAAAGACTATACCTGAGGTTACAGACCTATTAGAATTAAGGTGGAAGAGAAGACCTACATTAACAATTGAGGAAAGTATGTTTGGTTTATTTCCCAATAAGATTTCTTCTGCATTGTTAAAAGTACTGAACATAAATAAATCTCTTAAAGTTTCTGAGATTGACTCACAGACAAAACAAAAACTGGTAAATGGTCTAACAAATAATATTGTAGATATTTCAGGAACTAGGGGCTGGAACGAGGCTGAATTTACTGCGGGTGGTATAAATACACAGGAGGTAATTCAAGGGACTTTGCAGTCAAGATTAGTTAAAAACTTGTACTTCTGTGGAGAAATACTAGATGTAGACGGCGATGTTGGCGGCTTTAATCTAAGCTGGGCATGGGCTAGTGGTAATGTTGCCGGTAAATTAAGATGAATCTGACAGGCAGAGTCAGTGGCCTGCCAGATTACATTTTTACTTTAGAACTCTCCAACTATCAGCAGTCACAGTTACTTGAGCTTTTGGCTCGTTCGTAATTTTGGAGATATATGCATCTGTTTCTGGTTTACCTACAACCATAACGGTATCTCCCTTCTTAATTTTCTCGAACGCAACTTCGGCTTGTTTGCCAAATACTAAAACATCGTAAAATGAACTCTTCTCTTCTTTTGTTTTGGAATTAAAGTCATTTACAGCAATACTAAATTTGGTGAACTTTGTTTTCTTTTTGGAAGAAATACTTTCGGCATCTTTAGTAGTGTGCCCCATAAGTATTAGGGTTTGCATATTCATATATGAATATAATAAAAATTAATATTCAAATTTTATGAATAATTTCTTACAAAAGATTTACTGTTGAGCTGGTGGCATTTCTGAAGCCTTAGCATCTGCAGCTGCGTACATATCGAGTTTATCTACACCAGGTGCTTGCACTTCTTTATCTTCTACTGGTTTTTGATCTTCTTTTTCTAGTGGATTATTATTTTGGCTTAAAGGATTTTTAAATAATTCGTTAGGATTTGTAGTAATTAAGTTATGTTCATTTTCACTTGCTACAACCTGAATTGCAACGTGATTTGCTCCAGCAAAGAAAATTCCTTGTCCAATACCAGCCGCCAGCAAGAACTGCTTTTCCCCATCTGTTAGGTAGAATACTTTTTGCAGTTTATCAATAGAGGAAGGTGACTGTTTTAAAAGAATTTGTAATGCTGCATTACTAACAATAGCCTTTCCATAATCAGAAGTTAAAAAGTCGTCAACATCTTGGGTAATAGTTGTTAGTCCTAGTCCATACTTTCTAGCCCTTTTTGCTATAGAATATACAAACCTAGCTGCATCTTCATGTTGCATCATAATCCAAGCTTCGTCGACAATTAAAAGCCTTCGTCTTTTATCTTTTCTAATTTTAGTCCAAATATAATCTAACATAACGTACATGGCCATTGGTCTAAGTTCATCTGTTAAGTCTCTAATACTAAATACGGTAAATGTATTGTGTATATTAACAGTGGACGCTCTATCGAACACACCAGAAGCTGATCCTCTAATATATCTCTCAAGAGTTCTTGCCATCGCGTGTGCTTCTTCTTCGCTCATTGCATTTAGAATCTTATACAAATCTTCTAATAGTGGTGGTTCTTTTGTGTGTGTAGATGGGTCAGGGGTAATTCCCTTTTCTTTATAAGTTAATATTAATGCCCTATCTAATATTGCTGAGCCTTCTGCTGAAATTGTTCCACCCAACATCATTTTTATTAAACCTGATAAGGTTAATATTTTAAATCTAAGTTCATCTTCATCTGGACTGTAAACTCCTGATAACTCAAATGGATTTAATTTCTGAGCTCCGTCTTGCGAGAAGGAAATATATTCTCCTCCTACTGCACCGCATAATCTATCGAATTCCTTTTCTGGGTCGATAATTATTATATCTACTCCCAGCATTAAAGATCTAACCGCTTCAAGTTTTACAGTATATGATTTACCAGCACCAGAGCTAGCTAATACGACTGCATTGGCATTAGGTAAAGAGAATCTATCAAAGATGACAAGTGAACTATTGTGCAAGTTAACTCCATATAGAACTCCCTTTTCCATTGTTAGTTCAGATGAAACGAATGGGAATGTTGTTGCAATTGCAGTAGTATCAAGATTTCTTAACATTCCTATTTTATCCATTCCATATGGAATACAACTTTGAAATGTTTCTTCCTGTTGTAATGTTGCTACTTTAATAATAATACCTAAAGTTGCCATTGTAGCTTCTAGGTTCTTTGAAATTTTCTCAAGTTCTTCCATACTATCTGCGTGAACCGTCACGTAAAGAGCATACTGAAAGAATTTTTCGTTACCGGCAGCTAGTTGTTCCTGTAATGTAAGTGCATCTTCTAATTGTTGTTTTACAATTGGATCTGCAGCCTGCCCTGATTCCATTTGAATGTTAATAGTAGCCTGCATTTCAGCGATCTTTCTTTTTAAAATTGCAAGAATTTCTGCCGTGTCTCTTGGATAATAGAAAGTACTTAAATCTATTGGGTATTCAAAGTTTATTATTGGTTCTAGCCAGTTTGGTACTACTACGCTTGGAAAGCTTACTGCAAAATAGGATCTAAAGAATTTGTGCCCTATTATAAGATTATTGAAATTTACTTCAATAGCAGAAGGAGCAATTATGTCCTTTATATCAATAAGACCCTGTGTAAATTTTTGGATGGCATCGTTTTCCCTTCTTAACGCCTCTAGTTCTTTAGCCGAAACTGCACCCTGTGGCTGAGCAGCTGGCTTTGGTTTTGGTAGTAATTTATCTAAAAGTCCCATTTATATTTAATTAAATTTAGAACTAACCATTCCAGTAGCCGCGTCGCTTTCTCTAAGATTAAGAATTTCAAGACCGCTCTTGTCAGGTTCGTAAACTGAATAATATAGTTTTATTAATTCGTCGTTTTGTAGTTGCTTAGCAGCAATTCCCATATTCCCATAGTTTTTTATGATTGTATCTCTTTTGGGAATTAATTCTTCCTTTGCCTTCTTAAGTAACTGATTAATATTTACTAGTCTTTCTTTCTTTCCGAATAATTGTTTAACAAAGCTAGTCGTAACAACTGGCATCTGTAGTGAAGGAATTACTGTGTAAAATCTTTTATCTAAAATTTGAGTAGTTTCTGTAAGGTTATGAATAAAATCCTGATAAATACTAACCTGATTTATAATAGGCTGAGATGTTATCTTGGACTTGTATTCATCTAAAAGGCTCAAATACTTTGCAATATCTGTTCTCTGTGTTCTGATTACAATTTGTATAGGAAATCTAATTGAGTTTAAGAAAGCTGCAAATGAATATATTTTTGCATCCTGTTCCTGGCTGTCTAAAAGGTCAAAATTTATTGATGTTGTTTCTACTACACAGGCAACTCGTCCATTTTTTAATATAACCAAATCATCTCGTATATCTTCAATATCCAAGTGCTCCTGAGTGCTTAATTTTCGTCCGTCAAAAACTCCCATAAGTAATAAATTTAATACTAATTCATACTATTGTTTTCTTATATTAAAGTCAATAATTTAAACAATTGCATCTATTTTCTTTTCATTATACATAAGCTTTCCACGTGATATGTTTGGGGAAATGTATCGAAATATTTTAAATCCAAAATATTATATTTTTCTGTCAGTTTACATAAATCCTTTTTGAGTGTTATAGGATTACAGGAAATATAAATTAAGTATTCAGGTTCAATTTCCATTATATTTATTAATCCCTTTTCTTCTAGTCCATTTCTTGGTGGGTCTACAATAACAACACTATCTCTGTTCTTTGTAAAACTCATGTCCTTAATGTCTCTTGCTTCAAACTCTATATTTTTTATATTGTTTAGTTGACTGATTTTTATACCAAGATCAATGCTGTCTTTAACAATATCAACACTTTTAATATTATTAAAGTATTTCGCGAAAACAATCCCAAATAAACCTACTCCTGAGTATAAGTCAAAAAGTGTCTTACTTGAAAATTCTTGCGACTCTATGAATTTATTAAGGTATTCAAGTAATACTTCGAAGCAATAAATATTATTCTGAAAAAAAGTAAATGGACCTACAAGAAAGTCATATTTGTTGCTATTTATAAACATGGGGATATTTATAAATTCTACACCTTCAAATTTAATAACTTCCCCTTCAAATGAGTCGTGTTTAGTGGAATTTTGCAGCCAGTAAATTGAGTTAAATCCTAACACCTTTGCATAATCGATTAACTGGTTGAATCGTTCATCTTGATTGTCAGATGTAATAACCAACATGCTTGAATCTTTGTAGTGTTTTATTGTTATGTATCTTAAATCTCCTTTATTCATTCTTAGGTCGTAACCATTTAATCCTAAGGAAATTGCATAATCGTATACTTGTCTAGCTTTCTTAAATATATCTTTTTCAATTAATACATATTCATCTAAATCTACAACCCAGCTAAAATTGCCCTTCTTGCGCTGACCGAATCTGTTAAATGGTTCAAATTTGGGGTTATAGCTAGTTACAAACTCTACCTTAAAACGGTACTCAGTAATCTTGGGTGAGCCAAAAATGGAAGGACTCAGTACCGACGTAAAATTTTCGAACAATTTGTTTAGAATTTGTTCTTTAATTTTTAGCTGTTGGCTATATTCAATATCTTCTAGTAGTGTTGACCCAATCTGATTAAAATACTTACTACCGTTTAACAAATCTTGAGGATTATTCTTTCTATATTCGTTAAAGGCAATGTTTAGAGTTTTTTCGTATTCTTTGGAGGTCATAGCTGAATTATACTATAGATTAATTCTTTAGATCCGTGTAGTAGAAATGGGTAAGTAATTGCTGTGCGGATGTTGTATGGGGCATAAAGTTAAAAATTGCAGTTATATCCCTACCACATGCCTGAAGTAACTCATCAGATCCGCCTTTATGCAAATCAAAGAAAGCGTCTGGAATCTGGTAAACCTTATTATCATAAATAAAAAGGCAGGGTCTTCTGTTTGTAGTTTGTGCAACCTGTTCCTTTGTCATTTTTGTCTTTGTAGATTTTACTTTTAAGTTTGGATTCGACAGGTAGTCTATTTTATCTGTGACTGCAAATACAAGACCATAATCTTTAGATCTTTTTGAAAGTCCATTAATTAAAATAATAGTCAATATAATTAAAGGAATTATTAACAAAAATCTTAGAAACTTCATACTGTAATTGTAAACTCTTGGCAAAAATAAGCAATAAAAAACTGCAGTATTTCTACTGCAGTTTTAGTGTTTAGTAATCTACTTTAGTTTGCTAAAGCAGTTTCAACAACTGATTGCATATCTGTGTAGCTGTATGCACCTGCAAAATTTGTTTCGTTAACAAAGAAGCCTGGTGTTCCAGATACGCCAAGTGTAGCACCTTCAGACTGATCGACTGCTAACTTATCGTCGTATTTTCCACCCTCTAGACAACTTTTTAGTGCATTCTTATCAAGAACTCCAGCTAAGAAGTCTGCCAGTGTACCTGACTGAGCTTTATCGTTTTTAACTGTGTTGTTTAATAGATTATAGCCTGCATTTGAGTATAGTAAATTATGTGCTTCCCAGAACTTACCCTGATCGTTTGCGCAGTATAATGCCTTAGCACCCATCTCACCATTTCCGTGGCCATTTGTATACTTCCAAACATATGAAGCTTGTCCTGCATCAACTAATTTCTTGAACTCAACAACTGGTGCAACGTATGTTCCACCGTCAGCAACTAAAGTAAATGTTTCTCCTGCACTCTTATTTAACTCACCATTCTTACCGCCTGCAATATGACAATAAGGACAAGATGGATCCGAGAATTCAGCAAACAAAACTTTTTTTCCAGAGTCCCCAAAAGTTAGGTTAGAAGAGTCGTTAAATAATGCAGCAATTTGATCTTTTGAAACGGTTACGGCACCTGCGGTTGTTCCTGTAGTTGTAGTAGTTCCTGTTGTGGCAGTTGTACCTGTAGAACCACCCTTGAATGCTGTTGCAACATTATTTAGGCCAATTAATAAGCTGGAAGCGATTATAATTGCGGAAAGTAAAATAGAGATTGGAGTTATGTAGGGTTGAAGATTGATTGTAATCACTTCGTCCTCTCCAGTTTTTACGGGCTTAGTGTCCATAAATTAGATCGTAACAATTAATTAAATATTTTGTTCAACAGTAAGTTGGTATTACTTCAAAATACCATACTAATATGTTTTCACAAATTGAATTACTACAAATTTAGCTTTTCCTTATGAATTTAATATGAAATGGTAATGAAGTTTTAATGATTATGCATTTCGTAGTCTTTCGACTTCGGTTGCTAACATTTCAATGTACATTGCGTAACCTATTGTTGAAATAAATCCGCTCTGTTGTTCTCCCAATAATGATCCGCTACCTCTTATTTCTAAATCTCTGCTTGCAACTCTAAAACCTGCACCTAACTCTTGATTATCTACTATTGCCTGTAAACGTTCCACATATTTTCTATACATTGCTTTCTTTAATTTCTCATCAGAAATATTTTGCTCATTCAATTGTGATTCTAAAGTTTTTCCAGAATACATTAAATAGCAGTAGGCCTCTCTTGTTGATCTTCCAACTCGACCCCTTAATTGGTAAAGTTGGGACAAACCAAAATGATCGGCTTTATTTATTATCATGGTATTTACATTAGGTAAGTCTAATCCATTTTCAATAATTGTTGTTGCAATTAAACAATCATATTTTTTATCGAAAAAGTCTGTCATCACCCTGTCCAATTCCGCAGGACTCATTTGTCCGTGTCCAACAATGAATTTAACTCCTGGCAAAGATTCTTCTAGCCTCTGTTTTATTGATTGAATAGTATTTACCTCGTTGTGCACAAAATAGATTTGCCCTCCTCTTTCTATTTCTTTTGCAATTGCTTGTACAGCTTTATTCCAATTGTCTTTTATAATTTCTGTATAAACAGGTTTTCTATCTTTTGGTGGTTGTGAAATTATTGAAATTTCCTGAATAGATGAAAGTGCCATGCTTAGTGTTCTTGGTATTGGAGTAGCACTAACACTTAATACGTGAACACCGTAATTCAGTTTCTTTATGATTTCTTTTTGCTTTACTCCGAACCTCTGTTCTTCGTCAACTATCAACATTTGTAAGTTTTTAAATTTAACATCAGTACTAAGTAATCTATGTGTGCCAATTACAATATCTATTTTTCCTTCATTTATTTTATCTATAATAGTTCTGTTCTCCTTTGCAGTGTTAAACCTAGATAAATAAGCAATTTTATAGGGAAAAGACTTGAATCTATCTTTAAAAACCGCTGCATGTTGAGAAGTAAGGATTGTTGTTGGAGCAAGTACTGCAACTTGGCCTCCATTCTCCACTATCTTAAAAGCTGCTCTCATGAATACTTCAGTTTTCCCAAAACCTACATCTCCAACTAATAATCTGTTCATTGGTATTGGATTTTCCAGATCGCTTATAATTTCGTTTATAGCTCGCTGCTGATCTTCTGTCTCTTTAAATTTAAACTCATCTACAAATTTATTGTATTCCTTTGAATCTTCTTTTTTTATTGGTGTTCCTTTTGCCAACTCTCTAAGCGCATAATGTTCGACTAATTCTTTAGCTAATATTTGTGTAGTCTTTTTTACTTTTTCTTTAGACGCTTCCCAGTTTCCTTTACCCAGTTTTGTAAGTTTTGGTGGAACATTGTCCGGTCCAATAAACTTGGTAATTTTATCTACTTGATGAATGGGTACGTACAATTGATCGTTATTGGCGTATGTTAGCAATAGATATTCCATTGTTACGCCATCGACTTCTTCCTGTGTTAAACCCGAATACACTCCAATACCATAGTCTTGATGAACCACATAATCACCAATTTCAATGTTGCCTTCAAATTGCCGTAACAATCTTTTTATATTGCTAGAATCGTTCTTGGTTCTTTCAGGCCTTGTTAAAAAAATACTTCCAAATAACTCACGATCAGTAAGATATACAAGTTTTAATTCCTTTGAAATAAAACCTGCTGGCAAGTTAGCAGTTTTTATACTACTTAAAAGATTTTCAATAAATAAGTTTTTATTGTTTTCTAAAGAATTTAGATTTTTTACAGAAGTATAGTCTAATAATTCATTGGAAATATGTTCTATATTTTTTGTTGATATAAACACGGAATAACCTTGGGTAGTATAGGACTTAATTTCTCTTTCTAGTATATCGAATCTAGAATAGTAAAGATTTGGATAAGTAAAATCAGTTCTAACAATTTCATATTCATCACTTTTTTCGGCAATTAGGGAGTTTGAAAATATAATTCTTTGATAACCTTTTAAATTTGAGTCCTTTTCAAAATGTATTCTGATTGATTCACTTTCTGATTTATCTTCAAGTTTAAATTTACTTAATACCAAAAAGTTTACGTCATCAATCTTTCTTGAATAATTTTCATCAAAAAAATATATTTTCTCTAGATCATCACCAAAGAATTCAAGTCTGATTGGATGTTCAAAACCCACAGGCCAAATAGAAATAATATCACCTTTAATTGAAAACTCATTCTTCTGAGTAATTACATCTACTCTATCAATAAACATTTTTGAAATTACTTCTACAAGACTCTTAAATGTTATATCTTCTTTTTTTAGTACATTTATTTGCTCAAGAAATTGAAGAGTATATGGAGAATTGATATTAGTAGATATAGTTAGTCTATCCTTATCAATAAAAAAAGGATTTAAATGTGGAAGTGTTTTTACAAACTTAATGCTATCAACCATAAAATCGCACGACCAACCAGAACTTAATCAATTTACTATACATATTTTAAATTAGAGTGTACTAATTTATTTTACTAATACTATAGTATTTTCTTTAGCCACTGCCCTGTATAACTTTCCTTATTGTCTGCAATTTGCTCAGGGGTTCCCTCGGCAATAATATACCCACCCTTTTGTCCTCCTTCGGGACCAAGATCGATAATCCAATCAGCAGTTTTGATTAGATCTAGGTTATGTTCAATTACTAATACAGAATTGCCTTTGCAAACTAAACCGTGTAGTACAATAAGCAGTTTTCTTACGTCTTCAAAATGCAATCCGGTTGTAGGTTCATCCAAAATGTATAGAGTCTTACCTGTTGATCTCTTCGATAATTCGCTCGCTAGCTTAACTCTTTGGGATTCTCCGCCCGATAGCGTTGTTGCTCCCTGACCTAATCTAATATAACCTAAACCAACATCTTGCAAAGTTTTTAACTTACTTGAAATCGCAGTAATATTTTCGAAGAATTTAACTCCTTCTTCGACAGTCATGTTTAAAACTTCTGAAATATTTTTACCCTTATAATCGATCTGTAATGTTTCTCTATTATATCTGTGTCCATTACATACCTCACAAGTAACATAAACATCGGGAAGAAATTGCATAGATATCTTTATAACACCCGCACCTTCACATTTCTCACATCTACCACCCTTAACATTAAAACTAAACCTACCGGCCTTATAGCCTCTTACTTTTGATTCCTTGGTTTGAGCAAAGATTTCTCTAATTATATTAAATATTCCGGTATAGGTTGCAGGATTTGATCTTGGGGTCCTGCCTATAGGTGATTGATCTATATCAATCACTTTATCAATATTTTCGAGTCCACGCATTTCTCCGTATTTTCCAGGATTATCCTTGGCTCCGTAGAGTTGCTTTGCTAGTGTCTTATACAAGACATCATTAATAAGTGAAGATTTTCCAGAACCTGAGACTCCTGTAACCGCCACGAATTTTCCTAGAGGGACTTCAAGGTCAACACCCTTTAGGTTATGGTGGGTTACATTACTAAAGACAAGCTTACCTTTCTTTTCTCCGTTGTCTTTGGTTCGCTCTAATGCTTGAATGTTCTTTAACTCTTTATAAATTAAATCCTTTGTTATTATTATTTCACCACTTAAATACTTTCCTGTGACGGATTTTGGAGATTTAATCATATCTTCAACCGTGCCTTCTGCAACAACTTCACCCCCGTGTTCACCTGCACCGGGTCCAATATCTATAACGTGGTCAGCTTTTCTAATGGTGTCCTCATCATGTTCTACAACAATTACTGTATTACCAATCTCTTTAAGTTTTTCTAGTGTCTGAATTAATTTTTCGTTGTCTCTTTGGTGTAAACCAATTGAAGGCTCATCTAATACATATAACACTCCTGTTAATCCTGTTCCAATTTGACTGGCAAGTCTAATTCTTTGAGATTCACCTCCAGATAACGTTCTAGCTGCTCTATTTAAAGTTAGGTAATCTAAGCCTACAGAAACCAAGAAGTTTAGTCTGGTAGTAATTTCTTTGAAAATTTGTTTCCCAATTTCCTTTTCCGAAACACTTATGTCGTCTTCTGCAGGCTTTATTGAAGTTAAGTTGAAAATTTCATGCAGAGTTGATTTTTCTACTACTTCTGACTCATCTACAGGTTTATCGAACTTTGAGAACCAGTTAACACACTCTTCAATTGACATGTTTCCGGCATCGACTATATTCAACCCTCTTATGGTTACGGCAAGGGCCTCTTTTTTTAGTCTATAGCCGTGGCATTCTCCACATTCTTTCTCGAACATATACTGTTCAATCTCGTTTTTAATATAATCCGAATCGGTTTCGTTATATCTTCTTAATAGATTAGGAATAACTCCTTCGAATGTGGTCATCATTGATCTTGATTGACCGTACATATTAGTGTATTCAACCTTGTATTCTTTATCTCCTGTCCCATATAAAATTTTATTCAAACTTTCCTCACCTAGCTTTCCTATGGCCGTTCTTAGGGAAATGTTTTCTGCTTTGGCCATTGCTTCTAGTAAACTATAGCTATATGAATCTTCGTTCTCTATAACTCTTGCCCATGGGTAGATTCCACCTTCTGCCACTGTAAGTCTTGGGTTATAAATATTACTAGAATCAATTTCTTTAATACTACCTAACCCGTTACATACTGGACATGCTCCAAATGGTGAGTTAAATGAGAACGTATGTGGTTCGATTTCTGGGAAAGACTGACCGCTTTCTGGATCAACTAATTTCTCTGAATAGAATATATCTCCGTTTTCCTCTACTCTAATTGCTGCGGTTTGAATATGCTTATTTAGGTCTTTTGAATCTGCAAGGTTAATATAGACTTCTCCATTACCAAGATTAAGTGAGAGTTCAATTGAATCAGTTAATCTCTTTAATAACTCTCCGTCGTTTTTTGAATCTTCCTTAATTACAAGTCTATCGACAACAAGTTCAATGTTATGCTTTACAAATTTATCTAATTTTATATCCTCTTCTAGAGAATAAACCTGATTATCTACTCTTATTCTTGCATAACCCTGACCAAGGAATCTTGTAAATAGCTCTTCATAGGTACCCTTTCTTGCCTTAATTAATGGAGATAAAACCAGAATCTTAATATCTTTCTTTTCGGCTTGCCCATTATTAAATTTTTCATAGAAACTCATTACATCGTCTACAATCTGTTGTACAGTCTGTTTTTCGAGTCGCCTACCTGTGATTGGACTTCTTGGATGCCCAACCCTTGCAAACAAAAGCCTTAAGTAATCGTAGATTTCCGTAACGGTTCCCACAGTTGATCTAGGGTTATGCCCAGTACTCTTTTGATCAATGGAAATTGCAGGAGACAGTCCTTCGATAGTGTCTACATCGGGTTTGTCCATTAAACCCAAAAACTGACGTGCATAAGCTGAAAGACTTTCCACATATTTTCTTTGTCCTTCTGCATATATTGTGTCAAAGGCTAAAGAAGATTTTCCTGATCCGGAAAGACCTGTAATTACGGTTAGTTTATCTTTGGGAATATCTAAGTTAATATTTTTAAGGTTATTAGTTCTAGCACCTCGAATTTTGATTTGTTCCATCTACAATTTAGTAAATAGTTAAACCCCACATTATAACCCGAAACCTCTATTTACCATAGGTATACTAAACTTACATTATCTTCGGATTAGAATTGGAATAGCACTATATATAATGGTTATATGCTATAATTTCTTACTTTCAAAGTAGTGCGTACTGCACTTAGTCACTTGGAGAGCAAGATGAAACTAATAGGCAAAGTAGAAGGAGCCCTATTCTATAGAATGAATGATGGCTCTATTCGAGTAGTTTCGGTAGGTGCAAATTGGAGCGTAAAGCACTATGTGTTTTTTGTGGGAGGATTACTACTAACACTACTCTCTGTAGTTGGGGGTTTTGTAGGTATTCTTATCCTTCTCCTTAATTTCTATATAGGGCTTGTAGTGCTTGGGTGTTCTGTGGCAATGTTCTTTATTGCAAACATTCTGTTTTCGGCGGGGTTGCTTGATTCAGGCAATATAACCTCCATACAGAAATGGTGCTTAAGAAACCCAGAAAACCCGGGTGCAACCCTCTTGTACAACGCACTCAAGTCTTTTGAAGAAAAACAAGGGCGCGGGTAAGTTTGTATGATTGCAGCTCAGCCAAGTGACTGCAATCGAATTCTTAATTGTCAATTTTAGACTTGTATTAAATTTTATTCTATAAAAAGATGTAAGTAGTATTTAATATATTCTTTGGACTGCTTTACACTTAATGTTAAAATAATACCCTATAATTAATAGTATGAATTCAGAAAATAATAATAAAACAGTATTTGTAGGGCTTTCAGGTGGAGTTGATTCTGCTGTTTCTGCATCACTATTAAAAGAGCAGGGTTTCACTGTTGTTGGTGTATTCATGAAAAACTGGTCGGGTGATGACTATGGTTTACAAGCGGATTGTCCCTGGGAAACAGATCAGGCCGATGCCGAAGCTGTATGCAAGCAAATCGGAATAGAGTTTCGATCTTTTAATTTTGAAAAAGAATATAGAGACAAAGTTGTTGAATACTTTTTTAATGAGTACTCAAAAGGTAGAACTCCGAATCCCGATGTAATGTGTAATAAAGAAATAAAATTTAAACTATTCCTAGAAAAGGCTAAGGATCTAGGGGCGGATTTAATAGCTACCGGTCATTATGCAATTAGAATAGACGATTCTAACGGAAACCCTCATATGTATAAGGGGGTTGATAATAATAAAGACCAAACCTACTTTTTATACAATTTAACTAAAGAGCAGTTAAGTAGGACACTCTTCCCTGTTGGAGGTTTGCAAAAGCCGGAGGTAAGAAAACTGGCGGAGAAGTTTAATTTACCGAATGCTAAGAAGCCAGACAGTCAGGGAATTTGTTTTATTGGTGAAATAAATGTTCTTCAATTTCTAATGAAAAGAATACCGGAAAAAGATGGAGATATTATTGATATTGATACCAAGTTAAAAGTAGGTACTCACAAAGGGGTATTTTTCCATACTATAGGGCAAAGAGGAGGTTTAGGTATTGGTGGTCAGGAAACACCATACTACGTAGTAGATAAAGATATAGAAAATAACATCTTGTACGTAGGTCACGGACATGATCATTCTGCAATGCTAAAACAGCAAATTGAACTAGAAAATTTACACCTAATTAATCCAGATATTGAAGATAGTTTGCTAGATGATAATTCGTTAAGTGCATCTATAAGATATAGACACAAGCCTGAGGAGGGAATGTTAATTAAAGAAGGGAATAGTTACTCTTTTAAATTTAAAAAGGCTCAACGAGCACCAAGCAGTGGACAAAGTTTAGTTATTTACAGGGACAACGAATGCCTTGGTGGCGGTGTTATTAAATGATATCTCTAAAAAACTTATCTATATAATGTTTTGCTTCTTCCAAACTCTTGTAGTTATACGTAGTAAAATTAGAGCCACGAATCATTGCCGATAATTTTTTATCTTTTGTTGGTCTATAGAGACAAAGAATTTTTTTCCCATTCTCAAAAGCTCTTCCTAATTCATAGCCTACACCTAGACTTGGATTTGTAACCTCAGCGACAATAACTTCGCTTTCTAATAGCCAATTTATATCTCTATCGTGAATGAACTTTTCACTTGTTCCATCCTCTCCCATCACTTTAAGTGATACGGATCCAATATGCTCGGTCAATACTTCTCCCTTTGTTTGAAGATAATTAATAATCTGTAGATAAATATCCGCATCTTGTCGACCTGCTCTTATAGAACCAGCAAAGTAAATCTTCATTAGTATATATCTGAATTCTTAAATGGTATTAGTGCTAGTATAACTGAAACCTCGTAGAACGATTGCCTAGTCAACAAATCCTTTGTAAGTATTCCAACTGCTCCATTTTGTTGTTTAGAATTTTTCATTCTAAATATTTTATCATCGGCATCACCAAGTTCTAGTCCGCTTCTAATTAGTTCAGCGACTTTAGGTGATAATAGGAATGTTCCAGTTCTACTTTTCCCCATTAAATTTTTTCCTTGAATTACTATCCATGCAAATGAAGTCATCTCTGTTCCTGTATCTTCAATTCCACCTTCAATTCCGACCCAAAAATCTGCATTGGGAAACTGTTGCTTGGCGGTTAAACTTCTATTGTTTGCTCCTTCAAATGTTTCCTTATCAGTTTTTGGTTGATCAGCAACTCCTGAAGGAACGCTTACACCTTCAATTTCAAACTCCTGTTCTGGAAACATTTCCTTAAATCCATCTAGAGTAGTATTTATTTTAACGGGGTTTTTTGACGCAACAATTATTTTCATAATTAAAAATCCATAATTCTTTTAAATAATAACGAAACGTAGCCTAATACAATTGCAAAATCTTCGTAATTATAGGTCGATGGATCATTTCTAAAAAAATCCTCAACTCGCAAAATTAGTTCAGATGTTTCAATTGTTTTATCTAAACCAAGATAAACAGGGTTGAACATAACGCCTGTTCGAGTAAATCCATAAATTTGAATAAGATTATTTAGTCTAACTATATTCTCTAATACACCTTGATTTAGTAACTCTTGAATTTTGCTCAAAACAGCAGGCTCCATTGCTTGTTTTATTTGTCGGCTGGCTTCTCTATCAATAGAATATTTTCTAACCTCGGTATCTATGTAGTGTAGTAACTGTAAATCTGTAAAATCTGTGAAGTCTGGTATTTCCAATTTTTCCAGTGTCGGCAACATAAATATTTTTTAAGAATTAATGTTCAAATAATTCTATCATTAAAATTTTAACCATTTGTAATTCTTTGACAAAATAAATGCATGTAATCAATTATAGGACATAGATTATCGTAGTTGTGCAAGTTTTCATCCGTTATAAAAAATTTAATTACATGATCTCTTAGCTCAGGATTTTGCCATCTATGCGTAGGTCCGTTAAATGACCCATTTACTGGATAGCCTACTATGGCAAATGAATATACTTTCATTAATGCTTGTAACTGTAGTGCACAATTTTCAAATTCAAAATATTGATTGGATTCCGAGCAAGTTAGTAAAAGTCTACGAATTCTTCTTAAGCATTCGAACTTTAGTGCTTCTTTAATATTTACTCTTGATACATCGTCTAAATATTTATTGTATATATTTTCAGCAAATTCAATTAATTCTTGATCAGACATAGAGTCTACGTTAGGTATTTCTAGTGCTTCGGGTCTTGCAGGTTCTGTTAAGTCTTGTCCTAACTGGTAAGCGTGTAAAGCCATAAAACTAAAATAAAATTTAAAAACAATTTAATACTGTATAATTATCGTAAATTGATTGAACTAGAATGTAGTTAATAGTTCATACAAGAAGATTATAGTTAACTGTTGTCTGAAATTATCAACTTAAAAATAATATATGTTCATTTGTTCAAATTGTCAAAAGACTTATTTAAAATGGCAAGGCCAATGTGATAACTGCAAAATGTGGAATACCTTGGTGGAAGATACTAATGCAATTAATCCGAAACTTGCGAAAAAAGGTAAGACAGCGCTACGAGTAGCCAACGATGTAAAGCCTGTTAGATTGTCTGATTTAGCTAAAGATTCTAAGACCGCAAGTAAAAAAGAACTAGCATTCACAACTGGAATATATGAATTTGATAATACTATTGGTGGAAGAATAGTTCCCGGTCAAGTCTTCTTATTTTCTGGTGAGCCAGGTGTAGGTAAATCAACACTATCCCTACAAATTACAGAAACACTATCTAAGCTCGGTTTAAATATTTTATATGTATGCGGTGAAGAATCGCCTCTTCAAATTAAACATAGAGCAGATAGATTAAACTTGAAACTAGATAATGTAATGTTTCTACCCGATGTAAATATGGATACTGTTGAAACCTATATTGTAAGTCATAGAGATAAAATTGATTGTGTAATTGTAGATTCAATACAAACAATGTTCGATCCTAATGTTGTGGGTAGTTCTGGTAATGTTGCACAAATTTCTGAATGTACTAATAGAATTGTTAGTCTAGCTAAAGGCTATAACATAGTCACTTTTATAATCGGCCACGTGACAAAGTCGGGTGATATAGCTGGCCCTAAAATTATGGAGCATATGGTAGATACTGTACTTTATCTAGAAGGTGATAAACGTTATGAATTCAGAGTTCTAAGAGTTGAAAAGAATAGATATGGAAGTTCAGACGAGGTAGGTTTATTTAAGATGACTGGACAAGGAATGATTGAAGTTAAGGATACTAAGGACCTATTTGATAAACAAAAAGCAGAAGCTAGCGGTTCTGTGTATGCTTTAGTAATGGAGGGTACAAGACCAGTTGTTGTAGAAGTACAGGCATTAGCAACAAGGAGTTACTTTTCAAATCCAAGAAGGACTACTAGCGGCTTTGATTTAAATAGGCTGTATATAATTCTTGCCATAATTGATAAGAAATTGAAGATGCATACCGGTGAATTTGATATTTATATAAATATTACTGGCGGAATTAAGATTACAGATCCGGGACTAGATTTAGCAGTAATGCAGTCTATAGTATCCTCTCTTAAAGATAAGATTGTACCAAGAAACAATGTGTATTTTGGAGAAGTAGGTTTAACGGGTGAAATTAGAAAAGTATTTATGGAAGATAGACGTGTTAAAGAAGCTAAACGATTGGAATTTAAAAACATCTATTCTTCCAAAGAAAAAAATATTAAAGATGTTGCATCAAGCCTCCTGGGGAATGAGTGATGCTTCGATTGCGTTTAAATAGATTGTATACAAATTTCTAATTTCTGCTTCGGTTGTTGCATAAATTCTCATGCTTGCTAAATCGTATTGATTTAGAGGATTTGGACACTGTCTATTTAAATGTAGTCTATTAAGCAAAAGTATATGTAATACCTCGAGTGGCCTTCTTACTAATTCAATACACTTCCAGTTAGTCTTTTCTAAGTAATCTCTCAAACGTTGAATTGCTTCGGGTATTCTAACTTCGTCTTCTCTAGTGCTACAGTTAAGTAAGGCCATGTCTATTGATGTCATTTCCATAAGTAGGTTGTAATACTCTTCTCTGCTAATTACTTCTCTAGAGTTTTGTTTTTTAATTTCGTTCATATTTAGTTTTGACATTATTTAGTGGAAACATTCTATACTTAAATCCAAAATTTTTGCAAGAAAATACTTGAAAGTTTTAGGTACACATTGCGTATACTTTAGATAGGTATACATAGCATACCCGCTTCGTCGGATTGGTCTGTGTTGTAGTCAATACTTACTGAACCTAACGAAGCGTAACTGAACTCTAATATGAACATTCCATTATTTCTAAGCACAATTAAGGCAGGATTTCCGAGTCCGGCAGATGACTTTACCGAAAATCATTTAGATTTAAATGAATACTTGGTTCCCCATCCTGTATCTACATTCTTTGTAAGGGTATCAGGAGATTCCATGATAAATGTTGGTATTCTTGAAGGTAATATTTTAGTAGTCGATAGGGCTGCTATTCACCATAATAATTCTATTGTGGTTGCAGTTGTTGACAACGAATTCACTGTAAAACGATTTAAGAATATTAATGGAGAATCTTACTTGTATCCTGAGAATTTTAAATATAAGCCTATTAAACTAAAGGACAATGATGAGATTTGGGGGGTTGTGACTTCGGTTATTAACAAACTTATTTAATTAATTATGATAGCACTAGCAGATTGTAATAACTTCTATTTTGACTTTGCTATGACAAAGAATATAAAAACTCAAACATCTTATAAAAATATAAGTTATTTAAGAAACCATGATAGCATTAGCAGACTGTAATAACTTCTATGCAAGTTGTGAACGTGCGTTTAACCCAAAGTTAAGAGGAAAACCAATTGTTGTTTTATCGAATAACGACGGTTGCGTAATAGCTAGATCAAATGAGGCAAAAAGATTTATACCAATGGGA